>CAZSIJ010000019.1:0-62655 GCA_964607065.1 uncultured Desulfobulbus sp. | reverse complement strand
AACTGTGAAACATTGATAATTGTGTAGGCATGATGCCTCATGCGAGTTGCTTTAGAGGCATATATAATATCTAAAAACAGATAGTTTTCGTGTGTGAACCAGTCTTATTATTCAGCTAACCTCAGTCCATGAGAGAAGAAATGTCCAAGTTGTTTGCACCAATAAGAAAAATGGAATGAAGTTGAATAACCGTTTTGCGTGAACCGCAACCCATGAGGCGATGGCGGCTCTTGATGGCACGGTAAAAGATCAATTGTTGCAATGCATGGCTGATCTTGTCCAGGGTGAGGTGGGTTCGTTATAACGTGTCACGCTCATGTGGCGAGGGAAGGTCAGGCTGTTCTTCGGCAGAGGGGGTGTTTATTCCGACACAATGATCGAAGGTTTGTAACAAGTGTCATCGGTTGTGCCTGAAAATTGCGGGGTTGTGGCTCGAAGGACAATGTTATAATATGAAAATCTAGGCTTGAAGCTGTATGGGATGCGGCATTTGTGTACCGGAACAAGGTGAAGGCCAAGTGGAAATTGTTGATATCCTCTATAACCGATAATAAATTATCAAAAGACACCCTGCAATCTGCTATGGCTGACCTCAAAAAAAGGATGCGGGAGTGTGGAAAATCGGATATATACTGGGATCTTCACGATCTGAAACGAAAGGGTGTTTCAGATGCAAAAGATTCGAAAATAGGTGGTCACGAGAGTGATCATATCCGCCAATGATACATGGTCAAGCTGGAACGATGTTTAGTGTCAGTTTGATTTCTTGTCCCCTGGATTCAGGAACAAGGTCAAGTTAATGGCAATTTATTGAATGTAAGTAGTTGATGTTGCAGTATGCGAGAGTGGTGAAATTGGTAGACGCACTGGACTTAGGATCCAGCGGGGTAACCCTTGGGGGTTCGAGTCCCCCCTCTCGCACCAGCAATTTTTAGGAAAATCGAGCACAGCGCGCAGGAAGGATATGGAGAGCGTGCTAAAAATAAACAATGCTGTCGGGGTAATAACCGCAGAAAACTGAAAAAAGGAATCTCAGTCCATGGAAATCGTCGTCGAAAACCTCTCTGATTTGACAAGAAAATTGACTATCACCCTCCCCAAAGAAACAGTGGGGCCAGCTCTCGACAAAGCCTATGCCAAAGCTAACAAAGAGGTCAAACTGAAAGGGTTTCGTCGCGGCAAAATTCCTCAGAGTGTACTCGAGAAGAATTTTAAGAGTCAGGTCGTGGCTGAAGTCGGCGAGAAACTGGTGCAGGACACTTATTTTGATGCCATTGAAAAAGAGGGTATTGAACCGGTGGTTCATCCCGAGATAGCTGAGCATAATTTTCCCGAGGACGGCACTTTTGTTTATGTGGCTCTGGTTGATGTCAAGCCGCTGATCGAATTAAACACGTACAAGGGGTTGGAGATTGAGAAGCCGGTTGTGACTGTAACCGATGAGGAAATCGATAAAGAAATTAAATTGTTGCAGCGTCATCAGGCTGTTCTGAAGACTGCTGATGAAGATCATGCCATCGTCATGGACGATTTGGTGATTGTCGATTTTCAGGGATTCGATAACGGCAAAGCCTTGAAAGAAGTGCGTAACGAGAATTTTAGTGTTGATATGGGTATGCGCCGTCTGGGGAAGGACTTTGAAGAGAAGCTTCTTGGCCTGAAGAAGGGCGACAAAACTCTGTACGAGATCGATTTTCCCGCGGATTATCCAAACCCAATTCTTGCAGGGAAAAAGATAGAATTTAAGGTTGATATCAAGGACGTCCAGGTTCGGATCAAGCCTGCCATAGATGATGAATTTGCCAAGGATATTAAACCTGAGATGACCAGCCTCGATGATCTGAAGCAGGATATCCGCAATCGTCTGCAGAAAACCAAAAATGATGCACTGCAGGGGGATGTTGATGACAAGATCATGCATAAGCTGATCGAGCTTAATCCCTTCGAGGTTCCTAAGCGGTTGGTGAATTATGAGATTCAGGAAATGCTCAAGCAGACCGAAGAGAATTTGAAGCGGAGCGGATTGTCTTTTGAGTCCGCCGGTATTAATCTTAAGGAACTGGTTGAGAAAAACAAAGAGGTAGCTGTTAAGCGTGTCAAAGGCGATTTTCTTTTGAAGAAGATTGCCGAGGTCGAGGAAATTAAGATTGCCGACGAGGATATTCAGCGGGGCTACCAGCGTATCGCCGAGCAATATCGCATGACTGTTGATGAAGTGAAGAAATATTTTCAACGGCGCGAAGAGATCCTGCCATTCATGAATGAGCTGCATAATGAAAAAGTGCTCAATTTTCTGCGGGAGCAGGCGAAAATTTCGGAAGTTGCCGCCGTGGAATCCTTAGCTGAAGCAACCGAGGCCTGATCCTCAATCCTGCGAGCTGTTTATACAAGGCAGCGGGGCAAATGCTCCGCTGCTATGATGTTATTTGGAGAAAAAGAATGAACTTGGTACCCATGGTTGTTGAACAAAGTCCGCGCGGTGAACGGGCTTTTGATATTTATTCACGGCTGCTGAAAGAGCGGATTATTTTTCTCGGCAGCCAGGTCAACGACGATGTTGCCAGTGTGGTCGTAGCCCAGCTGCTGTTTCTTGAGGCAGATGATCCAGACAAAGATATCACCTTTTACATTAATTCTCCTGGTGGCTCGGTTACAGCTGGTATGGCCATTTATGACACCATGCAGTACATCCGTTGTGATGTTGCCACCCTTTGCATGGGACAGGCCGCCTCCATGGGTGCTTTGCTGCTGGCCAGCGGTACAGCGGGCAAACGGTTTTCCCTGCCCAACTCACGGATAATGATCCATCAACCCATGGGTGGCTACCAGGGACAGGCAACGGATATTGATATCCATGCCAGGGAGATCCTGAGGATGCGCCACGATCTCAATACCATTTTATCTAAGCACACCGGTAAATCGATCAAGAAGGTGCAGGCCGATACCGAGCGTGACAACTTTATGAGTGCCAGCGAGGCAGCTCAGTACGGCATTATCGATAAAGTTTTGACCAGTCGCGAGGAATTGGGCGGGGAGAAGTAAAGGTGAGTAACGAATTTCATGATGAGCATGGTGTCTCCTGTACGTGTTCCTTTTGCGGCAAGAGTCAGCAAGAGGTTGGCAAGCTGATTGCCGGCCCTAGTGTTTATATTTGCGACGAATGCATTGAACTGTGCAATGAAATGGTGCTGGAGTCTCCCCAAGCTGAGAATGCACCTTTCCAATTTGAAAAACAGCTCCTGAAGCCCAAGGAAATCAATGCGTATCTCGACGAGTACGTGATTGGTCAGGACCACGCTAAACGGATACTGTCGGTGGCTGTGCATAACCACTACAAACGGATCAATGCTACGCATTCAGGTGTTGATGACGATGTAGAGCTCCAGAAATCCAACATTATTCTGATCGGTCCCACCGGGAGCGGCAAGACCCTGGTGGCTCAGACCTTGGCCCGGTTGCTCAATGTACCCTTCACCATCGCCGATGCGACGACCCTGACCGAGGCCGGATATGTAGGGGAGGATGTCGAGAATATCTTGGTCAGCTTGTTGCAGGCTGCTGATTACGACATCGAAAAGGCCGAACGGGGAATTATTTATATCGATGAGATTGACAAGATCGCCCGGAAGTCAGATTCTGCCTCCCTGACCCGCGATGTCTCTGGGGAGGGGGTGCAACAGGCGCTGCTTAAAATTATCGAGGGCACCATGGCATCGGTTCCGCCCAAGGGTGGCCGTAAGCACCCTCAGCAGGAACTGGTACGTATTGACACTACCAATATTCTCTTCATTGTCGGTGGCGCTTTCGTCGGCCTGGATGGCGTGATCAAGCGACGGACCGGCACCCAAGCCATGGGGTTTGGTGCCAAGGTAGTGAGTCAGGCCAAACGCACCATCGGTGAGGTTCTTGCCAAGATTCAACCTGAGGACTTGCTCAAATTTGGGTTGATCCCCGAGTTGGTTGGTCGCTTGCCAGTGATTGCCACCATGGAAGAATTAGTGGAGGAAGACCTGATTCGCATCCTGAAAGAGCCCAAAAATGCGCTGAGCAAACAGTATCAGAAGCTGTTTGCATATGAAGGCGTCACTCTGCGGTTCACCGAGGGCGCTTTCAAGTCCATCGCTCAGAAGGCACTGGCGCGCAAATCCGGGGCCCGAGGGCTACGCTCGGTTATGGAAGAATGCATGCTGGATGTTATGTATGAACTACCTTCGGACGAACATGCAACGGAATGCGTGATCAACGAGCAGGTCATTACCCATGGGGAGTATCCTGTCATCCTCTATGATAATGTTGAAGTAAAAAAAATAGCTTGAGATCTGCCTATGAGTGAACGGACTGCTGAAACCTATCCTTTAATGCCGCTCCGGGATATCGTTCTTTTCCCTGGAATGGTCGCCCCCTTGGTGGTCGGAAGGAAAAAATCGATTTTGGCGCTTGAGGCTGCCATGGAGAATCGATCGCTCATTTTTCTGGTCACCCAAAAAGATGCCCGAGTCGACGACCCTGAACAACGGCACCTCTACTCATTGGGGACGCTTGCCTCGGTCATGCAGTTATTGCGTCTGCCTGATGGAACAATTAAGGCGCTGGTGGAAGGTAAACGCAGGGCTATTGTTGTCGGCGCTTTCGAGGGTGGTGTCGAAGAGGATTCCTTTTATTCCGTCAGACTGGTCGAGGCACCTGATGTCGATATCGAACGGGAAGAAGTGCAAGCGTATCTCCGGGAACTCCGTAAAACCTTTGATCAATACACCCTGAGCAATAAAAAACTGCCGAGGGAAGTCCTGAAATCAATTATCTCCCTCGATGATCCTTCCCGGATGGTGGATTTGATCACTTCACATATCCAACTAAAGACTGAAGAAAAACAGTCTATCCTCGAATTGATCTCTCTGCCGCAACGCATTGCCAAGGTGCTGGAAATTCTTTTCCGGGAGATGGAACTCTCTGAGATGGAGAAGGATATTCATGCCAAGGTAAAGAAGAAAATGGGTTCCACCCAGCGCAATTACTATCTTTCCGAAAAGATGCGCGTGATTCAGGAGGAGATGGGGCAGGGCGAGGGTGGTGGTGATGAGCTGACTGAGCTGCAGCAGGCTATTGATAAAAAGAACCTGCCCAAGGCGGTCAAGGAAAAGGTGCTAAAAGAGTTCAAGAAACTCCGACAGATGCCGCCTATGTCCGCCGAAACCACCGTGGTTCGCAATTATATTGATGCGATCATCAGTCTGCCCTGGAAAAAGAAATCGCGCTCAAAAATTGATATCGAACGGGCCGAGAATGTCCTCAACGAAGATCATTATGGCCTGGAAAAACCCAAGGAGCGCATTCTCGAATATCTCGCAGTCCAGACCCAGGTCAAAAGGATTCGTGGACCGATCCTCTGTCTGGTCGGCCCACCGGGCGTGGGCAAAACTTCGGTGTGTCGGTCCATCGCCAGGGCCATGGGGCGTGAGTTTGTTCGCTTGTCGCTTGGTGGTGTGCGCGACGAGGCAGAAATTCGTGGTCACCGGCGAACCTATATCGGGGCCATGCCCGGTAAAATCATCCTGTCCATGCAAAAGGCCGGGGTGATCAATCCGGTATTCTGTCTGGATGAAGTCGACAAAATGAGCGTCGATTTTCGCGGCGATCCATCGTCGGCTCTGCTCGAAGTTTTGGATCCTGAACAAAACTATGCTTTTAATGACCATTATCTGGACGTGGATTACGATCTTTCCGAAGTTTTTTTTATCACCACAGCTAATACCCTTCATGGTATCCCGGTCCCACTGCAGGATCGTATGGAAATCATCCATCTGAATGGTTATACTGAAGAGGACAAGCTGAATATTGCCACTGATTTTCTCCTCCCTAAGCAGTTGGACGCCAACGGTTTTAAAAAGGATGAAATTGCTCTCAACGATAAGGCAATTTTTGAAATTATCCGCCGATACACCAGGGAGGCGGGGGTCCGCAGCCTGGAACGCACGATCGCCAGTGTCTGCCGCAAGGTGGCCCGTGAGCGACTCAAAAATAAGGAACCCCGGAAGAAATACCGGATTTCGCCTCAGGCTATTGAGCGCTATCTGGGGGTTCCCAAATATCGTTTTGGCTTGGCCGAAGATCACGATGAGATTGGCTTGACCACTGGCATGGCCTGGACCGAGGTCGGCGGAGAACTCCTACAGATCGAGGCCACTATCATGCCCGGTTCCGGCAAGCTGACCATTACCGGTAAGCTCGGTGATGTCATGCAGGAGTCAGCTCAGGCTGCAATGTCGTATGTCCGTTCCCGTGCTATGCGCCTCGGGTTGGACTCCGATTTTTATCAGAAGATCGACATCCACGTGCATGTGCCAGAAGGAGCTATCCCCAAAGATGGGCCATCCGCGGGCATAACTATTGCGACAGCCATTGTTTCGGCCATCCTCAAACTACCGGTGGACCGTAAATTGGCCATGACCGGCGAGATAACCTTGCGAGGTCGGATATTGCCTATCGGCGGGCTTACCGAGAAGTTGCTGGCAGCGAAGCGGGGCAATATTACCAACGTGCTGATTCCTCGTGAAAACGAACGAAATCTTCGCGATGTGCCGCTGAAAATTCGTAACAGTCTGACCATCGAACTGGTGGATGATGTCGATGAAGTGCTGCATAAGGCGCTGATATTGCGAGAAGGGGAAATATTATTTAAGGATGTATCGCTGGAATCCATTTTTAATGACTTTACTATCTCATCGCACAATACCCCGGCTCAGTAACTGAAACCATCGCTTGGTGCTGCAATGTGCAGCTTGCGAATGAGGTATTACTTTGAAGGGTTTATGTTTTTTGCTTGACGGACAATCGCTATCTTGATAAATACTCCGTCACCTTAAGTTAAGGGCGAATAGCTCAGCTGGGAGAGCATCGGCCTTACAAGCCGAGGGTCACAGGTTCGATCCCTGTTTCGCCCACCACACATACTGGGGTCGTAGTTCAGTTGGTTAGAACGCCGGCCTGTCACGCCGGAGGTCGCGAGTTCGAGTCTCGTCGGCCCCGCCAGTATATACGGGTAGTTGGAGAAATCCAGCTACCCGTTTTTTTTTGCCACATGCGTTCCCGAGTGCTGTTGTTCAAGTTGGTAAAAATTGATTGGTACGTTCATGTTCATTAATCATGCTATCTTAAAAAAAATATCAAACGTAGAGGGTCAAACCTGTTTCGGGTGCGGTGCAACCAACCCTATTGGCCTGCATATGGAATTCCTCACAGACGGCCTACGTGTCTATTCCTTCCTGACGGTTCCCTTGGCTATGGCTGGATGGGATCGAACTGTCCATGGCGGCGTCACCTCAACGATGCTGGATGAGATCATGGGTTGGTCGGTTATCTATCTTGTGCAGAAAATCGGTGTTACAAAATCCATGACCGTAGACTTCCTGAAACCATTACGTGTGGGAGAAAAACTAACCATTGTGGGCTCTGTACAGGAAATACAATCGGAGCGATTGGTATTGGTGACAGGTGAAATTTATTCTGAAGAGGATACCCTCTGTGCAATAGCTCATGGAACATTCGCAACTATGTCAGCCCAAACCGCTGTCCGACTTGGAGTGATGAGTTCCGAATATATGGAGCGGTTCCTACCGGTACTTAATCAGAACAAAGGGGCGTGTTCGATCGTTCAAGAATGAAATCTCTGGAGATCTCAACACACATTGAATTGCAATCACGTGTGATTGAGGGAATTTGGAGCAATCCCCTGCGGGAATTCGAGGTCGGTATAGTTTTTTTATTTGCCTCTGTCTTGTTGGGTTGTGTATGAAGAAGCATCGCGTCTGGATTTCGAGCATTTCGAAAAAGTCTGAAGAACTACAAGCATCCAACACTCTCAAATGGCTACTTGTCGCCCATCGGGGAACACCGAAAACCAACAATTAGAAATGTTTTGTAAAAATGCAAAATAAAACGCGTAAGAAGGATTTTGTAAAAGAAGATTTAGATATTTTTTTCAGAATACCGTGGTGGGCTTATTTAGGATTTGCTTTTGCCTGGTATTGCGGAATCGATATTCTCACAGACGGCATCAACGATCCGGTACAGAATGGAAAAAGTGTTAATTTATTATTTAATTCTTCAACAAAGATTACATGGTCAATAATTCAGCTGATCATGCCTCTTTTGTCGCTATATTTCGGGATTATAGCAGCATATTACAAGCAGTGGGACCCGAAACATTCAAAAGATCTAGTTTTCCTTATCCTTGCAATTTTTCTTCTTGTCACCACAGTTATTACTATTGATGAAGGTGCTGAGGCTTCATTTAATAAAAGAATAAAAGAAAAATTTTCAACTACAGTGGTGACTACTGATATACGTCTAAAATAGACAAATGGGATTCGGAATACTGTTTGGCCTCCGTCTGCCGATAGGAATATTAGTAGACCCCTTATCAACTTTGTCCAAATTCTTTCATGACGAGTTGCTTGAAGTCCTTGTACCTCTCACGAAGAGGTCTCTTCCGCTACCTGCCCGATCTGCACCCTGATCGGTTCTACCACGCCGACCTGCATAGAAAAATTTCTCAACCCTTGTAGCAGGGGTTTGGTGATGATCTGTCCTTTCGGAATAATCATGACTCCGTTTTTTGCCATCACATCTTCAGCGGCTACCATACCATCACTGATATGGCTGACATTAAGGCTGAGAACTTGTCCCCGATCTTCCAATTCGATAATTTCCAGGGCGTCCAGCACTGTCGGGTTGTAGCAGTTTCTTTGCTTGCGCATCCAGCTAAGGGCCTCGCCGCGTCCCACTCCCCGAAACATTTGCAGATCTAAATCGATAACTGCCTTGAGGATTTGCGCACCGATAATAACTTCTTCGAAATGTGAAGTTCTCATCACATCCGTGTATTCATTGAACCGTTTTTGTTGCCACTCGATCATCTTCGTGACGTTTTCAAGTCGAGGTATCTTTTCCAACAGGGCCGCCCCGGTTATGGGATGGTTTTGGTACATCTCGGTTTCGGTCGGAGTCAGCTCCTGACCGGAAAATACTTTGCTCAAGACATCGCCCGGCAACGTGATGCAACCGATTTGTGACATGAGCGCGGCTATTTCATATTGCCAGGCACCGGGCAACTGCAAGGTTTTGGCGATATGCACCACATAATTTTTAATCCGTAGCCCGGAACTGAACGCAAGGGGATTAGCAACCCCAAGGAGCTCTGAGAGAACATTGATGCATCCCTTGAGCGTTTTTTGCAGGAGCTCTTTTTCGGCAACGATCAGGCGATATTGCCGCAGTGCCAAGGCGATTGAGGTGACAAAGGTGGCTTGTGGGCAGGGCTTAGTCAGAAACCGGAAAATATGCCCGGTATTGACCGCTTCCATGGCTGTCTCCTGATCAGCATTGCCGGTCAGCATCATGCGGACCATATCCGGATACAGGTCTTTGGTCCGGGCCAAGAGTTCAACTCCAGTCATGTGCGGCATCCGCATATCTGAAACAATAACTGCAAAGGGGCCTTGTTCTTTCAAGATACGCAGAGCCTCTTCAGCCCCTTCGGCGGTCGCTATCTCGAAACGTTTGCGTAATTGTCGCTGGATGGACTCCAGAACATTCGGTTCATCGTCAACGAAGAGGATTTTTTCTGTCATACTCTTTCCTCCTATAATTCCATCTGTCGACAGATTTCCAGCCAGTGCTCAAAGCGGTGAGCAATTCCGGCTTGTTCGAGGTAAGAGGTGTTAAGGATTGGTATCCCGAAATGCTGATGCTCAGGTTTTAATGTGTAATAAATGAGATCAGCGACATGTACGGCAACTGCCGGACAGAATGAGGGGTTTGGATAAGGGTCCAGGTTGTGATGGAAGGCTGCAGCTTCAACAGCAACTCCGGGTAACCCCCATAAACCGAGGAGATAGCCTCCGACGTCGCCATGGGTCGCGTTGAGGGTCTGTTGCTCCGCCTGATATAAGGCCATTTTTTGTTCATGGGCCAGTTCAAAGGTGTTGGTATATTTATCCTGGATACTGGCGAATAGGAGTAATTTTCCGATATCATGCAGGAATCCTGACAGAAATGTTTTGTCTGCTAGATCTTTAGATGTGGTTTCTGTCTCGGTAATTTTTTTTGCAAAGGCGGCGACCGTTACACTGTGTTCCCAGAGAAACTGCACTGGGGAGAATTTGGCAGCTTCAGGTTTGAGCTCGGAAAAAATTCCTACGCTTAAAACCAGTGCTTTTACTGTATCCAACCCCAGGAGATTGACGGCCCTCGCAGGACTGTCGATGTTTTTAAAAAATCCAAAAAAGGATGAATTTACCAATTGCAGTATTTTTGTACTCATGGCCAGGTCATGTTCGATTATCGCTGCAATGTCGTTAAGAGAACAATCCGGTTCTTTCAGTTTGCGTTGAAGTTGTGCATAGACTGTTGGTAGGCTGGGAAGTTTTCCTAAGCTTGAAACCAGTGATTTTAATTGTTCGTTTTTCATGAGATCCTGAAGTACACAGGCACGCTCCAGAATCTTGCTTAAGGTCTCCGGGTCAGAGGGCTTGGTGATGAACTGATGCACGACGCCTACTGTGCGCAGAATCGATTCCTCATCTGCCTGACCGGTCAGCATGATGCGGATGGCATGTGGGAATTTTTCCTGGACTAGGGCAAGCAACGTAGCTCCATCCATGCCTGGCATCCGCATGTCGGAAACAATAACATCCACAGGATGTTCGGCCATTAAATCCAGGGCTTCCTGCCCGCTTTCCGCAAAATAGAGATCTTTTTCTTGACGTAGAGAGCGGAACATTCGTTTCAGACCCGAAAGGAGATTGGGTTCATCGTCTACAAAAAGGATGGATTTTTTGGTCACAGCATTGCTCCGGATTGATAACCATCGCTAAAGTTGTAGTTGGGCTGATCTGTCTGTCTACTAGTTAAGAAAAGAATTTCGTAATATTCTGATGCTACAGTAATTTTACGATATCGTATTTTAAAATCAAGGAAATCCGAACCTTCGGATAATTGTGTCACGATCAAAAGTGGGACGGAACGATCTGTGCCACAATTCCGAGCAATTGGTGATATCCTACTGCATCGTGGTTATACGGTTATACCGCATTTGCCATCCCAACAGGCAAGGTAGCGGGCAAAAGGAGCCGAGTCGCTTTCATTCTTACAATCCCGGGATGCCAATATGCTGGATACGAACCGCATTGAGTCCTTCCTCATAGGGCAACAGTTTGCCTTCTTTGCGAATGAGGCGGAAGGCCAGAGCATAGGATAGGACTCGGATTGGGTAATCGCGCGGCAGCTGCTGCAGATAGGGTTGGATAGTGACGAAATCTGTGGCGCCATACTGTTGCATGATAAAACGCAGGCCGCCGTTGGCTGGACCGATATTATAGGCTAGGAGACCAAGAAAAAGGTCGTTTTTCATCTGGTTGAGATAATATTTGAGGGTGGCAGCGGCGATGTAACCATTATGGCGAGTATCGTCGAGCAAAGGTTTGTTGATGCCAAGGTGCCTGCCTGCTGTGGTCAGCACTGTTTCCGGCACTTGAGTGATCTGGAAGAGCCCTCTACCTCCATCCTTGCTTTCCCGCGGAATAAATGAGGATTCGGTTGCGGCGATGCCGTGGAGCAGGTCAGGGTCGATTGCAAAGGCCTCGGCAGCGGCATCAATATCCTGGCGAAAGGATTGAGCGCGGTTGATGAGTTGCTGTAGCTGTTTGGGGTCGGAACGACGGTATGTGGCAAAGACTTGATGGGCAAGCGTCACCCGGCTGGCTTCCTCCTTGCCGCCGATCAGTGTGCGGAAATGGCCGAAGGCCCAGGTGAAATGCCCTTGGAGGGCAAAGGTGCCGACTGTCAAGGCTATTATGAGGGCGATAGCTGGGGGGAGTAGCAGTGATTTGGTCTGCAACCATCGTCGCAAACGTAACCAACCGGTCAGTAGCAGGGTGGTTGCAACAATCAGCCCTAGCACCCCCAGAGTGAAAGGCAGCAGATTGGTGAAAAACCTGGTGCCGGAGAACCTGTTGGCTGTAAAACCTAGCAGTACCACAATGCCGGTCACTGCAGAGATCCCCAGGCTGGCAATTTCTAGGCCGGTCAGCAACAGGATTTTTTGAGAGGAAACTTGGCTCTTTTTTTTGCGAGGTTTTCGGCTAAGGGTTTTATGAGAAGCGGCCCTGGGTTTGGGTTGGGCCGGGACCTTTGGTTTTTCAGCAGAGGGGGGTTGAGCTGAAGGAGGTTTTTTGGGAGGAGTTGGTTTCTTCATTGAAAAGGTGGTTGTATTGTTCTAGCCTGTGTTCAACCGTGGCTGGATGGGGGTGAAGCGGCAGGTTGAGTATATCCAGAAAAGAAGTCTGTGCTCCACGCTCAACATGGGCACCGCCAAACCGAAAAGTTCTCCCCGCAACCGTCAAGTATCACATGAGAAGACCACTTTTTGCTGGCGCCTGTCAATCAATACCCTTAGAGGAGGAGAAAATGGAACTGTTTGCAGTCAATCAACAAACCTGCAATCAAGACGGGATTTGCGCGGCTGTTTGTCCCGTCGGTATCATTGCCTTTGCCAAGGGCGCTGTTCCTGTCCCGTCCGCTGATGCCGAGGAGATCTGTATCCGTTGTGGTCACTGTGTGGCGGTCTGTCCAACCGGCAGTCTGAGCCATCGGGATATAGCCGTGGAAGCTTGTCCACCGGTGCGGCCAGAGTTTCACCTGTCAGCTGAGCACGGAGAACATTTTTTACGAGATCGGCGTTCCATCCGGGTATACAAGGAAAAACCGGTGGAGATGGACAAGCTTGCCCGCTTGATCGAAATTGCCCGCTATGCCCCCTCTGGCCATAACTCGCAAATGGCGCAGTGGCTGGTTCTCGGTGATAGAGACGAGTTGAAACAGTTGGCCGGTATCGTCGTCGATTGGATGCGCTGGATGCTTGCGCATATGCAGGAAGTTGCGCTCTCCCTGCATATTGATCGGACCCTAGAGCGCTGGGGGGAAGGACGCGATGTCATCCTTCGGAATGCTCCCGTCGTCGTCGTCGCTCATGCGGAGAAAGATAACCGCATGGCTCCTTCGACCTGCACTATTGCTCTGACCTATCTGGAGCTGGCGGCGACCACCATGGGGCTTGGCTGCTGCTGGGCTGGTTATTTTAACGCCGCCGCCACCACCTTTCCCCCGATGATGGAGGCCTTGAACCTACCGCCTGGCCACCAGAGCTTCGGAGCCATGATGGTAGGGTACCCCAGGTTCCTCTATCACCGGTTGCCGACCCGTATTGCGCCGAATATTACCTGGAGGATGGGATGATTTTTCCTGTATTTCATAAAGTTAGTGAGAATTTTACCAGATCCATATCGATGCAATGAAGAGCTGAGGCAAAAAGAGTAGAGGATGCGAGCGAGGGGCCTCAAATTTGATCTGACCATAACCATAGCCGTCCTCTTGGTCATCGGTATGTTGCTGACGGATTTTGTCGTTATGGGGTTGTGGCAGTATCATGCTAATCAGGCCTATCGGGAGAAGCTGGGAAATCTCCTTGCGCTCACTGCAGCCAGCATTCAGGACGCCGATCCTTCATTTTTGCCTGGCCAAAATATCCTTGCGGAGTTGGAACGGCAGCAGCTCTGTTTGCATATAGTTCCCGCCGGAAAAGGTGCTGATAGACCAATTTTTTCCTGTGAGCAAAAGGTACGCCTGGCACCGATTGTCGAATCTGCCCTGCGTGATGGACAAAAGATTGCCCATCAAGTTGGCCAGGGACGTCAAGCGGAACGGGAGGGGGGGGGATGGCTTCTCGTCGCCCAACCGTTGTATCAGGGGGAGAAAATAATCGGAGCTGTTGGGTTGGCAGGTCCCAAAACAACTTTCTTTGATCTAATGGCGGCTAGCCAGCACCATGTTCTCGTCTATCTGCTCATCAATGCAATCATATTGACGGTAATCGGTTTTTTCAGGGTTTCCCGTCAGGTTATCCGCCCCTTGGAGCGGTTGATTAATGTGGCGGATAACTACCAGCCACAGGAACTTGTTTTGTTCTCAAATCAGAATCAATCCAATGAAATAAGTCAGTTGTCGGCAAGCCTCAATAATGTGGTGTACCGGATCGAGCACGACAAGAGCGTTCTCAGGCAGACAGTAGAGGAATTGGCAAAAAAAAACGCGCAGTTGAAAGAAAATCAGCAGGAGATGATCCGGGCAGAAAAATTGGCCTCGGTCGGCAGGCTAGCTGCCGGACTGGCGCATGAAATCGGCAATCCGCTTGGTGTGGCACAGGGATATCTGCAACTGTTGGGTATGGAGGGCTTCGGGAAGGATGAGCGTGCCGACTATGTTGGCAGGGCGCTTAAGGAATTGGAACGGGTGGATGGACTGATTCGTCAGCTTCTGGATTACGCCAGAACCTCGAAAGGCGAACCTCAACAGTTCGACGTCCAGGAACTGCTTGCCGAACTTGTGGCAACCCTCTGGGTGCAACCGTTTATGCAGGGGATTCGTCTTGAACTTACCCTGCAGGCCGAGAATGCCCTCGTCTTTGCGGACCCGGAACAGCTGCGGCAGGTTATCCTTAATTGTCTGATCAATGCTGCAGACGCTATAAAGGGTTGCAAGGAAGACGGTGGTGGTGCGATTGTCATGGTAACTACTCTTGTCGCGTCATCCAAGCAGGGCGATGATACAGTGCTCTTGCAGATAGCGATTAAGGACAACGGTGCAGGTATCAGCCCGGAATTGCTCGATACGGTTTTCGATCCTTTTTTCACCACCAAGGAGCCGGGAGCCGGAACCGGACTGGGTTTGTCGGTTTCGTTGGCGTTAATCGAATCCATGGGCGGCACCATTCGTTTGCAGAGTGTTGCAGGTGAGGGCACAACCGTGCTGCTTTTGCTGCCCTTGGCGGTAGGGGCAGCATCTGGACCGGGTGTTTTTTTTCAGGAAAATTACGACGAATGCGTCGACCATCCAGGTGGGCAAAAATGCTGAAGACCATCCTCATAATAGACGATGAAGCCAACATGCGGCACATGCTGAGCAGTCTGCTCGCCAAGCATGGATATACCGTCGATGTTGCCGGTGATGGCTCAGAAGGACTCTCTTTGATCGAACAGAATATGTATACTTTTATTCTCTGCGACCTGAAGATGCCGGTCATGGATGGCATGGCCTTTCTTGCCGTGATGCAGGAAAAGCGATATTCCGGAACCGTGATCATGATGTCGGCCTACGGTACTGTCGATCAGGCGATCGAGACGGTCAAACAGGGGGCTTACGATTATATTTCCAAGCCGTTTAAGGTTGAAGAGATTCTGCTGGTCTTGCGTAAAGCAGAGGAGCGGGAGCGGTTACGGCGGGAAAATGTGCAGCTGAAGGCGCAGCTGGATTCCATCGACAACCAGCGTTCCTTTGGTGGTATGGTCGGGGCCAGTAAGGCCATGCAGGAGGTCTTTGGTCTTGCCGAAAAAGTGGCCCGGTATAGCACCACCATTTTGATTACCGGCGAAAGTGGCACCGGAAAAGAGTTGGTGGCTCGAGGGATCCATCTGGCCGGGAAGGGTAAGGACGCGCCGTTTGTGGCCGTCAATTGCGGCAGTATCCCGGAGAATCTCCTGGAAAGTGAATTTTTTGGGTATGTCAAAGGGGCCTTTACCGGCGCTGACAAAGACAAAAAGGGGTTGTTTGAAGAGGCTGACCAGGGCACGTTGTTTCTCGATGAAATCGGAGAGCTGCCGCTTGACCTCCAGGTGAAGCTCCTGCGTGTACTACAGGAACAGGAGGTGCGTCGGGTCGGTGCAGTGAAAAGCCAGGCGATCAATGTGCGGGTACTGGCCGCAACTAATAGAGATCTGGCCGCTCTGGTCAAGCAGGGGGTGTTCCGCGAAGACTTATTTTATCGGCTCAATGTCATCAATGTCCATATTCCTGCCCTGCGAGAGCATCCAGAAGATATTCCGGTCCTCTGCCGGTTTTTTTTAGAGAAGTTCGTCATTCGTCTGGGCATCCAGGTGCAGGGGATTGCCCCGGCCGCCATGGATCTGCTCATCCAGTATGCGTGGCCTGGCAATGTTCGTGAACTGGAAAACGTGTTGGAACGGGCACTCATCCTCACCGATAAAGACATCATCCTGCCGGAGCATTTACCCGAGCAGTTCGGTGCCAAACGTGAACATCGGCGAATTGATGATTTTTTTGGCACATATTCACTCAAGAAAGCAAAAATCATTATGGAAAAGAGAATGATCCAGCGGGCGATGGAGCAGACTGGCGGCAACAAAAGCAAAGCGGCGCAACTGCTGGAGTTGAGTTATCCGGCTCTGCTGAGCAAGCTTAAGGAGTATGGAGATTAATCTTTGTAGTTACATGAGTCGGGCAGTTTTTGATTGATGTCGGAAAAAGGTCACAAAAGAAACAAGAAGCATTCTGATTTTTTGCTATTTTATAAGTGATGTCACGGAAAGGTTTTTTCCTGGTCGATACCAAAGAAGAGGCCGGGAAAAAACCTAGGATGTTTATGAGAAGATTTTTTATTTTGGTTTGTTATCTTTTGTCGTTGGGTTAGGCGTAAGTTCTTGCAGTGAACCAAGGCCGGGAGCGACCTCAAAAAAAATGTTTTTATTTTCAACATCAGTATAATATCTGAGGGTAACGGGTGAGTTGACCTGCTGATTGATCACTAGTCCTTTACGGGAAGGAGAATACACCTTTCCGTTATCCAGCCAGACGGAATGGTCTGCGTCTTGACGAATGATATTCCCTGAGACAATTTCTGTCTTAACAGTAAGTCCTGCCCCGCTTAGAGCAGGAAAGAGGCAAAAAAAAGCCCCCAATAACAGATGGAACGCTATCAGCTTTCTAATTTTGTCACCCATGATGTCCTCACTTCTAATTGTCATTCTTAATGATTTTGTTTATCCACCCATGACCTTTTGTCATCATCATGGGCGGATGAACATTATGGTTGCAAACTGTTACTGTCTCTCCAGTAATACAATTCCAGTCCTAAGCCGGGGGTGTTAATTTCAAAAGGCTTGGTAAGGTCAGGGCCGGGGCCGATAAGAGCCCCACCCATGCTTGCCATTGCTTGTGCATGCCCATCACGGAGTATAATAGTAAAGCCGGAAGGAATACCGGAAATATTGGTAAATTTCTTATAGCGATCGGTAATATCCATTATATTGCTCGAAGTCGTCAGGTTTAAATCGTAAGTAGCGCTACCATTGAGATAATTGAGTGCATATGAAAATCCATTACCCTGAGGTCGGCAAGGGTCACTTATAGAAGGCTGATACGATGTGAAATAAAGGGTGCCGTAATAAAGAAGTGCCTGGCTGAGGATTGCTTCTCCGGTATGATTATCATGAGAGCTGAGGGTAGATGAACTAATGGAAGTTGGATAGGTTACGTGGCCGCTACACGCGGAAGTTCCTTGGTCTGCAAGGACAATATACCACCCTTTTGCATCGTTTTCATGAGCCGATCCATATTCAAGGAGTGTCTGGCTAGAAGCTGTATAGACAGCATTGTCAGTCAAAAGTGATGCGAGTTGCGATTTATTTAACCCAGTGTTGATAGTGGTGTTTTGTCCTAGTTCATCGCAGGTGAGGTTTAATAAATTATTTTCTTTATAAGGTGTTGTTGAAGTTGCCGAAGTTACCGCCACGTTCGAGACGACCCCGGATGGTGACTTCAGTGTTGCATTAACCGATGTGTCATCATAAATGGCATAAAAGCGGTTACGGGTCATCGTGTATTTGGGATGTTCTCGATCACCAGTGCCGAAAAAGAGCGAGGCCATTGTGTTGATGTTGTTAAAGGTTGCCGTGCCGATCGTTGGATCGGAGTATTGATAATTACCCGCCATAAAATATCCTTTTGAACCACCCCATGAAATGGCGGGAGGAAAAAAAGTCTTACGTCCTTGGTCAGTTGTGACCATCGGGTCTGTCGTGCCCCCCATGGAACCGCTTGAGGCCGAACTGCCAGGGTTGGCGCTAAAAACCGGGTATAAGGTCCATCCAGTGGATGCTACTTTCCATGCTGGGGTAGTGTTACTACTAGTATCTGTCACATTAAAACTGAAAAGAGTCTTGTAAAGGTTGGCATAGATATCTATGGCATACAAAGCTTGGAGCACGTTCTCCTGGTATGTTGTAACAGTCGTCAATGTTGTTGTACCAGTTTTGTAATTATAAACGTCAGTACTGGTCACGATACTGGGGCTGGCGGGGAAACAATAGTTCATGTATGAAAATTTCTGTCCATTGAGGGTGGACGTCGTCGTTTGAGACGCGAACAAGAATGGCAGAATCTTCACCTGGGTCGTGCCGTCGGCCAAGGTAACAATTGTGGGGGCGGTCGGATCGTCTATATCTACCACAAAGATGCCGCGGCCAGCAACGTCGCTACCAGGATTATATGTGTCGTATTTATTATTCGTATTACTGTCCGTATACGTCTCAGCGCTGTCTCTAGTTCCATTAGAATTTGTATCAATGAACGTCTCTGGAAAGTTATTCTCAAGTTGATCATAGCCACCGGTGAAAATGGCTACATCCTTGTAAGATTTAAGTCCATTGGCCGTTATTGCATAGGGAATCCTCGCTAACTTCACTTCGGACCAAGATTGTTGAATTTCTGGATCGGTAAACTGCCAAGCAACGGACCATTGGGTTGGGTCGGTCCAATTGGTGACGTTCAGGTTCCAATAAGATGCGCCTCCCATACGTTCGCCGAATATAAGGTATTTTGGATTTTTGGTTGTGGTGTCACGGTACAAAGTGATGAAGCCATCAACAGCATCAACCGGGGCAGGTGGGGATGCCGTCGGGTATGCTTGAATTTTCAGCAGATTCGGCAAAATGTCGGGAGGAACAAACGCGAAAACTTCTTGGCCGTCCGAATCGTTAAAGAAGTGGAGCATGCCGTCGTTGCTACCGACCGCAATATACCGTTGCAATAACGGTAAATCCGGATCGCTAGTATCAAAGTAATCCAAGACCACCGGTCGGGAATGGACAATGGCGCCGAGTATCCAGGGACGAACAGCGCTCGGAACACCGGTGGTGGTTGCCGCATCATAAGTATATCCGTGGACAAAATTGATTAACTTGTCAACATAAAGCTGAGTGTTATTGGGAGATTGTAAGCCCAAATCTGTACTAGTAATATTTGAACGATCAAATTTCACTAATTGCCAAATGCCGCTGGTATTTTTTTTGGCTGTATAGATGGGGCGATTCCAGTAAGTGCCACTGCTTAAATATCCAGTCACTCTTTGCAGCAACACATCGCCTGCTCCTCCATCTTTTATATCGCTTGCGCCTGGGGTGCCTGAATTGTTACCCCAGAAAGGAATGGTGCTGGGGAGAAATAATCCGGTGGTGACGTTGAGGGCTGGTTGATTGCCGGCATCGTAGACCATATTGGGATCGGGGCGCGGTGAACCGACTTCACTAGTGCCCATTTTGAATTTTTTTAGGTTGCCGGTCCAATAGGTGCTTTGTTCGGGAAGAAAGAGCCCCATATACAAGTCGTCGCCGCTTTGAATTTTGTTGACTGCATCTACTGAAACGACTGGAGCTGTAAAAGAAACATCTTCAACCATTGCGCTGGTTGCATCGGAAAAGGCGCTAATCATCTGTGCCCTGTTAGCGGCCATGAAATATTTGCCGCCTGATTTTTTCGCTGCATCATGAAGCATGGGTTGATTGGCACCAAAAGAAATGTGATTAGTGCGTACATTGCGGCAGGAACTGCTAAGGTCGCTTGTCGCTATACTGGAGCCGTCTACAAAACTGTGATTGTACATATAACTGGCGACATCATCATAATAATTATTGGAAACCGGGGACTGATTCGGGTCAGAGGTCCACTGGGTAGTATCATGATAAGTAGAGGAGGAAAAATCAATGGCAGCGCTGGTGCCGTATTTGATCTTCGTGGTGTTCGTGTCTCCCGAAGGAAATCCATCTGTGACGACGATGGCAAAATTTTTACTGCAAGGTGTGGTGGTGGTTAAGTAGGTTCTTTGATTGTAGAAACCTTCCATCCAAACATCTTGCAAGGAATCCATAAGTGGCGTGCCACCACTTGCTCCTGCCGAATTAATGGCAGTTTGCATTTTGCTGAGTTGTGTGGCCTCTGTATCGTTCAAGTTAGCAGCGTAAGCCTTGAGATACTTAAAAGGGATGGTTGCACCATTTGCGGTGCTATTATAGGTGGTAAATCCCCAGTTAATCTTTCCGGTTACCTGGCTGACTGCATAATTCATTGCATCTTTTGCGACATCCGAGCGACTTTGCATTTGATAGGAATTACCACCTGATACAACCGTGTTGACATATTCAACTTTGCTGATTTTGTAGCCGTGTCCAGTGACGGTGGTGGTACCAGATGTAACGAGCGCTATGGAAAAGCTTGTTTGTGTACAAGTACCTGTACAATTGATTTCGTCTGAAATCCCCGCATTACTTATAGTAGGGTTACTGGCGCTGGTGTATTTGGCCACTTGATTGCCAAGTCCATCGCGGATGATGACATAATCGCTTGATCTTGACAGGTTGAAGGTGGAGAAGGTCAGCCGTATCTTTTTAGCAGGATAAGAGTACGTTATTTTCGAAGTAGTCTCTGCCAAGGTTTTAGGATAAACCGAGGGTGCAGGATAGTATTTATCTAATTTGGTGGTTGGTGAAAGTACAGCTGTAAGCCATGGTTGGCCTGTTAGAGGGAATGTTTCTTGCTCCCATGGGATCAGGCTGCCGGAAGTATATCGCATATTAAGGATCTGTTGCATGTTGATCCAGTTACCGATAGCAAAGAAATAATTTGTAGGCGAGGTGCCACCGCTTGTCGCTACCGTATTGCTTGTGCTGACGTATGGAGGGGTAATGTCAATTCCTTTGTACCCACTGAAATAATAGCCTGGCGCCATGAGCATGTCGCTGAAGCCTGCTATTGTGTCTGTTATCGTGGTGACACCTGTTGTGGCGTCAGTTGTTGAGATATACGTTGTGTTGAGGTTGATATCCGATCCTGTTGGCAGTGGCTGACCGTCAAACAGGAGCTGTCCAGTTGTCGTATTGGTGGTGAGCCGTTGAGCATTTGCGGAGCCGTCAGGGCCAAGGCTGCCATCAGCATTGAGAACGGTATAAGTGTCGATTTTACTGGAGTATTGCCAGACATTGTTGGGGTCGCCTGGGTCGCCGGTGAAAGGGATTGTGCCTTGGAGAGTGAATGGAATATCGCTCTTGAGCAAATAAATCTTATTGCTCGTTGCATGATTATTGAAATAAGCACTGCCTGATATTGGATCAGTGATGTTGGTCTTTGTCCACAGGTAATCGTACATAGAACCGTAGTCGATGTCATTTTCATACACAGCCCAAGCCATGGAGCCGGAACTGTCCAAGAGGATGTTGCAATTTTGCTTGACGCTAACGGCATAAATATCTGTATCTTTTGCCAGTATCGCAGGCGCGAATGCAAACAATGCAGCAAGCAGCAGAATGAATCCTTCCGCTAGTTTAGAATTTGATTTCCTCATCGCTTTCATGGCAGCGTCTCCTTGGTTCTAACATTAGAAAAGGAACAAAAAATATTATTAAGATTCCTAGCAAGTCTTATTCGTAAATTATAAACTGGCCTTTACACCCACTTTATTCCCTCCCAATTCAACAACAACGAGTGCTGCGTTTCCCTGTATACGAAACTTATATCCTGAAAACATGCTCGCGTCATAGCCTATAGGTGGAGTAGATGGATAGCGATAGGTTACCAGATAGCGGTAATCGAACGCATTTGCCGTTGATGGGGAGGTGTAGTCGCGCAACAGGTTATCCCAGGGCCATGTAGTCGGATCAGTTGCTAATATTCCGGCAAGGGTTTTTGATGTGTCGCTGCCAGGGTCAAAGTCTGCATCCGTGATTGGAATTAAAAGCTGATTTAACAGGCTCGGGTTGGTGATCTTATAAAAATCTTTTTGAAAAAAACCAACTTTTCCGGCCTCAGCATAGGCAGCGCCTTCGACAATGTTAAATTGATTTTCAATCTGTTGCTCTCCGTCCGCCACCTTCAGCTCAAAGGTGGACGTTTGCAGCGCCCATGCGCCAAACAGAGAAAGCATCAAGAGAACAACCAGGGATAGAACCAAAACAAATCCCGATTCCGCGATATCACTTGGTTCGCAGCGTCTTGAATGAAATAACATAAGGAGCATCTCCAATCCTTTGTGGCTTTAAGGTCGCTTACAAGTGCCTTTTTACAAGCTTATATTGTTATATTTTATGCTGGTCATTTGTAGCCTGTTCTGGCCCATGAGGGTGTTCCAAGTCATAAAAACCCATATGGTTTTGTTCAGCGTCTCGCCCGTGGCAAGAGTTTGATCTTGCACAGCCCAAGCGAGTTGATAGGTGATGCCGGAGTGGTCAACGACGGTCCCGGCAGTTGCCCCTGCTTGAATCAGAGACGCCATCTCCGGCAATCCGGCATTGGAAAAAGTTTTGACTTTAGCACCAGTTATTAAATTAGTTAAGTCTTGGGTCGTAGATACAGTGTTGAGTTCAGTGATGGTTGGATTATTAGCGGGCTGGGACAGATTTGTATTATCAAAAGGCAGTCTTTTTAATGTTTCCAGCAGTGCAATTGATATATTATTGGCTTCTGTGCGGTTCATTGCCGAGGAACTGGCCCTGATAGCATTGGCCTGCATGACCATTACCGTCAGAATGCCAATGGTCAGAATGGTAATTGCAATCATCGCCTCGATGAGTGTCGAACCTTTTTGGTTGTGTAATCTACCTGGCACATTCATGACTATTACCTCATATTCCGACATTGAATGGTGGTTATCACCAGTCGACGGCGAAAGTTATCTTGAATCGGGGTCCAGGCGATGCCGGAAGCGGTGGTATAGGTGTTGTTGTGTATGAAATCAGGAGCCTGATTAGTTGCTCTGGCCAGTAATGACACCTGAACCGCACGAATTTTATTGAGAATGGTGGGTGTACGAGTTGATGTATTGTCATCGAGAATATAGTTGAACTCCAGTGCTTCAATATTGTCTGCCAGGGGTTGGAAGCCACCGGCGTTATCAATTTGTCTACCCAAAGATGCGGTACCGCTCCAGGGTTGGCCGCCAGTAAGGACCCGGCCGTTTATGTCGGTAACAACTCCTGCAGCAAAACCATAAGCGATATCTTCATCCCCTGTGACAAGTGCATCGGGGGCGTTTTTTCGTGGGGTTTCAGTGTTCTTGGTATCCATAGTGAAACGAAAATTGGTCCCTGTGGCCGCTTGAATTCCCGGCACCTTACTCTCGGTCGGATCGCAACCTGCCAAACGAATTTCCGAAGTGAGTATGGCCAGTGCCCCACGCAGGTTTTGTTGGAGATTGGCAATATCGTCTTGGGTGTTGTAGCTTTTTGATTGGGCGAGATAGATAGAGACGACGGCTGCCATAACCAGACCGGATACGAATACGGCTATCATCAATTCAACAAGGGTGAATCCAGCCTGGTCCCGCTTGTTTGAAGCGAAGAATTTTAATTTGCAGGGCATATACATTCTCATGTAACCTCTTGTTAGTTCATACTGATACGGCCAGCGGTTGAAACGGCAATGGATCTCTGTCGCAAGGTATTGCCCAGAGAATCGACGGTCCTCAAGTTTACGGTCCCATTCCCTAATAAGCCGTTGTTAAATCCATTGATCGGTATGCCGCGTGATGTAAAGACCAAAGCGTTATTGCCAAAAGTAGTCGCACCGTTAAACGTCACACCGGTGGGCAATGGTGTGACGGCTTGAAGTATAGTTTCTGTTCCATCTAGAAGTCCATTGCCAGCAATGCCGCCACCCGCACCATTATCGAGAAACATGGTATAGGTATTACCCCCGGTGTTAAAAGATAGGGACACATTCTCGCCTCGCCTTATCGCTTCTACTTTGGCCTGCATCATTGTCGAAAAAATATCTCTAGCCGCGCTTTTTAAACGCATGTTGGGAAGATAGTTCAGCAGAAGCGTAGTCCCAATGCCTGCAAGAATGCCAATGATTGCCACGACTATCATCAGTTCCACTAGCGTGAAACCACCTTGTTTATTTGTATTCTTCATGCATAATCTCGTTTGCTAGTTGATGCTCGTTGCCCTGCTAAATATTTAAAAAATCTCTTCTGGAGAAAATTTTACATAGTGTTCTGTTGTTTGACTAGCAGTAATCGAGCCATTTTTCAGTGACAAAGATGTTGTTGTCCTATGTTGCTGTTAACAGGGAGTATTAAAGCATTTATCGCTATATTTTTAATGATAGCAATTTAATCCTATGATAAATTTTTTGTTAAAAAAGTTTATAAAAAATGGACATGTTGTAATGAATTTTACAATAGCTGGAAGCGGAGAGGTGCCTATGAATTCATTGAATTGGTCGTGATCGTAACCGAAATGTTAGATTTTCAATTCTTCTGGCATGCTCTACTTATTGAGTAAATTGAAACTCATCATTGTTATCATTTCCATTGATAGCAATGATGAGTTTTTTTCTTGACTTCCACTATGCTTCCCTATAAATAACGTGGTTACTGAATGCCGGTTCAGTTTTTTTTGTTTAAGTCTTTTCCGGCGAATCTGATCGGAATTTATGTAGGTCTAGTGTTCTCACAAGAATAAAATCAAAGAGGGAAAAATTATGAGTTCAAAATTAGTTGCGCCTCACGGTGGAAAAGGTCTTGTTTGTGCCCTGCTTGAAGGCGCTGCACGTGAAGCAGAGTTGAAAAAAGCCGCTGGCCTGAAACAGATCGAAATTACTGCCCGCGCTAAAGGCGATCTGATCATGATGGGTATTGGTGGTTTTTCTCCGCTTTCCGGTTTCATGACCAAAGCTGATTGGAAAGGCGTTTGCGAGAACTTCCAGATGGCTGATGGCACCTTCTGGCCGGTACCTATTACCCTTGATGTAACCGCTGCAGACGCTGCTGGTATCAAAGTTGGTGACGAGATTGCTCTGGTACGCAAAGGCGAGACCTTCGCAACCATGAAGGTCACCGAGAAGTTCGAGATGACCGAGGCTGACAAAAAATTTGAGTGTGAGAAAGTCTTCAAGGGCGAGGGTGAAGAGTCTGTTGGTGACAAATTCTGGGAGATCGCACCGAAAGATCATCCTGGTGTCATCATGGTTATGGCTCAGAAAGAAGTGAACCTTGCTGGTCCTGTAAAAGTTCTTTCTGAAGGCGAGTACAAAAAAGAGTATCCAGGTGTTTACTTGAAACCTGCCGAGACTCGCGCCATTTTTGACGAGCGTGGTTGGGCAAACGTTGCTGCTCTCCAGTTGCGTAACCCGATGCACCGCTCTCATGAGTATTTGGCCAAGATCGCTGTTGAAGTATGTGACGGCGTTATCATCCACAGCCTGATCGGTAACCTCAAAGCCGGTGATATCCCAGCTGATGTCCGTATCGAAGCCATCAAAATTCTGATCGAGAACTACTTCGTCAAAGAGAACATCGTCAACGCTGGTTATCCTCTGGATATGCGTTATGCCGGTCCTCGCGAAGGCCTGCTCCATGCAACCTTCCGTCAAAATTATGGTGTTAACAACATGCTGATCGGTCGTGACCATGCTGGTGTTGGTGATTTCTACGGTTTGTTCGAGGCTCAGCAGATTTTCGATCGCATCCCCGTAACCGGTGACGCATCTAAAGATCTTCTTTGCAAGCCGATGAAAATCGACTGGACCTTCTATTGCCACAAGTGCGATGGTATGGCCTCTCTTCGTACCTGTAACCACAGCAAAGAAGATCGCGTCATCCTTTCCGGCACCAAGCTGCGTAAGGCTCTGTCTGAAGGCGCAGCTGTTGTTGATCATTTCGGTCGTGAAGAAGTTTTGGTTCGTCTTCGTGCCTACTATGCTGGCCTGACCGAGAAAGTTGAAGTTAAGATGCAGGGTGCTGCTTCTGGCGCTTCTATGTAATTTTTCCAGCTCTGCTGAGAAATTGTTAGACAAGGGAGATGCCGCCTCGTGCGGTATCTCCCCTTTTTTTTGTAATTCAGTCAGGGGGTTGTGAGGACAACGCGTGCGGTTTTTCACTTGACATGTCTACGCGGCTACACTCTCAGCTTCTCGCTGTATTTAGATCCATTTTAAGGGATTGGGCATTAAATGATGGTTCAGCAAACGATTCAAGTCGGCCTTGGCGAAAGAAGTTATCCGATAACCGTCGGTACAGGTATATTGGAGAGGATCGGTTCTGCGTTACAGGCGGCAAAGATTGCCAAACGGTATGGGATCATCAGTGACGATCGAGTCGGGGTGTTGTACGGCGAGCAAATCCAGAGTGTTCTGCAACAGGCGGGTATTGCCAGTGAATTGATTCTATTTCCGCATGGCGAGACCAGCAAAAACCTGCAAACAATCGGTCATCTCGCCAGTGTGCTCGCCGAGCGCGGTTTTGATCGCGGTGACGCTCTGTTGGCGCTCGGTGGCGGAGTTACCGGAGATATTACCGGGTTTCTTGCCTCCATCTATATGCGCGGCATTCCCTTTGTGCAGGTACCGACCTCCTTGCTGGCTCAGGTTGACAGTTCGGTCGGTGGTAAAACCGGGGTGGATATTTCCGAAGGCAAAAATCTGATCGGCACTTTTTATCAACCCAAGGCGGTTTTTATCGACACCGACGTTCTCAAGACCCTTCCTGTTGAGGAGTTTCTCAGTGGTATGGCTGAGGTTATTAAATACGGCGCCAGCATTGACGCCGATTTCTTCACCTGGCTCGGAGCAAATCGTGAGGCAATCCTGGCCCTTGAGCCTGATGTCATCGCGTTGATGATCCAGCGATGTTGTGAGTTCAAAGCATCGGTGGTCGAACAGGATGAGCGGGAAGGGGGCCTGCGCCGGATTCTCAATTTTGGCCATACCATCGGCCATGCCGTGGAAGCGGCCTCTGGATATCAATTGATTCATGGCTATGCAGTGGCTATCGGCATGTGTGCCGTGGCCAAGTTGGCTGTTAGGTGTGGTTATGCAGACAAGGAGGTCGACGCGAAGATTGAAGAATTGTTGCGTCAGTACCGCCTACCCACTGAGATTCCTTCTGGTTTGGATCGTGCCATTTTACGCAGATATCTTCAGGCCGATAAAAAAACCATCGGCGGGCGGGTCTTTTTTGTTCTACCTGAGGCGATCGGCAAGGTGCGGATAACCGATCAGGTGCAGAATGCGGATCTTGATGCGGTTCTTGCCGGAGTTGCATCCGAGGGTTGAGCCTTATACATCGTCTTCGTGGGGGGAGGGAGATCTAAACGAAATCAGGATACCTCATTCGCCACCTCATATTTTCCCTGCATTTTTCCCTTCGATTCCGTACAATAGCCACATAAAGATCAGACCTGTCCATTGACCGGTGCTCGGCACCAGGAGGGAGCAGTCATGAAAGGGAAGTTGGTCATTGTGATGGTGGGGCTGCCTGCCCGTGGAAAATCGACTATGGCGCGCAAGCTCGGTCGTGCTCTGGAGCTGGATGGTGTCAGAGTCAAGATCTTTAACAACGGTGAACTGCGCCGCAAACTCGATACCAACGAGAACACCACCTCTTCAGAGTTCTTTTCCCCCGCCAATACCAGGGGGCAAGAGCTGCGGGAACATATTTCCCAGATTAATATCGAAGAAGCCCAATATTTTCTCCAAAACTCGGGCGAGGTGGCGATCATCGATGCCAGCAACGTCACCCGCACGCGCCGGCGGCGTATTGACACAGCTTTTCCTGATCTGCCGCTCTGTTTCGTTGAATGCCTCAATGCTGATGAAGAGGCCCTGGAGGCCAATCTGGAACGCAAGGCCGGGCTTAAGGAGTTCCGTCATCTGACCCGTGAAACGGCTTTGGAGAGTTTTCTTAAGCGGATCGCCTACTACGAATCGATCTACGAGCCGCTGGATGTTGAGGCCAACCGCATTCTAGTGGATTCGTTCGAAAGCTGCATCCTCCAGGAACAGATCACCGATGTCCTGCCCTACTACGACCGGATTCGCGACATCATCACTACCAGAGTCGTGCGCAACCTCTTTCTGGTGCGTCACGGCGAGACCTTGTACAACCTTGAGGACCGCATTGGCGGCGATAGTAATCTCACCGACAAGGGGCGCGAGCAGGCTAATGCCCTTGCTGAGCATTTTGCCACGGTCCGCATTCCCATTATTTTCACCAGTAATTATACTCGGACCCTGCAGACAGCTAAACCGATCGCCGAACGGCAGGACCCTTGCTCAATCATTGCTCTGCCTGAGTTCAACGAGATCCATGCAGGGATTTGCGAGGGTATGACCTATCAGGAGATCCGGCAGAGGATGCCCCATGTCGCCAAGGCGCGGGGGCCAAACAAATATCGTTATGTCTACCCTGAGGGAGAAGGCTACACCACCATGGAGGACCGGGTGCATCGGGGCTTGAAGAAGGTTTTTTTTCTCAATAATTATGATGAAAACATCATGATCGTCGGCCACCGGGCCGTCAACCGGATGATCCTCTCCAGCTTCCTCTCCCGCCAGGAGGAAGAAATTCCCTACATCTACATGCCTCAGGACCGCTACTATCATATCCAGATCGATCCGCACAAACGGATCTTCGAGCTGGTCCCCTATAAAAGCACTCCCGGTGTGGGGGGCGGCTGGTAGAGATAATTCGATAATAGTTTATGGAACAACCGTCTCGGTCTGGAGCGAATGGCGTACTATTGCAGGGTGGTGGTGTCGTCGTCCGAGAAACCGTGCTGGATACCGTGTTTCTCTTCCTTTGCCGCGAGCTGTGCTCGGGCCTCTTCCTCAGAAATGCCCAGCGAGCGGGCCAGGTCGCCAAGGTCGTAGCAGGGGCTGCCATCCGGGCCGTAGCGTTGCGGCTGCAGTTCGGGAAAGCTCTTGCTGGTGGCATGGCCGCTGGACTGCTGCAAAAGTTCTTGAATCTCCGGCGGGCCATAGATGAGGAGCCATTCGACCGCTGAAGCCCAGATTTCGCTGTCAACGGTCGGATGCTGGAGGATTTCCATTGCCGACTCCAGGGTCCATTCCTGTTTAAATGCTGTCATGAGTTTTACCGAAGTATTTGCAGGGTGGTCGCCGTGCACGTTGGTTAGCGGTTGCGGTTTGGAAACCCCTATGTCATCCCCAATTTTTTTTGGGTTTGGAAGGTGTTTCTCTTGGGTGTGTAATAACCCTCTACTATAATACAAGCAGTCGTCCTGGCAATCTATTCGGAAAAGGAGCATACGATGGGTGTGGATAACGTCTTTTTACTGGAGGCCTTGGAGTGGTTTGATGAAAGTGGCAAGGAACTGCTGCACCGGTTGCCCGAACAGGGTTCGGGTGAAATCAAGTTCGGCGCGCAACTGACGGTGCGGGAAAGCCAGGCCGCTGTCCTATTTTACAAGGGCAAGGCCTGCGATGCCTACGGACCCGGCCGCCATACCCTCAAGACTGGTAATATCCCGATTCTCACCAAGCTCCTGTCTGTCCCCTGGGGTATGATCAGTCCGCTGCGGGCCGAGGTCTTTTTTGTCAATCTCAAGGTTTTTACCGATCTCAAATGGGGCACCAGCGATCCGGTGGCCTTCCGCGATGCCGAACTTGGACTTGTACGCCTTCGCGCCCACGGCGTCTTCAATATACGTGTGGTCCAGCCGATCTTGCTGATCAATACTCTGGCCGGGACCATGGGGCGTTATACTACCGAACAGGTCGAGGACTATCTGCGTCAGGTGATTGTGAGCCGGTTCAACGATTACCTTGGTGAACATCTCCATAGCCTGTTTGATCTCCCTGGCCGATTTGATGATATCGCCGAGGGGTTGCAGCAGCGGCTGGCCCAGGATTTCGCCCGTTTCGGCCTAGCTCTGGACAGTCTTTATGTCACCTCGATTACCCCACCTGAGGAGGTGCAGCAGGCCATTGATGATCGTTCTCGGATGAGCGTGATCAAGGACATGGATAAGTTCGTGCGGATGAAGGCAGCCATGGCCATGGAAAAGGCAGCGACCAGCAGCGGTGAGGCCGGTGCCGGTCTGGGATTGGGTTTGGGGATGATGATGCCGGCAATGTTTGCTGCTGTGCAGCCGAGTGCCACCCAACCTGCTCCTGGATCCGGGGGGGCAGAGGTGAGGTGTTCGGATTGTAGCATGATGATCCCGGCTAATGCCCGTTTCTGTCCTTACTGCGGCCATCAGCAACTGCTCAATCAGCAGTGCGACAACTGCGGCAAAAATCTCATGCCAGGAGCAAAATTCTGTCCGAGCTGCGGCCATTCGACTTCGGAGCGGGCACCGGAAGTCATCTGTCCTCACTGCCATGCCACCAACCTGCCTCGGGCCATGTTTTGCAACCAGTGCGGCGAGAAATTGGGATAAGGCGATGGACAGTCAGGGTGTAGCAGCTGCGAGCATGGATTGATGGATCTTCGGGTCAAACAGAATTGCCCGCAGTGCGGGGCCTCGGTCGTTCTTACAGAGACGGATCGACTGTTGACCTGTACCTTCTGCGGCACCAGAAACTATCTGCAGAGCAGCGGCCCCTTTCGTTATATCTTGCCCATGGCAGCCGGGGGGGCTGCCTCGATCGAGTCCGTGCTGGCGCCTTATATCCGTTTTAAAGGTACTATTTTTCTGGTAACGGCTGAGGGTATCGAGCACCGAGTGGTCGATACCACACAGTCCGCTAACCCAGTACCAGGTCTGCCTCCATCGCTGGGGGTGCGGCCGCAGGCCATGCACCTCTCCCGGATTGATCGGGAAACAGGTAGCCGTTATTTGCCGCAGACCCTTAAGGCCAGCGCCATCTTGGAAAAGGCGGCTGCCATCAGCGGTCTTACCGGCCAGGCCGGCAAAGATCTATATCACCGCGCCTATATTGGCGAGAACCTCAGTTATATCTATCTGCCCCTGATAACCAAGCAGCAGGGCCTTTATGACGGGGTCACCGACCTTCGGCTCGCCGGTTTCGAAGAGTTAGCTGGATATCCTCTTCAGGGTAAGGTGTTTGACCAAGACTGGCAAGTACGGTTCCAGGCATGCCTCTGCCCCAAGTGCGGTGCTGGCCTGGATGGGGTTGGAGACTGCCAGGTGATGACCTGTACTAATTGTCAATCAGCCTGGGCCTTCGGAGCGGACGGCTTGACTGGGGTCGACTGGTGGCTGCATCCTAGCGATGCCACCACACCCCTGTATCTGCCGTTCTGGAAAATCGCCGCCCATATCCCGGTGCTTTCAATCTATAGTTTTGCCGATTTTGTCGTCAAAACCAATCAACCCTTTCTCCCCAGGGCAGAATGGGGGGACCGGATTATGAGTTTTTGGATACCTGGAGTCAAACTTCGGCCGAAAATTTTTCTACAGGCCGGACGTCAGGCAACCTTAGGCCAGTGGCAGATTAACCCGGTCGCTGGCAGGGTAACTCCGAATCTGTTTCCGGTGACACTGCCGGCATCGGAGGCCAAACAGGCGGTCAAAGTCATGCTTGCTGCGGCAACCGCCAGCCCACGGCTCATCTATCCCCATCTGCCCCAGGTGGAGTTGACCGAGGTGCGGATGCAGCTCGTCTATCTGCCGTTCATCGATAAGGGGTACGACTGGGTGCAGCCCGAAACCGGCGTGGTGATTGCCAAGAATATTCTCCAGTTCAGCAGCAGTCTCTGATTTTGACAGGTATCCGGCTCCGTGGTATAGCTGGGGCCATGTGACATGGCAGCATCCTCCTTCTTATCCCTTGATTATCCAAACCTATGAGCAACGAACACGAACAGTATATGGCCCTCGCCTTGGATGAGGCGCGGCTGGCTTTGCACGATGGCGAGTTTCCGGTGGGCTGTGTTATGGTTGCTGAAGGGCGCATCCTGGCCACGGGGCGGCGGCAAAACAGCGGTGAGCTCTGTCGCAATGAGATTGACCATGCCGAGGTTCTCACCCTGCGACGCTTGATTGCAGAGCAGCCCGGATTGGATTTGGGCAGGGTGACGGTCTATTCGACCATGGAGCCTTGCCTGATGTGTTACACCACCATGCTGCTCTCCGGGATCCGCTCCTTCGTCTGGGCCTATGAGGATGTCATGGGCGGTGGGGTCAACCTGCCCCTGTATATGCTGAATCCTTTATACTCAGAGATGCAGGTCCATCTGCTTGATCGGGTTCTACGCACAGAGAGCCTGCTCCTCTTTCAACAGTTTTTTCAAAGCGGGTCCTACTGGCAGGACAGTCTGCTCGCCCGCTATACCCTGGCGCAACCGCTGGAGGAACCGAAGCAATGAGCAACGGACCGATCGCCCGAACCGTGGGGTTTCAACCGGGGGAGCGCAATGTTTTCTTGCATCTGCTCACTGCCTGCAATCTCGCCTGCCGCCACTGCTACATCAATCCGGCCCAGCATGGCACTGCCACCCTGCCGCTGGCCACTGTGCTTCAGTGGCTCAAGCTGTTTGCAAGGCCTGAGCGGCAGACCAATCTCATCCTCCTTGGTGGTGAACCCACCCTGCATCCTGAGTTGGCGGCCATCATTAAGGCGGCAAAATCGATGCGCTACGCGGTGACCGTGGATACCAACGGCTACCTCTTCCATGATCTGTTGGCCAAGGTTACTCCTCAGGAACTCGATTATCTCAGTTTTAGTCTCGACGGGCCGGATGCGGCAGTGAATGATCCTATCCGCGGCCAAGGCGTTTTTGCGATTTGCACCGACAACATCCGTAAGGCGGTGGCTGGCGGATTCGCCACCAGCCTCATCTATACGGTTTCCAGCCTCAACATCGAACACCTGCACCGGATGCCCGCTTTACTTGCTGATCTCGGGGTGCGGCGATTTTTTATCCAAGTGATAGGTCTGCGGGGCAATCCGGCAATGACCAAGCCGGCGGCAACCATCAACTGGCAGGTCGAACCGGAACAGTGGCTCGCCGTTGTTCCCAGAGTGGCTGAAGAAGCCGCTCGTATGGGCATCCACGTCATATATCCCAAGGTTTATCTGGACCATGATGAACCCTTCCAATGTGCCGGAATAGTGGCTGAGAATTTTTTTATTTTCCCCAATGGTCGGGTCTACCAGTGTCCGCTCTGCGAGGACCATCCCATTCATAGCTTCTGCATCGAGGACAATCAGTTGGTGCATCGCGACGGTCTGAACGAAGACCGGTTCTTTCCGCTCGACATCCCTGAGGGGTGCGTCATGAACCGTCTGCTGCAGCCGGACAATATCAGCTACCATCCCGATGGTGCACCGATCCATCGTATTTCCTGCTGCCTGCTCAAGCAGGAGGTGAAACCTGTCCACTCCTAACCAGAGGAGTGAATAGGTGGCGTCGACAGGCTGCCATAACCAAAAAAGGGGACAACGTACCAAGTACGCTGCCCCCTTTCTTTTTTTCGGTATGGATTGCTTAGATTGTGAATTGGGCGACCATCACCTTCAATTTGTCGGCGACGTCCGACAGCTCTTTCGCGCTGATTTTGACCTGATTACTGGCTTTGTTCATCTCGTTGGCACTGTGGTTGACCGTCGCGATGTCCGAGGCTATCTCGGCGGCCACTGTTGAACTCTGCGAGACATTCTCATTGACTTCGGTGATACCCTGAGAGGCTTGCTGCACATTCTGGGCGATTTCCCTGGTAGTGGCAGTCTGTTCTTCCACTGCTGCAGCGATAGTGGAGACGATCTTGTCGACATCGGCAATGACCGCACTGATTTCGTTGATCTCTTTGACCGTGACCCCGGTAGCCTGTTGGATATCTTGGATTTTGTTCTTGATATTCAGGGTAGCCCCGGCCGTCTGTTTTGCCAGCTCCTTGATTTCGTTGGCGACCACCGCAAACCCCTTACCAGCTTCTCCTGCCCTGGCCGCCTCAATGGTCGCGTTAAGGGCCAACAGGTTGGTCTGCTCTGATATCTCGGTGATCACCTCGGTAACTTTGTTGATTTCATCGGCAGCCCTACCAAGTTCGTGCACTCGTTCGGAGGCCTTGGAAGATTGGTGGACCGCAGCGCTGGTGATCTCTTTGGCCTTGCTCGAATTACTGGCTATTTCGTTGATGGTGGCGCTCATTTCTTCGGTAGCAGAAGCAACCATATTAATATTGACCGACGCCTGTTCCATGGCGGCCGCTATTGAGGACTGGTTCGTGCTCATTTCTTCGGCGGCAGCGGCGACTTGCTGGGATCGGGCCGCTGTCGATTCAGCTCCTGAGGACATCTGGTTGGAAATAGCTGCTAATTGCACCGATGATTCCCCGACCGTGACGACTCCTTTGCTGATATCTCCAAACATCCGGCGGAGATTACCGGCCATCTCGTTAAGCGATTGGGCCAGGATACCGATTTCGTCTTTCTGATCGACATCCATGGTTTTGGTGAGGTCGCCGCCAGCCATGGCCTTGGCGAGATCCACGCCTTTAAACATTGGTTTGGTGATAAGATAGGTCAGGAGAAAACCAAGGGTAACCGCGAGGATGATGCCGACGATCAACACGACGATAGTGATCAGGCGACCGCGGTTGGCGATATCATTGGCAGTCGTAACTGATTGGGTCGAAACCTCGTTGGCCTTCTTCGTCACCTTGTCGATGGCTGCAAAGGTGTTGGTCTGATAGGTCGCTGCTTCCACCAGCAGCAGCTTGTTCATCGCAACGAATTTTTCGTTGGCCTTATCAGCAAGGGTTGTCATCTTTTTGACCAGAGCAAAGATTTGTTCCGATTCCGGTGAAATTTTATTCTCGAAGATTTCCTTGGCCTCGGCTCCGTGACCACTGGTCGCCAGAGTTTTCACTTGGGCGACATTTTTATGCAGCTCAGCATGAACTGGCTTGAGTTCCTTCACCAGGGCTACCATCTCGGGATTGGTGGTGTCCATGTTCTGCATCCATTTGCCCAGAGAACAATCGGTGTCACCGGTGCCGCCTTCGAACGGGGCGTTGAAGAGGAGCAGCTTGCCGACCTTGGCGAGCAGAGCGTTGTGGGCGATTTCGAAATCAGCCATATGTTGTTTCATCAGATTGGGGTTGATCATGTCCATGGCGATCAACTCTTTAGAGAGCTCAACCGCCTGGTTGTTGACCCCTGCCCATTTGGTGATATTGGTGGTGAACTCCTGCCATTCACTCTCAACCTGCTTTGCGAGCGGCAGGGTCGTGAATTTATCCTTGGCCTCGCCGTACGCCTTTCTTGAGACGAGTAACTGCTGGTGGGAGAAATTTCGTTGTTCGTTGGTGGCATAGGGCGTTAACAGGGAACGCATCAGGCTGGCGATGGATGCCGCTTCGCTTTTCACGGTCAGGATATTTTGCACGGCGGGGAAAGTCTCGTTGCCGAGTTGCTTAACTCGATCATTGAGTTGACCCTGTTGTGATATGGATAGTAATCCCACCGCTAGGATGATCACCGCGGCCATGACAAAACCGCCAACAAGCTTGATTCCCAATTTAAGATTCTTCACCCCTGAGCTCCTTTGTGTAAAAAAGTTTGTCTGATTTATGCTGCTCCGCACAACAGCGTGAATGAAAATAGGCAAATTTTCGTTGTTTTGCACCAAGAAACAACGAGGAAGTGCCGTGACCTTTTCCCATGATATAACTAAGTTATATTGCAAACTATGCTGCATTGTCTGTAAATTGACTTTGCAAGTCAAGGAAAAAGAAATTTTGGTAAAGGGTTGGGTGGGTAAGCAGGATATGCAAGATGTGCAGGCTGGCTAGTGTCCGTCTGTTGGGTGGGGGAGGAGAAAGAAGCTCGAACATGTCTGCCAGAAAAAGACCGTGTTTATGGAATATGGAATTTTCAGGAGTGCAACTGGGCGAACCACGGTGAAGAAAATGGCTTGAATGTACCGCTAAGGCTCTCAACGATCACAATAGTGGAGGGGAGCGGAATATGCGGTGGGGGTGATGGAGAAGGCCTGTCGTTATTATTGAGCTTAATCGATGACGGCTGGAGGCATTTTTTTGCCTTGAAAGACTCTTCCGGCAATAATACCGGCTTCGTAAAGGGCAAAGAGGGGGAAAGAAAGGAGGGTGGTTGCTGTCAGTTCTCCTGTGGTCAACAGAAAGGAAAGTACAACGATGGCAATGTAAAAATAGATCCGTTTATTCCTGAAATGATCGTTGTTGAGGAGGCCGAAGCGGACAGCCATGACCATAAGAAAGGGGATCTCAAAGGCAATACCGAACGCCAGCACCATGCGGGCGGTGAAGGTCAGGTATAATCCCAGCTTGAGCATCGGTGTGAGCGAGGGTGATGCATAGCTCATAAAATAGTGGAGCATCCTGGGGAGGATGACGAAAAAGGCAAACGAGGCGCCGCCAGCGAACAGCAGGGTTGCCCAGAGAACAATTCGTCGGATGAGCTGTTTTTCTTGGTCGAGCAGTCCGGGAGAGATGAACAACCAGATTTGATAGAGGACAAAAGGAAAACTGACGGCGAGGCCGACCAGCATGGAGAGGGTGAGGTAACTGACAAAGGCTTCGGTCAGCTTAGTGTAGACAAGTTTTCCTAATTGCGGGTAGGCAAGGTAGAGCGGTCGCATGCACCAAGCGGCGACATGATCCTTGAAGATGTAGGCGATAGCGCTTGTCAGGACAATGGCCAGGCAGCAACGAATCAACCGCTTACGAAGTTCTTCCTGGTGTGGCCGGATGTTCTCAAATGCTTCAAGCATTAGTAACTTTTGGCGGGGTAGATTGATTTTTAGGAGCAGGGGTCGCTGGCGGGTCGCTGGTTGGGGCCGATTCAGTGCTAGTGCTTTCGGCAATGGGAGGAGTGGGGATATCTGCAATAAGGCGCGTTTTGTCTTGGGGTGGGGTTGCTATCGGCTGCAAATCAATGATGTCTGAATCTTTGTTTTTTTCTTGGAAATGATCGGTTGTTGGCAGTTGCCAAGAAGAGGGTTCGACGTCAATCATCTTGCCCCTGAGTTCCTCCGCTGTTTTTTGCAGGTCTGTCTGGACAGAATTCAAGACATCGCCTTCCTCGGTCAGGTTTTCCTTGACCTGATTCAGGGTTTTTTTCATTTCCATTATCCCTTTAGCAAGGGAGCGGGCAAGGCCGGGCAGTTTATCCGGACCGACCACGATCAATGCGACGGCAAAGATTACGATCATTTCCGGGAGGCCAATTCCAAACATGGGCAAATACCAGGGCTGATTATTGAGTAAGGGTGGCGGGCTTGCCGTTGCAAGGGACCAACTTTACGGGATTTGACCGGTAGTGTCAAGTAGAGGCGGTTCAGCCTTTTTTGTGAGGTTTACGTAGGCCATCGAGCAGGTGGGTGAGAGCTAGAATTGGGTGGGACAGCAACATCCGTGGCCCGGCGTAGCGCATCACTTCCCTGATTTTTTCGCGGTTTGCGTGTGTGTAGCAGTGCACCGGGCATTCGCCGCAGGTAGTTTTGTGTTCCTGGAAAGGGCAATGGTGCAGGCGGCGGTGGGCGTAGGCAAGTAGTTCCTGGCAATCTTGGCAGAGTATGCCTTGAGTCTGGTGTCGATCCCGGCAGAAACGCCGAATCATTACGTCGACGGTCCGGGCTTCTCGCTGCATGCGTTTTGATGAAAAAGGGGGTTGCATATATTCGTTTTTGGAGGAGTATAGGTGTTGCTTTTGGAGGAGTATAGGTGTTGCAGCAATTGCTGACCGAACCAACTATACCATTTTCGAAGGATGGTGAGCAAAACAAATACTGTCAGCAAGGGTGGAAGGGGGTGGGCCATTGCAGAGGATACTCTAAGACGACAACAGAATTAGCTTATGGTGGTGTTCCTGATGTGTTTGTTTAGTAATAAATCTTTGCAGGTTGACTTTGGTGGAGAGGTGGAATAATCCTTGATTGATATTTATCCATCCGTTGTGGCACAAAGGTGCAAGAAGCACTTGCGACACATGAGATAATGGCCACAGGTTTACCCTGTATGAAGCCATCGAAAGCACAGCGACCCGAACAGTTGCTTAGGGAGACCGGTAGGATCATGAAATATATTGCGATATTTTCTGTTTTGGCGGTTTTGGGGGTGTTTGTCAATTTGGTGCACGAGTCCAATATGTTGTCGTATCTGTCCAGCGACCCCAAAGTTTGTATCAACTGTCATCCCATGATTACTCACTATGCAACCTGGCAGCACAGTTCGCATCGGAATAGGGCAACTTGTGTTGATTGTCATCTTCCGCGCGATTCGTTTGTCAATAAAATGCTGGCAAAGGCAAGAGATGGCTATCACCATTCCGTTGCTATGACTTTCAAAACGTACGGAAACAATCTTCGGATCAGCCCGGACGCCGCGAAAAGAATCCAGGCTAATTGTATCTCTTGCCATCAGGTGGTTGTGTCGCAGATGCTGGCCAACAGTGCACTCTATCAAAAACACGCCGTCGATGGCATACAGATGGGGCGACCCTGCTGGGATTGTCACCGGACTGTGCCCCATGGGACCATGAGAAATTTGACATCAACCCAGAATAATTTTGGAATCAAGGTACTCTAGGATATCAACCAGGAGAATGTTCATGAAAAAATCATCTGTTATCTTCATCCTCTGTGTGCTCGTTATGGTGCCGATGGTGTTGCTGACCCTCTCCATCAAGGAGAACAAGGCCGAGCAGCAGACGATTAATGCTGTCCCGGCGATCAAGGATACTGAAACCCGATCTTCGGAATGGGGCAAGCTGTACCCGCGACAGTATGACACCTACATGCAGACCAAAAAGAGCGATGAGATCAAAGATGTATTGAAGCAGGATCCTGCCCTGGTGGTCATGTGGGCCGGTTATCCGTTTTCAAAGGATTACAACAAGCCACGTGGTCATTATTACGCCCTTGAGGATAATATCAACACCCTGCGTACCGGTGCCCCGGTCGATGCTAAGACCGGTCCTTTGCCGACTGCCTGCTGGACCTGTAAATCACCTGATGTGCCCCGGTTGATCAAGCGCGATGGTGAGATGGAATTTTTTACCGGCAAATGGGCTAAGTATGGCGATGAAATCGTGAACCCTATCGGTTGTGGTGACTGTCACGACAACAAAACCATGAAGCTTACCATAACTCGTGATTACCTCAAGCGTGCGCTTGAGGCTGAGGGCCGTCTAAAAATCGCTGACATCACCCACCAGGACATGCGTTCTCTGGTGTGTGCGCAGTGTCACGTGGAGTATTATTTCAAGAAAACCGAGTGGGAAGACAAGGACGAGAAAAAGACCGCCATGGTGGTCACCCTGCCTTGGGCAAAAGGGTTGTCAGCCGAGAATATGGAAGACTATTACGACAATTATAATTTTTCCGACTGGACCCATCAGTTGAGCAAGACCCCGATGCTCAAGGCGCAGCATCCCGATTATGAAACCTTCACCACGGGGGTGCACTACCGTAACGGCCTTGCCTGTGCAGACTGTCATATGCCCTATGTCCGAGAGGGTGGCGTTAAGTATTCAAGTCACAATGTGGGTAATCCATTGAATAATATTGCCAACACCTGTCTCAACTGCCATAAGGGCACCGAAAAAGAGTTCCGGGAGACAGTGGAGAAGAAGTTAGCTCGCAAAAACGAACTGGCAAAACTTGCCACCGATGTTCTTGCCAAAGCCCATCTTGACGCTGCCAAGGCTTGGGAGGTAGGGGCTACCGAAGAGGAGATGAAACCAGCACTCCAGGACATTCGTCACGGTCAATGGCGATGGGATTACGCGGTTGCAGGACATGGAGCCTTCTTCCACGCTCCCGAGGAAACTCTTCGGGTTCTCGGCGGCGCTATCAATAAGGGCCAGGATGCCCGACTGAAGCTGCGCATCATTCTGGCCAAGCATAATGCCGCCGATTATATTGCTCCCGATTTTTCCACTAAAGAGAAGGCCCAGTCCCTTGTCGGCATGGATTACCGGAAATTGGTTGAGGAAAAGAAAACCTTTCTCAATACCTTGAAGCAGGAATGGTACAAGAAGGCTGAAGAAAAAGGTGTCTATGATCCGGCTTCACGAAAGGATATGACCCTGAAAACCTCGTATAATTGATCATTTCAAGTACCCTGTTTTAATCACACTCTCCAGTCCTGACCGCTTTTCCCAATGGTCAGGGTTGGAGGTCTATCTGGCTCTTAATCATTTATTTTCCTGTATTGTCGTTCTTATCATTGAAAAGCAGTAAGGTTTTCACCTGTTTGACTTTTTCATTTTTTTCTGCTAGATTAGTCAGGTTTGTTACAGGTTTAGTATTTGTCGAGATGAAAGCAGCATTTTTGTTCGCTTTTATATATTAAAATCGTGGAGATAACATGGCCAGTGTCGTGGTGGTCGGCGCCCAGTGGGGTGATGAAGGCAAAGGGAAAATCGTTGATCTGTTGACGCGGTATGCCGATTATGTTGTCCGGTTCCAGGGGGGAAACAATGCCGGCCATACCTTGGTGGTTGACGGTCAAAAGTATGTTTTTCATATAATTCCCTCTGGAATCCTCTATGAGGACAAAACCTGCGTTATCGGCAACGGAGTGATTATAGACCCCGGCGTACTCCTCAAAGAGATCGCCGGACTCGCCGACAAGGGGTTTACCGTCACGCCGAAGAGGTTGTTGATCAGCAGTAATGCTCATTTAATCATGCCGTACCACCAGCGTCTAGACCAGTCTAGGGAAGCCTCGCTGGCCAAAGAAAAGAAGATCGGCACTACCGGTCGGGGTATCGGTCCCTGCTACATGGACAAGGTCGGACGGGTTGGAATGAAAGTCGGTGATCTGCTTGACCTCTCTTTGTTCAGGGATAAACTCCAGGCAAATCTGGAGGAGAAAAATTTTATTCTAACCCGGCAGTTCGGCGCGGAACCTGTAGATTTTGCAGGGATCGTTGAACAATTTGAAAGTTTTGCAGAACAGTTGACACCCTTTATTGGCAATGTCTCGATGGTGCTTGATCAGGCCCGAAAAAGAGGGCAAAATATTTTGTTTGAAGGCGCGCAAGGGACCCAGTTAGATATTGATCACGGCACGTATCCTTTTGTTACCTCGTCCAACACCATAGCCGGGAACGCTTGCATCGGTACAGGGTTCGGCCCCAGTCATATCGACGAGGTTATCGGTATTGTTAAGGCCTACACCACCAGGGTCGGTGAGGGGCCTTTTCCCACTGAACTGCCTGAGGGCGATACCATCGGCGATACCCTGCAGCAGAAAGGTCATGAATATGGAGCGACCACCGGTCGTCGCCGACGATGTGGCTGGTTTGATGCAGTGGTTGCTAATGATGCCGTCCGATTGAACGGTTTGACCGGATTTGCTGTGACCAAACTCGATGTACTTTCCGGTCTGCAAAAACTGAAAATAGCTACCAGCTATCAGGTTGAGGGCGTTTCCTTCGGTTATATGCCAGAGAATATTCGTAAGGCGCGGCTAGCGCAACCGGTCTATGAAGAGATGGATGGCTGGAACACGGAAATCACCGGAGTGCGCACCTACGAAGATCTTCCGGACAATGCGAAAGCCTATCTGCATCGGTTGGAGGATCTTACCGGTGTGACCCCGGCAATTGTTTCTGTGGGACCTGACCGCGAAGAAACCTTGCTGTTGCGCAATCCTTTTGTTGGTTGAACCTAAACGACAGGTTTCATCGGTGCTCTTGTTAAATATTCGATAATGATTATTTGTAAACTGAACCGTATGTTGCAGGGTTTCAAGTTGATTTTCTGAAGACGTATGGATTGGAACAAAGAATATTCACTCCCGGAGATGGTTTGCTCCGGGATTTTTATTACATGGAGGCGAACAGCATGGCTCGTATTACAGTAGAAGATTGCCTGGAAACTGTGGGTGACGATAATCGATTTTCCCTGATTCATCTGGCTGTTGAGCGGATCAAGCAGCACCGAAAAGGTGAACCCTTTCTCGTGGCCGGTAAAAATAAAGAGATAGTCATGACTCTTAGAGAGATCGCAGCCGGCAAAGTAACTTTCGATAATATCTTTGATCTTCCCAAGCAACGCAAGGCTGAGAAGGTGGCGCCTGTAGCAGTGGTTGAAGAAATCACCATCGAAGAATAGCAATAGCCACGTGTAAAGGATTATGAGCAAAAGCTATTACGAAATTCTCGGAATCAATAAAGACGCTTCGGCGGAAGCCATTAAAAAGGCTTACCGTAAGCAGGCCATGAAATATCATCCTGATCGAAACCAGGGTGATAACACTGCTGAGGCAAAGTTCAAGGAAGCGGCCGAAGCCTATGAGGTGCTCAGTGATCTCCAGAAACGGCAGATCTATGATGCCTACGGCAAAGAGGGATTGAAAAACAGCGGTTACAGCGGTCCTGGGAACAGTGAAGATATCTTTTCGCATATCAATGATATGTTCGGTGATATCTTCGGTTTTGGAGGTGGTGGACGTGGCAGACGTCGTGATCCCAATGCGCCGGTGCCCGGAGAGGATCTGCGTTATGATATCAGGGTTTCCTTCATGGAAGCCGTTCATGGCGTCAACAAAGAAGTCAATATCACCAAGAAGGAAACCTGTTGGACCTGTGAAGGGACAGGAGCACGACCTGGTAATAAGCCTCAGGTCTGCCCTAGTTGTCAAGGCCGTGGCCAGGTCATCCGCTCTCAGGGATTTTTTCAGGTAAGTACCACTTGCTCTCGATGCAACGGAGCTGGGCAAATTATCACTGATCCCTGTGCTGATTGCCATGGAGGTGGCTTGATCAATCGGAGCAAAAAGGTCAGTGTCCGGATCCCGGCCGGCGTTGACACCGGTTCCCGCATGCGTCTTTCAGGTGAGGGGGAAGGCGGCCGTCGCGGTGGGCCTTCCGGCGATCTCTATGTCGTCATTCATGTCGATGAACACGAATATTTCCAGAGAGATGGCCAGACCATTTATCTACAGCTACCGGTAACGATGGTTCGAGCTGCCTTGGGATGTGAGGCTGATGTTCCCACTATCCATGGAACTGCCAAACTCAAAATACCTGCAGGAACCCAGTCGGGTGAGCGGTTTTCTTTGCGTGGAGAAGGTGTTCCCAGTTTACGCGGGGGTGGTAAAGGGGAAATGGTGGTCGAAGTCAAGGTGCAGACTCCTGTCAAACTGAACAAGGAGCAGAAAGAACTACTGCGTCAATTTGACGAATTAAGCAAGCAACATGAAGAAGAGGGCTTTTTTTCCCGTCTCTTTCATGGTCATTTGGGAAAACAAAAGAAACAAGCTGAAGATCAGGAAAAAGTAGCAAATGGCTGAGAACCAGCGGTTTTCTCATTTTGATGCCACTGGCAATGCTCGCATGGTCGATGTGAGTCAGAAGAGCGAGACAAAACGCCAGGCAATTGCGGCTGGCTCGATCACCATGTCGCCACTAGTGTATGGAATGATTCGCCAAGGTACGGTTCAGAAGGGCGATGTGCTCGGTGTGGCACGGATTGCCGGCATCATGGCTGCAAAGAAGGTGGACCAGTTGATTCCCCTTTGTCACCCTCTAGCTATTACTGCTGCAGATATAACTTTTTCCTTTAACGACGATAAATTCGCTATTAACGTTGAGGCAACCGTATCTATAACAGGGCGGACCGGGGTTGAGATGGAAGCCTTGACAGCGGTATCCGTTGCTGCACTCACCATTTACGATATGTGTAAGGCTGTAGATAAAACCATGGTGATCTCAGATATTCGGTTGTTGCAAAAGAGCGGCGGTAAGAGCGGACTGTTTGTCAGGATTCCTGCCGTATGATATACTTCATGTAAATATAATTACAGATAGATTTTCAGAACCACCTTGCTGGAGAACAAACATGGATGAGAAGGATTTGCTGCTGTTCAAAGAGCAGCTTGAAGCGATGAAGGCCGAAATCAATATTGATGTCGAGCAGACCCTGACCGAAATGACAAGCCAGACTGGAAATATTCCGGATCCCAATGACAGGGCTACCATGGAGTCGGATCGGAGTTTCGAGCTCCGTATACGAGGTAGGGAACGCAAGCTGATGGATAAGGTCGACGAGGCGTTGATACGAATCGATGATGGATCTTATGGTGTCTGTGCCGGTTGCGGTGAGGATATTGCGATCAAAAGGCTTTTGGCTCGTCCTGTTGCCAAGTATTGCATTGACTGTAAAACCCGGCAGGAACAACGCGAAAAAGAGCAGGGACGGTAGTCTGTGCCTGAATTACGAAGAGATCCGATCCTTGGTCGTTGGATTATTATTGCCCAGGAACGGGGCAAGCGGCCGACGGATTTCCTGATTGAAGAATTCAAGGCCAAAGGAGGTTTTTGCCCACTTTGTCCTGGCAATGAAAGAACTACGCCCGACGAGGTTTTAGTTTATGGGCGGGACTGGGGATATCCCAACACGGACGGTTGGAAATTGCGTGTCGTGCCCAACAAATACCCGGCTTTGATTATTGAAGGCAATCTCGATAAACAGGGTGAAGGGCTTTATGACCGTATGAACGGTATCGGCGCCCATGAAGTTATCATCGAAAGTCCCAACCATCAGGACCGTTTTTCCCATCTGCCGCCGCATGACATGCTTTTGACCTTTCGTGCCTTCCGCGATCGGATTCGTGATCTTTCTAAAGATAGTCGCTTTAACTATGTAGTAATTTTTAAGAATTTCGGTAAAGCTGCTGGCGCATCACTTGAGCATTCCCATTCGCAGTTGGTGGCACTACCCATCCTGCCGAGAATGGTCACCTCGGAACTCGAGGGCAGTCTTTCGTATTTCAAATATAAGGATCGCTGTATTTTTTGCGATATCATCCGCCAAGAGATCCAACAGAAGGTCCGTTTGGTCTGTGAAAACGACCAGTTCATCACCGTCACCCCTTTTGCACCTCGATCACCGTTTGAGATGTGGGTCATGCCGCGATTCCACAATTCTTCATACTCCGATCAAGATGAAAACTCGCTACTTGCATTAGCTGAAATTTTTTCCGAGACCCTGCGGCGTCTGGATGCCTGCATTCCCAACGTACCATATAACTTTGTACTCCATACCCAGCCTTTGCGTTCTGGTCCGCTGGAACATTATCACTGGCATTTTGAAATCGTCCCAAAGCTGACCTCCATTGCCGGATTTGAATGGGGAACAGGATTTTACATCAATCCTATGCCTCCGGAAGAGACTTGCAGGTACCTTCGGGAGATTACATTCTAGGGGGATCTCATGGACAAAAAGCGTATTCTGCTGGTTGATGACGAGGAAAGTATTCAACTCCTTTATCGGGAAGAGTTTGAAGACGAAGGCTACACCATTGATTCGGCCTTTAACGGTGCCGATGCACTGGTGCAATTCCGCGAGAATACACCCGATCTGGTCATCCTCGATATTAACATGCCGGGTATGAACGGTATTGAAGTGCTGCACCAGATGAAGGCATTATGCACTGATGTACCAATTATTCTCAGTTCAGCCTATCATGAATATAAACAGGACTTCGGCACCTGGGCCTCAGAGGCTTATGTCGTCAAATCAGTCAATATGGACGAACTCAAGGCCACTGTTCGTAAACATCTCACCTGACTCGACTGCTTTTCGGTCGCGAAGGAAATATCAGGGACGTTACTGATTCACCAGTCGAGAATGTTACCGAGCGTCCCCATGAAAGACATTCAGAGCCTGTACGACTCCCGTCGTATCAATATACGCAAAGTAGGCGTAAAAACTGTCACTTATCCGATTATCGTTCTGGACAAAGAGTGCAAAACTCAGCAGACGGTGGCCAAAATAAACATGTACGTCAACTTGCCGCATCGGTTCAAGGGAACGCACATGAGTCGGTTTGTGGAGATCCTTAACCGTTTTCACGGTAAGTTCAACCTCGAAACATTTCATTTGATTCTTGAGGAAATGAAAGTTCGGCTGGAGGCTGAAGCCGCTCATCTGGAAGTCGAGTTCCCTTATTTTCTCAAAACCAAACGCGATGCCCAAATCCCAGGAATGGAGCGGTATGATTGCCGCTTACACGGTTTTCTCACCCGACATTTAGATCTCGTTGTTGAGGTTGATGTCCCCGTGCCTTTGCCATATCAAAATGATATGCAGCAGGAGACGGCCGCGGCTTTTTCAGGAATGTGGGGCATGGTGACTGTTGCTGTGCGAATGAATCGTTTTCTCTGGATTGAAGACCTGATCGCACTGATCAAAGAGGGCGCTGTTCCTCAACCAACCCACCCAGACGGGGTGGAACCAATGTGTCGGCGGATCAGTTCCGCTCTTCGGGCAAGCGGTGCTTTTCACTGGTATAAAGTTGTTGTGAAAAACATAGCCAGCGGGTATTCAACATTTGCCTCTACTGAATGGCCCGAACCGGCCGAAACCAGTCCGGAAGGCCGGAATAATTGCCAAATCATGGGGGTGGCAAGGGGACCGGAGGTGGCTTCCACATCATGATTTTAGATCAACTCAAACACAAACAGGCTGCGATGAGTGAACTCCTTTTTGAAATTGGAACTGAAGAAATCCCGGCCGGATATATCCAACCGGCCCTTGATGCCCTAGCCGAAGGCGCTGCGAAAAAACTCACAGCCCTTGAACTTGCTTTTGACACAATCCGCACCTATGGCACGCCACGACGTTTGACGCTTGCAATTGGCAATTTACAATCCCGTCAGGCTGATAGCCGTCAGGAGCATATCGGTCCCTCGGTAAAGGCTGGATACGATGCAGAGGGCAAGCTCACCAAGGCGGCGATCGGTTTCGCAAAGTCTCGAGGATTCCAGCCGGAACAGTTACAGGTCATCAATACGCCCAAGGGGGAATATCTCATGGCGGCGGAGGATGTCAATGGACAGGAAACTGTAACCCTGCTCCCCGGTCTGCTGGAGTCGTTGATTCGTGAGTTGGTGTTTCCGAAATCCATGCGTTGGGCCGACTATACGATGTCCTTTGCCCGACCTATTCAGTGGCTGCTTGCTCTGTATGGGGGCGCTGTTATTCCAGTTAATATCGAGGGCGTTGTCTGCGGCAACAGTACCCGTGGGCATCGTTTTATGGCGCCTGACACCTTTGAGGTAAGCGGTATCGAACAGTATGTGAGTGGGCTTGCCGAGCGTTTTGTCCTTGTAGATCCCGACCAGCGACGCGCTAAGGTGATTGAAGAGGTGCAACGAGCAGTTCGGGAAATCGCTGGTACTACTGGAGCGAAGCCGGTGTTGCATGAAGGTCTGCTCGATACGGTGACTAACTTAGTCGAATTCCCTTGTGGAATTTGTGGCAGCTTCGATCAGAAATTTTTACAGCTCCCGGAAGAAGCTCTGGTAACTTCGATGCGCGAACACCAGAAGTATTTCCCTGTTGTCGGAGAGGACGGCAAGCTGTTACCGTTCTTTGTGGCGGTTAATAATACCAAGGTCCCTGACCAGGTGCTAGCTGTCAGCGGCCACGAGAGAGTACTGCGGGCGCGTCTTGAGGATGGACTGTTCTTTTTTAACGAAGATAGGAAAAAACCACTTGTCGCCCTCTGCAAAGATCTGCACGGGATTGTCTTTCAGAATAAATTGGGGACTATGGAGGCAAAGAGCGAGAGAATTACGACGCTTGCCACACTCCTGGCTTCACGAATAGCTCCTGAATTGAAAGAAGATGTTGTTCGAGCCAGCCAATTGGCCAAGGCAGATTTGTTGACCGCCATGGTAGGGGAGTTTCCCTCTTTGCAGGGAATCATGGGGCGGGTTTATGCTCTGCATGACCACGAAAAACCGGAGGTTGCCCAGGCCATTGAGGAACATTATCTGCCGTTGCGGGCCGGTGCGGAATTACCGCAGTCCCTGGTTGGCGCGCTGGTCGGTATTGCCGACAGGTTGGATACCCTGGTTGGTTGTTTTGCCATTGGTGAGAAGCCTACCGGCAACAAAGATTCCTTTGGTCTCAGGCGTCAAGCGATCGGATTGATCAACATTATTCGTGGATTGAACATCTCGCTTTCATTGAGTGAAGCCGCCACGGCTGCCCTTAAAGGCTATGCGGGTGCGGGGATTGTCAATCAGGGGACAGAGGTGATTGCAGAGGTGCTGACTTTCATCAGGCTTCGCTTTGAAAATGAACAGATTGCTACTGGTTTGCCCCAGGAATTGGTTGAGGCTGCGACTGCGGTTGGATTTGACAATCTTGCCGACTGCCTGGCACGGGTCGAGGCTCTTGATCACATTCGCGGGCAGGAAAGTTTTCGGGTGTTGGCAGGTTCCTTCAAACGGATCAGAAACATCGTCAAGGACAACAAAGAAACTGAGGTTAATCCCGAACTGTTGACTGAACAGGCCGAGCAGGAGTTATTTTCGGCCCTGGCTGGGGTAAGAGAAAAGGCCTTGCCGCTAATCTGGGACCGTGACTACCGGGCTGCTCTACAGGCAATGCTGGAAATGAAAGGACCTGTCGATCGCTTCTTTGATGAGGTGATGGTTATGGCCGACGACGAGGCGGTTCGGCAGAATCGGCTGAACCTCTTGACAGCTTTGGGTGAACTGGTGCTCCATGTGGGTGATATTTCAAAGATGCATGTGGAGAAAGAATAAGATAACAATCTGCACAGGTAGAAGCAGGTTGCATCCTGTCTGTTGACCAAAACGTTATTATAAAAAAAGGCTGTCCTTGCAAGGACAGCCTTTTTTTATGGGAAATTGTGCAACAAAGACGGGCTATTTCTTATGACAGACACCGCATTTGGCTAGTTCAGGTTTATCCTTTTTGTGGCAATCCTGACACAGGGCATGGGCGGCGGTTTTGAATGTGTTGACTTTGTCAGGCATCCCGGCCTTGCTGTTGTGGCAGGTTTCGCATTTCTCTATTTTCTGTCCCTCTGTAAAGGCTATACGTTTGCCGTCAGTACCCTTGCTGTGATGACAGGTCTTGCATTCCAGCCGTGACTGGTGTGTGCCGTGGGGAAATTGCGCAGGTTTAGGTGAGTTTGCCGGGTCAATGGTCGATTGCAGAGTTATCTCAGCAGGACCTTTGTTGCCAGCGGTTGCATCGACGACTAAATAAGGTGCGCAACAAAACGCCAAGATAGCTCCGTACGTCAGCATCTTTTTCATGTTACTCTCCTCCTTATTCTCTTTTAATTAAATGAATAACGGTATTTGATAGTAGTATCAAGTCAGGCGCATAGTGTGGGCTTTGACTCTGTTGTTCCGAGAGAATTCGATAAGTTCAATTTGAGCCGTAGCTGTGCAGTCCGGACAGAAGAAAATTGACCCCGAAATAGGTGAAGAAAACGGCGAGGAATCCGATGATAGCCAGCCATGCGATACGGCGGCCACGCCAGCCACGGGTAAAGCGTGCGTGGAGGGTGGATGCGTACATGAACCAGGTGATGATAGACCAGGTTTCTTTGGGGTCCCAACTCCAGTAGGTTCCCCAGGCCTCGTTGGCCCAGATTGCGCCGGTGATGATGCCTGCTGACAGCCACATAAAGCCGAACACAATGGTTTTGTGGGTAAGGTCGTCGATGATCTTCAGTTCTGGCAATGAGGCACACAGAGAAGCGTCGGTGGATTTTTTATCAACGGCCGCGAGTTTCATCAAATACATCAGGCCCAAGCCACCTGCCACAGCAAAGGCGCCATACCCGATGAAACAGGTAACAACATGGGCGATCAGCCAGTTGGATTGGAGGGCTGGAATCAGGGGGCTGATTTGTGTGTCTATCCTTGAAGAGAAGGATGCATACGCCATGGCAATGGCCGCGCAGGGCATGACAAAGGCGCCTATTACACGTGCCTTAAATCGGTACTCCATAAAAAGGTAGAAGAGGGTGGTGCACCAGGCGAAAAAGACTAGCGATTCGTACATGTTGGTCAAGGGGGCATGGCCGACCCCCATCCTGTATGATTCGTACCAACGTAGACCGAGGGCTGCTGTCTGGACGATGACACCGGTCAAGGCTAGCAGCATGCCGATCACCCCGATTTTCGGAGTTTGAAAGACAAACAGCCCGAGATAAAAGGCTGCGGCAAACAGATAGGCGATCATGGTGATGCCGAAGAGTTGTGAACTGTCCATGGAATATATCCGTCCGAAGGCAGGAGCCGTGGTGATGAATAATAATTTGAAATTAAGTCTCTAACTTACTGATTAATTCTGAAAATTTCTCGGAAAAACCTACCTTGTTCTTGTTGGCGTCGCCAGCGAAAAGAATACGGCTACTGCCATCCTCCAGGGGTTGCAGCAGGACGTATATTTTGCGGTGTGACAGGAAAAAAGCGATAAACAGGCCAACAAGCATAAGCAGACAGCCGCTGTAGACCAACCAGATTCCAGGATCTTTGGCCACCTGTAGGCCAGTGGCATAAAGTTGTCGCGCCTGGAACAGATAGGTGCCCGACGGTCGTTCGACCTTTGCCTCCTGATTGATATTGACCCAGAATAGGGACGGTTCACCCTGGTTGTCAGTGAACCAGACCTTGATTCGCCGGGTCACCTCCCCTTGACTCTCTCTATTGATAATACCGTAGCTGACGCCTGCCTCACGCCAATCCGCCTGTCTGGCTGGGGCGATAACCTCGGTTGTCTCGACGGTACTGCCCTGTTTTTTTAAAGAGACGACGTAATCCTGATAAGGCTGGTAGCTCGATTGATAGAAAGTGATGCCCTTGTAGGTAAGCGGCCTGTTGACCTCAATATCGGTGGTCAGCACGGGTTTGCCGCCATCAATGACTGTCACTGTGGAACGGTATGTTTTCGGCATGCCGTTTGAGTAAAATTCAATGGCGAAGGAATCACAGCGGACTGTAAAACCGAGGTCAATTCGTTTGTTACCTTTAGATGTGACAATATGATCGGTTCGATCGGTTTCCGGAATCATCACTGAGCCTTTGAAGGCAAAAAACGGATTGTGGAGGATTTTATTTGCCACCGTTGATGAACCAACCACGGCCCCGGCCAGAATGATCAGGATTGAGCAATGCACCACATAGACGCCAAATCGGGTCCATGCGCCCTTTTCGGCAAAGAACAATTGGTACCCCTCTTTTTCGATTTGCCTGGCCTTCCAACCGTGACCGTTCAAGAACGAAGACACTCTTTGGCCTGTCTCACCGGATGAAGCGCTGAGCGTCAGCACCTTATGCAAGGGCAATTTTTCCAGTAGTTCAGGCGGGACGGCAAGGCCATCTCTGCGGATGGTTCGGATGACCTGGGGGATACGTTCCAGGCTGCAGATGATGAGGTTCATTGAGAAAAAAGCAAGCAGGCCCAGAAACCACCAAGAGTTGTACATATCGGTAATATCGAGAATCTGCAGGAGGTTGGCTGTTTTTGCGCCATACTTCTCTATGTAAAAATTCTGGATATTATTTTGGGGGATCAGGGTGCCGATGATCGAGGTAGCAGCAAGAAGAAAGAGGAGAGAAAGAGCAAGTTGCACTGATGCGAACAGGGCGATGATAGGGTTTTTGTTCTGTGATGTCATAGGAGATTATTTAATGAGTGCTGTGTGGCACACGATCTTATTCTGTTGATTCGATCAGGCTGGAAATATGATTCTTTGATCAATGACTAAATAGCACGGCATGCCCCAACTATCAACAGGCAAAAGAGGTGACGTGCGGCCTGGTCACTATGTGGTAGTCCGTGATTAACGAATAAGCATGGAACTGTTTTTGATCACTGCTACGCTATGCTGTTCATCGGCCAGCATTTTTGATAGCTGTTGGCTGCTGATTTTGAAGATGCCGATTTGTTCGCAGAGGATTTGGTCAAGGTCGGTTACGAGATAAATGGTAATTCGTCTGGTTTTGGCTATCATCGCCAGGGCGGTCCCGCCGTTGCCGCTGTAGTTGTCCGCCAAATGTTTGAAGGCCGAGTCCCAACCACCCATCTCGAAATAGGGGAGAAAGGTGGTGGAACCAATACCGTCCGGGCACTCGGCCAGGAGAATCAGCCTGCCGCCATCCTGGACAAAGGCAGCTCCGTTATCGATCGCTTTATGCGCTTGAATCATATTGATATCTTTGGGATACCCTCCAGCCGAAGCCAGAACCAGAGCATATTGTTTGCAGACTCCAGCCCTGAAAAACCCGTCATGCTCCTGGCAAACACGGAGGAAATCCTGGTAGGAACGGCCGAACCGGAAGGCAACAACATCTCCCTGGCTGTCGAGGAGAGCGTGGATGGAGCAATACGGAGGAAGTTGTTGGTCGACTTCCGCCAGATCCTCGGCCAGAGGATTGCCGTCCATTTGGCCCGGACGACAGCCTTTCGCCAGGATACGTTGGTGGAGATCAAGATACAGACGATGGTTGTGATAGATGGCCTGCTGTTCCCCCAGACCTGGGAAAATGAGTTTGCGGCCTCCGCCGAAGCCGGCAAAATAATGGTGAGAGATTGCCCCTATCGTGATGATCAGTCCTGCTGTAAGAAGGTCCTTTCGTACTCGTACAGGAGTACCATGGCTGGTTACTCCCAGTTCAGCAAAAAGGTCTGGCTCTGTGCTGCAGTGATGGACAAAAGGATAGTCACGGAAAACCATGCCATAAGTATCCAGCGATTCGGCCTCAGTTTGTGGCGCATGGTTGCCGTAGGCAATGTAGAAGACTATACGCTTCCGCTCAACCCCACGTTCTTCGAGCATCACCAGCAGCCAGGGGAGAACGGTTGGGTAGTCGCATCGGCGGGTTTTGTCGGCAACCACAATGGCGATCTGTCCCTCCGGAATGACCGCCGGCAGGATAGCGGCCAAACCATGACGAAAGGTCTCTGGGCTGACAGCCCGTTGTGGTTCGCGAATATCGAGGATGTCGGCACGAGCGGGGATGTTCAATTCCAGAGTGCCGGAGCCGTAGCGCAGGGAAACGACCTGCTCTTGTTTCATCTGGGTTGCTCGTTAATGGCCTGATCGATCAGTTCCAGGGTGTGGATTGCCTTGACGGGGAGGCCGGCCCGGTTGCTGATATCCTGTAACTGCATGACACAGCCGGGACAGCCGCTCGCTATCATGGTGGCGCCACTGGCCGCAAGGCCTGAAAGTTTACGGTCACCGATGGCCCGACTGAGATCGGGGTGTGCAGCAGTAAAGGTGCCACCCAAGCCGCAGCAGAGACCTGCATCCTCCATCTCGACAAAGTCGACCTGGGGCAGGGCGCGCAGGAGTTCGCGTGGTTCGCCGGTGATTCCTTGAGTTCTAAGATGGCAGGGATCGTGATAGGTGACCCGCTGTCGCTGGGGCCACTTGGGCAAAGCAGCCAACCGGTCGAGAAGCCCCTGTTGCTTGAGGAAGACATGGATGTCGACGATGGGGGTGGCAAAGGGAGTGCCGTTTGTTTCCGCATAATGACCGGCGAGCGCACCGTGGCAGGAGGCGCAGGCGGAGAGGATGTAGTCGATCTTACGGGTGGCGAAGGCTGCAATGTTGGCGGTCGCCAGCTTCTGGAGAAGCGGTCCGTTGCCGGATGAGAGCGCCGGCATGCCACAGCAGCCCTGATTTTTGGGGAGGAATACGGGATAGCCGTATGTCTGTAGCAGTCGGACCAGGGCCTCGCCCACTTCGGGGTAGAGATAGGTGATGGCGCAACCGGCAAAGAAACCTATCACCGGTTTGTCAGCCTCGCCGTCCAGGAATTCCGGCACACGTGCAAAAAAATTATGGTTCGGGATGGGCGGCAGGGTGCGGCCTGCCAGGCTGTCAGGGGAAAAACGTAATTGCAGACCGCTAGTTGCAGGGATTTTTTTGAAAAGCAGGGGGGAAAGAAGGTCGGCGCCCTTGAGCAGGCTCCGCAGCAGGTTCGGGGAACCGGTCAGGGTGGCCACCCCTTTGCCGATCGACGACAACCCTTTAGTCTCTGTGATCCGCCGCCGCAGCGCGGCAACGATGGCATCGGTCGGCACCTGGTTGGGGCATTTGGTCACACAGGAGCCGCACAAAAGGCAGAGGCTTATCTCCTCTTGCAGTCGTACTTCCTGGTCGATAGCACCATCAAGCAGAGCAGCGGCCAGGGCGATCTTGCCGCGGGCCACCGAGCCTTCGCGGCAGGTCTCCAGATAGACCGGGCAATGGGCCTGACAGGCACCGCAGCGGACGCATTGAGCCATCTGCGGCGCATATTCTTCAAGTGATTTTTGCAAGGCCATAACGGATTAGGAAGGTTGGATAGGGGAGCAGGTTTCCGGTGCAATGTCCGGGAAGATTTTGCCAGGATTCATGATATTGTTGGGGTCCAGGGCTTTTTTTATCGCCTGCATGGTAGCCAGTGTCGCTGCGTTCAGTTCCATGCCGATGAAGGGGGCCTTAGCGGTGCCGATGCCATGTTCGCCGCTGACAGAGCCGCCCAGTGCCACCGTGGTACGGAAGATGTCGTTTAGGGCCTGCTGCACTTTCTCCTCCATGCCGCTTTCCTTCAGGTCCACCATGACATTGACATGGATATTGCCGTCACCAGCATGACCGAAGTTGATAATGGGTATATTGTAGCGGGTCGATATTGCCTCTAGTGCCCGGATCATATCTGGCACCTTGGAGCGGGGGACAACGATATCCTCGTTGAATTTGTCCGGATTTAGCCGCCGCAGGCTGGGGCTGATGCTGCGCCGAACCTTCCAGATAGCCTCAGACTCAGCTTCAGTTGCCGCAATCCGGGTTTCCAGCACCCCCAGAGGTTGGATAATCGAAAGAATTTTATGAACCTGACCGTCAAGCACCTCGTAGTCGCCATCGACTTCGATGATAAGCACTGCCCGGCAGCTAAGCGGCAGGTCGAGGGACGTTGCCTGGCGCACGCAGTCGATGGCGGATCCGTCCATGAACTCCAGAGTGGTAGGGATGATCTTGTCGCGAATAATTGCTGAAACCGCCTGGGCCGCTCCGTCGATGGTCTCGAAGGCGACCAGCATGGTCTTGCGGGCCTCTGGTTTAGGCAGCAGGCGGAGAATGATTTGGGTGACGATGCCGAGAGTCCCCTCGGAACCGACCAAGAGCCGGGTCAGGTCGTAGCCGACCACGTTTTTTATGGTTCGGCCGCCGGTGTGGATGATCTCGCCAGTAGGGGTCACTACCTCAAGCCCGAGAACATAATCTCGAGTCACACCGTATTTAACGCAACGCGGTCCGCCTGCACACTCGGCGATGTTGCCGCCCAGAGTGCTGAAATCTTTGGAGGCCGGGTCGGGCGGATAAAAGAGGCCGAGTTTTTCCACCTCTTTCTGAAGCCGTCCGGTAATCACGCCCGGTTCGACCACGGCAATTAGGTTGTCGGTGTCGATCTCCAGAATCCGGTTCATCCGAGTAAGGACCAAGACAATGCCGCCCCTGATAGGCAGGCTGCCTCCGGTGAAACCGCTGCCAGCGCCTCGGGGCAGAATGGGAATCATTTCGGTGTTGGCTAGGCGGACAATCCGGCTCACCTGCTCACTGGTGACGGCATGGACCACGACCTCAGGCAGAAACTGCTGCTGGGTGGCATCAAAGGAGTGGGTTATCCGGTCGGCCGTCTGGTTCGAGACATTATCTGTGCCGACAATATCTTTCAGGTTTTGCAGTATCCGATCGCTCAACATGGTGTTGGTTCTTCCAATCAAATAGAATCAGGTATTGCTGTTAGCTGCCGGCAGGTGCACGGTCATCTGCGGGAAGGGGATATCCCAGTTGTTGGCGTTACAACACTCAACACACCATTTACCAAAAGCGCGTTCCAACCGTTTCCAGGCTGCAGCCTGTTCACCTTTGAAATCGGCCAGCACGACCAAATCAAGCGATGAGGCACCGGCTTGCAAAAAATCAACCTGTAGATTGAGACAATCATCACCGTAGCCGTTCTCGTCCAGTTTTTTCTGGATAAAGGTCTTGAGCGTCTGCGGAACCGTGGTGGTAATCTCCGCCTGGAGATCGTAGGAGAGGCCGAAGGGGACCTTGATGCTGTAATTGCGGGAGAGATTGGCCGGGGCTAAACTGAGAAAGGCAGGGGTCGGGTAGATTGTCCGGCGACCGCCGATTTCAACCAGTTCGACCTGCTCAAGGGAAAGACTGGCCACCTTGGCAAATATTTTACCGTCAATTGAGATCCAGTCTCCTTTTTTACAGGGAAACCAGGGCTCATCGATATGATAGGGCCTGGAAATATGGCCGATCATGCTCTCGATTGGGATGCGCAGGTGCATGCCAAGGGCCGGGTTGAACAACTTGCAGAAGACATTGAGTGATTCAACCTTCCAAGGTACGCCATTATAGATGATGCGCTCTCCCTCACGGATTGATCCCATGTTGAGTACCATCCTGACCTGCTGCCACATTTTGGGCAGAGCCTGGCGAACCGTCCAGGCCAGGCCCAGAAAAATGATGAGGGTCATGCTGAGCAGAAACCAGTCCTCAGCGGTATAGAGTACGAAGATCAGACCGCAGATGGCCGAAACAACCGAAAAAATCTGGAAAAAGATGTCGAGGATACGGACATGGAAGGGCCGCTGTTCTTTATTAGCACCCGGAAGAATGTAAAAAACAAAGCGGGAAAGTAGCTTGAAGGCCAGGAGGATAACCATGAAGGCGAAGAAGGCGATCGCCAGATACAAGCCGCGGGTGCGGAAAAATTCCCGCACGGAGTTGCCTGAGCTTTTAATCAGGGAGCTGTCCTTGTTTTCCAGTTGGGCCAGTTCCAGTTGGGCCAGTTCCAGTTTATTGCGAATCCGCTTCTCCACACTTTGCCAGGCGGGTAGTAATTCGCCCATGCTGGCCTTGATTTTGGGGTTTTTGGTTTCATGCAGGAGTTTGTTGAGATTTTCAACCGCCTGGTGCGCGGTGGCTACCTGTTTTCCGTAATCGCTGATCGTCTCTTTGAGATGGGATTTATGACGGGCGCGGGCGGTTAACTGTTTGAGCTCTTTAATGCTCGGTTCCAAAAGGGAGTTGAGTTCATCTTTCCAGCTAAAACTCACTTTTTTTTGTTCAGTGAAGATAGCAGGTTCTACTCCGGTAGCGATCCGTTCGAAATCGTCACCCGACTCGGACAGCTGTTTGTCCAATTTGGTCAGCTCTTCTTGCAGTTCTTTTTTTTCAGCATCCGAAGTGGTGGTTTTTAGTTTTTTACTGGTGATTGTTATCTGCTGTTTGATGTTTTTCTGCAGATCAACCAGAGAGGCCAGCATATCCAGGGATTCAGCTCTATTTTCGGTCCGGGCGTCCTGGTAGACCTGTTTTTTTGTCAGGATGGATTCGATTTTGCCAGCGGTCTCGATTTCCTCGGCAAAGTCAGCCATTGTGTGGGTAGTAGAGCGTATGCCGGCGAGCAGGGGCGGGACGATATGTATCTGGCGGACGGGTGGCTGCCGTGAAAAATGTGTGGCCCAAGACAAGGGCTGCGGTTTCGAATGCGCTGGTTTCTCGGCCGCAGGTGCGAGCAAGGGCGGGACAGTATTCAACAATCCGAATGCTTTTTTCGGGGATGTGATTTTCCCCGGCATAGTTGTTTTTACAGTTCCTGTTTTTTTTGTTGGTGCCTCAGGCACGGCCGGTGTGACAACAGGAGCAACAGGAGCGGTTGTCTGGGTTGGCTCCGGCGACTTGGCCGGGGTTGCGTCGAGCGGCGGGGTAGTGGTTTGTGGCGATTCGGTCTGTTGTGCCGCTGGCAAGCTAAGTCCGTCAGGCGTCGCAGGGGTCGCTGGCATCGATGGTTGCGACTCCGTCACCTGGGGCTGGTCTGTCTGCGGAGGAGGAACGGTCTGGTCATCAGCAAAGGCAGAGAGCGACAGGATAAGGAGTATTGAACACAGGAAAGGGATACGCATGATTAGCTCAGTATTGGTGTTTTAAAAGGTGAATGGGCAGAAACGCCAGGGTGTTGGTCACACGCAGGTCAGGGCGCCAGTCGTTCAATCGACCAACTGCCATCATCCTGGTGAGTGTAGAGAAAACGGTCATGCAGACGGCTGGTCTGTCCCTGCCAGAACTCGATGCTGGCTGGACGTACCCGGTACCCGCCCCAGAAATCGGGCAAAGGAATTTCGCCGTTGAGAAATTTAGTTTTGATCTTATCCAGCTCCATCATCAGCAGCTGCCGGGAGGAGAGCACCGAACTTTGTTGCGAGATCCAGGCACCCAACTGACTATCACGGGGCCGGCTGGCAAAATAGCGGGCCGATTCGCTCACGCTAATTTTTTCAGCAACTCCAGTGATGGCCACCTGACGTGCCAGTGAAATCCAGGGGAACAGCAGGGCCACCTGCTGGTTTTCAGCGATCTGCTGCGCCTTGCGACTGCTGTAATTAGTGAAAAAGACAAAGCCGTCATGGTCAAACAGCTTCAGCAGCACGGTCCGCAGGGTCGGCTGGCCATCAGCCGCTACGGTGGCCAAGCTCATTGCGTTGGGCTCTGGTACCTCAGCTTTGCAGGCTTCGTTGAACCATTGTTCAAACTGGCGGAGGGGGTCGGGGGCAAGCATCTCCCTGCTGAGTAACGGACTCGCATACTCTTTGCGTAATTTTTTGATATCCATATCTTCCTTTTGAAGAGAGCAACAACATTCTTGGCAAGATACGCTGAACTCTCAACCAGGTCAACTCTGTCGTGTGAATATACTTTTGTAACGTATCAGGTGTTAAATTATTGTGACAAAAATCAACACGCTGTCATAGCTGCAAAGATGGCAGGCAGGGCCGAAGCGCTTGCCTCCTGAATGAAAAACCCGCGAGTGCTGCTCTCAGCCAGCTTGGCAAAGGGATTGAACTCAATGTTGACGTCGATGATCACCCCGTTGTGCTGGTATACCTCGCGAGCTACCTGATTGGGCAGGTTGGTGGCGCCGGCGGTGCCGACCACGAGCAGCAGGGCTGTTTCCTGGGCAGCCTTGAGCGAGCTGTGGAAATGATAGTGGTGTTCGTTGTAGCTCTCGTCGAACAACAGGATGTGGGGACGGGAACGTGCACCGCAGAGTGGGCAGTGCAAGTGCTGCCGGTCGATCTCAGTGAGGCTCTCTTCCTTGGATTTGGGGAGGACTGCCTCAGGAATCGGATAGACCGCCGTGCTGCACTCCAGAGAACAGCGCATATAGTCGACATTGCCGTGGATCTGGTAGGTACGCGCCAGGGTGTTGCCGGAGCGCAGGTGCAGGCCATCGACATTTTGGGTGATCAGGGTAAAACGGTCGCCGAAGTGCCGCTCCATGGCTACCAGGGCCAAATGTCCCGGATTCGGTTCTGCTTTCCTGCAGACCCCCATGCGGTACAGATACCATTTCCAGACCTCGTCCGGCATCTGGGAAAACATGTGGAAGGTGGCCATTTCCTGGGGTTGATAGACCTTGGAGCCAACCGTCCAGTAGCCCTCAGGTCCGCGAAAGGTGGGGATGCCGCTTTCAGCCGAAATTCCGGCCCCGGTTAGTGCGGTGATCCGGCCAGTACCAGCTGCGATCTCTCGAAGTACACTGCGAATTTTTTCTTGCATGGTATCCCTCCGTACATGATGGGCGCGTCGACCGATTTCGGCTGCCGTTTCGGGCGGTATATTCTCCAGTCAGCAGTCTGTATTAAGTGCAGGCCATCAACTTTTTCAAGGAAATTTTACGACCAGTATATACCCTTTTCCGGTTTCCATGTTAGTAGTCAGCTTTCAGGGTGGTACCATAGGCGGATTCATAAGTGCACAGTTGGCACCCTTGCCGGGGTGTTTTTGAAGTTCAGCTTTTTTTCAGGGCGTGTCTGTCGCAGCGCAATATTCAATCCCATTCCTTCCGGATTGTGGTATATTGCCATCGTCGCTAATAATGGCGTGGCAAGGAAGGTGAAACATGAAAACACAAGTGCGTCTGCTGGTTGCAGCAGTCCTGGTTCTGGCCTGCAGTGGTTGCGTGCCTTATTACTACAACGATCCGTATTATCAACCGTACGGTTACTACCCATACAGAGCGCCAGCCGTGTACTACGCGCCGGTGCCCTATGTTGGTTATGGTTACTACCATGGTTATTATCGGCCTTACCGCGGCAGGTGGTAATCTACGGCAGTAACGTAAGTCAGTCTCTGCGCATTGCGTTAACCGGAGCCTGTCTCTAGGCTAACGCAATGTGGGTGCTGTCGTTAGATCGCGAGGCACTTTCCGTATTGAGTCACGTTTGCCGGCTTCTATTGACCGGTGCGCTCGTTCCATCCTTCACATTCCCTTTTCCTGACAGGCTATGCTAGATAACGAATCGTCGCTGCGGCTCAAGCTCCTCCGTTTTCCTCCGATCATCGGTGTCATTTATATCCATGGCTATGCAACGACCGTTAATTATGCGGGCGGTGAGATTGGCACTGCCAACATCAATGGGTTGACGGATTTTATCCGTGTTTTAATTTCACAAGGCCTTGCACGGTTAGCGGTTCCACTCTTTTTCCTGATGTCGGGGTATCTCTTTTTTGCCAATTTCCGATGGTCGGAAAAGACGTACTTCAAAAAGATACTGACCAGAATTCGTAGCCTATTGATTCCTTTTCTGTTCTGGAACCTGCTTGCCCTGGCCCTTATCGCGCTGGCGCAAGCCTTCCCGTCGATTCAGTTCATGCCGTATTTCACCGGTGAAAATAATGTAATCGCCAATTTTACCTGGTTTGATTACCTCAATAACATTCTGGGCCTTAAATGGTATCCCTTCGCCTATCATTTTTGGTTCATCCGCGATCTTATGCTCCTGGTGCTGCTGGCCCCAGTTATCGCCGTGATTCTCCGCTTTGTGCCCTTTCCCTATTTCCTGATACTCTACCTGTGCTGGGTCAGCAGCACTTGGCCGGTCTACGAACCGATAATAATGGGCTGGATTTTTGGTGTTGTGCCGGTTTTCGTCCCGGCAGCTATGGGCCTTCTGTTTTTCTCAGCAGGAGCCCTCTGTGGTATCAACGGCAAGAGTCTGTTTGCTCTTGATAGGTACGGAGTTGCCGCCTGCATCGCTTTTGTCCCGATAGTGCTTGCCGATACCATCTGGTACACGGCTTGGTTTAATGTCTATCTGCATCGGACCGGGCTGTTGGTCGGGGTGGTGGCGGCACTCTACTCAACCAAGTTGATTCTACGTTATGAACGGCTGACAAACTGGATCGTCACCCTCGGCAGGGCGAGTTTTTTTGTCTATGCGGCCCATGAACCGGTACTGAGGATTGTTCGTACTCTCTCCTTCAAATATATACCGTTCGACTGGCCTTACACTATGCTGGTACTTTATCTTGCCATTCCGATGGTGGTTGTGGCGCTTTTGGTTTGGTGTCACCGGATGCTAAACATCCTCTGTCCGCGCACACTCAGTGTGATTACCGGAGGGCGGTGATGCTTAAGTGCTGTAACAGCATAGTGTTATGGAGGCTGGTTTCGGAATCGAACCAAACGGCACCCCTTTCACTGGGTGCCCAAACGAGGAAGCCTGCGGTCGGCACCAGCCAGCTCAATCAGTCGTGTCGTTGTTAGAGCGTGTTGATCGGATTGATCAACAACGATGAAGAAACGGCGATAAATCTCTGAGAGGGGTTGTTTTATAGGATTATTGCGGGCGCTTGTTGCTTGGGTTGTTATTTTCCTGGCTGATTTCTTCGTATATCTGGTGCAGATGCACTGGGGCGGTTTTTTTGTGGCGTAGGCGAAGGTTGAGCATCTCCACCAGAAAAGAGAAGGCCATGGCGAAATAGAGATAGCCTTTGGGCATAGCATGTCCGGTTCCTTCAGCCATCAGGGCCACTCCCACCAGGACCAGAAAGGCCAGAGCCAGCATTTTGACGGTTGGATGTTTTTCGACGAAATCGCCGATCGGCTTGGCCGCGAACATCATGATGCCTATCGCAATGACAATCGCCGTCACCATCACCCAGAGATGGTCGGCAAGTCCTACGGCGGTTATCACCGAATCCAGAGAAAAAATAATATCGATAATGGCAATCTGGGCGATAACTAGTGGCAATTGGGAGGCCATATGTTTGGGGCTGTGGATCTCTTCGCCGCCCTCGAGACTGTCGTGGATTTCAGTCACCGCTTTATAGATTAGGAACAGTCCGCCAAACAGTAGTACCAGATCGCGTCCGGAAACCGCATGGCCCAGGATTTCAAACAGTGGGGCCACCAACCGTGCCAGCCAGGCGACCGACATCAGCAGCATAATACGAGTGCTCATTGCAGCCAGCAAACCGAACTGCCGGGCAAAATGGCGTTTATTGGCCGGTACCTTGCCGACCAGCAGGGTCAGAAAGATGATGTTGTCAATACCAAGGACAATTTCTAGCACCGTTAGCGTCAGCAGTGAACTCCAGATGCTAATATCCCACAACCAATCCATGGTGATTCTCTTTTTCTTTAACGGTTATTGTAACTACTTAAGGATAATCGGCAGGCGTTGAGCCATTTCGCGATTGCAAGGTGCCAGATGAGACCCGCAGAGGCTCTCAATTTCGATCATTGTAAGAGCGGGGAGGACGCCTGTCTAGTCAGATCCGTTCTAGAATTTTTCTGCTGGTATGACGAGGCTGTGTTTTTCCGAATTTTTGCAGCATCCTGCGATAGACCGATTCAGGGACGTACTCACGAACAACCTGTTCCCATCCGTCCGAGCCGACCAAACCCTTGACTAGGCTGGAGCTGACCTCCACCAGATATCGAGGCGACATCATGAACAGCGTCTGAATCGTTTCATTCATGTTGCTGTTGACGTAGCGCATGCCCCGCTCATACGTGTAATCCTTTTCGTTCCTGATACCCCTGAGAATATAATCAACCCCGATTGATTCAGCGAATTTTACCAGGAATTTGTTTTCGAATTGGATCACTTCCACATTCTTGAATTCGGCGCAGATCTCC
>CAZSIJ010000018.1:0-65662 GCA_964607065.1 uncultured Desulfobulbus sp. | reverse complement strand
GGCAAAAAAAGAACCCTACGTCTCGTAGGTTCCTTTTTTTCAACGTCCTGCTAGTTCGAGATTATGAAGAGGTACAGGCCACAGTTGGCTTTACCGAAGGTAAGCTTGATATATTCGAGAGTTCGTGATATAATAATAAATTTTGTTTCTTTAAATGGTTGTTTGTTTTAATAAAAGCGAGCAATACAATTACTCACATCCCATAGTAAGCTTTTGGTGTTCCTTCGTAATCGGAATTGGCTGGCGGGATGGTGGAATCAACCAAAAACAGGAGATTTTCATGGCACCAGTAACAATGCGTCAAATGCTCGAGGCTGGGCTTCATTTTGGTCATCAAACAAGAAGATGGAATCCGAAAATGAAGCCTTATATTTACGGACCTCGGAACGGAATTTACATTGTTAATCTTGATATCACTATGAAATTGTTTAAGAAGGCATACAGTTACATGGTGGATGCAATAACTGGTGGCGGCACAGTTCTTTTCGTCGGCACCAAGCGACAGGGTCAGGCCATTATTAAAGAAGAAGCCGATCGGTGTGGTATGTTTTATATAAATCATCGATGGCTTGGTGGAATGATGACGAACTTTCAGACTATCAAGCATTCGGTCGATCGTTTGAAAAAGATTGAAGCTATGCAAGCTGACGGTTCAATTAACCGGTTCCCTAAGAAAGAAATATTGCAGATGGAGAAGGAGAGGGTAAAACTTGACCGTAACATCGGTGGTATCAAGAATATGCGTTCTCTTCCTGATGTTCTTTTTGTTGTTGATCCTAAAAAGGAAGATATTGCTGTTGGGGAGGCTGTGAAACTCGGTATTCCTGTCGTTGCCTTAACCGATACTAATTGCGATCCAGCAGGAATAGATTTTGTAATACCAGGAAACGATGATGCCATTCGTGCTATTAAGCTGATAACCTCAATGATGGCGGAAGCTGTACTTGAGGGAAAGGCACGTCGCGGCGAAGAGGCGGAACCTAATATCGATGAACTCGAAACTGCTATGACTAAGGATATTGATGAGGATCTAGCAGCTAAGATTGATGAATAATAATGAGATTGTATTTCATTTGGATTTCACTTCTTGATATTTCCCCCAGACGTTGTAGTGGATAAGTTATATTAGTTGGAAACTATTATTTAATTTTCATGGATTGTAGATGGTTCGTGTTCTGTAACCAAGGAGATAGCATTGTGAATATTACAAGCCAGATGGTCAAAGAGCTCCGGGATAAAACTAATGCAGGCATGATGGACTGCAAAAAAGCCTTGGGCGAAACAGCGGGTGATATGGAAAAGGCAGTTGATTTCTTACGTCAGAAAGGATTGGCTGTTGCTGCGAAACGTGCTGGTCGTGAAACTAAGGAAGGCGTAGTTGAGACTTACATCCACGCAGGAGCAAAGCTCGGTGTTATGGTGGAAGTGGGCTGCGAGACTGATTTTGTTGCCAAGACCGATGACTTCAAGGCCTTTGCTAAAGATATCGCCATGCATATCGCCGCAGTTAATCCTGTTGCTGTTAGCCGTGAAGAAGTCCCTGCTGATATCCTTCAAAGGGAAAAAGATATTTACATTAATCAAGCGTTGGAATCCGGGAAACCTCAGCAAATTATCGATAAGATCGTGGGCGGCAAGGTCGAAAAATATCTCGCAGATATTTGCCTGCTCGAGCAGAAATATGTTAAAAATCCCGATCTAACCGTACAAGATCTGCTAAATGAATTGGTTGGGAAAATGGGAGAAAATATTTCAATAAAGAAATTCGCAAGATTTCAGATCGGCTGATACTATATTTTAATATAGTCGAGTTAAATTGCAGAATGACGGTACTCTTTGAACCGTCTTTCTGTCTTTTTGTGTATGAGTTGTAGAGGTCGTTTGGATGAAATTTAAGAGAGTGCTCTTGAAAATTAGCGGCGAAGCGCTGATGGGCGACAAAGCCTATGGCATAAGTACCGACGTGATACGATTTTTATCCCGTGAAATTCAAGCCCTTGATAATCTAGGGATCGAACTGGCTCTAGTTGTTGGTGCAGGTAATATTTTCCGAGGTGTCTCCGGAGCCGCTAGCGGTATGGACAGGAGTTCGGCCGATAATATGGGAATGCTTGGAACGGTTATGAATTCTTTGGCTGTTCAGGATGGGCTGGAGAGTATTGGAATATCTGCCAAGGTTATGTCCGCCATAACGATGCTGAACGTCTGTGAACCCTATGAGCGGTTGAAAGCTCTTGAACATCTCGAAAACAATCGGGTGGTTATATTTGCCGCAGGCACAGGTAATCCGTATTTCACAACTGACACGGCTGCTGTCTTGCGGGCCTTGGAAATAAAAGCTGATGTGATAATGAAAGCCACAAGAGTTGATGGTGTTTATGACCGCGATCCAGAGAAGGACGAAAATGCGGTACGTTATCATACTCTCACCTACTCGACCGTCTTGCGTGACGATCTCAGAATCATGGATGCCGCCGGGATTTCTCTTGCTCGAGACAATAATCTACCCATTTTCGTGTTCAATATGACGAAGCCAGGAAACATCGTCAAAGCAGTCATGGGAGATGATGTCGGTACGCTGATCACGACTTAATGACTAATGTTTTCGTCCTCATCAACATGAAAGAAACCCTTTTTAATTTTGAACTTCTTCAATCCGAGAATACAGGATTACGTTTTGTGAGGGTGATATGACAAACGCTATCATTGTACAATTGAAAGAGAAAATGGCGTCAAGCATTGATGCACTGAAACGTGAGCTCGTGAAGATTCGAACCGGTCGGGCATCGCTTTCTTTGTTTGATGGGATCAAAGTGAAAGCTTATGGTTCCCAGGTGTCCATGGATCAGGTCGGTTCTATGACAATTCCAGAAAATAACATGATTGTTATCAAGCCATGGGACCCGCAGGTTCTCCCTGCCATTGAAAAGGCGATCCTGGCCTCTGGTCTGGGGCTTACTCCTGCGAGCGACGGCAATGTGGTTCGTTTGACGATACCTCCGCTCACCGGGGAGCGTCGGAAAGATCTTGTCAAACAGGTAAAAAAAATTAGCGAAGAGTATAAAGTTGCTATTCGTAACGTCCGTAGGGACTCAATCGAGACTTTGAAAAAGCTCAAAAAGGATAAAGAACTCTCTGAAGACGAGATGTTTCGTCTGCAGGATGAGGCGCAAAAGGTTACTGATGGTTTTATCAGTCAGGTTGACGAGATTGCAGGTGGTAAGGAAAAAGAAGTTATGGAGGTCTGACCTCCACCCTTTTTATGTGCGCAAGACTCCGTGGTTGAATTACAGAATAACATCTTTATTCCCCGCCATGTCGCCATTATCATGGATGGTAATGGTCGCTGGGCTGAGGAACGTAATCGTCCTCGATTGTTCGGGCATAAAGCAGGAGTGGATTCGGTTAGAGAAGTCGTTGAAACAGCAAGAACTCTTGGCGTCACGTTTTTGACCTTATATGCGTTTTCAACGGAAAACTGGAGTCGACCTTCCAGTGAAGTTGCCGGTTTAATGGGACTCTTGAAGACTTTCCTACAGTCTGAATTGAGAACCATGCTGAAAAATGATGTCCGTCTTTGCTGCCTTGGGCAGCAGGATCGCCTGCCAACGGATGTTCAATCAGTTCTACAACAAACCATTGCTGAAACAAGATTATGCTGCGGCATGACTCTGAATCTTGCCTTGAATTATGGAGGCCGCAATGAACTCGTCCAGGCTATGCGCAATCTCGCAGAAAAATGTCAAGCAGGTGCCTTGGGATGGCAAGATATTTCCGAAGCAACCATCAGCGACCATCTCTTTACCGCAGGTCAACCTGATCCTGATCTCCTGATCCGTACCGGTGGAGAAAGCCGTCTTTCTAACTTTCTCCTTTGGCAGGCATGCTATACAGAGCTTTATTTTACTGAGTTAAAATGGCCTGATTTTAAAAAGGATCAGTTTTTGGAGGCAATTAACATCTTTAATCGCCGACAGCGTAGATTCGGTAAGACCGGTGCGCAAGTGAAAGCGGAGTAAACATAAATGAGCCGTGTAATTCCAGGGATTCTTATGGCAGGCGGCTGGTTTCTCCTGCTTTTTTGGGGATCTGCTGCGCTTTTCTGGGCAGTTGTCGTCTCCGGGGCCGTCATAGCACTGCACGAGTATTTTCGCATGACCAGCGCTTACCTCACCGGCCCTCCCCTTTTTGCGACCATTTGCCTCTGCCTTTTTCCAGTACTGGCTGCATATTTTGGTAGGTGTGATATTGTACTTGCCGGGGTGATAGGTAGCCTTCTAGCGGCTGTGGCCTTAGCACTTTACAGATACACCGTTATTGAAGATGTGTTTAGGTATATCAGTGGTAGCGGCTTCGGCAGTGTCTATATATCTCTTTGTATGGCCCATGTGGTTCTCATTCGTTTATTACCGCAAGGTCCGTTTTGGCTGACGATGCTGATTGCTGTGGTGGCGGGCTCAGATATTGGCGCCTATTATGCGGGTAGGGGGTTTGGGGGACGTAAGCTTTTCCCCCAAATCAGCCCTAAGAAGACCGTGGCCGGTGGCGTCGGCGGCTTGGTTGCGGGTATTGCATTCGCAGAAGGGATCAATCTGTTATTTCCTGGAAACGTTGATTCTTTTTTTCTGCTTATAGCTGCCGCCCTATTGATTGTTGTCGGCATCGCTGGCGATCTTACCGAATCGATGATTAAAAGATCAATGGGCGTCAAGGATTCTGGCACGATCTTGTTCGGTCATGGTGGCCTGCTCGATCGTATTGATAGTTTGTTGTTAACCGCCCCTGTACTCTTTTACTTGCTCCATTTCCGGATTCTCTAATGAAGACCCTTTCTCTGCTGGGGTCTACCGGTTCTATCGGCTGCAATGTCTTGGCCGTTGTACGGCAGTTTCCGCAACGCTTTCGGATAGTCGGTTTATCGGCAGGAAAACGTATCGATATTCTCGCCCAGCAGGTGCTTGAGTTTAAACCGGAATACGTCTCAATCAGCGATCCCTCGCTTGTAGAGGCTCTGGCAGAAAAATTGCCTCCCAGCTATCGCTCCCGTATCCTCTGTGGTGTTGAGGGGAACTGCACTGTCGCCTCACTGCCCGCAGCAAGTATGGTCGTGTCAGCCGTAGTCGGCGCAGTTGGCTTACTCCCTATTCTTGCAGCTATTAGGGCTGGCAAAGATATCGGACTGGCCAACAAGGAAACCTTGGTAATGGCTGGTCGTCTGATCATGAAGGCTGTCCAACACCATCAGGTGCGTCTGTTGCCCATCGACTCTGAGCATAGCGCTATTTTTCAAGCACTTGAGGCAGGGCGTAAAGAAGATGTTTCCCGAATTATTCTTACTGCGTCCGGGGGGCCTTTCCGTACATGGAGTCTTGACGCCTTACGTGTTGCCACTCCAGAACAGGCTTTGGCACATCCCAACTGGACTATGGGGCGAAAAATTTCCATCGATTCCGCAACCCTAATGAATAAAGGGTTAGAGGTTATCGAAGCCCGTTGGCTTTTTGATGTTGAGCCGGAACAGATAGCAGTCATCGTTCACCCACAATCGATCGTCCATTCTCTGGTGGAATATCAGGATGGCTCGGTCGTTGCACAGTTGGGAATACCAGACATGCGTATCCCGATAGCCTATGCACTCTCCTATCCAGAACGTCTCGAACTGGGGTTAAGCCCTCTCAGTCTCTCTCAATGTGGCGGATTAACTTTTGAGCAGCCCGATCATTCGCGTTTTCCTGCCCTGCTGATGGCTTATGATGCTCTGGCCATGGGCGGTGTTAAACCTGCGGTTCTGAATGCCGCCAATGAAGTAGCAGTTGATGCTTTTCTTGCCGGAAAAATCAGATTCACCAGAATTGCTGAAATTGTCGCTAAGGCTTTGAAGAATACCATGCAGGGTGACGAATTGAACCTGGAGGTTATCCTGGCAGCTGATAAAGAAGCCAGAATAGTTGCGGAGCGTGAAATCCAGGCTGAATGACCGGGTTGTTGTCGTAACATTCCGATATCACGTTTTATTCTTATTTTTCGAAATTAATCCTTAGGATATTCATGAATTCCGTTCTATCTTTTGTCATTGTTTTGGGTGTCCTTATTTTTGTTCATGAATTTGGCCATTTTTTGCTGGCGAAGGCCTTCGGTGTTAGAGTCCTGAAGTTTTCATTGGGGTTCGGCGGCAAGGTGATTGGGCGGCAATGGGGAGAAACCGAATATCTGATCAGTGCCTTTCCTTTGGGCGGATACGTGAAGATGTATGGCGAGCAGCCGGGAGAAGAAGTCTGCCAGGAGGACGTGCACTGCTCTTTTTCTCACAAAGCGGTCTGGCAGCGGTTTGGTATTGTCTTTGGTGGGCCGTTATTTAACCTGTTGTTTGCTATAATTCTTTTCTTTTTCATGTTCGTCTTTGCCGGTCTGCCTGAATCGGTCGACTCGACCAAGATCGGTGAGGTTAGTGCAGGGTCGGTAGCCGAACAGGTTGGGATCAAGACCGGGGATGTTGTCCGGACCATCAATGGTCAGCCGACAACATCATGGACCGATGTTTCCGATCGGATCAAGGACAGTCAGGGACAAGCGGTGACCTTAGTGGTTGACCGTCAGGGACAGGAATTGACCTTTACCGCTAAACCTATCATGCAGAAGGTGAAAAATCTGTTTGGTGAGGCTGTCGGAGATCGGTATATGCTCGGTATCGTCCGCAGCGACGAAATTCGCTATAAGAAAGCAACTGTCGGCGAGTCGTGCCAGGCTGCCCTGATTCAGACCTGGAATTTGGGGTATCTGACGATTATGGGTATCGTCAAGATGGTGCAGCAGGTCATTCCGGCCAGCGAACTAGGCGGGCCGATCAGGATCGCCGAAATTGCTGGAAAACAGTTAGAGGCTGGGTGGATGAATCTCCTCTATTTTATGGGACTTTTGAGTGTTAATCTCGGCATTCTGAATTTGTTGCCTATCCCTGTACTCGACGGCGGCCATCTAGTTTTTCTTTCCATTGAAGCAGTTCGTCGTAAACCCCTAAGCGAACAAGTTATGGAGATCAGCCAAAAAATTGGTATTGTGATCTTAAGCACTCTGATGCTTTTTGTTTTTTATAATGATATTGCTAGGTTGGTCAAGCGATGGCTGATATCCTGATTCTGGCCATAGAGACAGCTACAGGGTGTGGTAGTGTCTCCCTGACCACAGGAAACATCAACGATGGCACGGTGCTGGCCGAATACACCCTGCAACCTGACACTACTCATTCGCGACGTTTACTAGGTTCCATCGAAGCCATGATGGTGGCGGCAGGTACTGATTGGAACGATCTGCATGCGGTTGCCGTTAGTCAGGGGCCGGGTTCTTTTACCGGGTTGCGCATTGGCATGGCGGCGGCCAAGGGGATCGCCATGGCCGCCGAGGTGCCGCTGATAGGGGTACATACCCTCGATGGGTTGGCCGCCCAGGTAACGGCAATCGACCTGCCGGTCTGCTGCCTGCTCGATGCCAGGAAACAACAGGTGTATGCCGCGTTTTACCGCTATTTTCATGATTTCAGTTATCGGCGGACTAGCGAGGTTCTTGTCCTCTCGCCGGAAGAGCTCCTCAAAAAAATTGAAGAGCCGACTCTGGTGGCCGGTCCCGGGATCAAGGCGTGTCAATCCTTGCTTGCGGCCCATCAGCAGGTACGGCTGTTGCCTGCCGGCTATCTCCATCCGCGGGCGGCACTCATTGGTTTTTGCGGCGCTAAGCTTTTAAGTGAAGGCGCGGCTCAGGGTATTGGTGCCGACCTTGTTCCTTTTTATGTCCGAGCTTCTGAGGCGGAATTGAATCTGCGGTAATGGAACGGACAGGAGGCGAAGATGATTAATCGCAGGAAAACGCGACAGATTCATATTGGTGCGGTGGCGATCGGCGGTGATGCACCTATTTCGGTCCAGTCGATGACCAATACCGATACCAGTGATGTCGTGGCCACGGTGCACCAGATTCATCAGCTTGAACGGGCGGGATGTGAGCTGATCCGGATTGCTGTTCCCGATATGGTGGCGGCGGAGGCGCTAGCTGCGATCAGGGAGCAGATTGCCATTCCGTTGATTGCCGATATTCATTTTGATTCGCGCCTGGCCGTGGCGGCCATGGAGCATGGAGCGCAGGCGATCAGGATTAATCCCGGTAACCTTGGCGGTCCCGAGAAACTGGCCCGGGTGGTGACTGCCGCCAAGCGTCATGGGGTGCCGATCCGGGTCGGGGTCAATTCCGGGTCCATCGACAAAGATCTGCTCAAACAATACGGCTACCCTTCCCCAGAACGACCGGATGCCTTGATTGAGAGTGCGCTCGGTAATGTCCGCCTGCTCGAGCAGCAGGGGTTTTACGATATCAAGATCTCGATCAAATCCTCGGACGTGCTGACCACTATTGCCGGTTACCGGCAATTAGCGCAACAGACCGATTATCCTCTGCACCTTGGGGTCACCGAGGCCGGCGGGCTTATTGCCGGCACAGTCAAATCAAGCGTGGCCCTTGGCATCCTCTTATCTGATGGAATTGGGGATACCTTCCGGATTTCGTTGACCCGCGATCCGGTCGAGGAAATCCGGGTCGGATTTGAACTGCTCCGCTCCCTGCGCATCCGTCAGCGCGGGCCAGAACTGATTTCCTGCCCCACATGCGGCCGTACCAAAATTGACCTCTTTACCCTGGCAGAAAAAGTGGAACAGCATATCCAGACTATGCAATCCAACCTCAAGGTTGCGGTCATGGGCTGCGTCGTCAACGGACCTGGCGAGGCACGGGAGGCTGATATCGGTATTGCCGGAGGTCACGGTGTTGGTATTATTTTTAAAAAAGGCGAGATCTTCAGGAAAGTACCGGAAGCGGAGCTGCTTCCGATTTTTCTTGAAGAGCTTGAAAAACTGGAAGCCGAACACAAGAGCCGGACTTCACGCTAGCCGGCTTTTTGATTTTTTTTCATTGCTTGGTTGTACTCGAACGGAGACCCGATATGCGTTATTCACAGATGTTGCTGCCCACTTCCAAGGAAACCCCGTCGGAGGCCGATGTTGTCAGTCACCAGCTCCTGGTACGTGGTGGTTTTATCCGTAAACTGACCTCGGGGATGTATACCTTTTTGCCGTTGGGTTTTCTTACTCTGCAGAAGGTGACGGAAATCGTGCGCCAGGAGATGAATCGTGCCGGCGCCCAGGAAATTCTCATGCCCATGGTGCAGCCTGGCGATCTCTGGCAGGAATCGGGACGGTGGCAGAAATACGGGCCGGAACTCCTACGTTTTCGGGATCGTCATGATCGCGATTACTGCCTCGGACCAACCCATGAAGAGGTAGTGACCGACATCGCCCGCCGTGAACTGCAATCTTACCGGCAGATGCCGATTAATCTCTATCAGATCCAGACCAAGTTTCGTGATGAAATTCGCCCGCGTTTTGGGTTGATGCGCGGTCGTGAGTTCGTGATGAAGGATGCTTATTCCTTTGATGTTGACGATGCCGCGGCAGGTCGCAGTTATGAGGTCATGCACGATGCCTATTACCGCATTTTTGAGCGCTGCGGCCTCGAATTTCGGGCTGTGGAGGCGGACAGTGGGGCGATAGGTGGTTCCTTTTCCCATGAGTTCATGGTCCTGGCCGAAACCGGCGAGGATACGCTGGTACTCTGTACCTCCTGCAACTATGCGGCCAACGTCGAAAAAGCGGTCATTGTCCTGGATGCAAACAATCCTGCTGAGGTTACCATGCAGGAGCTCCTCCGGGTGGAGACCCCGGGTATGAAGAAAGTTGACAAGGTCGCCGAATTTCTTAAGGTGCAACCCGCAGATCTGATCAAAACCATGTTCTATCTCGCTGACGGTGAACCGGTGGCGGCCTTGGTGCGTGGCGATCGCGAGGTGCAATCGGTTAAGCTGAAGAATCTACTGGGGGCTGCGGACGTTGAGTCCATGGATGAGGACCAGGTCTGGCAGCAGACCCGGCTGCCGGTCGGCTATCTAGGTCCGGTGGGGCTGCCGTTAAAGATGGTGGCTGATCAGGAAGTGATGCGGATGGTCAACGCGGTAACCGGGGCTAATGAAAAGGGTTTGCATCTTACCGGTGTCAATCCTGGCCGCGATTTTCAACCCGATGTGGTGGGTGATCTGCGGCAGATAACGGTAACCGATCATTGTCCCTCCTGCGGCGGAGGGCTACGTCTGAAAGAGGGAATCGAGGTTGGTCATATTTTCAAACTGGGAACGAAATATTCCGAAGCGATGGAGGCCACCTTCCAGGACAGCGACGGTCAGGAAAAACCTTTTGTCATGGGCTGCTACGGTATAGGCGTCAGCCGGGTAGTGGCTGCGGCCATTGAGCAAAACCATGATGCTAAAGGTATAATTTTTCCTTTACCGCTGGCTCCGTTTCAGGTGATCATTTTAAACCTCGGGCCCAAGGATGCAACCTATTGTCAGGCGGCTGAACAGCTGTATCTCGACCTGCAGAAACAGGGTATTGATATCCTCTATGATGATCGTGACGAACGGCCTGGGTCAAAGTTTAATGATGCTGATTTGCTAGGTATTCCTTATCGGCTCACCGTGGGCAAGACCTTTGAGAAGGAGGGCAAGGTTGAGCTGCGCTCCCGAAAAACCGGTGAGACACAGATCCTTGTGTTTGCAGAAGCCGTTGCTCAGATCGCCGCACTCATCCGGCAGGAACTTGCCTCGGACTCTAAATAGAAACAATGTCAGATTTCAAACACCTCGTATCCCTGGCCTCCGGGTATCTCAACGGAGTCGATCTCACCCCGTTAACCCGGGCCTACGAGTTCGTTACAGAACGGCACTCTGGGCAGCATTTCGTGACTGGCGAACCCTATGTCGAGCATTTGCTAGCGGTTGCCTCAACCCTTGCAGCCATGAAGCTCGATCTCGACACCATCGTTGCCGGACTTCTCCACGGAACGCTCAAGGAGAATGTCGCTACCCTCGATGAGCTGAAGAAGAAATTTGGCAATGATATCGCTAAAATTGTCAACGGTACAACACGGATCACCAATGTCCGTTATAACTCACAGTTGGCCCATGAAGCGGAAAATATTCGCAAGCTCCTGCTGGCTATGGGGGCGGATATTCGCGTATTGCTGGTCAGGTTAGCTGACAGACTGCAGGACATGCTCACTCTTGATGCTAGAGCAGAAGAAGAGCGGCGTTACAAGGCCAGGGAAACTATGGACCTGTACGCCCCGCTCGCCAGTCGCATCGGTATCGAGTGGCTTAAACGCGAGCTGGAGGATTTGTCTTTTAAATATCTTTTCCCCGTCGAGTATGTTGACCTGACATCTCATCTGGAAAGTACGATGGCTGAGCGTCAGGCCTATGTCGACGAAGTCAGAGAAATACTCAATACTAAGCTTAAGGCCAGTAATATAGAGCCGGTACGCATCATCGGCCGCCCCAAGCATATTTATTCCATCTACAAGAAATTGTTAGCCCAGAAAATCCCCCTGGAGCGTGTTTATGATAAGGTCGCCTTCCGGATCATTGTCCGTTCAGTCAAGGAATGTTACCAGGCACTCGGAACGGTGCATGCCGATTGGACGCCGGTCCCTGGCCGAATCAAGGATTTTATCAGCGCGCCAAAGTCGAATAATTACCAGTCACTACACACCACGGTAGCGGGCCCACGGGGTCATTTTATCGAGATTCAGATTCGTACCGAGGAGATGGACAGGGTCGCCCAAGAAGGCGTGGCCGCTCATTGGGCTTATAAAGAGGGGCAGAAAATTAGCAGCGGTGATGCCCGACTGTTCAAGGATATAAAAACATTGGTGCAATCGCTGCAGGAAGTTGAAGATCCCAGCGAGTTTATGGAGTCGGTGCGCGGTGAATTGTTCGAACCGGATGTTTATGCACTGACCCCTACCGGAGCGGTTCGTGAATTGCCCCGCGGCAGTACACCCATTGATTTTGCCTACGCTATCCACACCGCTGTTGGCGACACCTGCGTCGGGGCAAAAGTCAATGGCCATATGGTCCAGCTCAAGCATGAACTCCAAAGCGGTGATATCGTTGAGATTCTCACTCAGAAAAATCAGCATCCCCGACGCGCCTGGCTACAATTGGTCAAGACAAGCCGGGCCCGTACTAGAATTCGCCAGTATTTTCGGCGTGAGGAGAATGAACGATCATTAAAACTCGGTCGCGAGATCTGCGAGCGGGAATTGAAAAAACATGATGTCAATCTCGGAGGATTGTTGAAAAGCGGTCATCTGCGGCTGTTGCTCAAACAATTGAAGTGCGGCTCGCTTGACGAAATGCTCGTCCGTGTGGGGGCCGGCTCCATCACTATTCCACATTTGATACGAACCCTGCAGCCGGAAGAATTCCGCGCCGCTGAGGAAAAGCGGCGGATGGCAGAGATGGTTGAGCGGGCGCAGCGGGCCGCCGAGGAGCACCGGACTCATCCAACACAGCGCAATGTAATCGATATTGACGGTGTGGATGGCATGCTGATCAAGGTCAGTCAGTGCTGCCATCCGGTTCCTGGCGACGCGATCATCGGTTTCATCACGACCGGCTCCGGTATCTCCATTCACAAGGCCGAGTGTCCGAATCTTCAGGCAACTGATCCGACTCGTTGGCTCGATGTTGCCTGGGCGGGTTTGCCACAGGCGACCCATCGGGCGTCTTTGCAGATTCGGGCTGAAAACCGTAAGAATCTTTTGGCGGAGATCAGCAGCACTATCAGCGCCGACGATGCCAATATTGTCGAACTGAACGCCAGGACCACCGTGGAGAATATCGCGGAATTGGAAATCCTGCTCGAGGTGGTCAATCTTAAGCATCTGCAACTTCTGCAGCAGCATTTGTTGCAGATGCCGGAGGTGATTGAGGTCCGCCGGCGATAGGCTCGGTGTGGGATTCAGTCGAGAAGAAGGTGTTGTGATGGGTGTGGCAATGTGTGAGGTCTGCGGTAATGAGGTTGAGGCCGGAAGGTCGCAATGCCCTTACTGTCAGGCCGAGTGTACCAGTAAACGTGTCCGGGTGGACGGTTTATTGCACCAGACAATCAATCTGGAGAAAGGTAAGCCGCTGGTGCAACAGGCCCTGGATCGGCTGGAGATGGCAATAAAAACCGGCAGTCTGCAAGGCTTCAAGGTGCTCACCTTTATTCATGGCTATGGATCAAGCGGTGCAGGGGGTGCCATTAAAACAGCGGTGCTTAGTCAACTGCATTTTCTTAGCCATCAAGGCCGGGTCAAGGTAATCATTTCCGGCGAGGAGTTTGAAGGACGATCGGGTCGTGGTCGCCAGTTGCTCCGTCAGTTTCCTTTTTTGGCGAATCATCGCGATCTCAATCGTAACAACCCGGGGATTACCGTTGTGATCCTTTGATTTGATGCGCCTTTTCTGCCTGTCTGGCAGTGTCTACGAAAATTTGAATAACCCCTTGATGGAGGCAGTATGAGAAGTGGCGATCGCCCGGCAGATAGCTTGCGCCCGGTCAGCATGGAATATGGTATTCAACCTAACGCCGACGGCTCGGCGTTGATCAGGATGGGCAATACCCATGTACTTTGCGGAGTAACTATCGAAGCCAAGGTGCCGCCTTTTCTCAAAGGCAGAGGCCAAGGGTGGATTACAGCTGAATATGGGATGCTGCCCTGTGCCACCCATAGCCGGGGGAGGAGAGAAGCGGTTTCCGGTCTTTCTGGCCGTACCCACGAGATCCAGCGGTTGATCGGGCGGTCCTTAAGGATGATGGTTGATCTGCGGCTTTTAGGCGAACATACCCTCCGGATTGATTGCGACGTCCTCAATGCCGATGGCGGCACCCGCTGCGCCTCGATCACTGGAAGCGCGCTGGCTCTCAGGCAGGCGCTTAGAAAAATGGTGGAGCGGCAACAGATTCAATCCTTGCCGGAAATTCTGCCGGTTGCGGCCGTCAGTGCCGGGGTGGTGACCGGTTGTCCAGTGCTTGATCTGGATTATGCGGAGGATTCTGCTGCCGATGTCGATGCCAATTTTGTCATGAGCCGCGACGGGCGTTGGATCGAGGTACAGACTACGGCAGAGGGGGCGCCCTTCCGCCCGGAACTGTTTACTGTCATGGCGGAGCTTGCGTCTCAGGGTATCCAGCAGTTGTTCAGACTGTGGGAGGATGAGCAGGGCTAAAGGATGACGTGATTGTTGATTTTTTTATCAGAAGGTTGCGTTGATTGTGTCGGTATGATCTTGTCGCTAATCCATGATGGTTGAGAAATTTAGTGCTTTCAAGTAGTTGTCATACACAAATGTTGTATCGATATTAAGGGTCTGCAGAGCCTGCAGGCATTCATTCGGTCTGCCTTGCTCGTAGGCAATGACTGCTTGCAGAATAGGGAAAAGGGGGCCGTCGTGACTGACAAGAGCTTTTTTGACTCCTGGGGGGAGAGGGAGTTTCTCCATTGCTAGCTGCATGGTCGTATCAAGGATGGCGTCGATCAGTGAAAAAAGCCCGAGCATGAACAACTCAGAGGCATCTGCAACGGATCGACATCCTGCGGCCAGTAGTTCACAGAATTTAGCTCTGATCAAGGACAGCCGCAGCAATTCCGTGGGTTTCTCCGCCGCCAGCTCTGAGATGACCACCAGGATAATAAAACGGCGAATCTCTTTTTCCCCCAGATAAATCATAGCCTGACGGATAGACGTCACCTCTTGCAACAGATAATAGTATGCCGAGTTGATATAGCGGAGCAGTTTGTAGGCGATAGCAACATCGGATTCGATGATTTTCTGCAAGTTATCCATCGAGGTGTCTTTTTTGTTAATCTCGGCCAGCAGCCTGATTTTGCTGATTTTGACCGATGAAACTTCTCGCATTTTGATAGATTCTGGTTTTGCAAAGAAATAACCCTGGAAATAATGGAAGCCCAGTTTGCGGGCGTGTTCGAATTCCTCATAGGTTTCAATTTTTTCGGCGAGATATTTGATGTCGTAGCGGGACAGCCGGTAAAGAATCCGTTCGATTTCGTCCGTTGTCGAAAGCCGGTAGTCAATCTTGATGATATTAGCCAGTTCGATCAGCGGCAGCATCTCTAGATTGAAGACGAAATCATCAAGCGCGATCGTATACCCTTTCTGGGAAAGCCTGGTGCAGGCCGCCATCACTTCTGCGGTGGGCAGCACATCCTCCAGGATTTCGACGACAATGGCATCTTTGGAAAAGAAGTTTGCAATCTCCTTAAGGAGGAGATTCTCGGTGAAATTGATGAAGCAAAGTTTGTTGCCTGCAACTTTTTCAATTCCTTCAGTGAGAAAGGTGGTGGACAGGAGGCTAGTGGTGGCTCGGTCGCCACTGAGTTCACCAAGGTGCAACCCCATGGTTTGGCGGAAGAGAAGTTCGTAGGCGAACAACTTTTTTTGTGCGGTGAAGATCGGCTGCCGAGCTATATAAACATACATTGCGTATCCTGCCAGTAAACTCTCAAGTCAATATTATTAAGAGTATATGGTAACCACTCGGCTTTAACCAAGAAAAATCGTATCTTATGGCAATATTCTCCGGAGCACTTGCAGGCCGTCAGGGGTTACCGGTTCGGTCTGGTGCAGTTGTGTGATCTCGGCAAGCGGCATAAATCGACCGTAGTCGATCTCTTCGGTTTGCAGGGTGAAGGGGCCGTTGCTGATGCAGGAAAAAATGCGGCCCCATACCTTATTATCGTCGTCTTCATAGTATTGATCGAACAGGAACCGGAGTTTGGCGTTGGTCAAACCCAACTCTTCGCGAAGTTCGCGTTGGGCCGATTCTTCGTAGCTTTCTCCGGGCTGGACAACTCCGCCGGCAGCAAGGTCCCAGTATCCTGGGTAAATATCTTTGCTCTTGGTTCGTTTTTGGATGAATAACTCACCACCACTATTGAAGACCAGAATATAGGAGGCTTGGTGGATAAGTTTTTGTTGCCGCATGATCTGGCGGGTGACAGCCCCGATGGGACAATTATCCCGGTCAACGATTTTGACGATTTCTTCGGCAGGGTTCGGGGTCACGATTGGATAGCCTCAAGCGGTATGATTAGATCTGCAGGTGTTTGAACTCCCAGCAGCGGTGAATACGGGGATTCCGTTGAAAATCGCGAGGGAGGGTCTCCTCACTGATTTCCTGTACTGCAAATTCCTCGAGGAGTGAATCATCAAGTTTGAACTTGCGGAAATTAGTGGAAAAGATCAGCAAGCCGCCTTTGGCCAGGTGTTGCATGGCCAGACGGAGCAGGACGGGATGATCGTTTTGGATATCAAAGGTTTGCTTGCGGTGCCGCGCGTTGGAGAAAGTTGGTGGATCGACAAAAATAAGACCATAGCGTTCGTGATTGTGCTTGAGCCACTCCATGCAATCGGCCTCGATAGTCTGATGCAGCGGCCCTCCAAATCCGTTGAGAGCCAGATTGGCATTGGCCCGGGAGAGATAGGTCTCTGAGATGTCGACCGTGGTGGTGGCGGTAGCCCCGCCCATGGCGGCATAGATCGTGGCGGATCCGGTATAACCAAAGAGGTTGAGGAAGGTCTTGCCCTGAGCCTGTTGGCCCAAACGTGCCCTGGTAATTCGATGATCGAGGAAAAGTCCGGTGTCCAGGTAGTCGGTGAAATTGACCAGAAAACGGTCGCCCCCTTCGTGGACCTCAATGAGTGGTCCGGTTCCCTCCTTTTTTTGATACTGTTGCGTTCCTTTCTGTTTCTGACGGGTTTTGATGAAAATTCGGCTGCGGGGGACGTTGAAAACCGTACGAATAACCTGCAGGGCAAGGCTAAACCGCTGTTCCGCTTTCTCCTGATCAACGGTGGCCGGCGGTGCATATTCCTGCACATGGATCCATTCCTCATAGAAATCGACGGCCAGATTGTATTCCGGGATGTCACCGTCATAAATCCGAAAACAGGTGATCTGCTCTTCTTGTGCCCAAGGTAGAAGGACGGCGCAATTTTTGATCAGGCGGTTAGCGAAATCCTGGCCGGGGCTTTCGGTTTCCAAGGGGATGGTCGACCAAGCCTGCGGGGGCCGCTCCGTGCTCTGGCTTTTACTGCCCACCAGCAGTTGGCATTTGATCGGTCCGTTATAGAGTCGGTACCGTTGTTCCCAGACCATGCCAGTCATCTCTGCCAAGTCAGGGTTGGCTGTGAAGAAGCCCAATCGCCATCCTTTGAAATGGGTGCGGAAGATTCGCCCCAGACTGCGGTAGAGATATTTCACCGCCTCTTTTTCAGACAACCGCTCGCCGTACGGAGGGTTGGTGAGCATGCATCCTTGGGGCCCAGGGCTTTGCAGTCGGGCCAGCTGTCGTTGCTTGATGATAATAACATCACGCAGGCCGGCGGCAATCACGTTCTGCCGGGCGGTCGCAACGATCTTGGGGTCTGCGTCGTAGCCGATGAATTGCGGCCAGATTTCGGGAAGTCCTTGGCCTTCTAGATCGAGAGCCTCTTGCACCAGCCGTTCCCAGAGCGGCTGATCGTGTTTGTTCCAGGCCATAAAGCCAAAGACTTTTCGTTGTAGCCCCGGCGCGGAGTTGCTGAGCATGAGGGCCGCCTCGATCAGCAGGGTACCGCTACCACACATCGGATCCAGAAGAATAGGTTCGGTGGCGGCGTGCTGCAACCAGCCCGAGAGACTTACAATGGCGGCGGCCAAGGTTTCCTTGAGGGGTGCATCGCCACCGCCGGTGCGATAGCCGCGTCGGTGCAGACTTTCACCGGTAAAATCAAGGGAAAGTGAGGCTTCGGTTCCTTCGACATGGAGGTTGATACGGATGTCGGGGTTACTAGCGTCGACATTGGGCCGTGTGCCAAATCTTTTACGGAATTGATCGACTATGGCATCTTTGATCCGCAAGGAGGCGTATTGGCTGTGGGTCAAGGCGGCGTCGGTCAGGGTGGTGTGCACGGCAAAGGTAGAATCCTGGGTGAAATGTTCGTCCCAGAGGATAGTGCCGGCATAGTTGTAGAGTGCGTCAGGGTCAGGGGCCTCGAATCGGGCCAGTTCGAGCAGGATGCGGGAGGCGAACCGTGACCAGAGGCAGGCTCGGTAACCGGTTTCCAGGCCTCCGGCCCAAGAAACCGCTCCAGGATGGGATTCAATTGATTCCCCGCCGATTTTGGCGATCTCTTCACTGACCAGTGATTCCAGACCTGTCGCGCAGGTGGCGATAAATTGCAGTGGTAGTTTCTTCTTTATTTTGGAGGTCGGGCGTAAACGGTGCATTGGTTGTCTATTTTTTTCCGGCTGTACTATCAGTGAGGGGAAACCCAAGGGTGCGGTACCAATGGTGGATACCAGGAAGTATTTGACGGGGTGGGTACGGTGCTGGTTGTTGAATATTTTGACAAGAGAGGTGACCTGTGCGAACCATGGGGGGCTGTACCTCTGTCATTGCACGGAGGTTTTCCGGTTGCAGGGTTGTCGTTTATCAGAGCCGCAACATAGTCATTCTCTTGGTGGAAGTAAACAAGAACAACATCCACCCAGAGAGTATTCTGGTCTTGCGACATGGCAATCTTTTTGTTTGATTGTGGGTATGTGCTTCCCTGCAAAAAAGGAACGGAGGTTTCTGTTGCAAAGTCTATAACTACCCGCCACGTTCCTGCCAGGGTTCTGTAATCTTGCCAACTCGATTTTTCTTTGATCCGTTTGGTGTCAACGTAGCGCATTTTTTGGGTCAGGACCGATTTGGTCTGCCACTGGTGAAAAGATAATTACTACAGACTTGCCAACTCAGCGAAACTGCACAGTTGAATCCCCTGGGTAGTAATGTCGGAATGGATAGAGGGCCTCGTCAGGGTGCGTAATTCGATTTCATGGTGGTAGTCCCAGCGCTGCACATCCGGCTCATCGGGTCTCAGGCCGGGATGGCACATCAGCTCATAGACCTGGCCCGATCGAAGGGTACGAAGCATGCGCTGCAGACGGTGCTCATCCAGCCGACCGCCGTCCTGGAATCCCAGAAAACGCGGTGGCATGTGTTGCGTATTTCGTGCTCCGGCAAGGCGCGCCAGCATCCAGGAAGTCCATAGTGCCGCTGTACCCATCATCCGGCTGATTCCGTGCAAGCCTGGCCACTGGTCGAACTGGAGAGTCTCGATCGGCACACGTACGAATGGGATCGCGTAATGTGCGGCGAGACGAAGGCTTAGATCGGCGAGTCCCGGAAGGATGTGCACATGCTGGTGGCTGTCTAAGTGTGTTACCCGGATTCCGTGGTCCAGAACACGTTCGATTTGAGCCGACCATTCCGCCTGCACATCTTCCATCTGGATGCTTCCGGTCAGCCAGCGCCGCAAGAAGGCACCGGCGCTGGCTGGAAAACGTCCGTCATCCCCGGCCACGGAAGATGTGCCGGGTAGCAACGGCTGTTCTGCGACCAGGGTCAGGTGGACACCGACATCCAGGGTGGGAACCGAGCGGCACAACTGTATAGCCTGCTCAAAAGCATGGCCGACGGCCATTAGTGAGGTCGAAGTGACAATCCCTGTTCGGTGGGCTGCGATGATGCCCTCGTTGATACGTGCCGATATTCCAAAATCATCGGCGTTGACGATCAGGCGGATGGGAGGGTGCTGCCCGGAGGTTGGAACACGGGCAGTGGCGTCACTCATAGGGGCAAAGGGCGGCGGTTGCCTGACCCTACAGTCTCGCAGACAATGAAGCGCGGACGTCGGCGCACCTCGATGATGATGCGGCCAATGTATTCTCCCAGGATACCGAGATAAACAAACAACAGCGAAAACAGGAGCGACATCACCATCATGGTCGAGGCCCAGCCGGGAACCGTACCCGTACCGAAGATTTTTCCGAAAAAAGCGTAGAATACGCCGAGCAGCGAGAAGACACTACCCAACAAACCGATAAGGATGCCGATTCGCAGCGGCATTATTGAGAAGGAACTCAAACCTTTCCAGGCAAGGCTGATCATTTTCCGCATGCTGTATTGCGATTGCCCGTTGACGCGTTCACCAGGGTGGTAAGGGATGGCGCAGGACGAAAAACCTATCCATTCGGTCAGGCCACGCAGAAATAGGCCCGCCTCGTTGAAACGCAGCAGTTCATCCAGGGCTTGGCGGTCTATCAACCGGAAATCTGCAACGCCTGGCTGTAATGGTACCCCGCTCAGATAGGAAAAAAGCCGGTAGAAACCACGCGAGCTCCATTTCTTGAACCAGCCGGTGGCGCATATATCTTGGCGCAGGGTTTTTACCACCTTGAAGCCCTCTTGCCATTTTTCAAAAAGGAGGGGGAGCATTTCCACTGGGTGCTGCAGGTCGCAGTCCATGGTGATCACCGCATCTCCCTCGGCCATCTCCAGACCGGCCAGCAGGGCATACTGGTGGCCGAAATTTCGGGACAATCGTATGCCCCTGACTTTGGGGTCGTCCGCGGTTAACTTACATATCGCCGACCAGGTGGTGTCGCGACTGCCATCGTCGACAAGTATCAGTTCCCAACGTTCGTCCACCATTATTTGCAAGACCTCAAAGACATGCTGGTAGAGCAGAGGGATGTTTTGGGCCTCGTTGAAAGCGGGGACAACCACGCTAATTATGGGCAATAGAGAGTGGGTGTCAGGACGTGTCGTCCCCGAACAAGCCGTGCCTACAGAAGAGGGGTTATACATCAGCTGGTCCAGTAGTGGTTCATGAAACGAATGGTATCAAGTGCCAATAGCAATGTTGAGGTGAGATACCATGCCCCTCGGCCAACAGGTGAACGGATGCTTGCTCCGATGAAATAGAGAGGAAACAGCACCATGCTGTAGCGGGAAATGGCCAGAGTCGATCCTGTGCCAAGGGCGATGGCAAGCGACACCAGCATGTAGGCGCCGTATGAAAGCCTTAACCGCCAGAGCGCTATACACGCGGTGAGAATTGCTACAGCAGTGTAGAACAGATCGACTGCGGTATTGGCCAGCTCAACGTTGTTGCGGGCAATTAAATCATTGAAATTAATCACAAAGTCTCTGCCGAAGTAAGTCTGCACTTTGAGATAGAGGAAAAAGTCGTTGAACGCAACCCAGTGGTACAGGCAAAAGGCAAAGGCGCCGAGAGGCGCTAAGGCCAAGGGCAAGACGCGGCGCGTCAACAGCCCCCGCCAGCCATTGATTTGCACGAATTCGATGAACAGCACCACAAAAAGAAAAACGCCGGCAACGCGTGTGGCCGAGGCTAGGGCCGCCCAAGCGCTTGCTACCAGAAAGTTGCCCCGTCGCGCCCAGAACACCATCGACAGCGACAGGAACAGAAACAGCGATTCGGAGTAGACCGCGTTGAGAAAAAAAGCTGTGGGATGGATCAGGAGAAGCGCGACGGGAAGATTGGGGTCGATGTCCGGATGAAACTCCTGACACAGCCGGGTCAGCATGACGACCGTCAGCAGTAAAAATAGACAGCTCAACATCCAGCCGGCCAGCACCAGATCGCCACCTGCAAGAGGCCCAACCAAGCGTATCAGCAATGGGTAGAGCGGGAAAAAGACAATGTTGGAAATAGTCTCGCCGCGTGTATAGTAGCCGTTTTGGGCGATATCGAGGTACCAGTAGGAATCCCAGCGATTGTGTAGATTGATGAGGTTCCAGCTTTGCGAAGGCATCTCGCCGATAATTTCGGGGATCCAATCAAAGGCTGTGTCAGGTGCGAGATTTAAGCGGTTGAATGCCAGAAGGGCGAAGAGGTTGATGATGACGAGCCATACTGCGGTCATTGCCAAACTGCGGCGAACGGGGGGGGTGAGCATCGACGAAACGGCTTCCCATTTCGCATGCACCATATCAAAAAGGGCAGCCATCTATACTATTGTGTCCTCTCCCAAAATAATGCGGACAACCTATAAGTCCCAAGCGACCATACGGCAGCATCCGCGAGCGTACAAAAAGGTAAATCGTCCTGATAGATACCTGATGAGACTGGGGGAATCAAGCGTTGTTTATGGTTTTGGTTTCAGCCGGTTTGTGTATTTTTAGCAAGCAATGAACAGCTGGAATCTGTGCAAGATTCTGATATTCTATTAAAATTTAAGCTGGCTGTGCGTTTGAACAACTACTGTATACACACTTTTATAATGAAAAAATATTTCATTATAAAAGATTTGTTTTTGTGTCATTTAACCACGAGGTGGTATTGAGTCTGCCGTAAAATTTGTTTTGTTCAGGATGCTATTCAGTGCCCCGCATCGTCTCTGGTCTATTAAACTTTTCTAGACGTGTTGTTCGACCAGACGGAAGCCGGTTCGGCGCGTCAGCTTTGGGCTCAATAGAACATGTCACATACCCCTTGCTTTCACCATGAAGTATAGCACCGGTACAGCCATCCGGCTAATCAAAAGCGAGGCGATCTCGCCGAACATCAGGGAAATGGCTAACCCCTGGAAGATCGGGTCAGCAAGGATTACCGAGGCCCCGACCACTACGGCCAGCGCGGTCAGCAGCATCGGGCGGAAGCGGATGGCGCCGGCTTCGACTACTGCTTCGGCCAGCGGCAGGCCATGGCTGATCCGCAGTTCGATAAAGTCGACCAGGATGATCGAGTTGCGGACCACAATCCCGGCTCCAGCCATGAAGCCGATCATCGAGGTGGCGGTGAAAAAAGCGTTGAGCGCCCAATGGGCTGGAAGGATGCCGATCAGCGAGAAGGGGATGGCCGCCATCACCACCAGCGGTGTGATGTAGTCCTTGAACCAGCCGACCATCAGCATATAGATCAAGACCATGACCACGCAGAAGGCCAGCCCGAGATCGCGGAAGACCTCCAGGGTGATGTGCCATTCGCCGTCCCACTTCATCGCCGGCTGGGATTCCAGGAAGGGTTGGTTAAGGTTGTAGACGGTCACCGGTCCCGTAGTACCGCCGAATCGAGAGGCGTCCAGCTCTTTGAGCCGCTTGTTCATGATCAGAATAGGGTAGACCGGACTCTCGGCCGAACCGGCGACATCGCCGGTAACATAGATCACCGGTTTGAGGTTCTTACGGTAGATTGGCTGATCGACCGGCTGCTCACTGATCCGTACCAGTTCTCGGAGGGGCACCAGGGGTGCCTTGGGATTATTTTCGCAACGCAGGGAAATGTTCAGCAGGTTGTCAATCCTGGCTCGTTCTGCCTGTGGCAATTGCAGAATGATGTCAACCTCCTCTTTGTCCTGGGGTTGGTGGAAAAGGTCAATCGATTGGCCGGAAAGACCCATTGTCACTGTCCTGGTAATTTCTCCCTCGGAGATACCGTTGAGCGCCGCCTTTTCCTTATCAACAGTGAGGATCAATTTGTTCCGATCCTGTTCGCGATACCAATCGATATCGACTACCCCGGCGGTAGTGGCAAAGATTTTTTTAACCTCTGTGGCCAACTGCAACCGGTGTTCCTCGTCTGGTCCGTAGATTTCAGCCACCAGGGTTTGGAGCACCGGCGGTCCGGGAGGGACTTCGGCTACCGCCATGGCGGCTCCGTATTTCTCTGCAATGAGAGCAAGTGCCGGTCGCACCCGTTTGGCGATCTCGTGACTTTGGCTCGAGCGCTCTTTTTTGCTTTTGAGATTGACCTGGACATCAGCAACAGTTGGGCCGGAGCGCAGGAAATAATGGCGGACCAGCCCGTTGAAATTAAACGGTGAGGCCGTGCCGGTATAAATCTGGTAGTTGATCACTTCGGGTTCACGGCTGACCACCGAGGCCATTTCCGCAGCCACTCGGGCGGTCTGCTCCAAGGGGGAACCTTCCGGCATGTTGAGGATGATCTGGAATTCGGACTTGTTGTCAAAGGGCAACATCTTCACTTTCACCTTGCCAAAGACGACCAGAGCGCAAACGGTGAGCAGCAGACCGACAATAATGAGGAAAAAGCGGAGCCGCCAGCGGTGATCGGCGAGCAGCGGTTCCATGATCCTGTGGTACAGTCGGGTGAACAAATCGTCGGGGGCATGGTCGGGATTGTGTTGGCGACCCTCCATTTCTCCTGTTGGTTTGCGAAGAATATGGATTGCTGCCCAGGGGGTGACGGTAAAAGCGATCATCAGCGAGAAGACCATGGCCGCCGAGGCCCCAATAGGGATAGGGCGCATGTAGGGGCCCATGAGGCCGCCGACAAAAGCCATAGGGAGGATGGCAGCAATGACGGCCCAGGTCGCGAGAATGGTGGGGTTGCCGACCTCGATCACTGCACCGATGGCGATCTCTTTGAGTGAGACGCCCCGATTTGCTTGGAGCCGTAGGTGGCGGACGATATTTTCGACCACAACAATGGCATCATCAACCAGGATGCCGATGGAAAAGATCAGAGCAAAGAGGGTGATGCGATTGAGGGTGTAGCCGTAAAGATAGAACAGCAGCAGGGTCAGCGACAGGGTCGAGGGAATGGCCAGCATAACGATGATCGACTCTCGCCAGCCGAGGAAAACGAGGATCAAGAGGGCAACTCCAAAGACCGCAATCCCCATATGCAATAGCAGTTCGTTGGATTTTTCCGCAGCAGTTTCCCCATAATTTCGAGTAACCGTCACCTCTATATCCGATGGGATGAGGGAACCTTTCAAACTTTCCACTTTGTGCAGCACGGTCTCGACCACATGGACGGCATTGGAACCGGGCCGTTTCGCGACAGAGAGCGTTACCGCGGCCTCGGGGTTGTCGGTGTTCTGAGTGCCGAAGAGGACATAGGATTGGGGTTCCTCAGGACCGTCGATTACCGTGGCGACCTCGTGCAGATAAACCGGCTTGCCGCCGTGCACACCAACCACGATCCGTCCCGCCTCCTCAGCCGAGGCAAGGAAGGTTCCTGTCTGCAGCAGCAGTTCGCTGTTTGTCGCCCTGAGTGTGCCGGAGTGCGATTGGCGGTTGGCTTGCTGCAATCGGGAGGTCAGGTCGGTCGGGCTTAAGCTTCGGGCTGCGAGCAGCAGCGGATCGAATTGGACGCGCAGTTGTCGCCGTGTCCCGCCGATTAGTTTGGTCTCGGCGACTTCGGCAATGGATTTGATGGCATCGTCCACTTGGGCGGCCAGACGGCGCAGGGTGTAATGGTCGTAGTCTTTAGAATGGAAGGTCAGGGCCAGGACAGGGACATCGTCAATCGTATGCGGTTTAACCAGCGGCTGGGAGACCCCGTGCGGGATGCGGTCAAAGTTGGTTTGCAGCTTCTGATTGAGGCTGACGATTGCTTTCTCAAAATTTTCGCCAACGTAGAAGCGGGCGATCAACAGGCACTGGCCCGGCATGGAGGTGGAGTAGATGTATTCGACCCCCGACAGCTCATAGAGCAGTTTTTCCATGGGGATGGCCAGCCGCTGTTCCACCTCCTTGGCAGTGGCGCCGGGCATAGCAACCATGACATCGATCATCGGCACCTTTATCTGCGGCTCTTCTTCCCGGGGCAGCATGTAGAGAGCGAGCAGGCCAAGCAGCAGCGAGGCGATTAAACCTATGGGGGTGAGTTTCGAACCGATAAAGGTTGCGGTCAGGCGTCCGGCGAATCCGGGACTCAGGGAGGTTTTGTTTTTCATGGCTTGATCTGCAGGAGCTGGCCGTTGACAAGGGGCTGGCTACTGGTGGTGACCACCGTTTCGCCAGGGTCGAGGCCGCTGAGGATCTCGGTCAGGCCTTCGTGGGTCATGCCGGTTCGGACAAGCCGCAGTCGGGCTTTATTTTCCTCTATTACAAAAACCCTGTCCATTTGGCCTGAAGGGATAATCGCCGGTGTTGGAATCAGCAGGGCCTTGCCTTCTTTTCCCGGCAGCAGCACCCGGGCGAACTGTCCGGTCCGCAGCTTCGAGTCAGGCTGCAGATCAAGGATGACCGGGGCGGTGCGTGAGCTCGGATCAATGGCAGGGGCTATTTCCGACACAGTTCCCTTGGTAATGACTGCGGCGGCTGGAACCTTGACGATCAGGGTATCGCCAGTGCGGATTAGCAGGACAAGACTTTCCGGAACTGCTGTGGCTACCTGCAGTTTCCGGTTGTTTTCAATATGGAGGAGCACTGTGCCGGGAGTGGCGAGATCGCCAGTGTTCACGTTTTTTCGGGTGACAACTCCGTCGAACGGAGCGGTAATAGTGGCGTAGCTTAATATGGTTTTGGCCTCACGGTATCCGGCTTGTGCGATGGCGTGGAGATCGATCATCGACTTGACGGTTTCCGAGGTGGCCGCATTTTTTTGCAGGAGATTCTGTTCCCGCTCCAGATTACGTTTGGCCTGAGCCAGTTGGGCCTCCGCCTGATTAAGACGGGCCGAAATCTCCTCGGCACTGATGGCAACCAGGAGATCTCCTGTTTTAACCGTTGAGCCGAGCACTACCGGCATCCGGGTAATCACTCCGGTAACCTTGGCAGCGATGGCCGCCCGCTCGGCGGCCTGCAGGGTACCCACCACCTCGGTCAGGGCCGGGATCTCCTGTTCGCGCACCACAGCTACCGAGACTGCAACCGGCGTGGTTGACTGAGGAGCGAGGAGTTTGGCCGCGAAAGTCGAAGTGGCCGGGAGCATCAGCAACGAGAGGGTAAGGGACGCGGTGAGTCGTTTAATCCTGCGCATTATGTGCATTGTACCTGGAGACATGGTTACTTCACCCCTTGGTTGAATTGGGCAAGGCCGACTGCCCGGCGGAGATCGGCAACGGCAATTTTGCGGGAAGCCGAGGCAAGAGCATGGCTGACCTGGGCGTCGGTCAATCTGTTTTCGGTGTTGATGAGCTCGGAAGAGAGCAGTACACCTTCTTTGAAACGGAGCCGGGCCAGCCGGGCACTTTCCAACGCGGACTCCACCATCTTGAGTGTGACCTTGAGACGCTCGACTTCTTGGTTTAAAGCGAGAGCTGCCTGTTCGAACTCCAAGTTGAAGGCCAGTTCCATCTTACGCTGCTGCTCCTTGGCTTCCGCTAACTGAGCCTTGGCCTGATCGATTGCCGCAGCGGTCTGTTGCCCGTTGAACAGGGTGTAGTTAAGGCGCAGGCCTGTGGTCCAAGAATTGCCGGAGCCGTCTTCAAGTTCTAGGCCTTTGTCGATCTGGTACGAACCAAAGGCGTCGGCCGAGGGGTAGTTGCCGGCCCGGGCCTGTCGCACCGCAGCTTCCTGTGCCTTGATCATCGCAGCCATGCCGGCCAGTTCCGGCCGGTTGTGGATGTCGCGCTCCACCGGAACTTCTTGCACGTGGCTTGCAGGGATATCGAGTCTGGGCTCGCCCCGCGGGATCCCCAGAAGATGGAGAAAGCCTTGTTGCGCAAGGCTTAAGCCATGTTGTGCCTGGATCAGCTGTTCCTGCGCTCTTGCCTGCTGCACCTCCAGGTTGAGCAGATCTTCCTTGAGTAGGCTGCCTTCCTGAAAGCGGGCCTGAGCCACCGCCAAAGAGGCGCTGATGGCCTCGACAGCTGCCTTTCTCGCCCGTACCGTGTCTTCACCCTGGACAATGGTATAAAAAACGCGCACCACCTCAAACCCAAGCCGGGAGCGGATGGCTGACTGCTCATGCTGGGTCGCTTGACTGCGCTGGCCGGCTGCATCAAGGGCTGCTTGGTCGTGACCGCCGTTGTATAACCGGTACTGGACCGTGGCTTTAGTCTGGAGAGTATCGGTGATGCCGGGTTTGTTGAAGTCGATAGTATTGGAAAACATCCCTTGGTTGAGGATGTTGCCAAAGGAATACATGGGATTATTGGTACGGCTGTATTCTGTGCTCAACCCTAGTTGCGGATAAAAGGCCGCTTTGGCTGATCTGATGTCGGCATCGGCAGCATGGATGCGTTCCAGCGCAGCTCGTGCATCAGGATTGTGCTGCAGTGCAAATTGAACCGCTTCTTGTGCTGTCCATCGTGAGGGCATAACCTCTTTTTCACCGGCTGCTAGTGTTTGCGATAGAATTGGCAAAAGAAGGAAAGTTAAAAAGAAAAGGACCAGGGCTTGGCGTGATCGGGGCATTGGTGTGTCCTTTTTGTTGTGAGATGGAAATGGGTATTGGTATATTGAGTTACAAGCAAAGAGTGTAGGGTAACTGAAGGTCAGGAGCTTTGCATTGACAGGTTCGCTACTGTCACAGTATGGGAAAATAGGTCCTAATTTTGTATTTTGCAATAACAATGCATATTAAAAAATGATTGAACCCACAAAGTGGTACAGTCAATTTAGGAGGAATTAATGAAGATAACGCGCTTGATAACTGAAATGATCCTTTATTGCGCTCTACTTGCAGTTGTCTCAATTACTTCCGTAATCACAGTCATGGCTGCTGAGGAGCAGCCCCTTCCTCAAAGGCAGGGAGATGTACGTGAGAAGGAAACCTCTAAATGGGGTGAAGCGGGCCAAGAGGTTAAAAAAGCCTCGGGAGCCGTCGTGGAGGCCACTAGGGAGACGGCAGGGGGTGCTTTGGAAAAAGTGAGAGACGAATCGGTCGGTGCCTGGGAGAAGGCCAGGTCGGGTTCCAGGGAGGTAGTGGAAACGGTTGGCGAAAAAACGAAGGAAGCCGTGGGGACTGTCAAAGAGCAATCCAGGAATTTTTGGGAGAAGGCCTGGATGGGGTCAAGGTCTGTCTGGGAGGAGGGCAAATCTAGAATTCATGAGGTCACCGCGCCGACTCCTCCAATCCCACCTGCAAAATCGGCTGTTGCGCCACCCTCTGCACCCGTCGATCCCGCCAGATCCGCAACATCAGCACCATCACAATAACAGAGGGGGCGTGTCGTTATTGAATGAACAGGCAACTTCTGATGGGCCAAGAGAAAGATAAATTTCCACTATAATCCTTGTTGTTTTTAAAAGGCACGGTGTTGTTACCTTAAGCTGATTTGGTTTGTTGTTCACAACGGGTCTCAACCCGGTTTCTTCCTGCTTGTTTGGCGGCGTACATGGCATCGTCGGCACGCTTTATTAAGGTTTCCGCTGTATCGTCCGGAGAAAACTGGACAACCCCGAAACTGCAAGTCACGACGTCCAGGTGTGGAAAGCTGTGTTGTTCGACCCGTAATCTGATTTTTTCCGCCAGTTCTCCTCCGGTTTTTGCGTCATTGTTGTGCACGAGAATGACAAACTCCTCCCCGCCGAGGCGTGCCAAAACATCCGTCTGACGGATTGTGTTGGTAACTATTCGGGCCAGTTCCTGCAACACCTTGTCTCCAGTGTTGTGCCCATGGGTATCGTTGATCATCTTGAAATGGTCAATATCAAAAAAGATGAGCGCCAGCGGCATGCCGTAGCGTTTTGCTTCCAGGATATTTGCCTGTAGCAGTTCCAAAAATTTTCGCCGATTAAAGATTCCGGTTAAATGGTCGGTCGTCGCCAGGTTTTCAAGGACTGCATTCAGCCGCTGCAGCTCTTCTGTCGCCAGGTCACGTTCTTCGGTGCGTCGTCGTAGCCCTGTGTAGCCGGCATACAGGGCAGCAAGTCCCCACAGCCACATAACGCCATGACCTGCCCAGAGCAATCCAACTTGCTTGCCGGTGGCTGGGTCAAAGAGCTGCATCGGCAACTTGACGCTGATGCCGCCACGAATGTCACCCGTTTTATATCCTTGATGGGCATGGCAGGTCAGGCAGCTTTCTTCGGTTACCAAAGGTCGCATAAGTCGCACGTAACGAATATTTTCTTCTGTTGCAAAGCTGCTGACTTCCTGTTGACCGTGTTCAAACTCCTGTAAAGCTGATTCTTCCCAGCTATCTGCTTTGTTCTCTGGCCGCAGAGGATTGAGGCTGGAAATCCGTCCGGATATTTTATTTTCTTTTTGCGCTAATTCGTAGATCTGGCGGGTCATGTATGCCGGATTGACCAGGGTGAGGTGACGTCCGGATGGGGTTATCACGTCCCGTTCTTCGAGCGTAGGCGGATAGTAGGGGTTGGGTACTACGTCTTTGCCTGTTGCCACATAGATACCACCATGGAGAGCGTTCCAGTTGCGATAGAGAATGTCTTTGTCGATATAGGCCCTAGCGACATTCTGGGCAATGGTCACCACTTCTTGTTGATGTGCAGAAATGCTCGCAATAAGGGATATGACAATGACCAGGGTCCAGCCGCAGGCAAGGAGCAGGGAATAGGTTTTGGGATGGGAGAGGTGAGATTGCAGCTGTTTTTTTATCTGCATGGTGACCTCCTGCCAGATGTGTTAGCGAGTGTCACTATCCACGCTGACATAGCGGGCATAATGCAGATCAGTATTGTGTTTATATCCTTCATACCATGCTGCTGCTATCCGATTGAGGAGGGGATCCGTACAACCGTTTAAGAAGGCATAATGGGCATTGTCCTGGAGGTGGTGTCTCGCGTGGTGCCGTTTTGACAACAAGAGACCGGTACCTCCTAGAAATCCTGCGATTGTCGAGGTCGAATTGTGGCAGAGGTAATGGGAAACCTCGGCAACGGAGGAGAGAATGCCAATATACGCCAGAGTATGTGCAACGATAACGTTCATCTCGAACAGACCCTGAATAAAGGAAACCAGCAGCAGATATCCCACTAGCCAGATCTTCGTTCCGGTTTCAATGAAATAAACAATGAACAGGTTGTTTTTTTTGTACTGAGGGATCTTATGATGCAGATGGAAATTGGCGATTAATGGCCCCGCCAGCGAATCGTAGCGGTCGTTGTTGTCCATATACATATGAACCAGTCCGTTGATGAAGTCGGAAAGGAGATACGCCAAGAGAAAAGAGAGTGCCTGGTCGCCAGCACCAATTGATTTCGGGCAGATCCGGTATGCAAGATACATTTGCAGGGAGATATTGATGATTGAGACCGATGCGCCAAGAACTTTGTATCTGCTTTGGCCAGTATAACGTTCCATGGCAGCGTTGAACTGTTCTTGTTTAGCGAACAGTTCCAATCAATATCCTTTGCAGGCTGTCTTACAGTTCAAAGGATTCATGCAGGCCAGGCATTTCGACCTGGGTACCGATCAGGTGGCTCGCCAGGGTCTGCATGGCTATCTCCTCGCCGTGTACCAGAAAGGTGCGCTCGGGACTACCGGTCTGCCTATGCCAGTTCAGGAGTTCTTGTTGATCAGCATGGGCGGAAAATCCGCCGATGGTATGAATTTCGGCGTTGACTTCGATCTCTTCCTGCAGCACCCGGACTTCAGAAGCGCCTTCAATGATTTGTCGTGCCAGGGTACCCTCGGCTGCATAGCCGACAAAGATCACCGACGCCTCCCGTCGCCATAGATTATGGCGGAGATGATGGCGAATTCTGCCGCCGGTGCACATACCGGAACCGGCAATAATGACGACACCCTGCATGTGCTTCAGGGCCATGGATTCTGAGGTGTCGCGGATGATCTGCAACCCTGAAAATTCGAAGGGGTCCTTTCCGGAGGCAATCACCGCCCAGGTTTCCTCATCAAAACATTCCCGGTGCCGACGGAAAATCTGGGTGGCGGAAATGGCCATGGGAGAATCGAGAAAGACCTGCAGGTTGCGAGGCAGCTTGTCCTGTTCGATCCCTTCGCGTAGATAGTAGAGGAGTTCTTGGGTTCGTTCCAGGGCAAAGCTGGGGATGAGAACATTGCCGTTCCTGGCGATGGTAGTGTTGATCGCCAGGTACAGTTCTTCGATGGAGGGTTTCAATTTCTTGTGCAGGCGGTCGCCGTAGGTAGATTCCATGATCACGGTATCTGCATGCGGCGGCGTTGCCGGATCGGGAATGATGGCTCGGCCATCGTAGCCGAGATCTCCGGAAAAAAGTACGCGCCTACTTTTGCCAGCCTCTTCCATTTCCAGGAGGATGCTGGCGGAGCCGAGGATGTGGCCAGCATCGTAAAAGATGGTGCGGATGCCGGGACAGAGATCATACGGCTTGTCAAAAGCGGTGATATCGACAAAAGCGTCCAAGCAGTTGAGGGCATCCAAGGTGTTATAAAGCGGTTCGATCAGTTCCTTTCTATGTCTTTTTTTGCTCGCCTTATAGTTTTTGTATCCAGCCTCCTCTTCATGGATGCGGGCTGAATCGAGCATGACCAACCTGGCCAGTTCGCGGGTTGCCGCTGTGGTGATGATCTTGCCTTTGAAGCCAAGTCTGCTGAGCAGAGGGATACGCCCACAATGGTCGAGATGGCCGTGGGTGAGCAGCAGGTAATCGATGGCGGCCGGATCAAAGCCGAAATCGTTGCGGTTCTCCTCATCCATCTCCCGGTTGCCCTGGTAGAGACCACAGTCGATCAGGATTTTTTTCCCGAAGCATTCAATGAGATAACAGGAGCCGGTGACGTTTCTGGCGGCACCGTGAAAGGCAATGCGCATGAGTACCTTCTGTGACGCCCCGAGGCCGCCAGGTGTGTTATTTTTTATCGCGAAGAACGATGGTTACCCGGCGGTTTTGTTGCCGCCCTTCCGCAGTTTTGTTGGAGGCGACTGGATTGGCATAGCCGTACCAATACATGAGCATGTTCTCTCGGCTGATGCCGAATTTCTTGTGCAGATAATTGCGAACGCTTTCGGCCCGCCGTTGCGAAAGATTGATGTTATACGCCTCGGTGCCGATGCTATCGGTGAAGCCGGAAAGGACCACATAGGATTGCGGGTTCGCCTGCAAGTATCGGCCGAGCTTGACGAGTTGCTCCGCATATTTTGGTTTGATGTTTGATTTGTTGAAATCGAACAGGATATTATTGAAACCATTCGCTCTTGTGTCCATATAGAGCTTGCCCAGCAGATGCTCTGGTCTGTTATAGGCGGTGTCGAAATCGATGACCTGTGAACAACTGTTAACGGCGGCGATATCGTCCAGCAATTTTCTGGCTTTTGCATCGGTAGCGCTGGAGACGATGTTGAAACAGACATCATATTTAGCGGCCAGCTTCCTGGCCTCGGTGAGAGGAGTTGGTTCCAGTTCTTTATAGGTGGAGTGACGACCATCGGAAAACAGAAAAACCTCAGTTCGTCCCGCCAGGCCAAGGAGATGGTCGAGCTTCATCAGGCCTGTTTGGAGCATGGGCGGGCTTTGCGGGGTGACCGGCAGTTGTTCGATAGCGGCGGCAAAGTCAGTTTTTTTGTAGAGTTGCAACCGGTAATAGGGCTTAAAGGCAAAAGGAGATCCGTGCAGCCAAAGCTCACCCTTCCAGTGGGGATAGAGACCAGCCTGCCAGTTCAGTTCCGGCAAGGAGGCGTTGCTTTCGCGAAGGATTTTTTTCTGGGCCTCGATCCGGGTCAGGCCGGTGTCTTTATACGGTACCGCCATGGAGGTACTGGGGTCGTAAAAAATAAAGAAATTTTCAGCCATGCGTTGGGGGCGGCCTGCTTCGGTGGTGCGGAGTTTATCCTTGAGTCCAGGGGATAATTGTTCGGCATGTAGCTGGCCAGAGGCTAGAAGCAGCAGGAGGAAGGCATAGAAAAAGGGGAGAGAGGGGCGCAGTTTCATCGTGTCGGCTCCTATGGTTACCAGCAGCAAAGCTGCATTCCGAGGAAAAGGGGGCTAAGTCTATTATTCAGAGTATACCCGTCCGAGAGGGACTGTCAAGGATTGGGAGTAATTTTGACTAGATGGCCATCGCTAACTTCGTTGTTTGGTCGGGACCTGATCAGGGAGGACGATAATGGTTTCGGTTAATCCAGCGAATCGGCCTTCGTGATACCATGGGGCCTGGTGCACCAGTTTACGGATGCCATTTTTCTCGGTGAAATAGGTGTTGCCCGTCTTTTCCAGCAAAAGCTTGCGGATGATGCCATTTGCCGGTTCTGGGTGACATGCGAACAAACTGGTGCCGAGCAGCGCTGCGCCGCCCTGGTTGCTGAAATTGTCCGTCGCTAGACGATTCATGGCGATGATGGTGCCGTGGGTGTCGCAGACGCTGACTGCAGCCGGGTAGTCGTTTACCCAGTCAAAGGATGTGGTGGGCATGGTGTACCTGATGCTTAAGGTAAGGGCGGTGGTTAGAAGGTGCCAAGATTTTCAGGGTCGAAAGGCAGCCATCGGAATAGATATTGTTCTAAGGCGAGGCATTTGCTGAAATTTGCCTGGATCAACTGCTGCCGGTCGGGATTGCCTTTACTGTAACGGTCAAGGATATATTCCAGCCGTTCATCCAGATTTACCACTACATTATGCCGAACCCGTTTGTCTGCGTAATAGACAATCTCCCGGGCAGTGAAATTTCCGTTGGTGTACTGATCCGGATCATAGCGCCGGAGGATGACATGTTCTTCGACAATGGCAGCAATCTCAGGGAATCCGTGCTGCCTGCAGATGTCGGCGCCGATCCTGGCATGATCGCAGGTGCTGTTGAGGCAGGGGGTCTTGGCAATATCATGGAGCAACGCCCCGGCGATCACCAGATTGCGGTCGGACTGAGGTCGCTCCGGGGCAAAGGCACAGAGCCCGGTCAGCAGTTGTTCTGCCAACCGGGCGACCACCAACGAGTGATGCCGGATATTGGCAAGCATCCCGTACTGTTCCATTAATTGAACACATTCGGAAAGCGAAGGGATGCGGATGTGAGACATGGCCATGGAGTGTGCGGCAGGCTGAAAAGATGAGCTATTTGCCGCTGAAGCGGTGGACGGCATCGACCGCGATCCGCACCTGATCCGGCGGTGTTTCAGGGAGGATGCCGTGGCCAAGGTTAAAAATGTAGCCCCTCGCATCTCGGGTGTCCATCAGCATGCTTTTGATCCGCTGCTCCAGCCGTTCTTTAGGGAGGAAGAGGGCAACAGGGTCAATGTTACCCTGGACCGCATGGTTGCCTGCCTGCTTGATAGCATCGCCAATAGGCAGTCGCCAGTCAAAACCGAGGACATCCGCCCCGAGGGTAACGGTGTGGGGGATCAGGGTGGCGCCGTTGTTGGCGAAGTAGATCAGCGGGATATCGGTCATGGCGCGCAGGTCAGTGATGATTGAGCGCACATAGGGCAGGGCGAACTGCTCATAATCACAGGGGGCGAGGATTCCAGCCCAGGAGTCGAACAGTTGCAGGACTTGGGCTCCGGCACGTGCCTGGGCTCGCAGATAAGCACTGGTGCAGGCAGTGATTTTTGAAAGCAGGTTGTGGTAGAGCTCGGGTTCCTGGAACATCATTTTTTTGGTGTGGAGAAAAACTTTGGAACTGCCTCCTTCTATCAAGTAGGTGGCCAGGGTGAACGGTGCTCCGGCAAAACCGATGAGCGGCACCTTCAGCGCCCTGCGCAGCATGCGGATCGTCTCCATGACAAAGGGGACCGTCGCCTCCGGGTCAGGAACCACGAGAGCATCGACTGCCTTCTGAGTCCGCACCGGGTTGGGGAAGACAGGGCCTCGTCCTTCGTGGAATTCGAGGGTGAGATTCATGGCCTCCATCGGAATGAGGATATCTGAAAAGAGAATGGCCGCGTCAAAGCCGAAAATATCGATTGGCTGCAGGGTTACTTCGGTGCAGAGTTCCGGGCTTTTACAGAGTTCCAGAAAACTGACTTTGCTGCGCACTTTTTGGTATTCCGGCAGATACCGGCCTGCCTGGCGCATGAACCAGACCGGGGTGTATTCGGTTTGTTCGCCCTGGCAGGCTCTGAGAAATGTATTGTTCATTATCTTCCGTAAAAATGATTGTCAGTAAAAAGCGGCTGGTTTCGTTCTTCAGCGAGAACCGGTCGCTCCAATGAGCAGTGAAGGTTATATTACAGGTGCTTTGCTGTCAATGTCCCGGCTGATAGGTACAAAAGGGTTCCGTCGCCAGGTAATCGCCGGTTATGGCGTAGGCCCTGGCCCGGCAACCGCCGCAGACATTGACATACTCGCATCGCCCACAGTTGTCCTTGTAACCGGCAAAGTCGCGCAAATCGAGAAAAAGTTTTGAATTCTCCCAGATATCCTTAAAAGACTGGGTACGGATGTTGCCGGCTGCTTTCGGGAAATAGCTACAGGGCAAGACATTGCCGTCGACATCGATTAGGCAGATTAATTGCCCTGCCAGGCAACCTTTGGAGCCGCCGGTGGAGAACTTGAGACTGCGCCGTTTGAACCGCTCGCCCTCCGCCTTGGACCGTTGCAGGATGATCCGGTAATATTGGGGCGCACAGGTGGGCCGGACGAGAAGATCGTGCTCCTCTTTTTCCATGTCATAATGCCAGTTGAGAATATCCTCGTACTCCTCAGCAGGGATCAATTCCGCCATGATATCCTCGCCCCGTCCGGTGGGCACGATCATGAACAGGTACCAGGCAGTTGCCCCTAATGATTTGACGAGTTGATATATTTTGGGTGCTTCCTCCTTGTTGCGTTTCGTGAAGGAGGAGTTGATGAGGAATTCAATTTTGTGCTCGTTAAAGAGGCGGATGGCGTTCATTACCCCGGCAAACGCCCCGGATTGGTTGCGGAAATCGTCGTGCACAGCTGCGGTGGCACCGTCGAGGCTTAAGGAAACCATTTTGATTCCAGCTGCCTTGATGCTCCGGCAGGTTTCTTCAGTAACTAGGGCGCCGTTGGTGGCCAGGCACATTCGCATGCCGAGCCCGGTGCCGTAGGCGGCTATGTCAAAGACATCCGATCGCAGGAGCGGTTCACCGCCGGACAGGACCATGACCGGATTGGCGTAGCTGCGAATCTCGTCAAGCACCCGTTTAGCCTCGATAAAGGAGAAGTCGGGATGTCCCTCGACCTCCATCTGAGATGAAGAACGGCAGTGCACGCAGTTGAGATTGCAACGGCGGGTAATCTCCCAGGCGATCCATTTTGGCGTAAAATCCATGGCGGTATCCGGCCCCGACCGGAACGAACGTTAAAGTATGCAATCGAAATTCAACAGGTATGTTCTTCTTTGTTTCCTGTTGGTGTGGGAGACTGCAAACAAATGATTAAAAACGAAATATATTAATCTTGTCAGGCAGGGTCAACTGCTTTGTCGGGTAGCTAAGGTTTGTGACGGCCTTGGCCGCAGCAATGCCACAATAGTGCTGGAAATTATCTGTAAAGAGTTTATCATTTAAATAGTCAGGATTATTTTCAATCTTCTTTCACACTGGAGGTTATGTATGCAAAATATCAAGAGTATCCTTACCCCGATCGATTTTTCCGACAACGCCGGCACGATAGTCAAGGCGGCCACCTACATAGCCGGAACCTTCAAAGCGGAGTTGCATCTCGTTTTTGTGGTCCAGAATTTTGAGGATTACAGCGGATTTTTTGTGCCGCCCGTCAATCTGCCCAATCTCGAAGAGGAGCTTTTTGCCTCGGCGCAACAGCAGATGGAGACCTATGTAGAAGAAAATAAAGCAATGTTTGCCGAAGCCGGGGTGGTTCATGTGACCGGCAAGGTTCTGTCCGGTGATGTGGCGGAGGAAATTCTGACCTATGCGGCCAAGAAAAAAGTGCAGCTGATTATCATGGGAACGCATGGCTACAAGGGGTTGGAGAGAATGATGTTCGGCAGCGTTGCCGACAAGGTGGTGAAAACCGCTTGTTGCCCGGTCATGACCATCAACCCCTACCGGGACGAGTGTGAAGAAAACGCGGGTTGATTGTTTTCCCCGAGGATGTCGGCATCGAGATGTCGGTTTCTGGAAGATATGGGAGGTGGCCTTCGGATGCTGGAACCGTGATGGCCGGGAGCCCGGCTGATATCTTCGGGGTAAAGGCGGTCTTTATGTCCAGCGCCCTGTGCCGCGCATGAAGAGGATATTAACGATCCTTTCCCTTCTCTCTTCCCGTAGTGTTAGTGTTTAAGCTGTTGTTAAGATTTCTTTGCATGAGTAAGGCATTTTTCTAATGCTCTATTGATCGAGATGAGTCGGTTTTCAGACTTGAACCCCTCTCCAGCACTATACACTCTGGTTGGCCCACCAATTGGTTCGGATGGTTTTCCTTCTAAAATTTTTGCCATAATTTGTTTTTGAACAAAGTTGTATTTATTTAAAGCCTTGCGAATAGCTATAGGATTGCCTCATCTGATGATAGGCTAAGGCTGGTGCGATATTCCCAATTGTTTGTGTCGATTGAATATAGACAGGAATCCCGTCTTCTTTGTTTATTATGCGTAATATTCCTTGATGCATACTGTTTTTGTCCTGCATGCTTCTTTCTATCGTATCGCTATGCCACTTGTCGGCAGGTGTTCGTTCCCTTGCTATTCCTACAATAGCACCGATAGTGAAACCTAATTCAAAATCAAGAATTAATTGTTTGTATAAATTAGCAAAATCGTTATCGAAGAGTTGGATTATTTTTTCATCGACATGATCATTGTATACAATTACGTGCTTTGATATATCATTCTTAAATCTTGCTAAGATAGATATATATGAATTTTTAATATTTCTTATATCAGATATTGTGAGCAACTTATTGCTCATGCCGGATTACCATTCCTTTTCAGCAAACCGACGAGTGTCCTTGAGTGTATAGGCAGACCTTTGTCGTCTGCTAAAGGACTGTTTCCAGTGAAACCCTCCAGGAACAATTGCCGGGGTGAGGTCTCTGGGAAGAGGAAAAGGTCGAGGGTGCAGCGGCCGTGCTGTGCAGCGGGATACCGAGTGTTGAGGCCGTGCGACCATTCTGTTGCACATACGCTAAAGAGTTCTGCCAAGGCTTCCACTTGAGGCGGGGTGAAGACGTACGCCGTGGTCAATGTTGCCATGGCCGCCTGCAGGCTGGGACATTGATGAATCAGCGACGCAAGTGTTGGCAATTCCGTAGCCGAACTGCGCCTGGCGGGCAACTCCAGGCTGGCTATTTTCCGAGCACTTAGGCGATGATTATTTTCAAAGACTTCCTGCAGAGTGTCAAGTGCTGCTTCGTTATCGGTGATGAAGACCTGTGGTTGTGCTTGGTGAGGGGCATGGAAATAGAGGCGGCTCCAGGCCTTGAGGCGATGCTGTAGGATGGCTTCCGACTTGTGATCGGAGCCTTGAAGACCGGCGGTTAATGAAAAAGGGCTGTCCGTTTCTTCGCGCAGCTCCGCCAGAAGATCGTCCTGGCGGCTGGTAATATCGCGGAGCGCCTCGTTGAGCTCCGCCTGCTCAGTATCGAGAAACTCCCCCAGTTTGAGCATTAACCGTGACTGCCAGAGCAATAATTCCTCTTCCTCGTTCCTGTTGTCAATTTTGCCGATTTTTAACAGATTGGTGAGGATCGAATTTTTTGTTTCTGTCTGTTCCCGGCGGCTGAGTGCAGCCAGTGTCAGCATGCTGAGCTGATTGGTGTAGTCATCCCGGCGTTTTTGCATGTCGCCTGTCAGGGCAAGAAAACGCTCACGCTGGTCGCCGAGTGGCACCGGGGTAAACAGTTGCAGGGTTCCCTGTTGCAGGAGTTGCCCGACCAGAGGGGAGGGTAGGTCTTGTCCGAGCGGTTCGTCTTCAACCGCTTGCAGGTAGACAAGCTGGTCGAAAACCTGTACAAGGGGAAAAAGAAGGCTCTCGCTGGGGAGGGTTTTTGGAAATATACAGGCAGTGGCGATGTTCATATATGGTTACATTACGGGATAAAATTACATTTACGCTGACGGCTCTGGCCTACGGCCTTTTTCATCTGCGCATGGGGGCCGATGTTGGCGCCATCCTCTACGGTACGCTCTATCAGGTGTTGCTTACGGCGCCTTACGCCATAGGGTTCACCTATATCATCGCGGTTGTTTTTCGCAAGATTTCAGGAAGTGGGTGGCCGGCCTGGGATAGATTGCTGCGAATTTTTTTTACTATCGGGATCATCTTCGCTTTTTTTTTCGCCCTCTACGAATACGCCGGGCAAGGGCAGCCGCCGGGATCCGAACAATTGCATGACAACTCTAGCGTATCACGGTTTTTCGAGGATGTAATCCGGAAGGTGCGGTAGTGTTTGGCATGAGAATACATTCCGGGCCCATGATCGTGCCGGGACTGGTCACCGCATTGCAGCCGGTTTGTGCACTGTCTCCCAGTATCGCCCCTAATTTTCTCAGCCCGGTATCGACAGTGCCGCTGGGTGTCTTGACCGCCACATTGCCTGGCAGAAACCGCAGATTAGCGCATTTTGTACCCGCCCCCAAGTTGACATTGTTGCCGAGGATCGAATCTCCGAGATAGGCAAAATGTCCGGCCTTGGCGTCGTTGAGGAAAATAGAATGTTTAACCTCGGTGGTGTGGCCTACCACACAACGGTTGCCGATCAGGCAGTAGCCGCGAAGGTAGGCGCCCTGGCGGATTTCCGAGTAGTCGCCAATGATGGTGGGTGATTTAATCATAGCCCCGGATTCAATCAGTACCCCTTTGCCGATTCTGATGTTTCTGCCCACCATCACCGCACCTGCCATGATCACAGAGGCACCTTCCAGGATCTGGCCGTTTTCCCAGACAGAGAGCCCTCCTTTGGTTGTGTCTCCGTAGGTAATGATGCATTCCCGGGCATTTCGCAACTTACCGTTAAAGGAAATGTAGGGGCTCTCCAGCGGTACTCCGTCGGTCAGGCAGACGTGCTGAAAGGTTGGAGCGGTGTTGCTGCAGGTATATTTTTTCAGCTTATTCAATGGATCCCAGACCGTAGTGCAGTCTGCAAAAATGTCTTTATAGGGAAAATCCGTTAGATCAAAAAACGATCCTGTGGTCAGCATATGGGCTCCTCGACGGTCAGGTGAACAAGCGGCAGGATGATAGCTTCTCTATATTGAGGCGCATGGAATTATTCAAGCGAAATATTCTTTGCCGGGCAGGATGTGCCGCTGCCTTGACTTCGGATTCGGTTGTGTTTACTGTCGTGGGACAATTATTTAGAATAATACAATCGTTCTAGGCGATTTTAAGGAGGAAACACGTGGAATTTGACGATTCATTATCGACCAGTATGGGTGATTTTGGGGAGCATGCTCAGGATCTTGAGATCCCGGAGTCTTTGCCCATGATGGCTGTTCGGGATGTTGTTGTTTTTAATTATATGATCATCCCGCTGTTTGTTGGTCGGCCCGGTTCCATTGAAGCCGTGAACGATGGCCTGAATAATAACAAGCTGCTGATGCTGGTAACCCAGAAGGACCCTACCAAGGACGATCCCGAAGTAAAAGATTTGTACGAGGTCGGTATGGTTTCAATGATCATGCGGACCCTTAAACTGCCCGATGGTCGTCTCAAGGTGCTGGTACAGGCCCTTTCCAAGGCAAAGATACGCTCTTATCTCCAGAAAAAACCGTTTTACAAGGTTGAAATCGACCTGATTGAGGAACCGGAAACCCCTGAAATCACTGTGGAGACCGAGGCCCTGATGCGGACAGTACGCGAGCAGACGGAAAAGATCATGTCGCTGCGCGGCATTCTTTCCTCGGATTTGATGATGATCATCAACAACATCGAGGAACCAGGGCGTCTGGCTGATCTGGTCGGTTCCAATCTGCGCTTGAAGATTGCCGAGTCACAAAAGATTCTTGAAACCATCAATCCTACAGAACGTTTGCGTCTGGTGGCGGATCTGCTCCATAAAGAACTGGAAGTCTCCACCGTCCAGGCGAAGATTCAGTCGGATGCCAAAGAGGAGATGTCACGTAGTCAGCGCGAGTACTTTCTCAGGGAACAGATCCAGGCGTTGAAGCGCGAGCTCGGCGACGAGGACAGTTACTCACAGGAAATTGAAGACCTGAGTAAACAGTTGCGCAAGAAAAAAATGCCGAAATATGCTAAGAAGGAGGCTCGCAAGCAGCTGAAAAGGCTGGATATGATGCACCCCGATGCTTCCGAGGCGACGATTGTCCGCACTTATCTCGATTGGTTTCTCGACCTCCCCTGGCGAGCATCCTCCAAGGACATGTTGGATTTGAAAGTTGCGGCGGGCATCCTGGACGAGGACCATTACGGCCTGGAGACCATCAAGGAGCGTATCCTTGAATATCTTGCTGTCCGCAAGCTTAATCAGGACACCAAGGGGCCGATCATCTGCTTTGTCGGCCCTCCGGGCGTCGGGAAGACCTCGCTGGGGCAGGCAATTGCCAAGGCCATGGGCCGTAAGTTTTATCGGCTCTCCTTGGGCGGTATGCGTGACGAGGCTGAAATTCGCGGCCATCGCCGGACCTATATCGGCGCCTTGCCGGGGCGAATACTCCAGGGGTTGAAAAATGTCGGCACCAATAATCCGGTGTTCATGATGGATGAAATCGATAAGATCGGCGACGATTACCGTGGCGATCCCTCATCTGCTCTGCTGGAGGTGTTGGATCCTGAACAGAATAATACCTTCTCAGACCATTACATGAATGTGCCTTTTGATCTTTCCAAGGTCATGTTCATCACCACCGCCAACCGGAGCGATACCATTCCCGGACCACTGCTCGACCGTATGGAAGTTATCCAGCTCTCCGGCTACACTCTGGAAGAGAAGATGGTTATAGCCAAGAAATATCTGCTGCCGCGGCAGATTAAAGAAAACGGCATTAAAACGAGTCAGATCAAGCTAAACGATACGACTCTGGAAGTTGTCGTCAGTAAATATACCCATGAAGCGGGGGTCAGAAATTTAGAACGTGCCCTAGGCAAGGTGTGTCGTAAAATCGCCCGTAAGGTGGCTGAGGGTGGCAAGGGACCGTATGTGATTTCTGAAAATACCGTGGAGAAATATTTGGGACCACCCAAATTTTTGCCAGAAACAGAGATGGATACCAGTTCGCAACCGGGGCTGGTGGTCGGGCTTGCATGGACGGAGGTCGGCGGCGAACTCCTCCATATTGAAACCTCAGTGCTACCGGGTAAGGGTAAGCTGCTGCTCACTGGGCAATTGGGTGACGTGATGAAGGAATCTGCTCAGGCGGCTTTGAGCTACTGTCGTAGTCGCAGTGCAGATCTGGGCGTAGAGGTAGACTACTTCGACAAAGTCGATATTCACATTCATGTTCCGGCCGGAGCCATTCCAAAGGACGGTCCTTCGGCTGGTATCACCATGGCCACCGCGCTCTTTTCCGCCATCAGCGGCAAGGCGGTAAAAAAAGGGATAGCAATGACCGGTGAGGTGACCCTGCGGGGTAGGGTCCTCCCCATAGGTGGGTTGAAAGATAAGGCGCTGGCAGCGTTACGAGCCGGTATCACCAAGGTGCTTATACCTGATGAAAATCAGAAAGATCTGGTCGAAATTCCAGAAGAGCTGCGCAAGAAAATAACTTTTTTCCCGGTCAAACACATGGATGATGTGATTGAACTGACTCTGGGGAAAATATTAAAGCGTGGTCGCCAACAGAAACAGGCTGTCCAGTCCGTCGGCAAAGAAGAGAAGTAATACCTGCCCTCAGGTGGCAATGAGGGTGCTTAAGCCTCCTGCCATCTGAGGTGTTGTGTTTTCTCAGATAACCCCTTCTCAATTCCTTATAGATACGTTCGTTTACTCCATTGAAGCGTCGGTTGTTATTCTTTCTGTTCTTTGTCTTCGTTGCTTGCGGTGGCGCAGTTCTCTGGTATTGGTCGTATATGACGACTGTTTCACCGGGGAGCGGAGATGTTGTTGTTGTCATCTCCAAAGGGGCAGGGGTGCGTGGCATCGGGAAGGTGCTCGCTGCGAACGGTATTCTTAGATACGATATTCGTTATCTCGCTCTGGTCTATTTTTCTGGAATAACCGCCAAGCTTCAGGCTGGAGAATACAGTATTCCACGTGGCTTGACCCCGCCTGCAGTTTTGCGATTGCTTGAAAAAGGCAGCACCCTCCGTCATCATGTCACCATTCCCGAAGGAATGACTGCCGAGCAGATCGCTACTATTTTTGAAAAGGATGGTTGGGTAAAGCGGGATCGCTTTCTTGAAATTGTTCATGATACCGAATTTATAAAAAAAATTAGGATTGATGCACAGCACCTGGAAGGGTATCTCTTCCCGGAGACGTATACCCTTATCCGTCATGAAACCAATGAATATTTGGTGATCCGGATGATGGTGGATAGATTTCTGCATGTCTGGGAGGACGTCAAGCCCAATGAGGTCGGAGGGTTAAACCGCCATCAGATAGTTACGCTCGCCTCGGTTGTGGAAAAAGAAACAGGGGTGGCAACGGAACGCCCGGTGATAGCCAGGGTGTTTTTAAACCGACTTGCCTTGAAAATGCGTCTGCAGTCGGATCCGACAGTTATTTACGGAATCCGTGAGTTCAAAGGTGACTTGACGAGAGCCGATCTGAAACGGGAGACGCCTTATAATACCTATGTTATTCCAGCGTTGCCGCCAGGACCTATTTGTAATCCCGGTCGGGCTTCCTTGGAAGCCGTCCTTCATCCAGCCGATTCCAATGCCTTGTATTTTGTCTCTAAAAATGACGGCACCCATTTCTTTTCAACCAACCTGACCGAACACAACCGTGCGGTAAAGACTTTCCAGCGAGGTCCATGAGGCAGGAGCAAGGTCGGACGGAAGAGTCGATACGAACAGATTTGAATAAATGTGCTCCCTGAATCGTCGGTAAGTCTGTGTGGGGGCGGTTTGTCATCACGCGGTGAAGAACTAAATTTCTGCATTCCAGGCCAATGGAGAGATCAATTTTCTTGTTTTTAATGTAATTAGTGTTATGTTCGCGAAATGAGTAGACCGTGTGGTTTTTGCGTTTGACACGTTTTTAATTGACATTTTTAATTAGAAATATCACGTAGTTCTGCATGGATTATAGCTTTCAGCCCATTACTAGGAGATCGAGGGAGCAATGTTGAAAGGAACAGTGAAGTGGTTTAATGAGTCTAAAGGTTTCGGTTTTATTGAGCAGGAAAATGGCAAGGATGTTTTTGTCCATTACTCCGCAATCGGTGGATCGGGGTTCAAAACCCTCAATGAGGGTGATAAGGTTCAGTTCGAAATCGTTGATGGACCCAAAGGACCTGCTGCCGCAAATGTTTTAAAACAATAATCCAGCTGTATATTTTAATCCGGCTGCGATTTTTTGGTCGGGTTTATAGTTTATGAATGGTAGGGGATGGGTATACTGTCCTCTGCCATGCTGAATCTGTGCAGCGTATTTGATTCGGTCTCCTTTTTTGCTCTGTCAGGTGAATCCATGCGACCTGATACGTGTCCGTGCGTCAAGCGCAGTCGTCGGTGCGTTACGTCTTTTCCACAGGTTTAATCCGTTGTGAAAATCGCCCTAGTTCAGACAAACCCGATTGTCGGTGCTTTTGACCGGAACCTTCGGCTTATTTTCAATTGGATTGACAAAGCCAAGCAGTCTGGGTGCGATCTTGTTGTTTTTCCTGAGTTGTCGCTTTGCGGCTATCCGCCGCAAGATTTGCTGGAACGTACTTCCTTTCTCGATGCCCATGATCGAGCCCTTGCCGATTTGCTCAATCGTCTTGACGGCATCACCTGCATTATTGGTGCACTTGAGCGACGAAACGGGCCAGGGAAGCCTTTGTACAACTCAGCCTTTGTGCTTGAAAAGAACAAAATAGCCTTTCGGGCACGCAAGCAGTTGCTTCCCACCTACGATGTGTTTGACGAGACCAGGTATTTTGAGGCGGGAACAACTACAACGGTATTCCCTTTGCAAGGTCTGCGCTGCGGATTGACAATCTGTGAAGATATCTGGTGGGATAGTCAATCCTATCAAGCCAATCCCCTCAAGGATTTTGTTGCGGGATCTCTTGTTCCGGATTGCCTGATCAATATTTCGGCTTCACCCTATTATCATGGCAAACTCGGTGATCGCCAGCGGGTCTTCGGTCAGCTTTGTCGGCAGAATAATTTCCCCCTTCTTTATGTCAATCAGGTCGGTGGCCAAGATGGCCTGGTGTTTGATGGACACTCCATGGTTATGGATCGTTCCGGCAAAATATGTGAGGTCGCCGCTGGTTTTGTCGAAGATATGCTTATCGTTGATAGCGATGCATGGGATGCCACCAGGGAGCAAATGCTCGAAGATTCTGTTGCCCATGTCGAAGAATCATTGGTGCTCGGGGTGCGTGACTACCTGCATAAGACCGGGTTCAGTAAGGCGGTGCTCGGATTATCCGGCGGGATCGATTCAGCGGTTACTGCTGTGATCGGCTGTCGGGCCTTGGGGCCAGAGAATGTCCTTTGTGTTGCCATGCCCTCGCCGTATACTTCTCAGTCTTCTATTGATGATGCCAAAAAAATGGCAGAGAATTTGGGGTGTGGTTTTGAGATAATCAGAATCACTGAAGCCATGGACGCCTATTGTTCCACCCTTGCACCGCTCTTTGCCGGTCTTCCTGAAGATACCACTGAGCAGAACATTCAGGCGCGAATTCGGGGCAATTTGCTCATGGCACTGTCTAACAAATTTGGACGGCTCTTGTTGTCCACTGGTAACAAGTCGGAAATGGCTGTCGGCTACTGTACCCTGTATGGAGACATGAGTGGTGGGCTGGCTGTCATTGCCGATGTGCCGAAGGGTATGGTGTATGAGTTGGCCCGCCTGATGAACAAAGAGCGGGAGGTGATTCCTGAGCGCATCATTACCCGACCGCCGACGGCCGAGCTCAAGCCAGATCAGTGTGACCAGGATGATCTCCCTCCCTATGAAGTACTTGATGCTGTTCTTCACGCTTATCTGGAAGAGCATAAAGGCATTGAGGAAATCGCCGCAGCAGGTGTCGATGTGCAGCTAGTCAGGGATATTGTCCGGCGTATAAAACTGAACGAGTATAAACGCAAACAAGCCCCCCTCGGTATCAAGGTGACCACCAAAGCCTTTGGGCCGGGGCGTCGCTATCCGGTAGTGCAGGGATTTCTGGAGTGAAGCGGAAAGAGTGCCGCATACCGCCCTTGTGACAGCTTCTTCGGAGAAGCTGTTTTTTCCGTTATCTTTGCCTGTGCTGCTCTCATGCAGCTAGGCTTTATCTGAGACGATCAACAAGAGACATGGTTCGGCCACCCCGCAGTCTCATTCCCGCCCTTCTGTTTTTGCCGGTCATCGTCCTGTTGATTGGGTATCTCGTTTTTCGTGAACAGACCACTAAGCGACCCCAGAAATTATCCATAACCACTGTCGGGTTCGTCGAAATGTGCCTGAACTGCCATGCCACTGAAAAGTTGGATGGCGCTCATGACAGGCTGGTCGTCGGTTGTTCTCCCTGCCATCTTGGGGACGCTTTGGCGATCAACAAGGATAAGGCGCATGCCGGAATGGTGCTCAATCCCGGTGATCTTCGTGTCGTCGCCAAGACCTGTGGCGTTGAGGGGTGCCACCCTGCGGATATTCATAAGGTGAAGAATTCGTTGATGGCAACCAACCGGGGTATTCTTTCGACCCTGCTGTATTATTGGGGAGAGCGGGAACACCAAAATGCCGATATCACGGTCGATCAGTTGCTAAAGAGTGGTGAAAGTTCGCTGGCCCTTGATTATTATCGCAAACTCTGCGCCACCTGTCATCTCTGGAAGCAAAAAAACGATTTGCCCGGAGCCCCTGCCTTTTTTAATGAAAAAGGGGGCGGTTGTTCAGCCTGTCATTATGTCTTGCCGGAAGGGGTGCCACGCAATACGGTGACGGCAGAAATTCCCGAGCCTGCCCGGGATGAGGACAAGAAAAACAAGCCGCACCCTAAAGTCGTGAAGCAGGTCCCTGAGGAAAACTGCATCCGGTGTCATAATCGTTCCGGGCGCATCGGGATCTCGTATACCGGGATCTTTGAGGCGGAAGGCTACGGGACGCCTTATGAGAAGGGGGAGCACTCTTCACAACGGCTTGCCGGTGACCGTTTTTATCTCAAGATGGCAGCCGATGTCCACCATGTGAAAAAAATGGCATGCATTGATTGCCATACTCGTAACGAAATCATGGGCGACGGGACAAGTTACGCCCACTATGAAGAGGCATTGGAGATTTCCTGCCAAAGCTGTCACGATACAAAGCCGGGAATGACGCGCAAACAGAAGCCGCTGAACAATGTGGCAGCAAAGGGAGAGCAGTTCGTGCTCACCGGTAAAATAGATGGGAAGGAGAGGCCATTGCATCCTCCCAATGAACAGGCTTGCCGTTATCCCGGGCATGAGCGCGTCACCTGTGCTGCCTGTCATTCCACCTGGGTGCCGCAGTGTTACGGCTGCCATGTGAAACGGGATAAACGGGAAAAGCATCTCGATAAACTGGCTTTGCAGGAGACACCGGGCTGGTGGGAAGAGGGGCGGTCATATATCCGTTATGAGAAGCCTATGCTGGCCGTCTGGGGCGAGAAAGTGGTGATCGTCACCCCTGGTTGCCAGGATCTGGTGACTCTGATCGATGAGAAGGGCGCCAGCGAGGGCGGCTTCAATCGTTTTACCATGGCGGCCATCAATCCGCACACTATCCAGGCGAAGGGCAGGACGTGCAAGGAATGCCATGCTTCTCCGAAGACTGTGGGGCTTGGTGAAGGCACCGTGATGAAAAATGACGGGAAGTGGCAATTCTTCCCGGTGGATCGAGGTGTGGAGAGCGGAACGGGCCGGACACGTGGATTCGATAATTTTGTCACCATTGAAGGGGAGGCGCTGCAACATGGTTCGCGCAAGGATCTGCGGCCTTTTAATGGTGAGGAGTTGCAGCGAATCTTAAGGGTTGGACTCTGTCTCGACTGTCACGTCGCTCCTGATGATCGAGCCTACCGCGATTATAACTGGAAACGACCTTGTCCCGTCTTTAAGGAACCGTAGAGGGCCCCTCTAGCAGGTGGGAATCACTCCATCTCAATTTTTTTGTTCTTGTTAAAATCTGCCAAAAGCGTTACAGCGCAATGTTTTTATCAACCGGAGAATGATTCATGGAAGGAGTACAATGATGTTGCCACAGAAATTTGCGCTTGCGGATCGAGTGCTGCAGGTTCCACCCTCGCCGACCCTTGCCGTTAATGCCAAGGCGAAAGCCCTCAGGGCTGCGGGTGCTGATATATTGAATTTCAGTGTAGGTGAGCCCGATCTGCCCACCCCGACCCATGTTTGTGAGGCTGGGAAAAAGGCCATCGACGATGGGCACACCCGTTATACCCCGGTGGCGGGCATCCTCGAATTACGTGAGGCAGTCTGTGAACGGTTCAAAAAGGATCATGGGTGGCAGTATACCCCAGATCAGGTGCAGGTCAGTTGCGGTGGCAAGCATGGACTCTATAATATTTTCCAGGCAATACTGAATCCTGGCGACGAAGTCCTGATCCCTTCGCCGTATTGGGTTTCGTATCCTCCCATGGTCCAACTCGCCGGTGGCACTCCGGTTATCGTCCCGCTTAAGGAGGAAGATAATTTCGACCTTGATCCGGTTACGCTCAAGCAATATGTGACCGGTAGAACCAAGGCTATTATTCTCAACAGCCCTTCAAATCCCTCCGGGGCCGTTTATTCCCAGGCGGCTCTGGAAGTTGTCGCCAAGATGGCTTTTGACAATGGTTGGCTAGTGATCTCCGACGATATGTATGAAGAACTTTCCTACGCCGAGGGAAAAATTGCTCATATCCTCCATGCCGAACCGCGTTTGAAGGAGCAGACTGTACTCTCAAACGGCGTATCCAAGTCTTTTGCCATGACCGGTTGGCGAATCGGCTATTCTGTGGGACCCCTTGAGGTTATCAAGGCAATGAATAAGATTCAGAGTCAATCCACCTCCAATCCCGCCGCCCCTTCTCAGTATGCTGCTCTTGCCGCGCTAACTGGTCCGCAGGATTTTCCTCGTCAACTGCGTGAGGCTTTTATACCCCGGCGTGCTTTTTTTGTCAGGGAGCTGCAATCCATCAAGGGGGTGACCTGCGTGACACCCATGGGTGCCTTTTATGTTTTTCCTAATTTTTCAGCTTATTATGGGAAAACCTTTGGCGGCAAGGTAATTGACGGGTCCGTTGCACTTGCCGATTATTTCCTCAGTGAAGCTGGTGTCGCCACTGTGCCCGGCGCCGCTTTTGGTGCGGATAATTTTATCCGATTTTCCTTTGCAACTTCAATGGAGGTCATCGAGAAAGGGATGGGGCGAATCAAACAGGCGCTTGCTGTTTTACAATAACCACTGACGCACGGACAGGAAGCCATCCCTGTTCGTGCTGTTCAACTATTTTTATGGCAGTTGTTCAGGAACCTGTGTTGCGAACAGAGAGGGAGTTACGGTAGAGTTTCTTGTTCAGGCTCTTTAGCCAATATTTTTTTGTCTTTGTTGATGTTGTATTTGGTCAATAATGATTGCAGTTTCCATGGCGAAGAGAGGTATTCCCGGCCCAGATGACTTTCGGCGATGACTGCACAGAATTTGAGGAATTCAGCCATGAGTCGGGTGATGATTTTGTCCTTGTGTTGGATAATCCAGAGTTGTCGGCTCATATCAATACCCTCGATAGGAAGCATCTTGAGCCAACCTTCTTCTGTTTCTCGGCAAACTGTCAACATGGAGAGGCAGGCGGCACCCACCCCTGATTCCACCGCTTTTTTGATAGCTTCGGTGTGTCCGGTTTTGGTGACTACCTTAAGCAGAGATGCGTAACGGCCTAGTTTTTTAGTAAAAATTTCCGCAGTGCCCGATCCTTCTTCCCGTATGACCCAGCTGGTTTCTTTGAGATCGTCCGGGACCCGAAAAGTTGAGCGTCCTGCCAGTTTGTGGGTCGAGTTGACAATGATGCCCAACTCATCCTCGAACCATGAGGTAGCGACCAGCGATTCCACGTTAATATCCCCTTCAACAAAGCCAAGATCCGCCTGGCCGGTTGCCACCAGTTTTTCTGCGGTCATGGTATTGACAACCAGCATGTTGATATGGGCCTCGGGGTGCAGTTGCATGAAAGCACCAATCAGGTAAGGAAGGACATAGTTGCCGATGGTCGAGCTGGCGACGATTTCAAGGACACCCGCAACTGTATCCTGTTGTTCGGTGAGTCTAGTTTCAATATTGGCGACTTGGTGGAGAATCTCTTTTGAAAGTGGCAGGAGGTAGCGCCCACGGTCATTGAGCAGAAGGCTGCGACCATGGCGGTCGAAGAGAGGGCCGCCTAGCTGGTGTTCAAGTTCACCCAGGGCCATGCTCACCGCCGACTGCGTGAGGATGAGCTTCTTGCTCGCCCGTGTGACTTGTTGCGTCTCAGCTACAGCGATGAATATTTCTAATTGTCTGAAGGTTATAGCCATGAGCCTTTTCTTATCAGTGTGATTGAATATATCTATGATCGAAATTGAAGAATTTTGTTAAATTAACACTTCGACGAAATAGGTCAACGAATTTCCAGCGGTGAGAGGCAATTCTTCAGGGGAAGAAGAAAAAAGATTGAATAATCATTCAATGCAATTATGATTGACAAGGTAGCTGCTTTTCGCTACTCTGATAAAATGTTCTGATCGATAGTATCAATCGGATTGATACTATTAGTCGATGCAGTTTAGGAGAAAAAGATGGATCCGGTCGTTCTCACTAATATTATATATGTGACCATTTTTTTGATAGGGGCGTTGTTGTTCGGTTTTGGCCCGATCATCATCGTTCATCTTCTTAGTCCCTCGTCTCATACCCGACAATCTGCTGGGCGCGCAGAACAGCTCATTGAATGCGGCATGGAGCCCATCGGCAGTGCCTGGATTCGTTTCGGCATTGTTTACTATCTCTACGCTTTGATTTTTCTTGCCTTTGATGTCGATGTGCTCTTCCTCTTCCCTGTGGCCGTCGCCTATAACAGCCCGGAACTCGGTTTCCGGGATTTCATCGAGATCCTGATATTTGTCGCCATACTTTCATTAGCTATTGTCTATGCCTGGCGCAAAGGAGTGTTCACATGGGAACGGAAAACGTACCTACCTCAATAGTGCAGTTCGCCCAGCTCGACAAACTGCTCAATCTCGGTCGGGCTAACTCGCTCTGGCCCATGACCTTCGGGCTTGCCTGTTGCGCCATTGAAATGATGTGTACCGGAGGCTCCCGTTTCGATATTTCTCGGTTCGGTGCCGAAGTGTTTCGGCCGTCACCTCGTCAGAGCGATGTTATGATTGTGGCTGGAACCATTAATAAGAAATTGGAACTGGCCGTTAAAACTCTCTATGACCAGATGCCTGAACCCAAATGGGTCATTGCCATGGGCAATTGCGCCATCTCCGGAGGGCCCTTCAAGGTCAAAGAAAACTATAATGTGGTTGAGGGCGCGGATAAACTGTTTCCGGTTGATGTTTATATTCCCGGTTGTCCGCCTCGTCCCGAGGCACTGCTTGAGGGGATTATGACCCTTGAGGAGAAGATTACCGGAAAACGTCGCTGGCCGCGTGTGCAAGCAGGCTGAACGGGTATCGAGAATGGACATTAGAGAAAAAACACAACTCGCTTTGGTGGTACTTTTTCCTGTTGTGCCAGTGAGAGAAGTGCCCGTGGTTGCAGAGAGCGCTGTCCAGGCGTCCCCTCCACCAAGAGAAGTGGGCATCGTTGTCCAGGATTACCCTCGGTGTGGCTATCATCTCGATATCCTGTGCCGACCGGATCAGGTGGTCGCAGTGGCACAGGTCATGGACGCCGAAGGCTTTTTCCTTGAGTCAATAGCCGGGGTCGATTGGCTTGAGAAGCAGCAGTTGGAAGTCCTCTACGACTATAACCGCTTGGGTGGAGAACATTGCCGGGTGATGGTTCGTACCTTTGTATCCCGCACCGAACCGGTGGTGCCGACCATCTCAGGTGTTTTTCCGGCTGCCAACTGGCATGAACGGGAGACCTTTGATTTTTACGGTGTCCATTTTCAAGATCATCCCAACCTTATCCGGATTCTGTTGCCGGAAGATGCCGATTTTCATCCACTTTTAAAGGATTTTATGCCATGACCGTTCCCATTTCTCTGCGGCATGATGAAACCTTTGTCCTCAATCTGGGGCCCCAGCATCCTGCAACCCATGGGGTTTTGCGGGTCATCCTTACCCTAGATGGCGAGTATGTGGTCAAAGCGGAACCTGTGTTGGGGTATGTCCATCGCATGCATGAAAAGCTGGCTGAGGGAGGTACCTTCGCCCAGTTCATGCCCAATACCGCCCGTATGGATTACCTTCATGCCTTGGCCTTCAATCACGGATGGGCTTTGGTGGTCGAAAAGGCTGCTGGCGTTGAGGTGCCGGAACGAGCCGAATATATCCGGGTCATCACGGTTGAACTCAACCGGATCGCTAGTCATTTGCTCTGGTGGGCGGCCTTTCTTCTCGATCTCGGTGGGTTTACACCGCTACTGTATGCTTTTGACGATCGCGAAAAAATTATCGATCTACTCGAACGGGTTACCGGTTCGCGATTGACCTACTGCTACATGCGCTTTGGCGGGGTCTATAACGATATTGACGACGAATTCATCGCCGGCACCCGCGACTTCATCAAACGTCTTCGTAGCCGGATGCCTAGGTTTTATCACGATCTGGTGACCCACAATATTATTCTCATCAAGCGGATCAAGGATATTGGCATCATTACTCCGGAGCAGTGCCGTCGCTACGGTGCCACCGGCCCTGTGGCCCGGGGTTCAGGAATCAGTTATGACATCCGCAAGAACGAACCCTATTCCGTGTACTCGGAATTTGATTTCGATGTCCCGGTCTTTGATGAATGCGACTCCATGGCCCGATACATGGTCCGCATGCATGAAATGGAACAATCGTTACGCATCATCGAACAAGCACTGGACAAACTGCCCGATGGCCCGATCCTGGGCAAGGCCCCGAAGGTTCTCAAGCCGGAGGCTGGTTATTACTATTCCGCAGTGGAAACCGCGCGCGGCTCTCTGGGGCACCGGCTGGTCTGCGATGGTGGCAAAAACCCTTATAAACTGAAGCTGCGCTCGCCGACCTTTTCCAATTTGAGCCTGTTCGGCGAGGTGGCCGAGGGTATGATGTTGGCGGATGCCCTTGCCTTTATGGGCAGTCTGGATCTGGTTATCCCCGAGATTGACCGTTAATCGGGGGAGGTGAACGGTATGGAAACGAGTATTTGGCGAGCCCTTTTCTACCTGGTGGGCATCATGGCTTTTGCCGGTCTGAATGCCGCTTATCTAGGTTGGTGCGAACGAAAGGGCGCTGCCCGGATTCAACGGCGAATCGGTCCGTGCGAGGCTGGTTTTGCTGGGTTGCTCCAGCCGCTTGCCGATGGGCTCAAGCTGATGAGCAAGCAGCTATTGGTTCCTCAAGGTGTAGATGGCATCATCTTCCGGGTGGCACCGGTTTTGGCTATGATTCCGGCCATCACCTCCATGGTGGTTATCCCCTTTTCTGGGAATATCGAAGCAAGAGCCATGGAGCTCTCGGTCCTGCTCCTCTTTGCCCTGGCCTCCTTGAGCATGATTGCCGTACTCCTCGGCGGCTGGGCCTCGGGGAACAAGTATTCCATCATCTCTTCGGCCCGCGCCGTTTCTCAGAATCTGGCTTACGAAATCCCAATGTTGGTGACAGTGATCACCATTGTCATGATCTCCGGTTCGATGAACCTGCGTGAGATCGCCCTTGATCAGATGGGTGGCTTCTGGCACTGGAATATCTTCCGGCTGGAAAATGGCCATTTCCTCACCATGTGGATCTCGTTCATCATCTTCTTTATCTGCTCGGTGGCCGAAACCAACCGGGCTCCCTTTGACATGGCCGAGGCTGAGAGCGAACTGGTGGCCGGGTTTATGACCGAATACGGCTCCATGGGCTTTGGCTTGTTCATGATGGGCGAGTACCTCAATATTGTGGTTGGTGCCTGTCTGACCACTACCTTGTTTCTTGGGGGCTGGGACTGCCCCTTCGGCAAAACTCCAGGCGTGTGGTGGTTCCTCGTCAAGATTTATATCCTTATTTTCACCTTCATCTGGATCCGCTGGACCTACCCGCGCACCCAGATCTATCGGCTGCTCAACCTGAGCTGGAAAATACTGATTCCCTTTTCGTTGGTTAACCTGCTGATTACCGCAGCCTTGATCAAGGTGTTCTGATTATGAATGGATATTGGAGTGATATCTTCACCGGCAGCAAGAGCCTTGTCACTGGCCTGCTGATCACTGCTCGGGAATTCTTTAAACCGGTGGTGACCCAACAGTATCCTTATGAAGTGCCCACCATGACCCCATTGTTTCGAGGCCATATTGAGCTCATCGGCAATGAGGAGACTGGTCAGCCCAATTGCATAGTCTGCGGCATGTGCCAAAAGGCCTGTCCCTCTATTTGTATCAGCCTGGACGGCAAGAAGGCGGAAGGGGAGGGGGCTAAGGGTAAGGTTTTGACCAGCTATGTCCTCGATTTCACCAAGTGCAGCCTCTGTGGTTCTTGTGTGGAAAGCTGCAACTTCAACGCCTTGCACTTCTCCAAAGAATATAATCTGGCCAGTTTCGATAAGAACGATTTCATCATGGACCTGCTGAAACGGTTGGAGGATCAGAACAAATGCAAGCACTAGTCTGCCAGCCGGCTGCCGCCCCGGCGCTCTTTTCTGCGGAAGGCATGGTCGGTGTCATCTTTTTACTGACCGTGGCCTTGGTCTTTACAGGTGCCATGATCGCCGTCAACGCTCAAAGACTGGTCCGCGCTGTTGCTGGGTTGGCTGTCTGTTTTACCGGTTTGGCAGGCGTTTATTATTTTCTGCTCAGTCCCTTTCTAGCCATGATGCAATTACTGATCTATGTCGGTGCGGTCTCTATCCTGATCGCTTTCGGTATTATGATGGCTACCCCGGAAGAGAAGATGGGAGCGGGGATGAAAAACCGGTCTCTGCTTGCCGGTCCTCTGGCCTTCGGCACCGGAGCTCTGATGTTTGCCGCCTTGACGGTTCTGGGGCTGAAAACCCAGTGGCAGGTCTTTCCCCGCCAGGGAACCGGTGACATCAAGGCGGTTGGCATGGCGCTGTTGACTACCCATTCCATGGTGTTCGAGCTCATCTCCATAGTACTGTTATTGGCCATCATTGGTGCCTTGGTCCTTGCCCAAAGAGGGAGAAACTAACCGATGCAACTGCTCAATCTGTATAACTGCCTGTCGACCTATTTGGTTATCGGCGCCTTGCTTTTTTCTTTCGGCGTCTACGGTATGCTCGCCCGCCGCACTGTGATCGGTATGCTGATTTCCTCGGAATTTATTCTTGCTGCAGCTTCCACCAATTTCATGGCTTTCAACCGATTTCTGGCCCCTGACCCTGCGATCGGTCAGATTTTCACCCTGTTTATCATGGCCATAGCCGCTGCCGAGGCCGCCATCGCCATCAGCATAATGATTGCCGTCTACCGAAATTACAAGACCATCGATACCGATGATCTTGTTGATTTACAGGGGTAACCGGAGAAAATGAACATGGAAGCCGCTGCCGCCACTGTACATATTGTCGAGAATTCCAACCTGCTGCTGGCGGTGATTATCCCGCTGTTCGCCAGTTTGGTGGTCATGACCTTGAAGAATCATCCGAATCTGCGAGAGATGGTTTCCTCCAGTGCCTCGATTTTGCTCTTTCTCCTGGTTCTTTCGTTCATCCCCGCCTTGAAAGCCGGTGAAACGCTGGTTTATCCAATTTTTAAGCTATTGCCCGGCCTCTCCATCACCTTGCGTGCAGACGGTTTTTCGATGATATTTGCCATGGTTGCCTCCTCACTGTGGATGATCGCCGTCTTTTATTCCATGGGCTACATGCGTGCCCATGATGAGCCCTGTCAGACCCGATTCAACGCCTGTTTTGCCCTAGCTATTTTCGGGGCGATCGGGGTAGCTCTATCTGATAATTTCCTGACTCTCTACCTCTTTTACGAGATCGTTTCGGTCTGCACCTATCCCTTAGTTGCCCACCATCAGGACGAAGAATCGTACGAAGGGGCGCGCAAATACATTGTTTATCTGACCACGACCGCTAAATTTTTCCTGCTGCCGGCACTCATCCTCATCTATGTCCTGGTCGGCAATCTTGATTTTCCGCACAATATTGTCACTGGCATGATTCCAGCCACCGCTGCTCCCAGCTGGATGGTGACCATGCTCTATATTTTTTGTATTCTTGGTTTTGCCAAAAATGGGGTGATGCCCTTTCATCACTGGCTTCCAGGAGCCATGGTTGCCCCCACTCCGGTTTCCGCCCTGCTGCATGCGGTGGCAGTGGTCAAGGTCGGTGTGTTCTGCACCACTCGAACGATGCTTTATGTTTTTGGCGTTGAAACGATGGATCGATTGAATCTCGGCATCCCCACCGCCTATTTTGTTGGTTTTACTATCATTATGGCCTCGGTGATCGCCCTGTCCAAGGATAATCTTAAAGCCCGGTTGGCCTATTCCACGGTCAGTCAATTGTCGTACATTATCTTGGGCGTGGCTCTGTTGACGCCGCACGCCATTGAGGGCGGTCTGATTCACATCGTCAACCACGCCTTTGCTAAAATTACTCTGTTCTTCTGTGCCGGTGCCATTTACATCGCCGCGCATAAGAAATACATCTCGGAAATGGGCGGACTCGGGCGGACCATGCCCTTCACCTTCGGGGCCTTCGCCGTGGCTTCGTTGTCGATGATCGGAGCTCCTCCCGTGGCCGGCTTCGTTTCTAAGTGGTACCTGCTGGTCGGCTCGATGGAGGCTCATCAGGTGGGGATTCTCTTGATCCTTATTGCCTCGACCGTACTCAATGTCGGTTATTTCGCTCCGGTGACCTACAAGGCCTTTTTCGGGAAGCGGCCGGAAGGGGAGGTAGAGACGGGTATCAAGGAGGCGCCGCTCAGCATGCTGATTCCGCTGCTGATGGCGGTCACCGTTTCTGTAATCATCGGTATTTACCCTAACTTCATGATGCAATTTGTCAGGATGGTGACAGGATGACGAATCTCATTGCCTCTCTCCAGGCACACCTGAAGACGGTGGTGGTGGTCTGCTTTGTTCTGCTTGGCCTTATTGCCGGCTCGAGCCTGCTGGTTGATACCCACCATGCTCATACCTGGGTAGAGCAGAATCTACCCTTCTTCTGGTCGTTTTTTGGTTTTTGCGCCGCCGCCGTGATCATTGGAGTGGCCCGTTGGTTGGGGCGTTCCGGTATCCAGGCGTCGACTAATTTTTACGATGGCCCCAACTCTTCACCCTGCGAGGAGGAATGATGGCCTCCAGTTTTATTCATCCGTCTCTGCTGCTCATTTTTGGGGCTTTGCTGTTGCCGTTTATTCAGGGGCCTTTGCGCAAACCGTACCTCTTTCTCGTCCCTCTGCTGGCCTTGGGTGCGGTGATATTGAACACCTCGCTGACTGGAAATTATGCCATGGTATCGTTTCTTGATTGGCAGCTGGTATTCGGTCGGGTCGATAAACTTACCACGGTCTTTGCCCTGATCATGGCACTGATGGCTGTGATCGGCACTTTGTACGGGCTCCATGTCGATCGCGCAGGGGAACACATGGCTGCCTGGTTGTATGCGGCCGGTTCACTTGGAACTATTTATAGCGGCGATTATATCAGCCTGTTTTTTTTCTGGGAGATGATGGCCTTTGCCTCGGTCTTTCTCATTTGGTTCCGGCGCGGGAAACAGTCCTTGCGGGTCGGATACCGCTATCTCCTGATTCATACTATCGGCGGTATTATCCTCTTGGCCGGTATCCTGCTGCGGTATCAGGCCGTGGGCAATATTACCTTTGACCTGATGGATGTTGCCCATCCCGAATTGTACACCTGGCTGATCATGATTGGGTTCGGTCTTAACGCCGCCATGGTGCCGCTACATTCCTGGCTTCCTGACGCCTATTCCGAAGCTTCCTTCAATGGCGCAGTCTTCATGTGCGCCTTGACAACCAAAACGGCGGTCTACGTTCTGGCACGGTCCTGTGCCGGTATGGACATCCTGGTTGTGCTCGGGGTGATCATGGCGCTGTATGGCGTTATTTATGCGGTGATGGAAAACGATATTCGTAAACTCCTGGCTTGGTCCATTGTCTCCCAGGTCGGGTACATGGTTGCCGGAATCGGCATCGGTACGGATCTAGCCATCAACGGTGCGGTTGCGCATGCCGTTGTCCATATTCTATATAAAAGTTTGCTGTTCATGGGGACCGGTTCGGTGCTCTACATGACAGGGAAAACAAAATTCACCGAGCTGGGTGGGCTCTACAGCAAAATGCCCGCAACTTTTTTCTTTACCATCATCGGCTGCTTGTCGATCTCCGCCGCACCTTGTTTCGCGGCTTATGTCAGTAAGTCGATGATTATCACCGCCGGATTCGAGAGCCATCTTAATTGGGCCTCCTGGTTGTTGATGTTTGGGGCGACTGGCACCTTCATGTACAACGGGTTGAAGCTGCCTTATTTCCTTTTTTTCGGGAAGAATAACTGCAGTGAGGCAACCTGGCAGAAAGCGGCCGACCCTACCTGGAACATGATGATTGCCATGACGCTCGGAGCAACGCTCTGTGTCCTGGTAGGCATGGCTCCCGGATTTCTCTACGCTATGTTACCGCATGCCATGGCTTATACTCCCTTCACTGCCTACCATCTGGTAGAAACCCTGCAATTGCTCGGTTTTGCCGCGCTTGCCTTTTTTCTGCTTAAAAAATATGTGGAACCGGTCGACCGTATCTGCCTTGATATCGATTGGCTGTATCGTAAGGTCGGCCAAGGGTTCCTCTGGCTGGTCAAGGGACCGCTGCAATGGTGCGATGCTGCTTGGGGCGAAGCCTACCGGGTGGTCGGACTCTCTTCCCTGATGACCGTGAGCCGTTTTTGGAGCTGGTTTGATTGGCATGCTATTGACGGCGTCGTAGACGGCATAGCCCGTTCTATGCGTGCTTTAGGGGGTAAGGTCCGTGTCTTACAAAGTGGTCAGATCCAGATGACCCTGTATTACGCGTTTTCTCTTGCTGCGATTCTGCTCGTCACCTTCATCTTTTTTCGGCTGCTCTAAGGGGAAAATAGAGAATGGACCTGTTACTTATCAAAGAGGGGTTTCCCCTCCTCACTTTTCTGATCTTTTTGCCCTTGGCCGGGGCAGTTGTGCTCCTATTTTATCACGGGGAAGCCTTTGCTCGCCAGTGGACCCTGATTGTGACCTCGTTGACCGCAGTTTTTTCACTCCTATTGATTTCCGGATTTAATCTGTCCAGTTCGAAGTATCAATTTGCAGAGGCCTACGATTGGATTCCCCGTTTTCATATCAACTATATAGTCGGTATTGACGGCATTTCGATTCTTTTGGTACTCCTGACCACCTTTATTATGCCGTTCTGCGTCCTGGCTTCTTGGAAGTACATTAATACCCGGGTTACACCCTTTATGTTCTGCTTGCTGATCATGGAAACCGCAATGATCGGCGTTTTTGTTGCCCTGGATTTTATCCTTTTCTACATTTTCTGGGAATTCATGCTCATTCCCATGTATCTGCTGATCGCAATCTGGGGCGGACCCCGCAAAGTCTATGCCTCAATCAAATTTTTCCTCTACACTTTGGCCGGATCGGTGCTACTGTTGGTGGCTATCATTGCCCTCTATCTTAAGACCGGGAGTTTCTTTATTCCGGAGATGATGTGGCAGGAATATTCGCTTACCTTCCAGGTGTTGGTCTTTCTGGCCTTTTTTTTGGCCTTTGCCATCAAGGTGCCGATGTTTCCCTTTCATACCTGGTTGCCGGCCGCCCATGTCGAAGCACCAACAGCCGGATCGGTCATCCTGGCTTCCGTACTCTTGAAGATGGGAACCTACGGCCTATTGCGCTTCTGTCTGCCGATTACTCCTGACGCTACCATGCTGCTGGCGACCCCGATTCTCTGGTTGTCTATCGCTGGGATAATCTACGGCGGTTTTACGGCGCTGGCACAGCAGGACATGAAAAAACTGATCGCTTATTCCTCGGTCGGTCATATGGGCTTTGTCACCTTGGGAATTTTTGTTCTCAACAGCCGTGGCATTGAAGGAGCCATCCTACAGATGATCAACCATGGCATCACAACCGGCGCCCTTTTCCTATGCGTAGGTATGATCTACGAACGCACTCATAGTCGTGAACTCGCGATTGCGGCCGGCGTCGGCAAATACATGCCCTGGTTTGTAACCTTTCTCGCTGTTTTTGCTCTTTCTTCATTCGGTTTTCCCGGAACCAACTCGTTTATAGGTGAGTTTTTGGTGCTGGCAGGTACCTTCGAACATAATACGATCCTGGCGCTTGCCGCCATTCCTGGGGCTGTTCTAGCAGCAGCTTATATGTTGCGGATGCTGCAAAAAATTGTTTGGGGTGGGACAGCCAATCCCGATCAAACCTATCTGGTTGATCTTGACGTCCGAGAGATTGTTATTCTTGCCCCCTTCCTCTTTTTTGTGTTCTGGATAGGATTGGCCCCTCAACCTTTTATCGATCTGATGCACACCTCGGTGAGCCATTTGCTTGATCAGTTGAATAATTGGCAGCATCACCATCAAGTTGCGACCGTGCTCTGGCACTAAACGAATGTGTATGAATCCTGCAAAACCCGCCAACATCCTGCCCGTATTTATGTGCGGCCGGTGCTGAGGAAACTAGAAGAAAGGCGATAAATATGGTTATCCTTCCTGAACTGGTGCTGTTGACCGGAGCCCTTACTTTTTTTGTAATTAGTCTGAGCAAGACGCCCGATCGAAATGTGACCAAATTCACCGCACTGTTTTTTGGTTTTGCCACCTTTGCGGCTACTTGTCTTTCCTTTCAGTCGCAGGAGACGCTTTTTTACGGGACCTATGCTGTGGATCAATATTCCCAGCTTTTTAAAGTTCTGATCGGTTTTTCTCTGGCGCTCCTTCTGGTCGCAGGGCAAAACCTAAAAGGTATTGATGACAGTGTTCGTCCCGAATACTATATGTTCTTGTTGCTAAGTGTTCTGGGGTTGATGCTGCTGGTGAGTTCGGTCGAACTGATCGCTATTTTTATCTCATTGGAACTTTCATCCTTTGCCCTTTATATTTTGGTTCCCATGCGTGATGATCGCACCGGAATTCGAGTGCAGATGGAAGCCGGCATGAAATATATTCTGTTCGGAGTCATGGCCACCGGATTTATGTTGTACGGTATGAGTTATCTGTTTGGTCTGACCGGAACGACTTATCTGAAGGATATTATAGCGTTTCTGTCAAAGGGCAATCTGCAGCCTGCTGTGGTGGTTGCCGTGCTCATGACGCTAAGTGGTTTTTTCTATAAACTGGCTGTCTTCCCGATGCATTTTTGGGTGCCGGATATTTACCAAGGTGCGTCAAACGAGACCACCGCCTTTATAGCTACCATTCCTAAATTCAGTGCGGTGGCGCTGTTGATCAGGTTTCTGACCGTGCCGACCGGTCATTCGTCTTTTTTGGTCGAGTTGTTGGCCGTGGTCGCCATCTGTTCCATGTTTTATGGCAATCTTTGCGCGCTGGTACAGAAGGATATCAAACGGATGCTGGGTTTTTCCGGTATTGCCCATGCAGGTTTTGTCATTCTTGGTCTTATGACCATGAAAGGCGAGGGGTATGGCCTCGCCATCTATTACATCGCCGGCTATGTGTTGATGAATCTGGCCTGTTTTCTGGTGATCAGCAATGTCTCGCAGGAAGGTGAAAATTTGCTGATAGAGGATTTCAACGGCCTGTATCAGCGTCAACCCGTCCTGGCTTTCATTTTGGCTGTTGGCCTCTTTGCCCTGGCCGGCATACCGCCTTTTGTTGGCTTTATGGCTAAATTTATGGTTCTGACTTCGGCCTTGCAGGCCGATCATCTCCTGTTGGTCTGTTTGGCAGCCATCAACACAGCCATCGCCATTTATTATTATCTCTCTGTGGTCAAGGCCGCCTACACCGCTGATCCCGCAGGGCAACCGACCGTGGTAGTGCATCCGGCGATTCAGATGACTGGGATCGGTTTGGTTATCGCTATTGTTCTGATGGGGGCCTTGCCTGCAAAATTTGTTGATTTTGCGGGAACCATTGTGCAAGTGCTCCTATAGCAAAGGGAAAAGCATGAAAAAGGGGACGCTCATGAGAGCGTCCCCTTTTTTTATGCTATGTAAAGCGTGAGAGTTTAACCTAGATGCTCTAGGCCTGGCGCCGGAAACGAGGCGCAGAGTTTTTCAACAGCTGCGGACACCTCAGCCTGGAGTGCTGTATTACTGGGATCAGCGATGATGGCATTGATCCACTCGCCGGTTTGGACCATCTGCTCTTCCTGAAAGCCACGGGAAGTTACTGCTGCGGAACCCAGTCGGATGCCGCTTGGATCAAAGGGCTTACGGGTGTCGTAGGGGACAGCGTTGTAATTGAGGACAATACCGGCCGCATCTAGGGCTTTAGCTGCAATCTTGCCGGTTACGCCCTTGTTAGTGAGGTCGATTAGCATGAGATGATTTTCTGTGCCGCCGGTGACCAGGTTGAAGCCCTTACTAACCAGGGTAGCCGCCAATGACCTGGCGTTTTTGACAATCTGAGCAGCATAGTGCTTGAACGCATCCGTGGAAGCCTCTTTCAGAGCCACAGCGATGGCTGCGGTGGTGTTATTGTGTGGCCCCCCTTGTAATCCGGGGAAGACAGCCTTGTCTACTGCCTGTGCATACTCTTGTTTACACATAATCATAGCGCCTCGGGGACCGCGCAGCGATTTGTGGGTGGTTGTGGTTATCACATCGGCATCAGGGACAGGGGAAGGATGGGCTCCGCCCGCTACGAGACCTGCGAAATGGGCCATGTCCACCATGAGCAGCGCCCCACAGGCATCTGCTATTTCACGGAATCGAGCAAAGTCGAGTATTCTCGGATATGCGGAGTGACCGGCAACTAGAATCTTAGGGCGGCATGCAAGCGCCTTGTCAAGGATTGTATCATAATTGAGCAAACCGGTTTCCTGGTCTAATGAATAGGACTCCGCATTGAAATATTTACCCGAGATAGATACCTTAGCGCCATGCGTTAGGTGGCCGCCGTGGGGTAGAGCCATGCCGAGGATGGTATCGCCAGGGTTGATAAAGGCCAAGTAAATGGCCAGATTGGCCGGCGAACCCGAATAGGGTTGAACATTAACATGGTCGGCGCCGAAAAGTTCCTTGGCCCGTTGAATGGCGATATTCTCGACCTGATCAATGAACTGTTGGCCCTCATAATATCGTTTGCCAGGATATCCTTCGGAATATTTGTTGGTTAGAACCGAACCTGTTGCCTCCATGACCGCCCGTGAGACATAATTTTCAGAAGCGATAAGTCGAATTTTATTTTTCTGGCGATATTCTTCCTGTTTAATGAGGTCGAATATTTCCGGATCATTCTGCTCTAATGTGGTCATACTTACTCCTTTTAGTGTCATAGGATTACCGGTATGCGGGGCTTCCACGCATGTTGACCGGGAGAAATCATTTTTGTGTCGCGATGATATATGTGATACGCATGTATTCTGTGGTCTGTTTTACTGTGACAATGATGGGTGAAAGTTGTGGAACCTAAGTCTATTTACTGTGAAAAGAATAAGAAAATATTGCTTCTTTTTACACTTCACAATGAAGATATTTATCATAATAAACCTGCCTGGAGTTGAACAGAAGAAAATTACAGGTGCAGAATAAGCTTACGAACTGTGTTTATAGTGCCTTTCTTGAAAATGGCTCAGAAACAAGGGGAAATAGCCTTTTGAGCTTTGTTTTAATAATACGCCATGTTGATTTTTCGATTAGGCTTTCTGCCTTGTTACAAAATATTAATTAAGGCAAATATTTTCAACGCTTCTTTCTTGTTGCAAGATTTTGAGATCTTGGCGTCTTTGGCTGTCTTTAATCGTTCGATTATCCAGGTAACGATTATTTTAGAACAGATAGTGGTAATTCCTGGTGATGCCAGTTTATTCATTAGTGTGTAACACTTTTCGAATTATCTTGATTCGTTTCAATTGAAGGGTCGAACAGTATTGATCGGTAGTCAACTTTCTTGCGTTGAGAAGGATGGACATTAGCCAGGTAACCCATCCTTCCATTATGTTGTTTTCTTCGATCTAGAGAGGTGACATATTTTCTTCATATACCACATCTTCTGTTCTTGGAAAAAAGGCAGTAGTGGGGTATTTTAATTATTTGTTTGTTCCATATAGGATGATAATAATGGCACCGAGGCAACACGAACGCTTTAGAGGTGCTTTCGGGTTATGGAAACAGGTGGCTACTCCGCAATGTTGGAAAGCGTATATTGTTTTTGCTTGGTCAGGATGCAAGAATCTGTGTTTTAGTGGGTGCGGAGTTAGTTAGAGTAATGATGCAGGGGCGGGAATAAGCAAATTGGGGACATTACCTTGACGAACTTCTCGGAACGTCTAGGGCTGTATGTGTTTCTTTAAAAATATCGAATCACCGGGTAGGTAGGACAATGGAGAAGAGTGCGTTATTTTGCTATGGAACATTGCAGTCGCCACTTGTTATGAAGGCTGTCACCGGTCAATCCTTTTCTGGCCAGGAAGCCACCTTGAATAACTGGGCGAGATTTCGTGTGCGCAGTTCAGAATATCCCGGGATTATTCCCCAGCAGGACTCTGTTGTTTCCGGTAAGTTGTACTGGGGGCTTGAAGAGAAGGCCATGGCGAAACTGGATGCTTTTGAGGGTGACAAATACGAACGGGTTTTGGTGCAGGTAGCTATGGCCGACGGTTCTATTGAGGAAGCCTATACCTATGCAATCAGGGAGGACTGTAGAAATATGCTGTCCAGCGACCCGTGGGACTTCGACCGGTTCTTGCAAAACGGTCTGGAGAAGTTCATTAACTGGTTTGTTGAAGACCGCCGCGATCTCTTCGACCGGGGCGATCTCTGATTTTCTCCTTCAGCGCCTTTCTATCCCGTTACCTCGGTGGGAAAGTTATTTTTGAGGTAACGTCTATTCATAGACGCAGTTTTTTATCAACCTCTGCAATGCTCATCTAGGCGAAGGTACTGACAAAATAACGGGAGCTTGCGACAAACTTTTGATGCACACTCTAGCAGGACGTTGAAAAAAAGGAACCTACGAGACGTAGGGTTCTTTTTTTGCCC
>CAZSIJ010000017.1:0-67636 GCA_964607065.1 uncultured Desulfobulbus sp. | reverse complement strand
GCGGAATAAAGCGTAGCTCTTTTTCGGAATATAATCACACGGGACCCTACAATTAGGTTCTTATCTCATCTTATCACATGAACAATCTTCCATTGCTCCCTTCAATTCCCCTCGGTCGCTACCTCCACTATAAAGGTGGGGAGTACGAGGTTTTGGGTGTCGCTCGACATAGTGAGACGCTTGAACCATTGGTCATATATCGACCACTTTACAATCAATCGGGTATATGGGTACGCCCGATTGCAATGTTCTTAGAGCAAGTCGAAGTCAATGGTCAACTCCAACCTCGGTTTGCACTTCTTCAATAATCTGGTCATTCCTCAAACGACTTCGTCACTTAACGAAAGGCAACTATGGATTATAAAATCGAAGGAACCCAAAACATTTCCCGCGACTGTATGGTTTGTGGTATCGAAAACGAGTTCGGGCTCAAAGCTCGCTTCTACGAAACGGTGGATAACGAGGTGATTGCGCTTTTTACCCCGCGTCAGTTTCACCAAAGCTACCCAATGATTACCCACGGAGGCGTCACTGCAGCGATCTTGGATGAAACAATCGGCCGAGCCATCATGTGTCATTTTGACGAAAACACCTTCGGCGTTACTGTTGAGCTGAATGTGAAATATAAACGTCCGGTTCCTTACAATGTGGAATTGAAAGTCGTCGGGCGGATCACAAACGATAATGGACGAATTTTCGAGGGAACTGGGGAGTTGTATCTGCCGGATGGTACCTTGGCGGTCTCAGCTGAGGGAAAATATATGCGTCGTTCTCTTAAGAAATTTACAGATGCATCATTTGCCGACGAGGATTGGTTCAGGCCCGAAGATTTCCCTTCTGAAATCAAGATATAAGGAGATAGTATTATCAATTGCTTTAAAAAATGATATATCTGAAATAGTTTGATCGTCGATTTGCGAGTCATTTTCGGTTCAACACCAGATGCGATCATAAGGAGAATTTTTCATGTTTTACAAATCAGCTTGGAAAATTGCGCTCTCGGTTCTTACCCTTTTTGTCTCCGCACTTTCGTATCAAGTTGTCCATGCTACGGAGGGATGCCTGCTGGAAACCAGAAAAGTTCTCTCATCGCAACCTTTCGAAGTGATCATCAAGCGTCTCGAGAAATCCATTACTGACAACAAGATGGGCCTTGTAGCCCAGGCCAGCGCTAGTCGAGGTGCAGCTACTAGAGACATTAAAATTCCCGGCAACATGGTGCTTATGGTGTTTCGGAATGATTATGCGGTCCGTATGCTCAACGCTAGTATCCCTGCTGGTATTGAAGCACCGCTTGCGCATCTACATCACCGAAAATGAGGATGGTTCGTCAACTATTAGTTATTTTCCCCCAACTGTCGTATTCTCTCCCTACAAGAATAGTGAGCTTGACGGGCTAGTTGCGGAAATGGACCCCATTTTTGAACGCATCGTTAATGATGCCGTAAAAACAAAGTAATCGGAGTACAGAAGACGACTTTGAGTCGCACCATTATCAGCGTTGCCACGCAGTCAATATATCTCTGAACTATTTGGAATCAGGCTTTTCAATTTAGGGTCACAATTTAGGGCCGGGACGAGATGTGACTTATTGGAAGATGTTGAGTGCCCGAGTAGGAAATGGGAGCAAGATAATCACGACCTCATATTTATCCTGCATAACGATGAGCCTTCAATTGGTAGGCAGTGGCGATGGATAACCTGGAGTTTTTTCCCTCCAGTTTGGCAACATCTAGCCTCTCGAGCCAATATCCAGCACCATCCATCACAGTGTCGGGGCTTTTCCCCGATGGCCATTGCCTCCAGCGTTCAGTCATTGTTCATGCCATCGGTTAGAACTGGTGGGGATTTTCTCCTGGGAGACCACAACTGCCACGATGTACTGGTTTCGCTCCTCTCTGCCTGGGAATTGTAGCATTGCCGATAGCCATTCCAACTTTTACCCCTGATGATGCTGCCCAGGAGATCACTTTCGCTTGTTTATCATGATGAAAAAAAAACGATTCTCGCTGTTGATGTCCCTATTCGCCTTGGTGGTGTTTGGAGGAGCACTTTGGTTACTCCATCAAACGTTACAAGATTTTCATTACCATGGCATTTTTCATCATTTGCATTCGCTGACCACCTCGCAACTTACAAGCGCGTTGTTGCTCACAGCCTTGAGCTATCTCGTTATGACCGGTTATGACCGGTTGGCAATCCTCTATATCGAGCACCCGCTGGAAGGAAGTAAGGTTTCCTTAACCTCTTTTATCAGTTACGCTTTCAGTAATAATATTGGCTTTTCTTTGCTTACGGGAGGATCCATCCGTTACCGTCTCTATTCAACTTGGGGCCTTTCAACAGAAGAAATTACAAAAGTTCTTTCTTTTACAATGGTGACTTTTTGGTTGGGAGTATGTACTGCTGGTGGTCTTATTTTTTTGATCGAGCCGGTGACCATTCCTTCATTACTGCATCTGCATATCAGTTCGATTCGACCTGTTGGATTATTTTTTATCTTGATGGTATTTGGTTATTTATTAGCAATTACATTGCGACACTCTCCACTTCTACTTGCTGGCTGGGAATTTTCACTTCCGGCGCCTCGACTTGCATTGACACAAATCCTAATCGGAACGATTGACTGGGTTCTTGCTGGCAGCGTTCTCTATGTGTTGCTTCCCCATTCCGCCTCTCTTCCTTTTTTTCACCTCCTTGGAATATATCTTCTAGCTCAAACAGTCTCCTTAGTTAGTCATGTTCCGGGAGGGTTGGGTGTATTCGAAGCCTTGATCCTCGTCAGTTTGCCAACGGTTCCGCTAGATGTATTGGCCGGTACACTCCTAGTTTATCGTGGTATCTATTACCTGCTGCCGTTGGTTGTCGCTGCTTTCCTTTTAGGAGGCCTTGAATTCCTCCGGATACAAGGCAATGTCAGTCACGGTTTGCGGTTGCTCACTCGTTGGGGTGCGGCGCTGACTCCGCACATTTTAGCCGCCCTTACACTGGTTGGCGGCGCGACCCTGCTTTTTTCTGGAGCTACTCCAGGGAAACCAGGACGATTGTTCTGGCTGTATGATTTATTGCCCCTACCCGTACTGGAAATCTCTCATTTCTTCGGCAGCCTGGTTGGTGCCGGACTCATGTTAATCGCCTGGGGGCTGCAGCGGCGGCTTGACGCAGCCTATCTGTTGTCTATTGCATTATTGGCTGGCGGCATCCTTTTTTCATTGTTTAAAGGAGTGGCTTATGGAGAGGCCTTGCTGCTGGGGTTGATGCTTATCGTCCTATTACCATGTCATCGTCATTTTTATCGACGAACATCCCTCCTTAATGAACCTTTCAGTACAGTTTGGAGTTTGATGATTCTGTTGGTGATGATTTGCTCTGGATGGTTGGGATTTTTTGTCTATAAACATGTAAATTATTCACACGATCTTTGGTGGCATTTCGCAATAACCGATCATGCGCCACGTTTTCTCCGTGCTATGGTCGGAGCCTCGACTCTTATTCTCTTGTTCGCCCTGGTCAAGCTGTTTAGACCACTACGTCCTGCACCCGATCTGCCAGGCTTCACTGAAATAGAGAAAGCCAGAAAGGTAATTGCCAAGAGCACAGAAACGGTAGCCAATTTGGCTCTCATTGGGGACAAGACTCTGTTGTTTAGCGATTCCGGCAATGCATTCCTTATGTACGCCATTGAGGGTCGCAGTTGGGTCGCGATGGGCAATCCCATAGGTCCGAGAGAAGAACAACTGGAATTGGTCTGGCAGTTTCGAGGATTGTGTGAACGTGCAGAAGGATGGCCTGTTTTTTATGAAATTGGCGAGGAATCTTTATATCTCTATCTTGATCTTGGTTTGACCTTGATCAAGCTTGGCGAGGAAGCCAAGATATTACTTCCGGAATTCTCACTGGAGGGGAAAGCCCGGAGTGGCTTGCGCTACACTTATCGTAAAGCAGAAAAAGAAGGGGGTTCCTTTGAGATTATTGACGCTCAACAATTGCCATCCCTGATTCCAGAATTACAGCATATATCGGACATGTGGCTAGGTGGCAAGAATACGAGTGAAAAAAGGTTTTCAATGGGATGCTTTAATACTGACTATCTGCAATATAATCCTGTGGCCGTGGTGCGTTATGAAGGCAGGATTGTCGCGTTCGCCAATATTTGGCCGGGATATCAAAAAGAGGAATTGTCGATTGATATGATGCGATTCCTTCCTGATGCTCCCCGCTCCACCATGGATTACCTGTTTGTCAGCCTCGCCCTCTGGGGTAAGCAGGAGAACTATCGGTGGTTCAAACTCGGCATGGCTCCTTTAGCAGGTCTTGAAAATCGTCCATATGCTCCTCTCTGGCACCGTATTGGGGCACTGATCTACCAGCACGGAGAACATTTTTATAATTTCCAGGGATTACGCGGGTATAAGGAAAAGTTTGATCCGGTTTGGGTCCCACGTTATCTTGCTTCACCCGGTGGTATTGCTCTGCCACGCATCCTCACTAATATTGCCGCCCTGATTTCCGGAAGCGTGAAAGGAGTTCTGCGGAAATGAATAATTACCGGATGCTCAGTTTTCGCTCAGGTGTCTTTTTATCTATAATACTAGGCATCCTTTTCTGCTTGATTGTACCGACAGCTATCCTGGCAAAAGGAAATCATAAGCTAACCGCTAATCGTACCTCCATTGACGATCTCCCTTTGACCGAACTCCCTGTTTCGGATGCCAAGAATGATATCCTGGCCATTATATTTTCCGGTGATGGTGGTTGGGCTGATCTCGATAAAGTTTTTGGCGCAGCTTTCCAAAAACGTGGTATCTCAACGGTCGGGTTTGACTGCCTCAAGTATTTCTGGAAAACCAGACAACCTGCTGAAGTTTCACAAGATGTTGATGCTATGGTGCGGTATTATCTGCAAGCTTGGAATAAAAAACGGGTCCTTTTGGTCGGTTATTCTTTCGGAGCGGACTGGCTCCCATTTTTAATCAATCGACTTCCGTCAGATATTCTCCATCAAGTTCATCTGTGCGTTTTCCTTGGTCCTGGTAGTTTCGTTAATGTCGAGGTGCACGTGATGGATTGGATGGGGAATGATCGCCGGGAAGGAGCCCTTGAAGTTCTGCCAGAGGCTCTACAGGTCAAGCAGCCAGTTCTGTGCGTTTATGGTGAAAAGGAGGAAAATTCGATCTGCCCGTTGCTCAAGGGGGATAATGTCAAAAAACTTATGATGCCAGGGGGGCATCATTTTGATCATGAATACGATCCTATTATCAATTCAATCTTTAACAACATGGAAGAAATGAAGGCTCATCAAAACAAAAAAATGCAAGAAGTGGAAAAGCAAGATCCTCAAAAATAAACCCCGTTTTGCTCTGACTACGAAAGTAAACGGTTTCAGTAGAGGGAAAAATTTATGCAAAATTGTCGGGAGAGGTTCAAGACCACGAGAAATATGGGCGGGTAATATCTACCCAATACAACAAGGACTGGAGCATCAATCGTTCAATAAATTGCAATGATATAATCACCTGATGTTACATCTAAAAATCTTGAACCCGCTTTGCAGTTTCCAGAATTGCCTAAATGAAGATGCAATCAGTGACAGTAGTCATATTATCAAAAGTATTTATTGAGCACATGTTTTGTTTTATAAAAACAGCGATTTGGAAGTTTTTTCATCCAGATGAAAGCCCAGCTGGCACTGTAAATGCTATTATAAAGCATCTCTCCCTCGCTTCTTCCCGGCTAGTTCTTGTTCGGAACAAGCTTTTTTTTAAAATTGCTTCTAACTTCTTATTATCATTAAATATCAGCCCTATTTTTTGCTGGTTGCGACGCAAACCTCCCTGCAAAAATCAATAGCATGTTTGTGTAGATAGTTTAACTCAGGCATATCCAGTGACTCTTGCCAGATGCTGACCGTGATCACCCCGTAGTTATTGTAGTATATATCTGTAACATTGGTTCCTACACCATGGCAGAAGGAATCGGCGATTTCGGTTTGCTATCGTTATCACAAGACCTTGCTTTTTCAATCCAAGTAAAAAGACCATATGCATCAACTGGTTTTGATATAAAATATCCCTGCAACATATCACAGCCCATTGCTTTGAGTTTATTGAAGGTAGCTATATTTTCCACCCCCTCCGCCACCACAGTGAGACCAAGATTGTGCCCTAGTTGGATTGTTGCATTGACGATGGCCATATCACTCTCATTTTCGAGCATATCCATCACAAATGTTTTATCGATCTTGAGTTCGGAGGCTGGCAGTTTTTTGAGATATGCTAAGGAAGAATAGCCCGTCCCAAAATCATCAATGGACACATCAACGCCCATATCTGCAATTCTATTTAATATCTGAAAAGACCGCTCCGGATTAAGCATGATTGATGTTTCAGTAATTTCGATCATGAGGGATTTTGCCGGTAATTCGCAGGAAGCAAGTAACCCAGTGAGAATATCAGGAAATTCAGGATCCAGCAGGCAGCGGGATGAAACATTGACGGAAATTTTAATATCGATTCCAGCCTTATGCCATACCTGGGTTTGCCGCAAGGAGTGTTTTAAAACCCAAATGGTGAGATCGGAAATAAGTCCGGTTCGTTCGGCCATAGGAATGAATTGATCAGGGGCCATAAAACCATGTCGAGGGTGCTGCCATCGAACCAATACCTCTGCTGAATGAAGCCTGCTGGAGTTGCAATGAATCTTCGGCTGGTAATACAGCACTAGATCACCATTTTTTATCGCTTCGCGTAATTCGCCTCCCAAGCTTAATTGATGAGGGCTATGGTCATCCAGATCTTTTGAGTAAATGATAATTCCTGAGTTGTCTTGTTTTGCGACATACATGGCAACATCAGCTCGCTGAATCAGGGTATCAATATCCTTGCCATGCTGAGGATAAAGAGCCGCACCAATACTGGCACTTACATCAAGGGTTAGATTTTCCAAGAAAAAGGGCGACTCAAGCGCCTTTTGGAACTTTTCCCCCAGTTTTTCCAGATCTTCTTCGCTGTTTATCTTCTGCAGTACGAATCCAAATTCATCCCCACCAATACGTGCAAGTGTGTCCGATTCACGTATGGTACCGGTCAGGCGCAAAGCAATCTGTTTTATCAGCCGATCGCCATTATAATGGCCCAAAGTGTCGTTCACCTCCTTAAACCGGTCAATATCAAGAATGCAAACAGCCAATTGAGAATTTTCTCGTGAGGCGAGGTTTACGGACTGCTGCAGGCGATCGATGAAAAGGGTACGGTTAGGAAGATTCGTCAGGGAATCATGAGTGGAATCATGGTTTGCCTTTTGCTCTAAGGCTTTGGTGTACGCCTGTAGTTCATTTGTCTGGTCCAGGACCATTGCGCTTGCTTCATAAGACAGAATAGAACTGACGTACTGGCCCCAAAGAGGGAAGAAAAAAGGCATTGCATCGAGGACCCAAAGCACCGTATTGTTTTTTTGCGTGGCCAACATCGATGCAAGAGTGATTTCGCCTACATTGAAATGACTCGAAAGAATCGTTGCGATAACCACTGCAAAGCCGGCGATGATAGCACCTTGGATTGCCTGCTTTGAAGCTTTATCCCTTAACAACTTTGCATTATTGCTAACACCGGCACTGTTTGTCATTGTAAACATAATGGACAACACCTTATTTTCGTAAAGTTATTAACCAGGAATCTCATTTATGTTAATATTGATATTCTATACTATAAATATTGGCAATAATACATTGCACTAAGAGCTATATGAAATAGTCATTGACCACCGCAGCAAAGCTTGTGGCTTGAAAGATTGTGAATCGCATCGGATGAAACGAACGTTATTCCGACATCGATTGATATTGAGAGGTAGTACGAATTGAACGACATTACCTACCGCTCTCTTCAAAAAACATTATGGCCTACCAATGCTTTGGTCACTCGAATTTCTTCAGGATCGATTGCATACAATTTTTTTGGTACCTCCTTACCGGAACCAGCTACTCGTGGTGTCCCGCTTCCTCTTGACGATGCCCGACGAATGGTTGAAGGATTCATCAATCACTACAACAATGTCAGGCTGCACAGCGCTATCGGTTATATTGCTCCCGTGGACAAACTGAACGGCAGAGACCAGGAAATATTCAAAGAACGAGACCAAAAACTGGAAAAGGCCAGGGCGCTGAGAAAGAAAAACGACTTCGTGGCTACGGGCCAATCAGCCCAATGGGAGATAACACGGCTCCCCATACCCCTTTAATGCAAACAGCCTGAATGTCCTTTTCCAACAGAGGCGGAACAAGTCAACATATCTCTTGTTCACCTTGATTGGAAACACTGTAAATCGCCTATCTTTCCAGATGGTTGCCCTTGCCAAGGGTATTCTCTTGAAATGCAATTTTTTCAGATTATGCTTCAATGCGCGATAACGCAGTTTTTTGTGAAAAGGAAGGATTCAGGAAATATCGAGTGTTTACCTTCTACCCCAAAAAGGTCTTCCTGTTGGATCTGTTCTGTACATAATTTTATAAGAAGGGAATATAAGAGCATGAAAAAAATTCTCATCGTTGATGATGATCAAACTAGCGCCAAGCTTCTTAACGGCTTCCTGAAGATGTACGGAGAATGCCATATTGCTGAAAGTGGTGCAGAGGGGCTTGAGGCTATCAAGCATGCCATGCAGCATAATGCCCCATATGAATTGATCACCCTGGACATCATGATGCCGATTACTGATGGTCATGAAACTCTCAAAACAATCCGTGAGCTTGAACGTTCGACTTTGAATGTCAGTGGAAAAGCTGCAAAGATCATCATGGTTTCCGCACTTGACGATATCAACACCGTCATGAAGTCGTTTGAAGAATTATGTGATGCATATCTGACAAAGCCAGTTATCCGCAAAGATCTGTTCAATGAGCTGGTAAAACTAGGCGTTATATCAATATAACAGGATATCACATCTTGGGTGTCGATTGTTTAATAGCAAAAATCAAATATTTTTCGGACAGTTCGCACTCTCAGTTTCAATGTTTCATGGAGCATTTTTCAAGGTTTCTAGTATTTGGTCTTTATCTACCTCAAAAGTTTCTACTGCAAATAGACAGGTTCACATATCTCCTGTATAAAATCACCACGCTCAGCCATTTCTCTCACACTACGACTGCAACGAATCGCCCTAAACATAGTTTCGATAATTTGATTCTACTCGTATTCAGCTTCGTTGCACAAACGAACATTTGCGCAATAAAGTGTGACCTGATGCAAACAAGGGCATTGTGCGTTGCACAAATATATTGCTATATAAATATAGTGGCAATAGATTGTGTGCTACAATATGAGGCGGCTATTTTCGGGTTTATTGACTGGTTCGACTTTCCTTTATCTGTTTTTTAAGTACGTTTTCAAATCTCTGTAATAATTTTCGTGCGGACCGATCATTATAATCTCAAGATTTTCTACATTAACGAAGCGATAGGCCAGAAGATATAGCTGGCTCTGCAAATTGAATTTGTGGACAAAAATGCCCCTCAAATCATCTTTCTTTTCGGAACCGATGGAAGGGTTTTGAATAATTTGTTTGATCTCGTTGTCTAATTCATGTTTTTTTTCGTTGAATTTTTTGACTTTTTTCTCGAATGATTTTGACTGATATATTTTCATCGACCCTCAACCAAATTGATATTCTGATTTTTCACCTTGATTTAACTCCTCAATTCCAATCAGAATTTCTTTGATAAAGCTATAAGTCAAATCTGGATTTTCTTCAGAACATTTGCCTATTCTAGCCCAATGTTCAATTTGGCCTGTTAGAGATCTATGCTCAATTTTGCTATATTTCTTTGCGTCTACAACCAATTCTTCGGATATTCTTACTGCGGTTGCCATCTTATACCTCCATGATTGAGTTGATATCATGGAATGATTTTAAGGTATAAAATTGCAAAATGCAACTTTATGTCTCACGATGGGTTGGCGGACGCGCAGCGGTCCGACCTAACGGCAATAGGCAGAATATAGTTCATCATAGAAGGCGGCTATGCTTATCGGGTACGCGCGGGTTTCAACCCAGGATCAGGATTCGTCGGCGCAAATGGCCACGCTGGAGAAAACGGGGTGTGAAAGGATATTTCAAGAAACGGCTTCCGGTGGCCGCTGGGATCGACCGGTTGTCGCGTTCACTGAAAGACGTGTTGACCTTGATCGAAAAAAATCAACCAGGTTGGAGCTGGTTTTCGTAGCTTGACGGAAGCCATGGACACCACCTCGCCAGCTGGCCGCATGATGATGCAGATTGTGGCTACCTTTGCCGAGTTCGCACGTGCAATGTTGCGAGAACGCACACGCAACGGTCTGGATGCAGCACGATCACAAGGACGTATTGGAGGTCGTCGCCCAAAACTCAAACCCCATCAGCAGGAAGAGATCGTCAACTTGGTCAATTCTGGACAGAAAACTGCAGCAGATGCCGCCAGATTGTTCAGCGTTCATCTAGCTACCATGTCCAGACTTCTGCAGCGAAACAAGATCGGGTTTTCAAAATACCCAGGACCTGGCTGCATAAATGTTCGTTTGTGCAACCAGGATTGGAAACGTGTAGGATCCAATTATCAAAAATACGCTTTCGGGCGATTAGTTGCAGTCGTCGTTTGTGTGAGATGGCTGAGCCATGATCTTCAGCGTGAGGATAAAAGGTAGTTGCAACACGTCGTTGTTAAATTTTCTTGTATTATCTGCAAGAAATTCTGGGGTTATGTGTCAGCTTACACCAAAATAAGAGGCATTAGTATCGTCAATTCTAGGAACGGTTTTCTTAAACCGAGTGTTTTCGAAGAACCGCGACGAATTCTCAGTGTTTTCTGCTCCTTTCCCGACCACCACCAAAATGGTTGTGGCATGCATAATCATCGCTATAAAACCGCAAATTATTTCGCTAAATTATAGCTACTAAAACCCTGCCCATCATACACCTGTCTCAATTTGCGGGCTTGGTGACAGTACGGAAAGTTACTGTAGCGGAGCTAACCCTAACCAATGCAGTATATCTAAATATGCTTTTTTTGTTTAACGAAGACGTGAATCTTTTCTAATCCGTTTAGCGGCAAGTGCTGGTGTGATGGCTACCGCCAGTGAAAGATATTTCTGATCCTCCTTGTACATGATTTTTTCCGTTACCATTCTCTCCAGTATTTCGTTTAGGGCAACGGTGGGATGGGCCATTGAAAAATGTGTATCCAGCTGGGAACGGGTTTGGATTTCCATGCAAAATAAATAGACAGATCGCCAGTGCCCGGGCAGCGTCAATGTCCGGCATCCGTGCCGGCGGTCGACAATCTCCAGGAAATCGCCGCCATCATGATAATAAAGGGGATGTGGAAAAGGGAATCTTCCATCGTTGCGTAGGGTTTCGTGAAGTGTAGACCACTCGTCACATGCCTTTTTTACTGGAGCCCAGTCAACAGGATCGGGACCCAGCCAATCCCGGTCCAAGAGCTCAAGCTTTGACCAGATATGCTCGGGCAGGCCGCATCGGAAGTCATGACAGTTTGTCACGGAATGGATCCCGTATTCATGACGGAAGACGTCGACTGTACTCCCTGCGCAAAGATTAAATGATCCGACCGTCCCTGAAGGGTAGTACGCCGAGGCAAACTCGTTGATCGTGTGTGCGGTTTCTTCGACCTCGGCCACGGAAGTTCCCGGAAAGTCTGTGATGAGATGCGTATTATTCCAAATCCCCAGCTCATGACAGGTCTTCAATACCTGTAAATTTTGGATGACAGTGGTGCCTTTGTTGATGCGTTTAAGGTATGCACCGGATAGGCCTTCAATGCCGCATTCGCTGCGCACCATGCCAGCATCATTGAGACTTAAAATTTCTTTAGGGAGGGTGTTTGCTCGAAGAGTTGAAAAAAAACAAAATTGCTTCCTGCGTTTTTTCAACGCTGCCGCCAGTTCTGTTATGCCTTTGGAGCGCACTGCATTGTCACAAAATGCAAAGCGTACATTTTGATAGCGACGGGCCAGAAAATCCATTTCCTTTGCGACCCGGGATACTTTCTTCTCTCGATAGGTGCCGGTGGCATAATTGCAGAAATAACATCGGTTACGTGGATTACCTGTCCGGGCTACTGTATCCCACCAGCAACCACGTGATCCTTCTATAGGCACGTTCCAGATAATGCTGTATTGATCTGTCTTTTGTGCATACTCGTCATAGTCCGGAATCGGTAACTCATTCAGATCAGAAGCTTCCCAGCGATGGCCAAGCAAAGAAGGCTGTCGGCCCGTTGCTCGTGTAATGATGCCAGGGATGGTGGGCTCAATATTCCTTCCTTCGGCCAGCGTCCTGAGAAGTACCGCAAGGGGTTTTTCTCCTTCTCCCTGAATGACATAGTCCACAAAAGAAAAAGATTTCAGCATTGAAAGGCCTAGGGTGCCGAGGACGGCTGCTCCCCCTAAAACCATCGTAACGTTTGGTGACTGCCGTTTAATGTGTTGCGCTAGGGCTAAGCTGGAGAAAGTTTGGGACAACGACGTGGTGAGTCCGACGGCATTCGTTCTGCGGGAAAGGGATGATGCGGTTTCTTTCAGGTGATCGTTGAGCTGTTGGTGGAGTTGGTCAAATAGAATATCACAGGACAGATCTGCAAGGAAATCAGGTTCGTCTTTCAACTCATCCTCGGCTATTTTGCAGAAGGATGCTCGTACTGCCTCGTGTCGTTCAGGGAACAGGATCGCGAGATACAGGCTTTCGGCCAGTAGACGATGATTGCTGACAAGTCCGTATATCTGGCTGCCGATACGCTCGGAAACGACTACGTGTTCGGAATGGCAGGCAATCTCGAAATTAGGTTCGGTAAGGTGAAGGTATCCAGAAAGAGCCCCCAACGCCGCTGATGGTGTCCCGAAATCCCCCCAAGGCATTGAAACAAGAGCAACATTCATAGAAGCATCAAAAGTACCCGTTATGGGGTTTTGCTATACGAAAAATGTGTATGCGGGTGGGGTTGCGATCAAGCATCAACTGTATTGGATGCCCATCTTCCCACCTTTGCCTGTGACGCAAGATCGTCTTGATAAAGTTATTAATTTTCAGATAGTTAACGGGTAGACCGGCTTGTTGACGCTATAATCTCCTGACCAGGTTTGGAATTTTCCTTGAGTTGCATCTTTGTCCTAGGATTGTTACCCACCTTATCCGACTTCATGGAAAACTCCTTTCCTGGCCTGATATTTTCCTTGATCTTTAACGTGGATCCTGGCTTGTTGGCAAGATTGTAGTCCATCAACTTATTGCCGGGCTTTGCATTGTTTTTGATAGTGACGGCCGTATGTTGCCTGGGTTTATTAGCAGTAATCTGCGAGTTTTCCAAATTAACTGGAGTGGGGGAAGCCGCTGTTGCTGAGCCAATGGCCAGAGTCACCCCCGAGACGATTCCCGCCATGCTTTTTGCTGTTTTGCGCATATTAGCCCCTCGTTTTTTGCATGATAGATCAGTTAGTTGATATGTCTACAATCTAAAAAATAGGCTCATGCTTGTCAATATCAAACAAGACAAGATGCTAAAGGTGACATGACCCGGCCAAGCATCCAGCAAGACATGTAGATAGTACTCATACCCCTGAACCTATTCAATTAAGTTTCAAAAACCTTATGATGACGGAATCGGTAGCGGTTCCGCCTCAGTCAAGACGTTTTTCAGAGTAACGGCCGCAAAAAGTGTACTGCAACTTCAGCAATATAGAGCAAATCCACCCTAGTGCGGCGGCCTTGGTTAATCAGGCTGTCAAAGAAGCGCTTGCAGAAGTTGCGACAGATATTGCCGCTTATGAAGATCGGATAAATGAACCGGTTGTCAGTTTTTCCGAAATGGTAAAAAGGCTGCAACAAGATTGTTGGAGACGAATTTTATCGAATCAGGCAAGGTCAATATAGAATTGTTTACTCGATTCAGGATAACGAACTTTTAATTCATGTGGTGAAGGTTGGACACAGAAAAGATGTTTACCGCTGAGGTGTATCACAGCGGCGCCACTATATGATTTTTTTATAATAACTCAGCACATTAAGCAAACACAACGGGTTCAAATCCCGACTCGTTCACCCTCTAAAATCAAGCACTTATCGTTTCAACCAGTAAGTACTTTTTTCGTCCTCCCATCACATCCCCCATAACAAGAGAAAAAATCCCCGATCAACAGCAGCCAATCAGGGAACATTGCCTGCAAGATGACTGTGATAGATTCATTCTATTACCTTTCACGTATCAAAAAGAAGTCCGATTTGCTTTCACACTTCCTTTTGGATATAATGCTTTATCATCAACACTAATTTGAACAACTAAAATATCATGCGTATTAAACTCCTAGTACTTGCCACCATCGTGGCACAATTCATCACAACTGACACCCTCGTGTGCGCGCCGGTTGGCCTTATTGATGGCAACGGACTAACAAACCTGCAAAAAATTGCTAGGGCCTTGAATGAAACCCAAGAGAGCCAACGTAAAGAAGTAGAAAGACGCCAAGGAAATGTTATATTAGCGAGGAAACTCTTAACCGATTGCGACAAAGTTTCTGACGCAGGTGAGCGAGCTTCTTGCGAAAAAAAATATCAAGCCGTTGTGAAATCCTCGATGCGAGCCTGTGGCGCTGATTGCCAAGAATCCAGCCCTCCCTAATGTGCTTACTTATCAACTTTTTTAGTTCTGCATTAACAACCCATTTTTTTGGCGCTTGAGTTAACGCCCCAAAAGGCGAAAACTTATGCTGTGGCTTTTCCACAAGGGAAAGGAAGCTTGGGATTGCCTGGTTGGTGGCCTCCCTGCGACTCTACTCTCATTATACACTGTCCTTTTTCGTCGGAATGCTGGCTGGATTCGATCGGAATTCGTCACCTGTTTGATCGAGCACTTCCCTGACCTTCTTGCTCAGGCTGCTTGCTAAAAAAGGTTTCTCGATAAAATGTATGCCCGGCTCCAGGCCTCCGTGGTGGGAGATAACATCGGCGGTGTACCCTGATATAAACAAGACCTTGGTTTCAGGTCGGACCACTACAATCTCTCTGGCCAGTTCCCTCCCGTTCATTTCCGGCATGATCACATCGGTTATAAGCAGATCGATCGTTCCTCGATGCTCGAGAACAATATCCAAAGCTTTTAATGGTGAATGTGCTGTTAGCACTGTATAGCCTCGCTGCTCGAGGATATAAGCCCCAAGTTCAAGGATAGCAGTTTCGTCTTCCACCAGAAGAATAGTTTCATTCCCTATATTTTTGGCGTTGTCGCTGTTGGTGAGTGTCATTGTGGTTCCGGACTGTACTTGCGGCAGATAAATATTAACAACTGTTCCTAGGCCAGGCTCACTAGACACGTCAATAACCCCATTATTTTGTTTGACAATGCCATACACCATCGACAACCCGAGCCCTGTCCCTTTGCCCTCCTCCTTGGTTGTGAAAAACGGTTCAAAAATTCTGGACAGGGTGCCCTTGTCCATGCCGCATCCTTCATCGCGTATGCTTATCAAGATAAAGTTGCCCGGTGTCAGATCAAAATTTAAGGCACAATCTTCTTGATCGATGACGACATTTGTGGTCTCAATGGTCAAATTCCCGGGCCCGTTGATGGCATCACGGGCATTCACTGCCAGATTGGCAAGTATCTGGCTGATCTGAGTCGCATCCACTCGTACATGCCAAAGATTCAATCCGGGTTTCCATATCAGTTTGATATTTTCGCCAATAAGACGATGCAGCATCTTCAACGATCCAGAGATTGTTTCATTAAGGTCAAGTACCCTAGTAGAAATCACCTGTTTACGGGCAAAGGCGAGGAGCTGCCGAGTCAGATCGGCCGAATGCTGGGCAGCCTGGTGCACCTCAAACATGCGTTTATATAGGGGATCGCTTACCTGCAATTCGTTTAAGGTCATTTCCACATAACTGCAGATAACAGTCAACATGTTGTTGAAATCATGAGCCACTCCTCCAGCCAGTCGACCAACGGTATCCATTTTCTGGGCCTGGAGCAGCTGGTTCTGAAGTTTTTCATGTTCTTCTTCCGCCAGCCGACGTTCAGTTATGTCACGACTGATGCCCCGATAACCACGAAACCGACCTTGCTTGTCAAAAACAGGTGTAGCGCTTGACTCGAAGATCACCTTGCTCCCGTCTTTCCGTATCAAAGTCTGGCAGTGCTGGTTGTAGGGTTTCTGATTAACAAGACTCTGTTTAAAAATATCTTTCGGGAAGTCCGATTCGTATGGACTCAAAAAAACATCCCAGAACTGGCCGATAATTTCTTCCGGATGATAGCCGAGCATATTCGTCGCTCGCCGGCTGACAAAAGTGAAGCAATAGTCAGGACCGGTCTCCCATATCAGATCACTAACACTATCGACCAGGTCACTGTGCCGCTTGGCGCTTTCTACCTGGGCTTCTTCCATGGCCTTTTTCTTGGTCTGATCGCGAAATATCAATACTACACCGGTAATGTCGCCACTCTCGGTCCTGAGGGGGGACCAACTGTCGGTCACTGGCCACTGCTGCCCATCCCGAGAAAGCAGGAGAACAGAATTACTTACTTCTACGATCACCCCTTTTTCAAGCACCTGTTCGATAGGAGGAGCCACAACAAATTCGGTTTCTTTGTTGATGACATGAAAAACGGTCGCCAGAGGCTGCCCTAGGGCCTCTCCTTCTTTCCAGCCGGTGAGCCTTTCGGCCTCTGGATTCATCCGGGTGACAAGACCGCTCGCATCGGTAGCCATAACCCCAGCACCGATGCCGTAGAGGGTCGCGCGAATTTCCTCCCTGGTCTGACTTCGCTCGAATTCCGCGTGCAAAAGGGCCTCGGACAAATCCTTCTGCCTGGAGACCGTAACGAGTCGGACCAAAGCGGCAGTTGTGCTTATCGCCATGGCAAGCAGCAAGATGATTCCAAAACTCTGAAACCGGGCCTTGAGCAACAAGGCGGCGGTATCAATTTTAGTAACCATACGCCAGGGTGTACCCGGTATCGCACGAATATCGGCCAAAATATCCTCTCCGTAACAATCCTTACCTCGGACCATCCCTGATTCGCCGCGCACAGCCCGGACTGCCGGGTTCTCTACGTGTGTCAACGCAAGGCGAAGGGTATATGGGGGAACATCGGGATACTGCAGGGGGGTAAGGAAGAGTACGCTTTCTCTCTCTTTACGGACCAGGAAGGAGTTACCATGGGTTTCAGCGTTTGCCCCAGGCCAGATCTGCGGCTCCGCGAGATACGAAGGACCAGGAAAATTATAAAAAGGTTCCTCCGCCTGGGACGGCCCTTTGCCTTGTGACACAGGCCAGGTCTGTAATTGAGGAAAGATGTTTTGTTCCGGGTCGGTAACCAGAAAAAGCACTGCTATCGTCTGATTGTCTTTGTCAACAACCGGTGCCCCAACATTGATGTGTATCAGGTTGCAAGTATGACAATAATAAAAATCACCCAGAGTCGTTTGCCCCGACGCCAACACCTGACTGAGGAGAGCTCTCTCTTCCGGCTCGAGAAGCTCGTGTTGTTGAGGACTATTTTCCTGAGTTTCCTGAAGCTCGGTTTTGTTGATCAAGGACACCAGAATTTTACCGCTTGGGGCAACCAGGATCATGTTATGGTAGCCCTCGTTTTCGCGAAAAATCTCCATCCGATCGGCAACATCCTTCAACATCGCAGGGTTACCGGTCTTACGCCACTCATTGGTTATGGACTTGATCAGGCCTGAAGAATTCATCCGGGCATCGGCCAGCCTTTCCTGGCGCCACACAAGAAGCTGGTCGGTTTTCATCCGGGCAATGGCTTCGAGAACCGAATAATGCTCAATAACAGACTCCTGTTCCAATGTGTTGACGAGCTTGTTTCCACCCAGAAAGAAGCTCAGGAGAACAAGACTGGGCAACCCTATCAGCCACCAGAAGCGTCGATTATGAGTGCTGGTATGAAAAAAAGTTGTGGGGTTCACGGTATGGCACCGGACCTTTTCCTGGTGAATTTTTTGCACTGATCTTCCCGAAAGCCTGCCATGACGACTGGCTTTCGGGCGGTAACAAGGATGGAATCAGCACTATTTGAACAGTTAGACCTTAAATTTTTTCACAAGCAACTCCAGCTGATCGGCAAGCTCGGAGAGACTTTGGGCGCTCGCCTGTACCTGACTGGAACCATCTCCAACTTGACCTGACTGCTGGCTAATCATGGCAATATCACGAGTTATTTCCCCTACAACCACTGTGCTCTGTGCTACATTCTCATTAACCTCGGCAATCCCCTGGGAGGCCTGGGAGATATTGCCGGAAATTTCACCGGTCGCTGCTGATTGCTCTTCCACAGCGGTAGCAATCGTATTGATAACATTGTTAATATCGACAATCACTTCGGAAATTTTGGCGATATCCTCAATCGTGCCGCTAGTGGTGGCCTGCATCTCGCTAATCTGATTTTTGATATCAACAGTGGCCGCTGCCGTCTGTCGTGCCAGTTCCTTGATTTCATTGGCGACAACTGCAAAGCCCTTACCCGCCTCACCTGCCCGTGCAGCCTCAATAGTGGCGTTGAGGGCAAGAAGATTAGTCTGTTCGGAAATCTCAGTGATGGCCTCGGTTACCTTGCCTATTCGCATCGCCGTTTGACCAAGTTCAGTCATTTTCACTGAAGCCTGTTGTGATTGTTTAACCGCCGCATTGGTGATGACCCGCGCCTTTTCGGCACTCTCGGCGATCTCGTTGACCGTGGCCGTCATCTCTTCGGTTGAGGAAGCGATCATATTGACATTGCTAGTGGATTGTTCCATCGCAGCTGATACCGACTGGATGTTAGTGCTCATCTCTTCGGTAGCTGCGGCAACCACACCTGACTTGTCGGCGGTATCTTTAGCTGCCGATGACAACTGCCTTGATACTGCGGCCAGATCGGTGGAGGAGTGCGAAAGGCTGCTGACTCCGGTGACAATATTCTTTATCATCGCTCCAAGTTGACCAACCATTGCATTCAAAGAATTGGCCATAAGACCGATCTCATCACCCTGGTTGACATCAAGCTTTGAAGTGAAGTCGCCGCTTGCCATAACCTCAGCAAAAGCTGCGGTTTTGCGGATAGGTCCGGTAATAGCCCGGGTCAGGAAGAAGGCAAAACTAATGCCAACGAAAAGAGCTGCAAGGGTGCCAATCAACATGGTTCGAATTGAAGTCGTGCTCGTTGCTTTGAGGTTTGTCGCCAATTGTTGCTGGTTGGTTTTATATGTAGTGAGTATTTCGCTAACCAGACTAGCAACATTGGGTCCGATACGAGCCAGGGTATCGTTATAGATTGATTCCCGACTGTTGGTCGACTCAGCCAGCAGCTTAAACTTGTTAATATAGGTCTTCGCATCATCAAGAACTCTCTGCGCCAGGGCCCTACGGTCGCTTTTAGCCGAAACACCAAGTTGGCCGACAATCTCCTGCAGCTTGGCATTCGCTTCTTTCACCAATTCGACATCCTTGTCCGAAGGGTTGGTGGAGAAACGTTGCGCGAACAGTCGAGTCAGAATCATCTGTTGACCAGCCAAACCGGATTTGGCAACGGCCTCAAGGTCCTGGTCGCTCTTGGCCGAAGTCATTATCTCATCCAGCCCCTTCTGCATGGAAGCCCCGACCTGTCTCAGTTCATTGACAAGACGGTCACTCTTTTCAATATCAGTCACTAATTGGTCAAAGGCCTTTGCATACGTGCCTACATCGACACTAATTGAACCAATCTTGGCGGCACGCGCGGGGTCTTTAATTATTCCTTTTGATTCATGAAGCAGCTTATCCAGCCTGGATATATACTCTTTGTAGGTCTGCATTGATTTTTCATTGCGAGTGATCACATAATTCATGACATTCATTCGCACCATCAGCATGTTGCTCTGTATCTCACCAACCATGTTTGCATTTTGGGACCGTCGATCATATTCATTTTGCCCGTCAGACATGGCTGCAAGGCCTCGCCATGAAAAAAATGCCACGATCATCAACAAAATCAAAATAAAGCCAAACCCACCACCCATCTTTACTGATAACTTTAGTTTTTTCATAGAACCAACCATAATTGTTTAATTTTAAGGGTGTATATTATTAATAAATATTAGATATAATCTTGGAAACTTCTTCAATATTACTATCTACATAAGCAATAAATCGCGGATAAAGAACCATTAATTTATTAGAATCAATCTTATTTTCACTTTTAACTATTAAAATAATCCTAAAATTTTCGTATTCATTGTGAATTGAAAGCAATTCATCAACATCACTATCTTCTTCTGCAAAAAGAATAACAATATCGTTGCTTCTTAAATTTAAACATAGGGGAGAGGAAAATTGCGAACCAGGAGGAAGGACAATAATTTTTCCATCGAACGACAGATTGACCAAGTACTTTTCTACTTGCCGATAGGACGTTGAATCTTTTGCCGCATACAGAAACACGTTATTCATGTCTTCCTCCTGATTGTGCGGCGAGAGGTCCAGGTAATTTTTTTTGCCCATTTCATGTTTCATATTGAGCACGATGCGTGCCCAAAAAGAATCGTTCTCCAGATATTAATTTTTACAATTTAATATCAATATATTAGCTGACAACACCACTCAAAAACGACGCGGAAATGAGCAAAATAAATCACTGACGATCGCACCTGTCTCATTTATTAGACGAAACACTGTCCAATATTTCAGACAACACAGGAAATGGCGCTTCATTAGCATTATAGCTTCAAGGATGGGATGAGTTGAGCACATGAGCGCTCAATCCTCTAAGGAACTACAGAGGAGGCGGGGAGAAAGGAACGGCAAACGTGGAAAGAAGGAAAGTCGTTTACTCGGAGACTACCTTGTGATGTTGGGTTAAACCGTGAAGATTAATCAACTGGTACAATCGGGCTCGGGATAGTCCGGAAATACGGCAAGCTTCCTTAACACTGCCCCCAGACACGTCGAACAGTTGCTGCATATATCCTTTTTCCATCTCCATCTTGAAATCCTTCCACAATGAAGGCGTGGAACTGACGGGTATCCTATTGCTAATCAGTGCTGCGGATCCGGTCTGCATCCCTTCCAATGTCTGGTGGACCCGGATATATTCGGGCAGATGGTAGGCAAAAAAAGTGGAATGATGAATGGCGTTGGCAAAAACCTGCTCCATTGCCTGCTGGAGTTCACGGACATTGCCCGGCCATTCATAGGCCATCAGGTGTTCAAAAAATTCATCGGCAATACCTTTAGATGCTATTTTGAGACGGTCGCACAGTCGAGTTAAGAAATGGCGAGTCAGGAACCGGATATCCTCTTTCCTGTCCCGCAATGGCGGCAAATGAAGAGAAAAGGAACGTAAACGGAAGAGCAGATCCGAGCGGAAAGTTCCGGCTGCTACGTCCTCGTCAAGATTACGGTTGGTCGCAGCGAGGACTCGAAAATCGCTGTACTCTTCAGTGGAGCCTCCAATAGGCCGGTATCGATGTTCCTGCAGCACCCGCAAGAACGTTTTCTGTATCCTTTCGGGAAGTTCACCGACCTCATCGAGAAACAGAGTGCCACCATGGGCCATCTTAACGAGGCCGACGGACGTTCTGTCAGCGCCAGTAAAAGCCCCTCTGACATGACCAAACAAGGTGCTTTCAATCAAGTTTTCCGGCAAAGAAGCACAGTCCACTACCACAAAGGCCCGCTGTGCCCTCTTTGAATTGTCATGAATGGCGCGGGCAAAGATTTCCTTCCCGGTTCCGGTTTCACCACTGATGAGCACACTGGCATCACTGGTGGCCGCCTTGGCCAGTTGATCGAGACAATTGAGCAGGCAAGGGCTCTTGCCGACAATCGCATCCCGTTTCAAAGCTACCGGGACAACGGTTATTTTCTTTTTTTCCTTCCGATACTGCAACGCTCTGGTGAGCGGCAACAACAGATTACGCAGGACGTGGGGCTTCTCCAGGTAACTCCAGGCACCGGACTGTATGGCTTTTTTTGCGCCATCTGGATCACCAGAACCGGTCATAATAATAATCTCAGGTTTTGACATCACCTCGGAAAAATGAGGGAAGGCCTCAAGGCCGTTGCCGTCTGGCAACTGCACATCAAGAAAAACTATGTCAAAAATGTCGTTGCGGGCCTGATCAATACCATCGGCCAAGGTTGCTGCCATCGCGACCCGATGCCCCTCTCGTTCGAGGTAACCGGTCAGCATCTCGGCCAAAACGACATCGTCATCGACGATGAGTATATTTGTCATTTTGGAATATTGTTCTTTGTTACTGAGCGGTTCCGTCATTTTTCAAGCCCGTTGGTCATACTGCACCTGCTCGGGGAGCAGTACCTGGAAGGTTGAGCCTCGCTTGGGCTGGCTGGTGACTGTGATAGCGCCACGAAATTTTTTAACAATACTCAAGGCCAACGGCAACCCAAGCCCCCTGCCTACAAACTTATCAGAATAAAAAGGGTCAAAAATTTTACCCATCTGCCTCTCGTCAATGCCGGTACCTGTGTCGGTTATTTCCAGGCAACAGTATCGATCCTGTGATGGCGTCCATTCCGCCGGAAAAATATGCGCATTACGGATGTTATTTCGCCCCACTGACTTGACCCGAAAAACAATTCGCCCCGACTCGTTACCGATGGTCTCAGTAGCATTTGTCATCAGGGCCGCAAGGGTTTGCTCGAGATGGACCGGGTTAGCGGCAACTACCGGTCCGGGTGAAGCGAGGTCTCTTGATAATTCAATACGCTCGGGTGGCATGAGCCTACCTGAATCGAGCAATTCTTCACAGAAATCCGAGATATTAATAGGGGTGATAGCCTCGGCAAACTGTCCGGTATAGATCAACAAAGCATGCCCAAGTTCACTGGCCCTTTTACAGCCGCCTTGAGCGTTATCCAACAGCGCACAGGTTGTTGAATGCGGGGAAACCTCATCCTTGGCCAACTCCAGATTGCCGGCCACGATGGTCATCAGATTATTAAAATGGTGAGCAATAGCACCCGCCATGCGCTCCAGCCCTTCATTCTTGACCTGCAACTGCTGCTGCCGCTCTATCTGCAACCGTGACGAGATATCACGGCTCACGACGAAAAACACCTGCTGTCCACTCCACTGCCCCTGGGTGATGTGAGTTTCCACCGGAATCAGTTTCCCTTCTCTGGTAATCAGCGGTATCAGGCAATGGTCTCGATTCCTTGCCAGCATGTCTGCCGCTATTGCAAGAATTTCTTCCTTGAAATCATCCGGATGAACCGTCTGGATATTTTTACCGATCAGTTCTGTTGGTTGATATCCTAAGCAAGAGGAGACCGCCTTATTAAGGTAGATAATGGCACCCTGCACATCAAAAATGAAAACGAAATCCTGGATGGTTTCAAACAGAGCCTCAAGGTTTTTCTGATGCTGGCGAATATGCGTTTCTTGTTCTTTTTGTACCAAAAAAGTGCCGATGTGCGCGGCCAATCTTTCCAAGCCGAGACGATGAGGCATCGATATATCCTCATTTTGGCGGGAAGCGACCATAAGACAAGCGACCACCCTGCCCTGAAATGAAATCGGCACAATGCCTATGCTGCGCAGTCCATCCTCGCTTTGCAAAAAATCGCCTTTCGCTTGCAGGATAGAGTCGGCGTAACTGGAATAGATGGGTTGATTGCCTCGCACCATCTGGGCATACTCCGAATTGCCGCAAAAAAAGGAGGCTCTTTGCATAAAAGCATCTGAAAGCCCCTGATTGGTGACCAGCAAGAGGCTGTCTTCGCTTGGATCCACCAAATAGAGACCGCCGCAATCGGTCTGCGAAACCTCAATGGCTTTTTCAAGACAGAGACGCAAGGTTTCCGTAAAAGAGGTTGCTGTGCCCTGAACGACATGCAGATCGCGCTCAACCTGCAACATATTTTTGGCCTGCTCCATGCTAGTAATATCCGTAGCTGTGCAGACCACGAACTCGACATTGCCGGCCTCGTCGAGTTTCGGTGTTTTAGTGAATGCCATGTACGAAGGATCACCATTTCCACAAACAAACCACTCTTCGTAGTGCAGCGCGGCTTTTTCGGCAAACACCCGACGATTACGGGCTAGGGCAAGTGCTAGATTTTCAGGACGGAGAATTATCTCCAATTTTTTGTGAGCGATGTCACTGGGTGAGCAGTCGAAACAATCAGCAAAGGCTTTATTGACCATGCCAAAGGTCTCGGGGTCATGGAGATACCAGACACTGACCGGGATGGAATCCAACAACAGTCGTTGCTCAACGGTCTTGCGCCGTAGATTTGCTTCAGCCTCATTGCCTTCAGTGACATCTACAACCACCGCATGCACCAAGGAACGCTTTTGCAGCGATACGGAAACAGAGTAGACGTTCACCGCCCTGGTCTCACCGGATTTCAATCGATGCTGAAACCTGAGACAGAGTGGTTCTTGAGTCAGGATCCACCTGATATCCTTTTCAAGGTTTTCCGGATCGACATTGAGTTCAGCAAGAGTTTTCCGGGTAAACTCCTCGGAGGAGTACCCATAAAACTTCTGGGCGGTCTCGTTGCTCTTGACGATACCACCAGTTTCAGAATCAATCAGCAGTTGCACAGTTGGACTTAATTCAAAAAGCTGGTGATATCGTTCTTCACTCTCCTGAGACAGGTTGCGCTCCCGTCTATCGGCATGTTGCAGAGCGTGATCCAATTCCTTAATCCGGAAGTTGCGATCGCCGATCAAGAGGCCGCCAAAGCCTCCCAGGAAAAAAGGAATAAAAAATCCAGCAGGAGCGAGCGGCAGATGGAGAAGGATCGATTGCAAAGCGGAAAAACTACTGAGGACAAGGGCGCCCATAAAGAAATGAGGCAACCATACAGCAAGTCGGTTCGTCATAGCTTAAGCAGTTGCGCTGAATAAGGGCGAATGAAAGAAGGATCACAGACAATAATAAATCAGACTGTTAACAGCTTACGAAAAAAACAGCTAGTGAATTAAGGTCATTTTTCCGAGCAAAAATCAAATTTTGTGGCACACGGAACTTGCGAGCACAACTCCATGCCCAACCCCGCCACCTTGCCCCAGCAGAACCGATTATCATCGAAAGGAAAGGCGTTATTGAGACGGGACTTTGCACCTAGAGAGCGCAAAATGAAGGGTCGAATTTAAATAGGCTTAGCACAGATTGCAAGACATTGTGTTGACCGGCTGAAACTGGTCAACACAATGTTGCATGATGGTTTTGATGCAGACCGGATTAATTGGTTGACCATATTTATATTTATTATAAACCTGTTTTAAAAGAAATATTATTGACATACAGCTCCAAATATAATATTGGTTGAACCAATTATTAGACTTCAGGAGTTATCCATGCCAGCTGTCGAACCCAGCGAAGAAAAGAAATACGCCTATACAGCCATCATCGAACGGATCCGCGATCTGATCCGTAACGGTGATCTGGCGCCCGGTGATCGACTACCGCCGGAACGAAAGCTGGCCGAGGCCTTAGGTGTTTCACGCAACAGCCTCCGGCAAGCTTTCCAGGCTCTGGCGGAGCGGAAGATCATCGAAAGCAGGCAGGGCGATGGCACCTATCTGCTTGCCTCCCACGAAGCTTTTTCCCAGAGCGAATCTCTCTTTGATTCAATCAATGCACAGAGCGGCTTTATCCGGGATATCCTCGAGTTTCGGCACCTGATGGAGCCGCAGATCGCCGCCCTGGCAGCGAGCAGAATCGAACCGGCAGGCCTTGACCTTTTGAAGGTCCTCGTCTGCGATCAGCAACGCGCCCTGATGGCCGGTAGGGAGGATGACACCTTTGATAGTGAATTTCACCGCCAACTGGCCCAATGTTCCGGGAATCGGGTAATCAGCCAGATGATGACCACCATTGCCTCGATCATCAACGAGACACGATCTACCTGGCTGCAAAGTGATGAGCGGCGCAATGCCTCGGTGGAAGGACATCTGCGCATCATCGATGCGCTGGAGTCAGGAGATGCAGACGCGGCCTTCACGGCAATGACAAAACATATCGCCGAGATCGAAAACCATATTTTTGGCGAACAGCAAGAATAGAAATTCTTAATAAATTCCGTCGTTCCCGCTCGAAACGAATCGAGGCGGGACAAACGGAGCTATGCGGAGCACGTTATGTCTCTTGAAATTGCAATAATGTATTTGGCTGTGGGCTTGATTGCCGGGTTGCTCGCAGGGTTGCTAGGTGTGGGCGGTGGACTCGTTATCGTGCCGATGCTGATTTTTTGTTTCGTCAGACAGGATATTCAACCTGACGTAATCATGCACCTGGCGCTCGGCACCTCTCTGGCCAGCATCATGTTCACCTCAATCTCCAGCTTCATGTCGCATCACCGACGCGGCGCGGTTGACTGGCCCATCGTCAAACGGATTGTACCCGGCATCCTGATCGGGACTTTTCTGGGCACCTTTGTCGCATCAAGACTTTCAACAGGTTTCCTCAAAGGGTTTTTCTGTGCATTTCTCTACGCTGTCGCTACCCAAATGATTATTAACAAAAAACCGAAAGCCTCAAGGGAACTGCCTGGCAATGTCGGCATGTTCGGAGTGGGATCAGCCATCGGAGTAGCTTCGGCCCTGGTCGGCATCGGCGGCGGCTCGCTCTCCGTGCCTTTCATGATCTGGTGTAATGTCGCTGCACATCGGGCCATCGGTACCTCTGCGGCTATTGGTTTTCCCATCGCCGTCGCCGGTGCACTGGGCTATGTGGTCAACAACCTGCATACCGCTAATCTGCCGCCCTACAGTATCGGCTATGTTTATCTGCCCGCCCTGCTGTTCATTGTCTGTTTCAGCGTATTGACCGCCCCCCTTGGCGCCAAATTGGCACATGCCCTACCCGTCGACAAATTGAAAAGAATTTTCGCCCTCTTCCTCTATGCAGTGGCCACTAAGATGGCCTGGAGCCTGATCGGCTAACTGTTTTTTTGCAAAACATTATTGTGTTCACACAAGAATTATTGTGCTATCAATAATTACATATCCGGTTGTCATTCTTATTTATTATGTTTTGTAGAGCACCAACCGTAACAGCTGGTGAACAATCAAATGTAAGCAACCTTCGATGACCAACGAGAATTCCTTTGTTGCAGTACTAAAAAAACATATCGAATCAGAGCAGCTTTCGCTGCCGATATTCGACTCTGTGTCCCTGCGGATTCAGATGGAACTGATCAAGAAAAATCCTGACTTCCGTGTTGTCGAAAAACTGATCATCGCAGATCAGTCACTTTCCAGCAATCTGCTCAAGATTGCCAATTCAGCCCGCTACAGAGGCCTGGTCGAGACATCGACCGTAAAAGCAGCCATCACCCGCCTTGGCATGACGGAGATAGCCAGAATCATCTCCATGGATATCAACCAAAAAATATTCAGCTCACGCGACCGCCAGCTGAATGTTTTCATGAAGAAATTATGGCAGCATTCGATGGGGTGCGCTTTTGCCGCCGGCATGCTTTCCCATCGCCTCGATTTTGGGGTCATGCAGAACGAAGCCTTCTTCGCCGGTCTTTTTCATGATATCGGCAAGTTATTGATTCTGAAAGTAATCGCCCAAAAGAAACAAAAAGATCCATCCATTGCCGTTCCCGACGAACTCCTTTTAAGTGCTATGGAAATACTGCATACGGAACACGGGTATCTGTTAATGCAACAAATCAATATGCCCCAGATGTTCGCTGTTATTACCCGTGATCACCACTTACAAGAATTCGACCGGACCAACTACCTGCTCATATTGGTGAAGATGGCTAATCACATCTGTCATCAAATGGGAATCGGGCTGACGCACGATGCCACAATCGAACTTCTGGAAACCGAAGAAGCTGTGCTATTGAATCTTGCCCAATCCGACCTGGAAGAAGTGGTTAATTTCCTGAAAAGCACTTCCGGACTTACTGGATAACCAGAGCCTTTTCGGGCCCCAAAAACTGTTGCCACGCCTCAACCAAACCCTTCTCAGCTTCCCCCCGGGGACTGCCTGCGCCCCGTCTCTTCAACATTATCATTGACATTTACAGAATGATTTCCCATTCTTTCATTGCATCATCAGAATTCACACAAAACCCGTTGCATCCGAACCATCTCGAAGCTTTATGAGTGGGAAGCACAGATTGATTTTTTCAATAGCTCGCCCAGCTGTGCCTTCCTGTAAGCAATTTTCCCAGTAGCATAACAACCACATCCAGAGCTCGACGCAGAGGATCTTCTATGCCAAAGAAAAAGGTTGTCACGCAAAAGCAGGAAACGGACCAGACCATCGAGCAGATGCAAAGCCTCGGCACACTGGTCGAAGACATTCACCGCCACATTGTTTCCACTCTGGGCAATGAAGTCTACGGACACAACAAGTTCCACTATTTCAATGGGCTGGCCTACAGTATCCGCGATCGGCTTATCAGGATGTGGCTCAACACCCAGCGCGACTATTACGACAGCATGACCAAACGGGTCTACTACCTGTCACTCGAATTCCTGCCCGGCAGATTCCTGATGAACTACCTCACCAACATGCGCATGGACCAAGGCTGCCGGGAAGTCCTTGAGGAACAGGGTCTCGCTCTCGAGGACCTGGAAGAGGTTGAATGGGACGCCGGTCTCGGCAATGGCGGACTCGGGCGGCTCGCATCATGCTATCTTGATTCCATGGCGAGCCTGAAAATTCCCGGATATGGTTATGGCATCCTCTACGACTATGGCATTTTCTATCAGAATATCGTCAACGGTTGCCAGGAAGAAAGCTGTGACAACTGGCGGAGACAAGGCAGTCCATGGGAGATCGTCAGACGAGAACATCTCTACGAAATCAAATTGTATGGCCGCAGTGAGGCGTACCACGACGACGACGGCAATTTGCGCTACCGCTGGGTGGATACCGAAAATATTATGGCCATCCCCAACGATATTCTGATTCCCGGATACGGCGGCGACCATGTTACCAACATGCGCCTCTGGGCGGCACAGTCGAGCCGTGACTTCAACCTCGGCATCTTCAATCGGGGTGACTACTCAGGGGCCATGCACGACAAGGTGATGAGCGAAAACATCACCAAGGTACTCTATCCCAGTGACAAGGAGATGGCCGGCAAGGAACTGCGCTTGAAACAGCAGTATTTCCTTGTTGCCGCGACCTTCCAGGACATCCTGCGCCGGCACCGGAAACAACACGGCTCGATGCTCGATTTTGCCGACCACGTGGCTGTGCAACTCAACGACACCCACCCTTCCATCGCCATCGCGGAACTCATGCGGATTCTTTTGGACATTGAGGGGCTGTCCTGGGACAAGGCTTGGGACATTTGCACCAAGACCTTTGCCTACACCAACCACACCGTGCTTCCTGAGGCCCTCGAAACTTGGGCAGTCGAGCTTATGGGCCGGTTGTTGCCAAGACATCTTGAAATCATTTATGAAATCAACCACCGCTTTCTTCAGGAAGTGGCGGCCAAGTATCCAGGGGACGAACAACGCTTGAGCCGGATGTCGATTATCCAGGAGGGGCATGAACGCCGAGTGCGCATGGCCCATCTCGCCATTGTCGGGAGCCATTCAGTCAATGGTGTAGCCGCCCTCCATTCCGACATCCTCAAAGCAAGCCTGTTTGCCGACTTCCATCAGTTTTATCCCGGCAAACTCAGAAACATCACCAACGGGGTGACACCTCGCCGTTGGCTCCTGCAGGCCAACCCAGCACTCTCGAAACTGATCACCGAGGCTATCGGGCCAGAATGGATTTGCGATCTGGACCGACTCAAAGGACTTATTCCCCTGGCCGAAGACCCGCAGTTCCGCCAGAAGTTTGCCGAAGCCAAGATGGAGAACAAAAAACGCCTGGCCCGTTACGTGCTGCGCAGAATAGGCATGGGGATCAACCCACGGACCCTGTTCGACTGCCAGTTTAAACGGATGCATGAATATAAACGGCAGCTCTTAAATATTTTGCATGTCATCACACGCTACAACCGCATCAAGGATAACCCTGACGGTGCTTTCACATCGCGCACCGTGATGATAGGGGGCAAGGCCGCTCCTGCCTATTTCCAGGCAAAACTCATCATCAGGCTCTTCAACGCTGTGGCAGACGTCGTCAATAATGATCCAGATGTACGGGGCCGCCTGCGGTTGCTTTTCCTGCCCAACTATTGCATATCACAGGCAGAAAAAGTTATTCCAGCCGCAGACCTCTCCGAGCAGATATCCACAGCCGGTATGGAGGCTTCAGGAACCGGTAACATGAAATTTTCCCTTAACGGGGCGCTCACTATCGGCACCCTCGACGGGGCCAACGTGGAAATCATGGAAGAGGTCGGCTTAGAGAATTTCTTCCTTTTCGGGCTCAAAACCGAAGAAGTCGATCACCTTAGAGCTACCGACTACAACCCTTATCGTATCTATGAGAACGATCCGGAGCTCAAAAGGGTCATCGACCAGATTGCCACAGGCCTGTTCTCACCTGCCGAGCCGCACCTTTTTGCTCCCATAGTCGATGCACTCCTGCATCACGGCGATTACTTCCTGCTTCTTGCAGACTACAGGAGCTATATCGAAGCGCAGGAGAGAGTGGACGCACTCTTTGAGAACAAAGACGAATGGACACGGAAAACCATTCTCAACACCGCAAACATGGGTAAGTTTTCCAGTGATCGGGCAGTGATGGAATATGCCAGCAATATCTGGGGGATACAACCGCTGGGCAAGTAGGGGGCGGGGAGATAACAGGAATTACAGAAGTAAAAAAACCCTTCTTTCACCACGAAGGAGCTTCTTCGTGGTGAAAGAAGAAAATGCGGAACACCTCAGTGTTGAACAGGGCAGCTTAGCTGCGTGACGCGAAAAAACCGTCTGCCCAGTTACGGGAAGCGGCGAAGGCCTCCTTGACCGAGCCAATATCCAGGCACAACTTCTGGGTCAGGGTTTCAAGGGCAACCCAGTCAGCATCTTCCAGGCAATCGAGGAGTTCGAAGAGTGGCCGGTACTCACTGTCGCTATCGCGTTTCAGTGCCACCTTAAGTTTGGCTTCGAGCGGCAGCATTTCAACAACTTTCTCCATGGGCATGCCCAAGATAGCGTCCATAAGGGAAAATAAACCTACCAGAAAGAGCGTGCTCGGATTGAATCCCCAATAGTCATATTCCGTAGCCAGCAACTCAAAAAACTTGCCGCGTTGCAGCGAGAGCGCTGCCAACTCCTGTGGAACCTCATCCTTCCCGGTCATATCGACCAGCAACACAGCACGCAGCCAACTCTTGAGCTTGAGCCAGCCAAGCAACATAATGGCCTGGTCAATGGACTGAATATTCTGGCGAAACCCAAACGAGGCGCTATTCAGAAAGGAGAGCAGCCGAAAGCTGACGGATACATCGGAGCGTATCGCCGCGGCCAGATCTTTTATATCCACCTCCTCCTCTTCCATGAGACGAAAGAGATTCAACCGGGCAACCTCATTGGAGCCGAGCTTGCGATCGCGCACGACTTCAGGCTCCTTGAAAAAGGCCCCCTGAAAGAGGGTGAACCCCATCTCCAGCGTGGACTGAAACTGCTCCAAGGTTTTGAGTCCACGAGCCAGCATCTGGGCCGGATATTTTTTTATCTGATCCAAGGCGTTCTGATCAGGTCTTCCCGAGCTGAAATCAAAGCCGATAATATCCGCCTGGCGACAGATTTCGGCGGGAAGCTGCTGACCCGGGATAGCCTCAATCATGATCTGGTAGCCTTCGCCCCGAAGTCCTTGCAGGGCAATGTCGAGCCCCTCCACACGAAAACCAGGCAATACACGCACAACCCCATAGGCAGCCGGTAGGGCCTGCGGGAGCCCGGCCAGTATGCTTAAATCGTCAAAGCCGATCATAATCTTTTTGCCGCGATTCATGGCCTCCTGCAACCCTTGATAAGTGCTGGAGCACAAACCTGCTGCACTCTCCTGTTGAGGAAAGACCTCGTAGATGTTTCCTTTCATCTCGGCTCCCAACAGCTCATACCCCCAGATGCTGCGTTTGGCGTTGAGGATGGGTTGCTTGGTAAAAAAAATCGAGTGTTGCTCTCGTGCAAGCTGTTCATCGGTCATATAATCCTCGCTTGTTGGGGGTAAGACTCAAAAAAGCAATTCGTTGCATCTAAACGGAAGAGTGACATTGGTATCTTAGCAAAATCAAGTGTAAATCTCACAAGTATTTTTTCAAGAGCTGATATTACCTGCTCATAGATACTTTTGACATGGTCAAATACATAAACCTTCATGACCAATTTTTTTCCGTTTCCAGAAGTTACTGGATAAATTAAAGATTGGGGTGAATTTAACCAACTGTCCACCTCCAGCTAAATTCTGACAACTGCCCAGGATGGCGAATATATCGATGCAAATTAATTTTTTCCCATCGTTTGTTCTTTCTTAATTCCATTCGACTGTATTTTATTCTTGAACGGTGCTTTTGGCTGCGGTAGGGTCTTGTTGCAAGTTATTTCGTTTGTTCACATGCAATAGCTTTAAAAGAGAGTCGGAAATGCTTGATGACATCAGTTTGAAAATACTGAAGATACTGCAGGAAAAGGCTCGAATTCCCAATGTCGAGGTGGCGCGCCAAGTCGAGATGGCCCCCTCAGCCGTGCTGGAACGGATTCGCAAGATGGAGCGCCAGGGTATAATCGACGGCTACGAGGTCCGGCTCAATCCGGCCCAATTTGACCGCCGCCAGATCGCCTTCATTGAGATCAAGACTCGGCTGGTCGGAGACCGTCCAGAAACCGGCAAAGCACTGGCCGCCATCCCGGAAATCCAGGAGGTCCATTATGTTGCCGGCAAGGACTGCTATCTGGTCAAACTCCGGGTCGCGGACACCGCCGAACTCGCCGCCATCATCCGTGAGAAAATCGCCAATATCAACGAGGTTGTTTCCACCCGGACAACGACTGTGCTGCAAACCTACAAGGAAACTGCGCGCATCCCTATCCGCAGTTGAACACAAACAAGGAAAGATACCATGCCGATGTCCCAAGATTATAAAGATCGATTGTATCCCTATCTCCCCGCTATTGCCGAGCACTACGGCACCCCGTTTCATATTTATGACGAGGCTGGGATCCGCGAGACCGGCCGACAACTCAAGGAGGCCTTTGCCGATATTCCTTCCTTTCGCGAGTACTACGCGGTCAAGGCCCTGCCTAACCCCAGTATCCTCAAAATTATGCAGGATATGGGATTCGGGTTCGACTGCAGTTCGATCACCGAACTGATGCTGGCAAGAGGCCTCGGGGCCCGTGGTAATGACATCATGTTTACCTCCAACAATACCAGCCCTGAGGATTTCCAAGCCGCCGAAACAGAAGGCGGCTGTGTTCTTAATCTTGACGATATCACCCTCATCGACAAGGTGCCCCGGATGCCGGAACTGCTTTGTTTTCGTTACAATCCGGGTGCACGCCGCACGGGCAACGACATTATCGGCAAACCGGAAGAAGCCAAATACGGGGTCAGCCACGACCAAATTATTGAGGCCTACCGGCGAGCTCAGGCGAAAGGCGCCAAGCGTTTTGGCCTGCACACCATGCTCGCCTCCAATGAACTTCACTATACCTACATGGTGCAGACCGCAGCCATGCTGCTTGAGCTGGTGGAGACCATTAGTAAGGAATTGAGCATCACCTTTGAGTTCATTAACATTGGTGGTGGCCTAGGCATTCCCTACCTGCCGGAAATCGATCCGCTGAACATTAGAGCCATGGGAGAGGAAATTTCCGCCCTCTTCGTCGATTTCAAGGATCGTCAAGGCTACTGCCCAGCACTCTTTATGGAGAGCGGCCGCTTCATGACCGGTCCGCACGGGGTGCTGGTGGTGCGGGCGATTAACCGCAAGGACATCTACCGCACCTACATCGGGGTGGATGCCTGCATGTCCGCCCTGATGCGGCCCGCACTCTACGGGGCCTATCACCATATCGAGGTATTGGGCAAGGAAGGGAGCACACAGACCGAAACCGTGGACGTGGTCGGCTCGCTGTGCGAAAACAACGACAAGTTTGCGGTCCGGCGAACGCTGCCGAAGATAGTTGAAGGCGATCTCCTGATCATCCAGGACTCCGGAGCCCACGGTCATGCCATGGGTTTTAACTATAACGGCAAGATGCGTCCCCAAGAACTGCTACTCCGCCAAGACGGCACAATTGCCCTTATTCGCCGCGAGGAACGGCCCGAGGATTATTTCGCCACGCTGCAGTTTGAAGAAAAGGTGTTGCAGCTGTGAGGCGTGTCAATTGAACCTTCTCTTACTGGAACCCGCAGAGATTATTGACGGTAAGGCCCTGCTCGCTGGCCGGCGGGCCGAGCATTTACTGAAGGTCTTGCGGGTAGAGCCGGGGGATTCCGTTCGGGTCGGGGTAATCAATGGATTGATTGGCAGCGGGCAGATTCTTGCGATTGAAGGCGAGGCAGTGCGATTGGCAGTAGATGTGCAGCAGGAACCGGTCTGCGATATCCAAATAGAGCTAATCTTGGCCCTACCCCGGCCGATCATGTTGCAGCGAATCCTTAAACAGGCCACTGTGCTCGGGGTACGACGCTTCCATCTCATCCGCTCGCGCCGGGTGGAGAAATCCTTTTTTCACAGCCCGGTGCTGGCCCCGGACAAGATCCGCTCCATCCTGGTAGATGGCATGGAACAGGCCATGGACACCTATTTACCCGAGGTGACCATCCACCACCAGTTCAAACCCTTTGTCGAAGATGTCCTGCCAACCCTCTCAGGCCAAGGGTTGATCGCTCATCCGGATGGAGCCGGGACACTGGCTGGCATCCCGATTTCAGGTGAATCCAAACAGCGTTTGCTGCTGGCCGTCGGTCCCGAGGGCGGCTGGAGCGACCATGAATTGCAGTGTTTTGCTGATCGCGGCTTTTACGGTTTCACCATGGGCAATCGCATTCTCCATGTCGATACCGCCGTGATCAGTCTTCTTGCCCAATTACAGCTTCTTTACGATCTGCGGAAACGCTGAACCAGTTTGCCGGTCAGCAGAGTAAACTCCGGCAACCGCAGCAATTGAAGTCCTAGCACGTAGACCCCAACCCCCACCCCGATCAACACAGCAAGACCGGCAACCTGCCACCAGGTCGCCCCCCTCAGCCAGGCCCCGAGCAATCCTTGCAAGCCCCAGAGCGTCCCGGACATGCAAGCGGTTGCGATCAAGATTTTCCCGATCCCTTTCATGAGATACCCCAAAGGGAATCCTGCCAATTTACGATAGAGTACTGTGCCAAGAAAAAGAAAGTTGAGGATCATGGCGCAGGAGGTGGACAGGGCAATACCCCGATGTTGGAGAGAGTCGATTACCAGGGTGATGGTCAGTATATTGGCGGCCACCCCGATAAAACTGCCTATTACCGGGTACCGAGTGCTGCCGATGGCGTAATAAACCGGAACCATGACCTTGATGGCGGAGTAGGCAAAGAGGCCGATGGCGTAGAAGGTGAGAGCCTGCGCGGTCTGTAGAGTATCGTTAGCCGTAAAGGCACCGTGCTCGAAAATGAGACGGATGATCGGTTTGGCAAGCAGCATCAGGCCGGCAGTGGCGGGCACGGCCAGAGAAAAGACCAGGATCAGCGAGGAGGTGAAGGTCTGTTTCAAGCTATCCAGATCTTTCTGGGCGGCCTGCTTGGCCAGCACCGGCATGATCGCGATCGACAGGGCTACGCCAAACACGCCGATGGGCAATTGCACCAGACGGAAGGCATAGTTCAGCCAGGAGACCGAGCCTTCGATGCAGCCCGCTGCGAAGTTGGTGTTGACGAAGATATTGATCTGGGTGGCTGACAGGCCGATGGTGGCCGGCAGCATTAAGAACAGGATTCGCCGTAGGCCGGGATCAAAGGGATTACAGGCGCAGCGGAACCGGAAGCCGACTTGGCGCAGGGTGGGTAGTTGCATCAATAACTGCATGGCCCCGCCGATCAGTGTACCCCAGGCCATTCCGGCAATGGCCGGTTGCCCCAAGCGGGGAAAAAGCCAAGCCAGCGACAGGCCGCCGATGATCGAGCCGAGGTTAAAAAAAGTTGAAGACAAGGCCGGTATAAAAAACTTACCCTTGGTGTTGAGGACCCCCATGACCACCGCTGCCAACGAAACAAACAGGAGGAAGGGGAACATGATCCGGGTGAGATTGACGGTCAGCTCGGTTTTGCCGGGAGTCAATTGGAAATCCGGAGCGAGCAGATTAACGATGGGATCGGCGAAATAAATACCCACCAGGGTGAAGGCGCTGATAAGCAGAGCAAAGAAAATAAGGACATTGCTGGCCAGGCGCCAGGTATCTTCGGGTCCCCGATTGGTGGTATACTCAGAAAATACGGTGACGAAAGCGGCGGAAAGCGCCCCTTCAGCAAAGAGATCCCGCAGCAGATTGGGGATGCGGAAGGCGACCACAAAGGCGTCATAGGCAAAACCGGCACCGAAGAGCCCGGCAAAGACCTGTTCCCGGATAAGACCAAGCACGCGACTGCACATGACGGCGACACTCACCGTCCCGGCAGAACGGGCGATACGGCCGGTGGAATCAGACGGTTGTATCGAGGGTTGCGTGGTCATTGATTGTGCAGGGGTTTAAGGAGGTTATCGCTTGACTTTGCAATATTAATACGAATATAACAAAAGCTGTTTTTGTGGACTTGATGGTTACCATTTGTGCCGCGAAAGAGAAAGGGCTTTTCATCGGTTTTCGGGCACGAATCGTAATCCGTTAACATTGATACAGCACCCGTTTCACTCACTGGAGGCATCCATGCAGGACGTACAGCAGATTAGGAATGTGGTTATTCTCGGACACGGCAACAGCGGTAAGTCAACCCTTGCGGAGGCGCTCCTGTTTACGGCTGGTTCGCTGAAACGGCTTGGCAAGGTGGATGACGGCACCTCTTCCATGGATTTTGAACCGGAAGAGATCAAGCGCCAGATATCCATCAGTGCAGCATTCAACCAGCTGTCCTGGAAGAAAAACGACATCTTCTTGATTGACACCCCCGGTGACGATAACTTTTTCAATGAAACCCGTTTTGCCGCTCAGGTTGCCGATAGCGCTATCCTGACAATCGGCGCGGTCCTAGGTGTGAGAGCCCAGACCGAAAAATTCGTCGATCTCATCCAGGAAAACAACCTCCCCTGCCTGATCTGCGTAACCAAGATGGATCGCGAGCGGGCCAATTTCCAGAAGACCTTCGACGGCATCAAAGAAGCCTACAAGCTCAACCCAGTGATTGTGTCCTTGCCTATCGGGGCCGAAGACCAGTTCAAGGGCGTGGTGGATATCGTCGCCAACAAAGCTTTATTCTTTGTCGATGGCGGCAAGACCGAGACCGGCCCCATCCCGGAAGATCTCGTCGCCGAGGTGGCATCCCTGCGGGACAACCTCATGGAATTTGTTGCCGAAACCAACGACGAACTCATCGAGAAATTTCTCGAGGAAGGCGTTCTCTCCGACGAAGAGCTGATAGCCGGATTGGAAGCGGCGGTCCGGAGCGCCAAGATCGCACCGGTCTGCGCCTGTGCCTCACTCGGCAATAAGGGGTCGAGCATGGTGCTGGAGACCATCGTCAATCTCCTGCCCTCACCCGATCAGCGACCCGCCCGGGTTGGCACCCATCCGAAAAGCGGCGAAACCATCGAACGTACCGGGACGGCCAATGCGCCCTTTTCCGCCCTTGTTTTTAAAACTATGGCTGATCCTTTTGCCGGCAGGTTGACCATTTTCAGAGTTTTCTCCGGCACCTTGAAGGGAGACTCCTTCTACAACTCCACCAAATCGAATTCTGAACGATTTGGCCAGTTGTACGTCATGGCGGGCAAGGAACAAAAACCGGTCGATCAGGCTGTACCCGGCATGGTTGTGGCGGTGGCAAAACTCAAAGAGACCACAACGGGCGATACCCTCTGCGAAGAGACTAAACCCATCGTTTACCGAGCGGTGCAGCCGTTGCCCACAGTCATTGCTTATGCGGTAAGTGCTAAGAAAGGTGACGAGGAGAAACTCTTCTCTTCTATTACTCGGTTGCTTGATGAAGATTTGACCCTAAAACTTATCAGGGAGCAACAGACCCATGAAATCCTCATCTCTGGTGTCGGGCAAGTCCACCTCGAGGTGGCAGGGGAAAAGATCAAACGGAAATTCGGCGTTGAAATGGAACTGCGCCCTCCTCGCGTCCCCTATCGAGAAACCCTGAAAGGAAAAACTACGGTACAGGGAAAACACAAAAAACAATCGGGCGGCCGTGGCCAGTTCGGCGATTGCACCATCGAGATGGAGCCGCTGGCGCGGGGCGAATATTTTCAGTTTGCCGACAAGATCATCGGCGGTGTTATTCCGCAGCAATACAGACCGGCGGTAGAGAAAGGTATCCTGGAGGCCATGGAAAAAGGCGTTATCGCCGGTTACCCCTTTGTTGATCTCAAGGTTAACCTTATCGATGGCTCCTACCACAACGTCGACTCATCGGAAATGGCGTTCAAGATTGCCGGATCACTGGCCTTCAAGAAGGGTGTTCTCTTGGCGCAGCCGATTTTACTGGAACCTATCATGGAACTTGAAGTCCGGGTCCACAAAGATTTTGTCGGCGATGTCATGGGCGATCTCAACAGCCGCCGGGGGCGGGTGCTGGGCATGGACTCGGCTGACAAGTACGAGATTATCAATGCCAACGTGCCTCAATCAGAGATCCTCCTCTACGCTTTGGATCTGACCTCTATGACAGGTGGTCGTGGCACTTTTACGGTGAAGTTCTCCCATTACGAGGAGGTGCCAGCCCAGATTGCGGAGAAGATCGTCGCCGCCTACAAGGATAAGTCGGAGGAATAGTGGCTGAGCAGCCTTCCCCGCTTTACAGATGCGGCGTCCTCACCCTCAGCGATAAGGGGTCACGCGGCGAGCGTGAGGATACCAGCGGTCCGCAATTACAGAAAATGCTTCGAACTGCCGGATATGAGATAAGTGCATATCTAATCATCCCTGATCAGCAGGATTTGATCGAGCAGACCTTGGTGCAATGGGTGGATGAACTGCAAATGGACTTGATCGTCACCACCGGAGGCACCGGGGTTTCTCCTCGCGACCGAACGCCCGAAGCAACCAGAAATGTGATTGAATTGGAGGTCCCGGGTTTAAGCGAAGCCATGCGACAATCTAGCCTGCGGCAAACCATGCAAGCGGTCTGGTCGCGTGGTATCGCTGGCATCAGGAAAAGATGTTTGATTTTGAATCTGCCCGGAAGCAAAAAAGCGGCTCAGGAAAACCTCGAGGCGGTCTTACCGGCATTGCAGCACGGACTGTACAAGCTGAAAGGCGGGAAAGCCGACTGCGGCTAATGTCCAAATAGCGAGTATAACAAAAAAAGCTTCAGGCGTGTATTGACTCGCCTGAAGCTTTTTTTGTTATACTCGGGCGCTCGTTTCAGAACGCGATCGGGTAGCAAGGGATGGTCGTTAGCAAACTCCGTCAATAACGACCCGTGTATCGGCACCAGACTGGGCCGGCCGTATTTCTCCGATCACGTAGGGTTGCTCACCAAGAGCCCGAAACTGGTGGAGCAGATCATCGACTCTATTTTCGGAGACAATGGCCATCATGCCAATACCCATGTTATAGGTCCGGTACATTTCTGTGACCGTAATACCACCTTTTTCTTGCAGATAGGTGAAGACGGGCAATATTGGCCAGCTGTCCTTTTTTATATGGGCTGCACAGCCGACGGGCAGGATCCGTGGAATATTGTCGATAAATCCGCCACCAGTGATATGCACCAACCCATTGATTTTATGGTGCCGGAGAATATTAACCACGCTGTCGACGTATATCCGGGTTGGACGTAGCAACTCCTCTCCGACCGTACAACCGAATTCTTCAATGAAATCGCCAGGCTCTTTCTTCAGCTCTTCAAAGAAGACCTTGCGAACCAGCGAGTAGCCATTTGAGTGTATGCCTGATGAGGCGAGTCCGATAATTTTGTTCCCTACTCGGATATCGCTCCCATCAATGATGGCGTTCCGGTCGTTGATACCGACCACGAACCCAGCAAGGTCATAGTCGCCGGGTTGATACAGACCCGGCATTTCAGCAGTTTCACCACCAATGAGTGAACAGTGTGCCAGTTTGCACCCTGCGGCAATACCTCTGACAACTTCGGTGGCAACATCGAGATCCAAGGTACTGCTTGAAAAATAATCAAGGAAAAACAGTGGCTTAGCTCCGCTAACAATCACATCGTTGACGCACATGGCCACCAAATCAATACCGATGGTGTCGTGCTTGTTGCACAGTTTGGCCACGGTGAGTTTAGTGCCGACGCCATCGGTGGAGGCAACCAGCACTGGATTTTTCAGATCTTCGTTACCGATGGCAAAAAGTCCTGAAAATCCGCCAATGTCAGTGAGCACCCCGCGTCGATGGGTTTCGGAGACGATGGATTTAATTCGGGAAACAAAAAGATTGCCTTTGTCGATATCGACACCGGCGTCACTGTATTTGGAGGATGATTGCGTCATGAGCAGTATTGTGGGTGTCTATCGCCTATGTTCAAAATATCCAGAGTATTGGAAGCATGAACATCATCAAGCGGATGAAATATAAATAAAACCGATAAATAGTCATAGCACAAATACTTTTTTTGACCGCCCATTGTCAATACCTTTGTGGATTATTGCACCTCTTGTCGCTTTCTGGTATTGCTGCCCCATGAAACTTTTGATCACATTGATAGGTCTTGTTTTCGTCCTCGAAGGGTTGCCCTATGCGGCTTCTCCAGAATCCATGCAGCGTTGGCTTCAACAGATTATGGAAATGCATCCAGACCAACTGCGTCGGGTCGGCCTGATAGCCATGGCCATTGGTTTTTTTCTTTGTTATCTCGCCCAAAAAAGCGAATTTTTCAATTAGCGGTCTGCTCCAGAAATGAGGTGAGTAGAACGCAGCGATGCCTAATCGCACGGTGTACGTCGCGCACTTTATCAAGAATGGCACCAAGGTGCTTTGCGACCAACCCCTGCGCAGGCCGCCGAGGTGTGCAGGATGGACGAAAAACTTCGTCGAACTCTATGATGGATACTTTTTAATTTCATAAACATGATCCAATGCGCAATCCGCGCTTCTTAAAGAAGATCCAGGAAAGCAGTAATGGTCAATTATTTTTTCTTAGAGAATAAAGTCGTCAGGATGGAAAGCGGTAACAGTTCCGTGAGTCCTAATATTTTCTGGATAGACCTGATCAATCCTACAGATGAAGAAAAATATCAGGTTGAGAAGGATTTCCGGGTGGAACTCTTCACCAAACAGGAGAGCGAGGAAATCGAAAGTAGTTCGAAATATGTCGAGACTGAAGATGAGATAGGTATAAACCTCAATTTCCTTATTCAGGAGGACGACAATTTCCTCAATGAGCCGGTGTCCTTCATCATCAAAGACAAAATATTGATCACCCAGCGCACGCATGAGTTTCGTTCATTTTCTGAGACATACCGCAAATTGCGGGCGATCAAGCCGGTCGATGGTGATGATATTTTTTTAACAATCCTCGAAACCAGGATTGATTTTGATGCGGATCTCATTGAGACTATTACTGACAAAATTTCTGCCATCAGTAAAGAGATGATCGGTAACAAGGAACCGAACCGTAAACTCCTCTTGAAAATAACCGCATTACAAGAATCGACTATCGCCATCCGTGAAAATATTGTTGAAAAACAACGTGTTCTTTCTTCCTTGCTTAAAAGTAAAATGTTCCCGAAAGAGGATTATGCCAATATGCGGATCATGATCAAGGATATCGGTTCTCTCCTTGACCATACCTCTTTTAATTTCGAACGCCTCGAATTCCTTCAGAACACTTTTCTTGGTTTGGTCGACATGGAACAAAACCGGGTGATCAAGATTTTCACAGTGGTAACCGTTATCTTCATGCCGCCCACCTTGATCGCCAGTGCCTATGGGATGAATTTTAAGTTCATGCCTGAACTGGAGCAGGTCTGGGGGTACCCCTTTGCAATCCTATTGATGATACTGTCTTCGGTCTCAACACTCTATTTTTTCAGGCGGAAAAAATGGCTCTAATAACCAGCTGATACATACTGGCTGTTGATCAGACAGTACCGGATTATATTTGGCTGATGCCATGGCTCCCACAACAGTTTTAAAAGACCACTTTTTATCTCTTTTTTTTCGATCGATACCATGAAATCCATCTATATCGTCGTTATCACATTAGTTGTCGGCTGGCTGTTCTTCCAGACCTTTCAACCCTCTCTTCACAACCCCAAAGCAGTATCCCGACCTATTGAAGCTCGGGGCGACCTGGCGGCTGATGAAAAAAACACTATCGAGATTTTTCGCAACGCCGCCCCTTCGGTGGTCTATATCACCAGTATCGCAGTGCGGCGGAACCTGTTCAGTCTGAATATTTACGAGATTCCTCAGGGGACGGGCTCGGGATTTATCTGGGACAAACAGGGGCGAATCGTCACCAACTACCATGTCATCTCCGACGCGAGCAGGTTGGAGGTTACTCTAGCTGACCATTCCTCCTGGAAAGCCGTGCTGGTAGGTGCGGCGCCTGATCGCGATATAGCGGTCTTGCAGATCGCAGCACCCGCTGACAAGTTGCGACCCTTAACCATTGGAGAATCCAAGGATTTACTAGTCGGCCAGAAGGTGTTCGCCATTGGCAATCCATTTGGCCTCGATCAAACGCTGACCACCGGTGTGGTGAGTGCGCTTGGACGGGAGATAACCGCAGTCACCGGTCGAACCATCCGTGATGTCATCCAGACCGATGCAGCCATTAATCCCGGTAATTCTGGGGGGCCGCTTCTGGACAGCGCTGGGCGGCTGATCGGCATCAACACGGCGATTTACAGCCCATCTGGCGCCAGTTCGGGCATTGGTTTTGCTGTTCCGGTCAGAGAGGTCAACCGGGTGGTACCGCAGATCATCAGTCAAGGGAAATTGATCAGGCCGGGCTTAGGTATCACCTTAGCCAACCGCAACCTGAGCAAAGGACTGGGGTTAGAAGGGGTGTTGGTGCTCAAGGTGCTGCCCGGCTCCACCGCAGAAAAAGCCGGCTTGCGGGGAACTACCCAGGTACGTGATGGCTTGGTGGTGGGCGACGTTATCCTGGCGATCAACGGCAAAAATGTGGGTGATTACGATTCATTACGCGATGAACTGGAACGACATGAGGTCGGTGAGACTGTCACCCTCACCCTGATGCGTGACGCCTCAACGGTCGACGTGAAGATTCCGCTTGAGGCGATGAACTAAGGCCTCGATACTGACCGAAAATCGTTAGATCAGCGAGGGTTTCTTCTTGCGGGTGCTGCTGGTCAATCGACCGACGAGCCAGCCGAGCAGTAAAACACTGCTGCCGACAAGAAACCATTTGATAGACTCGTTTTTCCTCAGCACAGTGTTCTCAATCTGGGCGGTCGCGAGTTTAGCCTGCAGTTCTTCTATCTGTTGCTGGGCCTCGCCCAGCGAAGTTTTTGCGTGCAGTACACCGTTGGGATCGCTCGCCAGAGTTTGGTACTTATCAGCAAGGGTGCTCCTGTCGGTGGTACAGGTTGCAAATTCTTTCCTAAGGCGAACGTTTTCATCGTTCAGTTCTTTGAATCGTGTTGGGATATCAACGGGTGCCCCCTCAGTGCCCCCTTTGAGATTGCTGACCGGCAGGAAGGGCGAGCTGCTGAGGAAACGGCTCCGCACCCAGCCCTCACCGGCATTGGGTAAACGGACGAGCGACCACTCCTTGTCTCCTTTAACCAGTTCGACCGCCGTACCAATTGGCAAGTTAGCCAACGTTTTTGATGTGTTATCCTGTTTTTGCCGGATGGTGACATCCAGGCTCGGTTTGACATATCTGGTTTCCGCGAGGACAGGCGTAGCCGCAAGGCAGCCGAGCAGGAGCATGGAGAGGGTGGTACGCATAGGCCGATGATAAGAAGACAGCGTGATGTTCATGAAAACAATTCCTGAGTGGCAAAGGATAAAAAGGATACGAATGGATGGCGTACCCTGTAGTTCTTTAACTGCTGAAAAACGGTGAATTCCAGGAGCTTTCTGTCGACACTGAAGTTCGAATTAGTATTGCCCTACTCCAGATTGTCCTGATTTCGGCGGCAAACTACCATGAATCGGAGTGAATCGCCAGAATCCACTGTGTGGGGAGCACACATTTTTTTGGAAAAGCGGTTAGACGGTGTGGAGTTTCTTTTTCCTGATTCGGGCGAGTTCCCGCATATTGCGCGCCTTATCGGATTCATCAACAATTTCTCGGCCGATAATTTCTTCAATGATGTCTTCCATGCTGATCACGCCGGTAACGCTGCCATACTCATCGACCACGACAAAAAGATGCTGGTACCTTTCGAAAAAATCGATAAAAATTCGATCCAGAGGGGCGGTTTCTGGAACAAAATGCACCGGACGCATGATCTGGGACAACTTCAGGTTGTTCTGGCCGACCGCCGCAGCCATTAGCACATCCTGACTCAGGACAATGCCCACTACATTATTTACCTCACCATCGTAAACAGGCACGCGGCTGTGCATCCGCCACTTTCCTTCCATCCGCGCCGCTTCCTTGATGGTCAGCGCCTGAGAAGCAGAAAAAGTGACAGTTCGCGGGGTCATCACTTGCCGGACTGTTTTTTCTCCAAGCTGGAGGATGTTGGCGATCACCGTTTCCTGCCCGACTTCGATTTCTCCAGATTTTCTGCTGAGACTAGCGATGGTTTTCAGTTCTTCTGCCGAAATTTGATGCGTTTTATGGCTATTGGGCACCAGGCGGGTCATGAATTGTGCAAGCCAGATCAGAGGCTTGAGCAGAAAGATCATCACTTGCAAAGGCACGACGATATAGGGGCCCAATTGTCTGGCAAAGGTCACGCCAATTGTTTTTGGCAGAATTTCAGTGAACAACAGAACCGCCAGGGTGAAGGTTATTGAGAACCAAATCAGGCCATGCGGACCAAAAAGAGACACGGCATAGGCGCCTGCGACCGAGGCCCCGGCAGTGTGCCCTACAGTGTTGAGAGTCAAGATCGCTGTGATCGGTTGCTCGATATTTTCTTTCAATTTTTTCATGCCCAGAGCCTGGCGGGGATGGGTTTCGTTCATCAATTCGACCTGTGGCGCAGATAAAGACAGGAGTACAGCTTCAAAGAGGGAGCAGGTCATTGAAACGAGCAGCGCACAACCAACGGCAAGAAGAAATATGGTTAACAAGGCGGCCTCCGCGATGTTTTTGAGTTTTTTGGCAAAGTAACCGAAAACAGAAGTATTGCCAATTGAGCTTCAACCAACTTTAGTGTATGAAAAGTTTACAATAAACAGTTATTGAGAGTTTTGAAAGTGTTTCGCAATGATCAACGTGGGGAGGAATGAATCCGGTGCATGATGCGGCAGTCACAATTAAATTGATCAATACAGATCCCCGTGAGTTCTCCGGCGATCTGTTGGTCTATCTGGTGGAAGAAGATATAACAGATATTGCCTCTGATACCGGCAATATGGTCAACAGAGCACTACAGCAGGTGAGCGCGACCGGTGATTTCAAAGGGAAAGAGGAGCAGGTGTTCCTTTTTTATCCTGGATTGATGCAGGACGACAAAGCTTCGGAGGTACAGGCGAAGCGAGTGCTCTTGGTTGGTCTTGGCAAACAAAATGAGGATATCAATGTTCGCAGAGAGCAACTCAGACTCGCCGGTGGAGCAATTGCCAAACAGGCGGGTACCGTCAAGTCCAGGGACGTGCTGGTTATTCTGCCCAAAAAATTCCTTCTTGCCGCTGACGAGATTGCGGAATGTCTCACCGAAGGATTGTTGCTAGGCAACTATCGATTTGATTTCTATAAAACCCCATCCAAAGAAGACGCTGAAAAAACAGCACGTGTTGAGAGCTTTTTCCTCCACAACGCAGGTTTGTCCAGCAAATCCGTCCGTGAAGGCATGCGCAGGGGTAAGGCGCTTGCGGAAGCGACCGTAGCTGCCCGTGACATGGCCAACCAGCCGGGTAACGTATGGACACCGGCATCGTTTGCTGCATACGCCATGAAGTTGTGCAAAAAGGGGCGTCTAAAATGCAAGGTCCTCGAGAAAGCAGCTCTGCTGAAGCTGGGCATGGGCGGCATCCTCGGGGTCAATCAGGGTTCTGTCCTGCCGCCGCAACTGGTGATCCTTGAATACAAGACCGAAAAAAAGAATCCAACCCTGCTGTTGGTGGGCAAGGGCCTCACCTTTGATTCCGGTGGCATCTGTCTCAAACCGCCGGCAGGTATGGAAGATATGAAGTATGACATGTGCGGTGGTGCAGCGGTTCTGACAGCGATGCAAGCCATCGCCGAGACCGAGGTCAGCGGCGTCAACGTGGTTGCTCTGATTCCTGCCACAGAAAACCTGTCAGGATCAGCAGCCTTCAAACCCGGCGACATTATACGCCATTATGGTGGCAAAACTTCAGAGATCATCAACACCGATGCCGAAGGACGGCTTATTCTGGCCGATGCCTTGGCCTATGGTATCGCCACCTATAAACCAACGGCAGTAATCGATCTGGCCACCCTGACCGGGGCGGTTATCGTCGGTCTCGGCCATCATTACACCGGTCTCCTGGCCAATAACGATCAACTGGCGGCACAGCTGATCGATGCCGGTGCTCAGGCGGGAGAACCAATGTGGCGACTGCCGCTGGGGCCGGAGTATCGTAAACAGTTGGATTCACGTGTTGCTGATATCAAGAATGCCGGTAGTGATCGGAGTGGCGGAACTATCACCGCTGCCTGCTACCTGCAGGAGTTCGTTGGTGAGACACCCTGGGCTCATCTCGACATTGCTGGGACGGCTTGGAATTTCACCGAAAAATCGTATATCCCCAAGGGGCCTTCCGGTACAGGTGTGCGAACGCTGGTTGCCTGCTTACGGCAATGGAAACCGTTGAAACAACCTTCTGAAAAGAAACAATAAGTTGCTTGCCGGGAGAGTTGTACAGGCCGCACGAGCATAATAAAGGAGAGTGCAATGCTACTAGCCAAAAGAAAAGGAATTACCGTCAGTCGTCAAATCATGGACGATCAGTTGCTGCATCCAGAAGCGACGGGGGAACTCACCGGTCTGCTCAATGATCTGGTGGTTGCCGGCAAGATCATCAACGCCGAAGTGAACATGGCGGGTTTGGCCGATATCCTTGGCCAGTCCGGCCGGACCAATATCCAGGGCGAGAGTGTGCAAAAGCTCGATGTTTTTGCCAACAAGACTATCAAACGGCGCATGGAGCAGTGCGGTCATGTCTGTGTCATGGCCTCGGAAGAAGATGACGATATCATCCCGGTCTTAGACGGTTATGAGGGCAACTATACCATCGCCTTTGATCCGCTGGACGGCTCGACCAATATCGATGTCAATGTCAGCATCGGTACGATTTTTTCCATCCACAAACGGATCAGCGCATCCGGGCAGGGTACGGTGGAAGATCTGCTGCAGAAGGGCAGCAAGCAAGTGGCGGCGGGTTATATCATCTATGGTTCGTCAACGGTGATGGTCTACACCACCGGTTCCGGGGTGCATGGATTCACCCTTGATCCGAGCGTTGGTGAATTTTTTCTTTCTCATCCAGATATCCGCATTCCTGAAACTTCTATGTACTACAGTGTTAACGAGGCCTATGCCAACCACTGGTTTGACAGCACCCGGAACTATATCAATTATCTGAAAAATGCTGACGGCGGCAAAGGGCCCTATAGTCTGCGCTATATCGGCTCCTTGGTGGCTGATTTCCATCGAAACCTTATCAAGGGCGGGGTTTTTCTCTATACCCGTGATAAAAAGAGCAGTGAAAAGTCCGAAGGCAAGCTCCGTTTACTGTATGAAGCCGCACCGTTGGCCATGGTAGTTGAGCAGGCCGGAGGCCGGGCGATTACCGACGACGGTCGCCGTATCCTCGATATCGAACCGAAAAACCTGCATCAGCGCGTTCCTCTGATCATTGGCTCCAAGCGGGATGTGGATCTGGCAGAAAAATTTCTCCGTGGTGAAATGTAAAGTCGTCAAACCGCACAGTTTTGCAATTTGGCCTGAAACGGATGTGCCTGCAGGCGTGAACCCCAGGGTTTTCCTGCTTGACAAATAATCCTGGCAGTTTACAATAAATCGTAATTTTAAGAATAAACTTCAACGATGAATCGTACCATGGAACAAAAACTCGCTCTCCTTCTTCTCTTGAGTCGACTGCACAGGGAAACTGTGGCAGGGAAGGATGGTGTGTCCTGACGGGCATCGTCGAATCTGAATCCTCTAAGCCACGGTTGCCCAAACCGTGGCTTTTTTTTTGACTTCTTGACGGAGATCATGATGAATCAGGAAAAGCTCAAAAAATACCGGCCTTATCCGCCTGTCCATCTTCCGAACCGAACCTGGCCGAATACGCTGATAACCAGCGCTCCGGTTTGGTGCAGTGTCGATCTGCGCGATGGTAATCAGGCGCTCATTCAGCCGATGAATCTGGAAGAGAAGCTGGAAATGTTTAAATTGCTGGTGCAGATCGGCTTCCAGGAGATAGAGGTCGGCTTTCCTTCTGCGTCGCAAATCGAACACGATTTCTTGCGTCTGCTGATTGAGGGGAAACATATACCAGAGGGTGTCGTCCCTCAGGTATTAACCCAGGCCAGGGATCAGCTAATCAAAAAGACCTTTGCCGCCATCCAGGGCGCACACGAGGCTATTGTACATCTCTACAATTCCACCTCAACGTTGCAACGCGATGTTGTCTTCAAGAAAGGGCGCAAAGAAATTATCGAACTTGGGGTGGCGGGTGCCCGGCTCATTCGCGAACACGCTATGAGTACCGACGCTAAAATCCGCTACGAGTATTCGCCGGAAAGTTTTACCGGCACAGAGCTCGATTTTGCCTTGGAGATCTGCGAGGCGATTATGGATGTCTGGGAGCCGACCCCTGACAACCCGGTGATCATCAATCTGCCGGCAACAGTGGAGATGTCGACGCCGAATATTTACGCGGATCAGATCGAATGGTTCTGTCGGAACTTGAAAAACCGTGAATCGGCCCTGATCAGCCTGCATGCCCACAATGATCGCGGCGAAGCGGTAGCGGCCACCGAGTTGGCCCTTATGGCCGGGGCAGACCGGGTGGAGGGAACCTTGTTTGGCAACGGCGAACGCACCGGCAATGTTGATATTGTCACACTGGCGCTCAATATGTTTACCCAGGGCGTTGATCCAGTGCTAGATTTGTCTCGCATCAACCGGGTGATCAATATCTATGAACGCTGCACCAAGATGAGCGTTCATCCCCGCCATCCTTATGCCGGGGAATTGGTCTACACCGCCTTCTCCGGGTCGCATCAGGATGCGATTAACAAGGGGATGAGCGCGGTTGAACTGACCGAAAGCGGCCTATGGGAGGTGCCCTATCTGCCGATCGATCCTCAGGATGTCGGCAGAACCTATGAGTCGATTATCCGGATCAACAGCCAGTCGGGCAAGGGCGGGGTCGCTTATATCATGGATCGTGAGTTTGGGTTCAAGCTGCCCAAGGACATGCATCCGGGTTTCGGCCGGGTCATCCAGGAGGTCTCGGATGCTCTTGGCGCCGAACTCACGCCGGAGATGATTTTCCACACCTTTGAAAAGGAATATCTGCTCAATAATAACGGCTACTACTTGAAATCGTTCAATGTGATCAAACGTCATGTCGACCAGGAGGAGGAACTGTCGACCGCCGAGGTCGAGGCGGTAGTGGCCTCCAAGGGCCGGGATGCAACCATCAAAGCAGGAGGCAACGGGCCATTGGATGCCTTCTGCACCGCCTTGCGTGAGTGCCTTGGGCTTCAGTTCGTACTTCATTCTTACCACGAGCATGCCTTAGCCCGCGGCAGTTCATCCAAGGCGGTGAGTTATATCGAGATTCTCGATCAGGATCAGGAAAGTTGGTGGGGGGCCGGGGTGGATACGGATATTATTGTCGCCTCGATCAAGTCGCTGCTCAGTGCCCTGAACCGGTCGGCCGCCAAAACAAAGAAGGGGTGAGATATGCTGAAAATTCAAGCGATATTTATGTTGGGTGCTTTGCTGTTATGGGGTGCTGTCCCGGTCACAGCCGAGGAAATCGGTAAGGTCAGTACTACTTTTAAGTTTATGGGCGCCAACGACAAGATCGTGATCGAAGCCTTTGACGATCCCGATGTAAATGGTGCCACCTGCTATGTCAGCCGGGCCAAAACCGGCGGGGTAAAAGGGTCCATCGGGGTGGCTGAGGATACCTCGGACGCCTCGATCTCCTGTCGCCAGACCGGGCCGATCACCCTGCCGGAACGGATAGCCTCCGGCAAGGATGACGGCAAAGAAGTTTTTAAGAAGTCGACTTCGATGCTGTTTAAAAAAATGCAGGTGGTTCGCTATTTCGACAAAAAACGCTCCACCTTGGTTTACCTTACCTACAGCGATAAACTGATCGAGGGATCGCCCAAAAACTCCATCTCAACCATCGTGGTGCCGCCGGTTGGCCAGGGGGGCCTTCCGGCGTTTCATGGAAACTGATATAGAATGAAAATATTGAAAATACGGTAAAATCGGAGAAGATTGTTGTGACACCAGCTAAAGACACCTCTTTTTTCTTAGAAGATAAAGAGGTGTCTCTTTAGATCCTATTTTACGTTAAATATTTGATCCGAAGATTTTTTTTGTCAGTTTTACCAACGCTGGTTTTATCGATAGCGTCGACCACTTTGATTTTGAGTAGCATGGCCTGTTTAGAGAGCAGGCCTTTGTCGATAAACTGACTGATGTGACTGATCAACTGTCTCGGTGTCGGGGGGGCCGCGTCTTTTTTCGGCACCACCAGTGCCAAAGGGCGTTCCCCCCATTTTTTATCGAGCATGCCGATAACCGCCACCTCGGCAACTGCCGGGTGGAGGCCGATAGCATCCTCCAATTCGAGTGAGGAGAGCCATTCGCCACCGCACTTGATCACATCCTTGATCCGGTCGGTGATGCCAACGTAATTCTGTTGGTTGATATTGGCCACATCGCCGGTATGCAGGTAGCCACCGCGCCAAAGATTTTCAGAATTGCGCTGATCTTTCAGATACCCTTGGGTCAGCCAGGGGGCGCGGACCACGATTTCACCAACCTGTTCGCCGTCTTTGTCGACATCGTTCATCTGTTCGTCAACCAGACGCATTTGCACCAGCGGGATTGGTCGCCCGGTCTTACAACGGATGTTCACCTCATCGTCAATTTCGAGATCCTCTCGGTTGACATGCGCAATGGTGAGGATCGGGCAGGTTTCGGACATGCCGTAGCCAGTAAAGACATCGATACCATGGTCCAGCACCTTCCGACACATGGCCTTGGTCAGGGCAGACCCCCCGATCAGCACCTTCCAATGAGAGAGGTCGAGTTCGTCGAAACTCGGGTGGCTAATCAGCATGTGCATGATGGTGGGCACGCAGTGGGAAAAGGTTACCCCCTCTCGAACAACAAGCTGCAAGACCGGCCCCGGGGCATATTTGCCGGGATAGACCTGTTTGACCCCAAGCGTAGTAGCGACATAGGGCATACCCCAGGCATGGACATGAAACATCGGGGTTAGGGGCATGTAGACATCCTGCTGATGAAAACGGCCCTGGACAGTCGGAGTGCCGAGCGCCGCCAGGTTGCCCAGAGTGTGCAGCACCAGTTGTCGGTGGCTAAAGTAGACGCCCTTGGGCATGCCGGTGGTACCGGTAGTGTAAAAGGTCGTAGCCCTGGTATTTTCGTCGAAGTCTTCGAAATCAAAGGTGCCATCGGCTGCGACAAGCAGCGCTTCGTATTCGCCGGCCAAAGGTATTGAGGTTTGAGGCGGACTGTCGAGATCGGTCAGCAGGACATACTGCTTGACCGTATCGATGCGCCCTTTGATCTGCTCGATAATCGGCAGGAATTCATCATTAATCAGAAGAAAATCATCCTCAGCGTGATCGATGGTGTAGAGGATCTGTTCCGCTGAGAGCCGGACATTGATGGTATGTAGAACAGCCCCGAGCATTGGTACGGCAAAAAAACATTCGAGATAGCGATGAGAGTCCCAATCCATCACCGCCACAGTATCTCCCGGCTTCACTCCCAAGGTAGTCAGGGCGCTCGCGAGGCGACAAACGCGCTGCCGCAAATCCCGGTAGGTGTAGCGGAGTTGGTCGCGGTAGACAATTTCCTGATCGGGATTGTCGACGACCGGGGCGAAGAACAGATTTTTGATCAGCAGGGGATACGTATAGGCCGAGGCGGTACGTTGGATAAGCGTGGCAGTCATGATCAGTTTTCCTTTGGTTCAAAACCTTTGGTTCAAATCAATGCGGGACTCTAATAGGTGCCAAGAACAGGGTCTCACCATTACTGAACAAAAGATTGCTTGTCAAACAGGTTTGAGGGTGACGTGAAAATAGAATAATCTCGCCAGGCCAGAGGCTGACTCGGTTCGTGCCGGCAAAGGAAAACTATTGTTGACGGATTGGCCTTGCATTAAAATAGTATATAAAAGATGTTGCCAAGGGCGTTCACGGTTTTGGCAACGCTCTGTCTTAGTTAGCCATCCCATTCCTCTGACACCTTACCGGACCACCGGAAGCATACCAGATATATTTATGACAACGAAAAGTCTTACCTCAGCGATTGCGCTGAATGCACGTCTTGTTGCGAGTGGGATTGTCTACCTGCTTGTAAACCGTTATACCGCCTTTCTTCTAGGTGTGTTTGTGTACTCTTTGCTCATCAATCTTCAGGGGGGGCCTGGAGGAGTAGTGCTTTTCAAGGAGGGCATGGGTTTTATATTTAACAAGCAATATCTTGAACTGACGTTGCTGTTTTATTTGTACTGCTATTTCAACATGATTTTGCGGCCATCTCGTTGGCAGGCACTGTTGGCGGCCGCCCCTCTTTTTTTTGCATATCTGGGACAGGATATTTATTACCTGATGTACAGCAATGTGTTTCGTTTTACAGAGCTGTCAGAGATACCTGAACTGCTCACGGTTCTTTCGATCCCCGTCATACTGTTGCTCTTCATCACGGTCGTTGTCCCCCTTGGTTATTTTCTCAGGTCTATTCATTACCGGAAATTTGTGGCCATTGTGATCGGCATACTGCCCCTGTCATTGCTGATTGGCGCAGCCGAATTCTATCCTCAACGTTACATCACTTCTTTCTGTACGGTGGGTGAGGAGATTGTTGAGTGGTCCGATGCGGTCAGTGCGGAAAATAATGGCCGCTTCATGATGGTGCTCTACCGGGAGGCTGAACGTAAGGTTTCGCTGGCAAAAACCGAGGCGTATCGAGACCGTCCTCGTTACGAGCAAAAGGCGCAAGAACTGGCCAGTTGGGTCAGCACCCACAGCAACAACCGTAATGTCCACCTGGTGGTGCTGGAGAGTTTCGTCGACCCGACCCTGTTTCAAGCTGCCAGCATCACCAAGGACCCATTTCATCCGAGTTTTAAAAAATTGTTCAGCAACAAGATGGGATTTTCCGTCTCACCTGTTGTTGGCGGCGGGACATCACAGGCGGAATTTGAGGTTCTCTGCGGCGTTCCGGCTTTCCAAGAATTGGCAGGTGTTGAATTTAACAGCTTTACCGGTTCCCAAGCCTACTGTCTGCCTGGAACACTGCAGCTAGCCGGTTATCAGACCATGGCCAGCAACGCCTACAAACCCAGTTTTTTCAACACGCCCAAAGGCTATAAGGGTATGGGGTTTGCCAAGATGTATTTTCCCCGAGAGTATGTGAACGACAGCAGCAGTTATCTGACCGTAGGTGACACCTCCGGTGAAGATGGGTACATGTGGGATGGTACGTTATTTGCCGAGAATCTTGAATTCATTGCTCCACTTATCAAGGACAAATCCGGTCCTCCATTGTTCAATTATGTGCTCACAATCTACGGGCACATGCCGCATATTCTCAACGAGCAGAAACGTCCCAAGGTGTTGAAGATGGTTTCTGCGTTTAAGGACCCGCATCTGGAGATGTCGGCCAATCAGTTTTTTTATCGTTCCGAGGCAGTGGCCGAATATGTCAACCGTTTGCTTGAAATCGACGATAAAAGTCTAATTATTCTGGTCAGTGACCATGTGCCCCCTGGCATATTTGGTAGAAAAAGTTACGAAAAGCTCCGCTATCTCAACAACAAAGACGACAGTATCCACATGAACCGTATCATGGTGATTGAGGATGGCAAAGTGAAGAAACTTGCCACTATCCATCATTACGACGTGCCGGCAATGGTGCTCAATTATGTCACCAAGGGAGCGTATTGTAAGGAACGCTCATGTGGCTTTGCCGAAAACAAATTTCTCGATGACCGGATGAAGCGGCATGACGATTATATGCGACTAATGGCCCATGCCACCGATTGATTCCAGGAGAACGACACATAACGGGGCAGATAACCCGTGTAGTTTTTTTCTGAAATCTTTTGCTTGCTTATGTTGTCTGTTCAACTGTTGGCAAGCACGCTAGCTGTACAGGTAAGTGGATCCAGGTAGACAGAAGAGGTGTTCCAACGTCAGATTGGTTGCAATGCGATTTCCGGGCAACGGATGGCGGCATCCGGTTCAGAGAAAAAGATAGTTAGCGCCTGAAGCAGGTACCAGCAATCGAGGTGACCGGCAGTTTCTCGGATCGAGTGCATGGCCAGTTGCGGCACACCGATATCGACCGTGGGCACACCGATTTCGGCGGCGGTCAGAGGGCCGATGGTGGAGCCGCAAGCCAGATCGTTACGCATCACGAACTGCTGACAGGGAACCCCGGCCTTTTTGCAGAAGAGGCGGAACAACCCGGCGGTGAGGCCATTAGTGGCGTACCTCTGGTTAGCGTTGAGCTTGATGACCGGTCCCCGGTTCAACAGAGGAAGGTGGTCCGGGTCGTGCTTGGCGACAAAATTGGGATGAACCGCATGCGCATTGTCCACCGAGACAAAGAGCGAGTGGGCAAAAACCTGTTGCCGATGGCCTGGATCGGGGAAGAGCCTTTCCAAAACATTCTTGAGAAAGGGGCCCTGTGCACCTGAAGTGGAGACACTGCCCACCTCTTCATGGTCGTTGAGGACGATGAGGCAATCACGGCGGTTTGCTGACTGGATGAGGGCCTGCAGCAGAGCATGGCAGGACAGGAGGTTGTCCAGTCGGGAGCCGGTAATGAATTCGCCGTTCAATCCGACTCTGCAGAGGGGTTGGGTGTCATAGAGAAAAAGATCGAAATCAACGACTTTCGCATCAAGCGCAGTCGGATGCTCTTTCAGCAGTTGAACTTTGAGGATGTCCTTAAAATCAGGAGACTCACTTCCATCAATCTGCATTACCAGGGGAACGAGATCGGTTTGCTTGTTAATGGTTCTAGTTGCGTTGACCTCACGGTCGAGGTGGATGGCCAGGCTGGGAATGATCGCAACCGGTCGCTTAAAGTCGACCAGGCTGCACTGCAAGGGGCCATCATCACAAACCCAGCTTACCCTGCCGGCAATGGACAGGTTCCGGTCAAACCAGGGGGCAAGGAGAGCGCCACCATACACTTCCACCCCAAGTTGGAGGCAAGAGTGACGCAGTTGTAGCGGGTTGGGTTTGATCTTCAAACCAGGGCTGTCGGTGTGGGCACCGGCCATCCGAAAATGCCGCCCTTCATGCGAGCTGTCAGTGAGGGTAAAGGCAACGAGGCTGGTATCGTTGCGGATCACAAAGTAGGAGCCCGGGCCGAGATGCTGCCAAAAGTCGGATTCGTGCAGGCGTTGAAATCCCTGTGCTGAAAGCATTGCCGCACTGTTGACCACTGCATGAAAGGGGGTGGGCGAGTGGTTGATGAAGGTAAAGAGATCCTCGAGATATTCTGTCTGTGGCATCGTCGGCCCTTGGAGCTGAGGGTGAGGGTTTAAAGGTAGATGAAAATGCTATTATGCGACAATGTCGAGAGGTTGGATGCGATATACTGAAGCGCTCGCGACGGAGTTGTTCTGCAACGGTTGATCATTGGGTGCTGGAGACGCTGTTCTCGATTTCCCTTGTCCTTGAGAGGCCTCCACCCGTACATTCTGTATTTCCTGCCGAGCCTGTGCTTCCATTGCGGCAGCAGCGGCAGCAATACTGCGATCCGCAGACGAGGGTTGGGCCGGTGCCATGGCGGCACTTCTGACGATTTCCATTTTTTGGATAGTCTGCTCTGGGGTACTCTCTTTACTGATATCGATAGGCACTTCGCCACCGATGGCATACAGCTGCCCGTCTGGACCCAGCTGGTAGGAATAGGACGGGCCGCCTCTGGCGTACTGGCCGGCGCTCGCCAAGTGAGCCATCTCATGGGTCTTGACTTCCCGGTCCCTCTTTTGCAGCTGTTGTACCACCTGCTCTTCGGCAGGTGTCAATTTTTGAAAACCGGTTTTGGCCTGGTTTTCGGTCGGTACTTGCTTCTGGCCATTATTGGTTGTGGCTACCCCCTTGGCGCCTTCACTTTCCGTGTTGTTTGCCTGCTGAGATTGCTCGACCCCGCTAGCGGACAAGGTAACTTTATCTTTGGAGTTCTCAGCAGTTGCGCCACCTTGCTCAGAAGCAAGCCCAATCTGCTTGCCCTGATCGGAAGAAAAAAGAGCGTGCGCACCGCCGCTTCTGTCATAGGTGAATACATAGGGAGCGGTTGAGGTGGCAGTGGCTGAAAGCATGGGCCAAAAAGGGTAAGGGTTATTGTTGCATATACTATAAGTCACAGAGATAACGAGACAAGGGGGAATTTTCTATAAAGGCTCTTCCTTCGCATTATCCTTGTCAGGATGGGAACGAATGAGGGGGCAGGTGCGCCAACACCATCTCCGCCTTGATCCGCTACCTCTCTACCTCATCCACCTCCGTTGCCAGGTGGAGTTCCGGGCGTATCTCAGCCAACGAACAGTGGACCGATTGCGTACGGTCTCAACAGCGGGGAACTGGCTATCCGCTTGATCCACTGGCCCGGCAACTCGAATTAAGTAGGGATCTGCAGTCCATTATTGAGGAGTACTGTTGGCAACACATTGGCGTTCGGTTTATCTTTTAAGAATATTGGCAATTCCGCCGAGCATCGATCCTTCATCCATGCCGCTGCCGCCCCTTTGAGGGGTAGCTTCCCAGATGCGACCTGCGAGCCGTGAGAAAGGCAACGATTGTAACCAGACATGTCCAGGGCCGCGCAAGTTGGCAAAGAAGAATCCTTCGCCGCCGAAAATCGCCGATTTGACGTTACCGACAAACTCGATGTCAAAACTGACCGTACTGGTCAAGGCCACCAGGCAGCCGGTATCGACTCTGAGAGATTCGCCTGACGCCAATTCCTTTTCGATGATAGTCCCACCCGCGTGAATGAAAATCATGCCATCGCCGTCCAACTGCTGCATGATGAACCCCTCACCTCCAAACAGTGCCACCCCAATCTTTTTTTGAAAAGCCACCCCTATTGAAACCCCTTTGGCGGCACAGAGAAAAGCATCTTTCTGACAGATAATCCGGTTGTTGTAGTTGGTCAGGTCTAGCGGGATGATTTTTCCCGGATACGGTGCGGCGAAGGCGACTTTGCCTTTGTCGGAACCTATGTAGGTGAACACGGTAATGAACAACCCTTCACCGGTGATCAAACGTTTGCCTGCTCCGAGCATCTTGTCAAAAAAAGTACCCGAATTGGAGGCAATGGAACCGTCGCCAAAAATTGTTTCCATTGCTATTTGATCGTGCATATACATCATCGCCCCTGCCTCGGAAACGACACTTTCCTGCGGATCAAGTTCGATCTCCACAAACTGCATCTCGTTGCCAAAGATGGTGTAGTCAATCTCATGCGCCTCCTTGCCTGAAGTGAGAGGAGGAACTTGCGTTTCGGGGCATCCTTTCAATGCATCCACCCTGCCTGCAGGCTGCCAGTCGACGAATCCGTCTCTCCAGACCAGTGTCGCCTCATTATATTGACCCGAAGCGAGGTCGCTCAAAACCTGTTGGGTGGTGAAAGGGCCAAGAGATTTGCCATCAACGGCAACAAACCAGTTCGACATGAAACACCTCAACTTTGTTGAAGAAAAAAGAGAACAACAACTGCTCTGCACCGGTATGATATCCGGACTTTTCTGAAGAACAAAAGAACTATTTCCAAATTTCCTAGATTCTTTTCCCTACATCCAAAGACTACGGATGACCGCAGCAAAAGTGATTCTGAGATATTTTCAGATAGGGCGCATTTAAGATTGCAATAGCTGGAAGAAGATATATAAAATCGCAAAAATTAAATGCATGACGTGCAGGGACCGGACTAGGCGAAACCACCAGGATTTCAAGGTATGAGCTGATAGTTGCATGTGCAGGATATCCGAAGAAGTCTGTTGGCAAAAGTAGACCTTTTTTTCTGATCTGGCAGTAAAAAGAGGAGGATCGCAGGACACGGTGTAGATGCTTTAGAGGCGCAACATGCAAGGATGATGTGCTCGTCCTGGCTGCTGTTAACTGTGAATCACCATTTTTTTGGAGGGTAGTTGATCCTGCTGAAGTGACAGGGAAAATCAGTTTTTTTTAAGTTTGTTTTTTTTGAAAAATCGTTGTTAATAATGCTTGTCAGCCGTTCATATTAGCTGTATAGAGCGCTCCTTATTTATGTTAATTTACTTCCTGTCGGCAGTCCTCTGTGGATAGGGCTTGTTTTTTAATCGTTCTAGGAGAACATTCACATGCTTTACCCGGACCAGTTTGGGAAAGATCCTCTTTTTCCAAAACATTCTGAGTTTGCCGTTGTTTTCAAGGATGAAATGGCCGGTAGAGGCGTTATTGCCTACCGAGCTTTCAAAAAAGGCGAAGTCCTCGCTAGGATGGCAGGACATATTGTCAACGAAATCCGTCAACATACGCTCCAGTTGTCTCAGGAATCCCATCTTTTTGATCCTTATTTTTCAGGCTATTTCCTCCATTCCTGTTCGCCTAACATCTCGTTGAACATGGTGGACCTGACTGTTACAGCCTTGGAGGATATCCCGGCCAACAGTTTTCTCTACATGGATTACGCTGAGACCGAGGATGTACTGTTCAAACAGTTTCCCTGCTCCTGCGGGGCACCCAGCTGTCGCGGCTGGATCACCGGCAGAAAAGAAATGTTGAATGCTGAGGTCATCCAGCCGGAACTGATGAACATCAATCAAGGCCTCCGTTGAACCAAGAATCTTACTATCGCTGGTGGCAGAGAACCGATCTCTGCTACCAGCGGGAACAGTTGTTTTTCGCCGGGCGTAGGGTGCAAAACCTGGCGGATCAATTTGGCACCCCTTCCTTCGTATATTCCACGTCCCGCATCCAAGAAAATCTTGCCCGGTTGCACACCGCGCTGACAGCAGCCAATCTGGCGGGTCGGTATTCTCTCCATTACGCCATGAAAGCCAACCGGTTCGCACCTCTGTTGACTTTCCTCAAGCAGACCGGCCTCTGCGGCATCGATGCATGCTCGCCTGGTGAAGTCGAGCATGCGGCCAGCTGTGGTTTCGCGCCAGCCGATATCTCATTCACCGCATCCAGCCTCTCCGCGCAAGATCTGGCGGTGCTCGCCAGCTATGACGGCATCTTCATGGATTGTGACTCTCTCCATGCCATCCATTGCTGGGGCAAGCTCAAGCCGCATACCAAAATTGGCCTGCGGGTGAATCCCGCTATGGGGATTGGGCGAGCCGCAAACGAAAAGCTCCACTACGCAGGCGATGTGACCACCAAGTTTGGTATTTATAAGGAGCAATTTGCCGAGGCCCTCGAAATCGCCAAGTCCTACGGATTGCAGGTCAGCAAAATCCATTTTCATACCGGGTGCGGCTATCTGACGCCTCAGTTGGAGCAACTGGAACGGATCATTACCCACTGTTTCTGGTTTATCGACCAGGCTGGGCAAGTGGAACGCGTCAATATCGGTGGCGGTCTCGGTATACCGCATGTCGCTGCGGATCAACCGCTGGCTCTGGATCTGTGGGCGGCAGTGTTGCACCGCCAATTTGGCGAGAGGGGGCTCCATGTCGAGATCGAGCCGGGTGATTACATCGTCAAAGATGCCGGACTCCTGCTCTTGGGCAAGACCTTTGTGGAGCGCAAGAAAAACACGCTTTTTGTTGGTGTCGATGCCGGATTCAATATCGGCCCAGAGCCGGCCTATTACAACCTCCCCTTCCAGCCCGTACCATTGCACTATGATGGTTCAACCTGTGCGGCGATGAGTGTGGTCGGCAATATCAACGAAGCCTTGGATGTCTGGTATGAACAGGCTTGGTTGCCCGACCTGACCGGGCATAGCAACCTGGCCCTGATCAATGCCGGCGCCTATTCCTCAGCAATGGCCTCCAACCATTGTATGCGCGGCCAGTTCAAAGAATTCCTCCTGTTCTGACCGATGGTCCGTTCTCCGATCAATCTGATTCGGAAAATCCCCCCCCACTCGAATTTCTTTATCTGTCCTCCCGTAATCTAATCGGATCGTGCTGCCTCGTTCAGACTTTCTCATCTGAACGAACGGTATGAAAAAAAATTCAATTGCATCACGATGAGCGAGTCGACGCTATTGGTTTGCGGCAGAAGGAATGGCTAAAGGCGGGGACGATGCGCAGGGTGCGAAGAGGTTTATTCTGTTTCAGCCATTTTTTTTGACATGCTTGGCCGAGAGGCAGTGTTGTCTCATCTTGTCATAGAGGGCGGTCTTGCCTATCTTGAGTTGCGAGGCCACGGCGGTGACGTTACCTTTATATTTTTGCAGGGCGCGGTGGAGAATAGTTGCCTCAAACTCGGCCACAATTGTTTTCAACGGCAACAGACCAAGTTTATTATCAATGTCAAAACTGTCGATCTGAGGCTGTTCTATCCGTTGAACCGGTTCGAATACTAAGTCGCTCTCGGTGATCATCTTATCTTCGGCCATAAGTACCGCCCGCTGGATAAGATTCTCCAGTTCGCGGACATTGCCGGGCCAGTCATAGGCCAGCAACCGATTTATAATCAATGGCGAAACAACGTCGATCTCTTTTTTGAAGGCCTCCTGGTAGTGATTGACAAAGTGGGCAACCAGCTCAACAAGGTCTTCCTTGCGATCACGCAGTGGCGGTATATTAATATTGATGATGTTGAGACGGTAGTAGAGGTCGATGCGGAATTTTTTCTCTTTGACGGCCTGGATAAGGTCGACATCGGTGGCCGCTATCACCCGAACATCGACCTTGACCGGTTCGGTGCCGCCGACCCTGATGATTTCGCCGTTCTGCAACACTCGCAGCAGGTTGGCTTGGATCCTAGGGCTGATGTCGCCGATTTCGTCAAGGAAGATGGTGCCGCCGTTGACGGCCTCGAATTTGCCAATCTTGCTAGCTGTGGCGTCGACAAAAGCCTCTTTTTCGTAACCGAAGAGATCGGCCTCGAGGATGGCGTCGTTGCAGGCATTGCAGTTGATCTTGAGAAAGGGTTTATCATCTCTGACACTGGTCACCTTGATCAGATTGGCCACCAGTTCTTTGCCGGTCCCCGCTTCGCCGGTGATCAGGATAGTGCCGTCAGACCCGGACACATGGGCGATCATTTCCCGCAGTTCCTGCATGCTGCGGCTTCTGCCCACCATCATTTCGCTCTTGTGGTAGAGAGCCAGTTGGTTTTTCAGGTTATTGACCTGACGGGAGAGCTGCAGCCGCATATCTTCGCTGGCCTGTAATTCAATGATCTTCTGTTGCAGGGTTGTTTCGATGCTAGCGATGAACCGGTGGTCCTCATCCTGCGTGGTCGATATTGTCGGATCGTTATGAGACATGGTGGCGTGTTGAACACGGTTGGATGGGTGAAGCTCGACCTATTGACAATAGCCAGGGTAGCAACATCAGTATTAGAATGCAAATTTTTTCCTTAAAATCATAAATTCACCGCTTGGACAATAACTATCATCTTTAAATTAAAAGAAAAAAATGATCCAGCCGACAGAGTTTATTCTTCAAAAGAAATTATTGTCTTGAAGAGTTTGTACTAGTTGGCGGTGACCGGCGGGGAAAGGGAAATCTGACAATTGTGCGAGAGAAACCCAGGCGTATTGGCTGGCAGCGGTCAACACCGGCTCGGTCAGAGGATCTGGTAACGTGCAAAAAAAACCATGCAGAGTAACACGGTAGCGGGTGAAATGATGAACAACGGTGGTAAAGGGGGTCAGATCCGTCACCCTCCATCCGGTTTCCTCTTCGATTTCTCTGGCTGCAGCCTGTATCGGCAATTCTTCTTCCTGCAGACGGCCGCCGGGAAATTCCCATAATCCGCCCCATATATCATCGAGTAATCGCTGCTGGATATAGAAATGGGGACCACGGCGGATAATGCCGCAGGCCATGACGATATCGATCCGTTGCTGTCTGGCAGCGGGCAGCGGGCGGAGATCAACGGTGTCTGCCCGGAGAGCTTGGCAGTGGGCCTGTACCGGACAGATGGTGCATACTGGTCTTTTCGGGGTACAGATCAAAGCCCCTAGTTCCATGAGTCCCTGGTTGAAACTGCGCGGATTCTCTTGATGGAGCAGGGCAGCGGCCAGACCAGCCAGTCGTTTTTTGGTCGGGCCCTGTTTGAGCGGGCTGTCGATATCGGCCAACCGGGCGAACAACCGCTCGACATTGGCATCGAGCAGCGGATACGGCTGATTAAAGGCAATCGACAGGATGGCGGCGGCGGTATATGGGCCGATCCCGGGGAGTGCCAGCAATTGTTGGTAGTTAGCGGGTATCTCCCCGTTGCTGGTAGCAAGGATCTGCCTGGCCGCGCGCTGGATATTATGAACCCGGCTGTAATACCCCAATCCTTCCCAAGCCTTGAGAATTGCCTGTTCCGAGGCAGTTGCCACGGCAGTTATATCGGGAAAAAGGTTTATCCACCGTTCAAAGTAGACCGTGACCCGTTCCATCTGGGTCTGCTGACCCATGATTTCAGAGATCCAGACATGGTAAGGCTCGTAGGTTTTGCGCCAGGGCAACGGCCGCTGGTGGGCGGCGAACCAGTCGAGCAGCCGCTGTTGAAAGTCGGCAACCTCCGCTTCATTCTCCTTATCAATCACCGCTCATTTCTCCTATATTTGACTCGCGTCATCTCACCAATTTCTCTTAATCCTTTTGCTCGGCAAGGTATCATGGCTCCCTGCACCTGTCAAAAAATGATCGTTATAGGAGCTGTCGTCATTTTTGGGTTATTGGTGAGCCCGGCCCTTGGCAATGCACTCGAACTGGACGAAGTAATGGTAATCACCGATACGAGAGTCTACGACAGCCTTAACCCGGTGGTCAGTCTGCCCTTCTTTCCCGGCAGATGGGGCTGAGAGACGCTCTATAAGCTGTTTGCCCCACTGTAGTGCGGAGGTGGTGGACAGAATGCCGCTTTTGCACCAATCATTCAGGGACCGTAATTTGCTCTTTGCAAAACAACCCAGTATGGTAGAAAGGACTGCTGTTTTTCCCCTTTCCTTCTTCTGAACTCCATCATGAATCCGACCTTACAGCAACAACTCTTTGCGCCCCGGATACTCATCTCCCCCTTGATGAAATTCACCTGTGACGTGCTGCTTCTTTCCACCTCTTCGGTGCTAGAGGCATGGATGAAAGAGCCAGGCGTCGGTCTTTCGTTGAACGGCAGACTGGCCTTGTACCGTTTGGAGCGAAGAGCCTGATGCCGGCCTGGCTCGCGGTATTGCTGACCCGCAAGATGCTGATCTGTATCTTTACCGGGTTCAGTTCTGGCCTTCCTCTTTATCTGCTGCTCAATCTGCTTCCCGCGTGGCTGCGTAGCGAGGGTGTCAATCTTAAAACGATCGGCTTCTTTGCGCTGATCCAGTTTCCCTACACATGGAAGTTCCTCTGGTCGCCCTTCCTTGATCGTTATGCCCTGCCTGTACTCGGTCGGCGGCGCAGCTGGACACTGCTCATGCAGTTTGGCCTGCTGCTCTCCATCGGCCTGCTTGGCGGGCTTTCACCACGTACGGATATCGTGCCGGTGCTCTGGCTCGCCACCCTGCTCGCACTTTTTTCAGCCACCCAGGACATTGCCCTCGACGCTTACCGACGGGAGCTGCTGGATGAGGTTGAACTGGGCCTGGGCAACGCCGTGCATGTGAACGCTTACCGGTTGGCCGGACTAGTGCCGGGTTCACTGTCACTGATTCTTTCCGACCTGCTGCCATGGTCGCAGGTATTCTGGATAACCGCTGCCTTCATGCTGCCCGGCATGGTCATGATTCTGCTAGTTAAGGAACCGGCGGCGGCCTGTGCCGCGCCAAAGACCCTACGTGAAGCCGTGGTCGAGCCTTTTCACGAATTCATGGGTCGCGCCGGTCTACGTGGTGCGGTGCTAGTGCTTGCTTTCATTTTCCTCTACAAACTCGGCGATTCGCTCTGCACGGCACTAGCCACCCCATTTTATCTCGACATGGGCTTCACGAAAACCGATATCGGCCTGATCGCCAAGCACGCTGGCCTCTGGCCCGCAGTGCTCGGCGGTTTGCTCGGCGGCTTGTGGATGGTTCGGTTGGGGATCAATCGTGCCCTGTGGTTGTTCGGTGTCGTGCAATTGGTGTCGATTCTGGGTTTTGCCTGGCTGTCTTGGCTAGGGCCGCAAACGGCCATCGGTCTCGACCAGCGACTGGCACTGGCCGCCGTTATCGGTGTAGAAGCGCTTGGCGTCGGTCTGGGGACTGCCGCCTTCGTCGCCTTCATTGCGCGTACGACACATCCGGCTTACACGGCAACGCAATTTGCCCTGTTTACCAGTCTGGCCGCTGTTCCACGCACTTTCATCAATGCCTCGGCCGGGTTGCTGGTGGAAAGTCTGGGTTGGTTCAATTTTTTCCTGCTCTGTGCCGCGCTGGCGGTTCCCGGCCTGCTGCTGCTTTCGCGTGTAGCGCCTTGGAACAAAGCGCCGCCATCAAAATGAGTGCACGCTGCCTGAGGAAAAGCCGATGGCGCTGATCGCTGCACAATACCGCCAGGATGCGCAATAACGTGTTGAGTTCTTGTACTGTTGTAGTACATTAGGCAAAAAGTTCAGTAAACAATACCCCCTCGATCAATTACTTCGGAACAGCAGATGTCGATTAAAATATACAATACTCTCAGTCGCAAAAAGGAGCCGCTGCGCCCCATTGAAGAGGGCCATGTCAAACTCTATGTCTGCGGCATCACCTCTTATGATTACTGCCATATCGGTCACGCCCGCTCTGCGCTGGTGTTTGACATGGTGGTCCGATATCTGCGCCACCGTGGATTCAAGGTTACCTTTGTTCGTAATTTTACCGACATTGATGATAAAATCATCAACCGGGCCAACGAGCAAGGGATTGATGCTGCCAGCCTGGCTCTGCGGTTCATCAATGAATTCTACACCGACATGGATGCGCTTGGCACCCTGCGTCCAGACCTTGAGCCCAAAGCCACTGAACATGTCGGCGAGATGATCGCCCTGATCGAAGAACTGATCGCCAAAGGAATAGCCTATCCGTCAGAGGGCGATGTGTACTATCGCGTGGAACGCTTTGACGGCTATGGTCAGCTTTCAGGCCGCAGCCTTGTTGATATGCAGGCTGGAGCCCGAGTGGAGGTCAATGATAAAAAAGAACATCCCATGGATTTCGTTCTCTGGAAGGGGGCAAAACCAGGCGAGCCGAAATGGCCCAGTCCCTGGGGTGATGGGCGGCCCGGCTGGCATATCGAATGCTCAGCCATGAGCCGGAAGTATCTTGGCGAGACCTTCGATATCCACGGCGGCGGCAAGGACTTGATTTTTCCCCATCATGAAAACGAGATTGCCCAGAGCTGCGGGGCCTCGGGCAAGCCCTTCGCCAACTTGTGGATGCACCACGGATTCGTTACCATTAAAGATGAAAAGATGTCGAAATCGCTGGGTAATTTCCTAACCATACGCGACGTACTCAAGCAATACGATCCGGAAGTGCTGCGCTTGTTCATCTTTTCCACCCAATACCGCAATCCGCTTGATTTCACCGAGACCGCGCTCCAGGATGCTCAGTCCGGGCTGGAACGCATGTATGAATGCCTGGCGCAACTTGCGACCCTGCCCGCTGATGGGCCTGCCGGCGACTCCTGCATCGGCGACAAGGATCGTAGCGGCTTGGATTCACTGGTCACCCGATTTCACGAGGCCATGGATAACGATTTCAATACGGCCCAGGCCCTCGGCCATCTCTTTGATACGGTGAAAAATCTCAACAAAATACTGCGGATTTTGCCGGAGCAGCCGGTAGCGTCTGACCTTAAGCTATTACGATCCGCTGGTGAGTCATTCCGCACTTTGGCTGGTGTGCTGGGTGTTCTGCAGAACGACCCGATTGCCGTGGTTGCAGGCAGAAAGGCTAAAAACATGGCCGGAATCGATCTGGTCGAAGAGGAAATCGATCAATTGATCGCCAAACGCAATCAGGCTCGGGCCGTCAAGGATTGGGCCGCATCCGACGAGGTTCGCGATTATCTCCTCGGTCATCGTATTGTTTTGAAGGATAGCCCAGAGGGTACCACCTGGGAAGTGAGACACTAGCGGTTCCAGTCCAGAACAAATCAAGAGAAAGGGAGGATAGCATGACCCGAATGCCAGCTGTTGCTGATCATTTTTATCCTGGAAACCCTGAACAGTTACGTTCCGCCATGGACATGCTCGTCCCTGACGTGGCCGAAGAGGAAAAAAAGCAGGCCCTAGCTGTTGTACTGCCCCACGCTGGCTATGTTTATTCCGGTGCGACTGCAGGTTTTACCATTAGTCGGGTCCGGGTGCCGGAAACAGTTGTGATCCTGGGACCCAATCACCATGGCCGGGGCGCGGCCCTTGCCCTGGGAACCGAGGACTGGCAGATGCCTCTAGGGGCGGTGCCAGTGGACCGGCAGCTTGCTGCGGACATCCTTCGGTGCTCAACGGCCATTACCGAGGACGATGAGGCCCACCTCCTGGAACACTCGCTGGAGGTGCAGATGCCCTTTCTCCAGCAGGTGCAGCCGCAGTTGCAGATCGTCCCTCTGGTAGTCTCACAACTTTCCTTTTCTCAATGTCGGAAAGTGGCCCAGGAGTTGGCAGTCGCCATCAGAAATTATGAACAACCGGTGTTGATGGTGGCTTCAACCGATATGAGCCATTACGAATCGCGGCAGCAGGCGACACAGAAAGACAAACTGGCAATTGAACGCATCCTTGCCCTGGACCCCCAGGGTTTGTATGCAACCGTAATCGGCCAGCGTATCACGATGTGCGGTGTCATTCCGACTACCATCGTCCTGCTGGCTGCCCTGGAGCTTGGGGCGACCAAGGCTGTACTAGTCCGTTATACCGATTCCGGCGAGGCCAGCGGCGACACCAGTCAGGTGGTCGGTTACGCCGGGTTGATTATCTCCTGAAAGTCTTCCGAGTCCTAGTGCAAGGCATTTCGGCATCCTAATCCCTTGTGCTGATTGATTTTCCCTTGACAACCGGAACGAATCTTTCTATTTTCACCCCAACTTTCCACCTGCTGGGGGATGGTCTAACGGCAAGACAGCGGACTCTGACTCCGCTTATCGAGGTTCGAATCCTCGTCCCCCAGCCAACAATATCAA
>CAZSIJ010000016.1:0-70501 GCA_964607065.1 uncultured Desulfobulbus sp. | reverse complement strand
TGTCGATAATCGACATTTCACCAATAGTGTTGCCTTTGCCGAGGCGGGTGATAACACGGTAATCACCCGCGGTTGTTTTTTTGAGGACATCGAGAAGGCCACGGACCACAAAGCACATGAAGTCACCTTTGTCTTCCTCAACGAAGAGATGCTGGCCACGCAGTATCTCGGCAAAATTCATATGACGGGCAAGGATGTCAAGCTCATCGGTATTGAAAGCGTCAAATAGGGGTAGGGTAAGGATGAGATCCCTGGTTTTTTTTTCGTTTTCCGAAAGTTCCTGTTCGAGTGTGACGGTTTGTTTCATACCGGATAGGTGGACAGGCAGTCGTTAATAGTCAGGGAATGTCAGGCTCTTTTTTGTGTTCTTTGATGCAGTTAACATTAAGAGTACCACAGGTAAACCAACAAACACAAGGGACTTTCAAACAGGGTGTCATTTTATTGACGGTGGGAGTGGTTTCTTGAATTTATAATGAGGTGATAACGTGCCTGCTCTTGTGTTTCTTGTTAAGAAATTTGTTGCCGCCCTGATTATTTCTTCTCTTAGTTGTTTACCAGCCTATGCCTGGGAGGGAAAAGTCGCTGGTGTGCTGGATGGTGATTCTGTCAGGGTGAAAAATGGTGGTAGAGTCTATGAAATCCGGTTGTACGGTATAGATAGCCCTGAATACGGTCAATTTTGCTGGCAGGAGGCCAGGGACTTGACCAAGGGGCTTGTCCTTGGGAAAATTGTAAATATCAAACCTATGGATACTGATCGTTATGGGAGAATTGTCGCTCAAGTGTGGCAACAAGGACGGCTGATCAATAGCGAATTGGTCCGAAACGGATTTGCTTGGGTGTATCTACGTTATTGCCAGACGCAACCCCTTTGTAGCGACATGAAATTATTGGAAGAGACCGCCCAAAAGCAGGGGCGTGGTCTGTGGCGCGAGAAGTCCCCAATGGCTCCTTGGTTATGGAGGCAGCTTAAGTATTGAATTTTATCGGTCGGTTTCGAAATGTTTTTTTTGCAATAGAGAGGGGAAGGAATTGTTCAGGTGGCTATCGTAGGGCTTTTTTTTGTCCCGAATATCCGTCAGCCATGTGATTTGATTTCTGGCCCGGGTTGGTGTTTGTGTGGCGGTTATAGTATAGTTTTGCTCGTAACTCTCTTGTTGTAATAACTTTACTGCTGATTTATTTGTAAGATTATTGACAGATTTCCAATCCTAGTTGCAAGGCCTCTTCCATTTTATCTTTTTTTCCGGCAACCGCTCCTTTCAAGTCAACACCTTGCACCAGTAATTCGCCGCTATAAGTAAAATCCATAGCATCATATGCATATCTAACGGTCAGTCGGGCTCCGTCAAAAATCTTGCCGCCGTCAGTTGCGGCAACGCTGACCATATAACCACGGAGATAATCACGTTCCGGTTTGATTTCACCAAGAAGATATTTTTTGCTCCACAATGCCTGGCAACGGTCGATAAAAATCTTGGTTTGGGCCGTCACTCCGTAAAAATAGATTGGTGAACCTATAACGATTCGGTTTGCCGCGTCTATTTTTGCATACAGTGGTGTCATGTCATCGTTGAAGATGCACTGTCCTTCAGTTTCACAATGGCCGCAACCTGTGCAGGGATGAATGGCGAGATCCGCCAGGTTGATGTGTTCGGCCTGGTGCCCGCAACGCTGAATACCTTCTTCAATTTTTGTCAATAATAGGTCGGTGTTGCCCCGCTTGCGCGGACTACCGTTGAAAATCAGAATATTCATGGTTGTGTTTCCTGATACGTCTGCTGTCACCCCCTCGAGGTCGGCATTGTATACGTCAAGTTCTGAAAATCAGGGGCGATTTTTGTATTTTGAGAGGATTCTGTTGCGTTTTTTCATCAGGAGACCGGCGCCAATGAAAAAGACTAAAAAAAGTATAAAACCGATCCCTAGACCGATAAAAAATTTGCCCCATCCGCTATCTTTTGCAGGCGAGGATGCTGCTGCCCCCGGTTCTTGTGGCACAGTAACAGCGCCTTCGGCCTTAGGTTGAGTTGTGCTGAGACCAGATTGTGCCGGTGCGGGTTTAGAAACTCCTTTTGAGGTTGTCACCTGCTTTTGCTGAGCAGAAAGAGATTGTGAGGACGCTGTCATCAGTTCGGGTCTCGGTGGGACGATGGTAAAACCCTTGGCCAGTAATTCAGATGCCTTGGCGTCACGCACCTTGCGATCTTTGCTTCCCATGACCAAGGCTATGATTCGCACTCCCCCTTTTTGGGCGGTGGCGGCTATGGAAAAGCCGGCTGCCTGAAAATAACCAGTTTTAAGTCCGTCGCATCCTGTCACTTGGGTTAGTAATTTGTTGTGGTTGCGCATGATGAATTTATCTTCGCGAAAACCTTTGGACTGGGTCCCCGTATATTTCAAGGCTTCAGGTCGTTTGACCAACTCGCGGCAGAGAATGGCAAAGTCTCGGGCCGTGGTGACATCGGGTTCCTGTCCTTCGGAAGGAGGTAGGCCATGTACTGAGTGAAAGCGGGTGTTCTTCATCCCTAATTCTTGCGCCTTCTGATTCATCAAGGCGACAAATCCCTCTTTGGAACCAGCAACATGGGTGGCTAGGGCCACTGCGGCATCGTTTGCGGACTGAACCATCAAGGCGTACAGGAGGTCTTCCACTGGAAATTGTTCCTTGGGGTCAAGGTAGACCTGGGATCCGCCAATTTTGGCAGCTTCCGGGGTCACCTGAACCATATCGGTCAGTTTCAACGCCCCCTGTTCAATGCGACCGAGAATAACCAAGAGATCCATCAATTTGAGCACGCTGGCTGGATATACTTTGGCGTCCGCGTTTTCGGTGAAGAGAACTTTTCCGGTATCCGCATCGATTACCAGGGCAGACAGATACGGATCTTTGGCGATAGCGCTCAGGGGATTACGGGCAGCTAAAGCAACGGGTGCCATAAATAACAAGATAAGTAAACCGGCAGCAAAACGTTTCATAATGTAGCAAGGCTCCTGATCGGTCAAGCGGTGATATCTATACGGTAACATGAGAATGTCATAGAAATTAATCGATGGAAAAGAAGGGTTGCAAAAGGGTGTTGCTGACCGCATAAAGCCATCTGATAATTTAAGCCTATCACAATCGGCTCGGCAACTCCCATCCTTCGATGATCTTAAAAGAAAAAGTGCTGAAGAGATACGATAGTTTTTACTGTTCAACAGGTTACCTGTCAAACACTTATTCCTGTCTCTTCGGAAACTTTCCCTGGCGACAAAAAAGGATCACAAGCGCATTGAAAAAATACTTGAGTATCTTGCGGCAGTGGCCTATGAATGGCTATGTTAATGATGTCAACTCTAAAGGATTATCGATTCGGATTACACTCTATCTCGTCGGCATCAATGAGAAGTTTGTGATCGATCATCCTCGATGAATAGGGGCAGTGAGCATGTCCTGGCACCAGGAATGGAGCGATTGTATGCTGTGCTGAAGTTGAGAGCGTTGCACAAATATGGGGCCGGAAAGACTGATTGAAGGTTCACGTTTGTTTCTACTTTAACTACGTCGTGGTAATCTGAAATCTTGTTTATGTATGTTTCCCTTCGTTTTTGTCGGAGGGGTTATAGATGGATTAGAAGGAAATATGAGATGTTGAAAATTGAAAATGATACTGTTGTAATAGATAATTTTTCTAAAAAATTGCATGGTTTTCGCTTGGAAGATACTAAGAAGGCGCCGGCAATTATCGTCTTTGTTGATGATAATAAACCCGAGCTTTTGACGCTCCAGCAAGGGCAAATGCTGCCAACCAAGATCAGATCAAGGAACATGGAGGCGGATATTCAGATTATTACCTATGATGAGATCAGTCAATATATGTAAATTGCCTGACGACGAGAGTCAGTGTCCTGAATTAGGCTGAGCGATTGCTGTCAATCTGTGTACCGGACACTGCGGTATCAAATGGTCTTGTTAAACCAAACTTAATGTCAGTTCTGATGGAAATAACTATGACCGGTGAGAATAGTAAAGACCCGCTCCACGGCATCACCCTTGAGTGCATACTCACCGAACTCCATGACAAATATGGATGGGAGACCTTGGCAGAAAAAGTCAAGATCCGCTGTTTTAAGGAAAACCCATCTGTCATGTCGAGTCTTAAATTTTTAAGAAAAACCCCATGGGCCAGGGCTAAAGTAGAACGATTATATATTAGGCTTATGAGCAGACGGTCGGGTAAAGCTAAGAAAATTATAGAATGACATGGCAAGAAACGGAGCCACTCGGTTTTGTTTCAGTAAATGGTGTGAACTCATTGCAAGCGGCTCAGGTGTTGACATCTTCTCACCTCGTTGTGTCAACGGCCCTGGCGTTAAGAGGGGGAGGTGCTTGCGCCGTTTAATGAATTTCTTCGGTGAAATGTAGCTAAGGTGCTTGACAACTTGATGGTATTCCGATATAAGATTCAGTTTTAATTTTAATCCTTCATCATTGATGCTTTTTATAAGGAGTTAGATATTCCTCATGGCAAATCACAAGTCCGCAGAGAAAAGAGATCGTCAGGCTAAAATTCGTCGTTTGCGTAACCGGATGAACAAGTCGGCAATGAAAACAGTTGTTCGTCAGGTTGAAGAAGCTCTTGTCGCTGGTTCAGAGGATCAGGCGAAGGTAGCACTACAGGCTGCTATCCCGATGATCTATAAAACAGCCACAAAGGGGACTATTCACAAGAAAACTGCTTCACGCAAGGTTTCCCGGTTGACCAAGAGAGTCAACAAGATGCAGCCCCTTTCCTGAGGTGGAGCCTTCTTTTCTTTTTAGTTTCGTATGAAAATAAGCCATGGGAGCCGTCTGCTTCCATGGCTTATTTTGTTTTAATTGCTTGTAAGGACGTCTTCCCGAGAACAGGGATATCGTTTTCTGTTGTGCTCATGACTCTTCTGGCGTGATGCAGTGTTGACGAGAATGGGCTTATGTTCGGTTTTCGTAAATATTGCTGCCTACAGGTTTGAGACACCAATCCCCGCGTTATTGAAGCGCCATAGGTTTCTTCCATGTATTTTCCTGAGCAACATGCTTTCGCAGAGCTGATCGGTTCCTCCGATCTTGTCCCGGTTCATCGAACCATCATCGCCGATCTCGACACCCCTCTGACCATTTTTGCCAAGATTGCCGGTGATGATCTCCATGCCTTCCTTTTCGAGTCCATGGAAGGCGGTGAAAAATGGGGGCGTTATTCCTTTATAGGCCTCGATCCTCTTGTGACCTTTACCAGCCTCAGCGATCGTGTCTGGATGGAATATCCTGGTCGATCCGATGCTACGACCGATCAGGCCGGAGTCAATCCGTTGGCGGAACTTAAAAAATTAATGGCCTCGTTTGCGGTGAGCAATGCTCCGGGCTTGCCAAGATTTTACGGCGGTGCGGTGGGTTTTCTCGGCTACGACATGGTGCGGTTCATGGAGAAAATCCCTGACCGGCATCTGCCGCTTGATCTGCCAGACAGCTCGTTCATGGTTCCCGGTATTGTTCTTATTCACGATTCGGTCCAGCAGAAGTTGACCATTGTTAGCAATGTCTGGAAGCGCGGTGCCGAAAATCCCGATCTTCTCTACTCGCAAGCCTGTAAGCAGATCGATGAAATTATAAGCCGTCTTAAACAGCCGATTTCGCTCCCGTTCGTTTCTCAAGAACAAATAGTTGCTGAGCACCAGTTCACCTCAAATATGGATGAGGCCAGTTTTGCGACCATGGTGGCTCAGGCCAAAGAGTACATCTTGGCAGGCGATATCATCCAGGTGGTGCTGTCGCAACGCTTCCATACCGAAACCAAACTTAAACCCTTTGCTCTCTATCGCGCCCTTCGTCATATCAATCCTAGTCCCTATCTCTTTTTTCTTCGCCACGGCGATTTGGTGCTGATCGGTTCTTCACCGGAGATTCTGGTCAGGCTAGAGGATAACAATATAGAATTGCGTCCTATTGCCGGTACCCGGAAAAGAGGCGTGACACCTGATGAAGATCTGGCGCTGGAAAAAGAATTGCTGGCTGATCCCAAAGAGCGCGCCGAGCATCTGATGCTGGTGGATTTGGGTCGCAACGACGTCGGTCGGGTCGCAGAGAACGGGTCGGTGGTGGTTCGGGATCTTCTCGTGATCGAGCGTTACAGTCATGTCATGCATATCGTTTCCGGGGTGCATGGCAAACTGCAGCCAGGCCTTGATCAGTTCGATGTGATGGAGGCCTGTTTCCCGGCGGGCACAGTGAGCGGCGCTCCTAAAATTCGGGCTATGGAAATCATCGACGAGTTGGAGGTCAGCCGTCGCGGCCCCTATGCTGGTGCGGTCGGGTATTTTGGGTTTTCTGGCAATATGGATTTCTGTATTACCATTCGTACCTTTATCACCAAGGGTAACGATCTGTGGATACAGGCCGGAGCCGGGATTGTCGCTGATTCGGACCCGAAAAAAGAGTACGAGGAAACCATCAACAAGGCCATGGGGCTGCGCCGTGCCGTGGAACTGGCGGAAAAGGGGTTTTAAGCTGTGATAGTCATTATAGATAACTACGATTCATTCACCTACAATATCGTTCAGACACTAGCCACTGCACCGCCCTCGGCCTCCGCAAACTGGTGTGCATCAGAAATAAAGGTGTTTCGCAACGATGCCATCACCGTGGCTGAAATCGAAGCGTTGTGCCCGGACCGCCTGCTCATCTCACCCGGGCCTTGCACTCCAAGTGAGGCGGGCATCTCCATCGCAGCGATCCGCCATTTCAGCGGCCGGATTCCCATCCTCGGGGTCTGCCTTGGCCACCAGTCCATTGGCGAAGCCTTCGGCGGCCATGTGATCCGGGCCGGACGCCTGATGCATGGCAAAACCAGCCCCATCCACCACGACAATTGCGGGGTTTTCACCGGACTGGCCAACCCGTTTGACGGCATGCGCTATCATTCCCTGGTAGTTGAAGAACAAACCCTTCCCGATTGTCTCCAGGCCACAGCACATACCGATCATGGTGAATTAATGGGGGTGCGGCATAAAACCTTGGCGATTGAGGGGGTGCAGTTCCATCCCGAGTCAATCATGACCGCCCCCGGCAACATCCTACTCCACAATTTTCTTCGGCCGGATTATGAACAAATGCTGCGCGGCCGTTGTTGATCAGCCTTAATCTTGTGTAGAGGGGACATTATGATTAAAGAGGCTATCGGCAAGGTCGTTGCCCTTGCGCATTTGAGCGAACAGGAAATGATCGGGGTGATGCAGGAGATCATGAGCGGTGAGGCGACCGCTGCTCAGATCGGATCGTTTATAACCGGGTTGCGGATGAAAGGCGAGACCATCGATGAGATTGTCGGTGCGGTCAAGGTGATGCGGGAAAAGGCGACTTTCATTGATACCTGCGTCAACACCGCGAACGGCGAGGTTCTGATGGATATTGTCGGCACTGGTGGCGATGGTTCCGGCAGCTTCAATGTTTCGACCACCACCAGTTTTGTTGTGGCAGCAGCCGGCATTCCGGTAGCCAAACACGGAAATCGTGCCGTGTCCTCGCACTGCGGCAGTGCAGATGTTCTGGAGGCCCTGGGGGTTGACTTGAGCATGCCACCAGAAAAGGTGGCGGCCTGTGTCCGCCATGTGGGGATCGGTTTTCTCTTTGCCCCCATGCTGCATGGGGCCATGAAATACGCCATCGGTCCGCGGCGAGAAATTGGTATCAGAACGCTCTTCAACATTCTCGGCCCCATGACCAACCCAGCCGGGGCCAATGTGCAGCTGACCGGGGTCTTCTCCCGGGAGTTGACCACCGTCCTTGCTGAGGTTCTGGTGAGGCTCGGCATGAAGCGAGCCGTGGTGGTCTGGGGCGAGGGCAATCTCGACGAGATGACCATCACTGGTGCCACTCATATTGCTGACGGCTTTGAGGGCAAGGTGCGGACTTCGGTCCTGCTGCCTGAGGAGGTCGGCTTGCACACCGCTGGTTGTGAGACCATCCGGGGTGGCCGGACCGCGATGGAATCAGCAACGCAGGTGCGTGCGGTCTTGGGGGGCGAAGTCGGACCGAAGCTCGATATGGTGTTGCTTAACGCCGGTACCGCCTTGATGGCGGCCGGCCGTGCTGCGGATATCAAGAGCGGGATCGAGGCTGCCCGAGAGATTGTTGCCTCAGGAGCCGCCCTTGATAAGCTGGAGCAGCTGGTCCATTTCTCGAAAGCCTAATTAAGAGCCTCCTTTATGATTCTCGATACTATCGTTGCCCGGAAAAAAGAGGAAGTCGCGGCCTTGAAGTTGCGCGGTCTGCCCAGAATGGAGCAGACTGTGGCCTTGCCACGAGGGTTCATCATGGCCTTGATGGCGGCCCCTAGTGTGGCCATCATCGCCGAGGCTAAAAAAGCTTCACCCTCCAAAGGGGTTATTCAACCGAATTTCGATCCGGTTCGTATTGCCAGAAATTATCGTGATGGCGGCGCCCATTGCCTCTCGGTCTTGACTGATGTCGATTTTTTTCAGGGGTCGCTCGAATATATTTCTCTGGTGCGAGCAACCGTCGATCTGCCGGTGCTGCGTAAGGATTTCATTATCGACCCTTTGCAGATCGAGGAAGCCCATATTGTTGGCGCCGATGCCATTCTTTTGATTGCAGCGATTCTCGATGTCGTCCAATTGCGTGATTACAGACTGCTGGCCGAATCGCTGGGTATGGATGTCCTGGTTGAGGTTCATGACGAGCGGGAACTAGAATCGGCTCTGGAGGCCGAGAGTCGGCTGATAGGTATCAATAATCGCAATCTCAACGATTTTTCAGTCAGCCTGGAAACAACTTTTCGTTTGTTGCAACAGATACCCACAAGTATCCCTGTTGTCAGTGAATCCGGGATTGCTACGGTGGAAGACCTGAAACGGTTGAAAGGGGCCGGAGTCAAAGCGGCTCTGATCGGGGAAAGTCTGATGCGCGCCGGTCAGCAGGATCTGTTGTTGCGGGAATTTTTATCGGTATGAACGGACAGAATCGCATTCGGATCAAGATCTGCGGCATGACCCGCCTTGAGGATGCCTTGTGCGCAGTTGAGGCTGGGGTTGACGCGCTGGGATTCATCTTCTATGCGAAGAGTCCGCGTGCCATCGATCCGGCGGGGGCGCTACGGATCATCGCAAAATTGCCGCCCTTTGTCGATACCGTCGGTGTCTTTGTCGATGAGGAGCTTTCTCAAGTTGAGGCGATTGTCAAGCAGTGTCGTCTCAGTTATGCCCAGCTGCACGGGGCGGAATCACCCGAAGCCTGCCGTTGTCTTGCCGAAGTTACTACCCCCTGTCAGGTGCTCAAAGCCATCCGCGTTGGTCCCCGGACCACGGTCGCGGAAGTTGCCCCTTATCAGGAAAGCGTTCAGGGGTTTTTGCTCGATACCTACCAGAAAAACGTCGTGGGTGGTACCGGTGAGGCCTTTGACTGGTCGTTGATCGATCGCCTCAACCTCACTAAACCCTTCCTACTCGCGGGGGGGCTGAGCGTTGACAATATCCGCCTCGCTCTGGAACAGGTCCGGCCTTACGGAGTAGACGCCAATTCCGGAATTGAGACGGCACCGGGTATCAAAGATCATTATCTGATCAGGCAGTTTGTCGCTGCAGTACGGAAGTTTGAAGCGGACTGTTTAACGGGCCAGTAATAAAGCGTATTTAAATCCGTCGGCTTTCAGTTCTTTTTCGTAAACCTTTGCTTTGGCCAGTGAGTTGCTGGCAAAGACCATGACCCGGTACAGGTTCATACCGGCCGCAGGATATTGTTGAATGATCACGTCTCGGCCCTTATTGGCAAAGCCTTTTGCCAATATTCTAGCGTTTTCAATCTTAACAAACGCCCCTACTTGCACATAGAAATTGCCTTTGTCGAAATCAGGGATTGGTGGTTTTTTATGCGGCGGCTTGGCCACCGTTGGTTTTTTCGTTGTTGCTACTACAGGCTCTTCCGCAGTTTCTTTCTCTTCCAAGGCAATGATTTCCACGTTAGCTGTCCCTTTGCCTACAATTCCGAGAGCCTCGGCCTTGGTATAGGTCAGGTCGATAATTCGCTCTTGGACAAAGGGGCCCCGATCGTTGATTCTGACCACCGTTGACTTGTTGTTTTCAAGGTTTTTCACCAACAGTATGGTGTCCATTGGCAGCGTCTTGTGGGCCGCTGTATCGCCGTACATATTGTACACTTCGCCGTTAGCAGTTTTTTTCCCGTGAAACGGTACTCCGTACCATGAGGCCTTCCCCTGCTCCTCGTAGCCTTGTGACGTAGGAATGGGAGTGTAGGTGATGCCGTTTATCACATAGGGCCGCTGTGTTCCTTTGCTTGTTGATTTCTTTTTTGTGGTTTTTTGCGCAGTGCCAGGTTGCTGGGAAGTGGTTGTCGATTTTGTTCCGCAACCGAAGCTGGTGAACAAAGTGAGAACAAGCAACGAAACGAAAAATATCCTTGAAGAGCAGTTTGGATTGCAAAGAAGATTCATGGGATTAGTTTGCCGTCTGGAGCGAGGAGATGCTTGAATCGGTCGAGATAAAACAATCCCGCATGTCCCGTGGTGTGGGGTATGTAGGGCCTTAGCCCAGCCCCTGAACCTTTGATGCTGTCAAAGAGCACTTGTCCGTCTGTTTCTACTATCGACAGGCGTAGATCAAGTACGGGCCGGAAGACTTTGATGACACCGTCCGTATCTTTTTGAATGATCATGTCTTCCCAGCGGCGTTGACCAAATCCTTGGTACCAGACACCCTGACGTGATTCCCCGGTTAGTCCGTCGCGCATGGTCGGCGGCCGTTCGTCTTTGTCACCGGAAAGATTATGTTCCAACAGGGTCTCAATCTCGGAACTTGACTGAACTGTCAGCCGTTCCCATGGTTCATACCGGTCTGTTTTTGAGAGCAGCAGGTGGGTGGGGGCATCATTGACGCTCCATTGCCCATGGCAGACCTGACAGGCCACATTTTTCCGGTATTGCCGATGCGCCTGATGCTGCATAATAGGGACGGTGTATTCCCGGCCACTTTGGCGGGAGGTCAGCACCAGTGCGTTGTTCTGAACCTTGAGATTGTGAAGCGGTGGGGTGGGGCGGCCCGGTTGCCAGCCATGACAGCTATCGCAGGCCAGGGAAAGTGATTGGTTATGGCCGCTGTCCTGATGGCAGTCGACACAGATAAATCCTCGCTGCTGGTGGATATCTGCAGCAAGATCGTGCGTTTCCACACCGTACGGGCGAGAAGAAGTTTTGCTGATGGTGTAAGGGGTTCGATATTCCCAGTTGAAATCGTGCTCATACCGACCATAGTAATCGCTGCCCACATAGTTGCCGTAGTGGCAACTCAGGCATTGATTATCCCTGGGGGCACTAAAGGCATGGGATTGCAGTTTCCCGCCCTCGAAGGAGAGGTGGCAGGCGCTACAACCTGTGCCATGAGTAACGGCCGGATACTTGTCTCCCGAAGAATAGACATGGCAGCGCAGACAGCGGCGGCGGAGCATGTCGTCGGTGAGTGTGAGCGGGGTTGTAATCGAAGCGGCGACAGGGATGTCTGTCGGAGCAGCGAGGCGGTTTTGCGCACCAAAATGGGTCCTGATCGCATTGATTTCTTTGCTAAGGGTGAAATGCAGGGAATGGGACGCGTCGGTTATCTGCCGGGGATGGCATGTGCCGCAGGCAGCTGCCATGTTCACGGGGTGGGCCGGTTTAGCTATCAGACTGGCGTGGGCTTTATCGATCTCCCCTTCATTGTCGAGGCCGCCATGGCAGGAGGTGCAGGGCAGGTTGTGGGGCGGATCGAGTTTGATCGCTTCGTGGCAACCTGTACAGCCGGGTGCTTTGGGAGTGATCGTTGCCAGTTGGGTAGTCGGTGATTTTTGAGATTTTGGTGTAGCCGCATCCTCTGCATGGCAACCGCAGAACAGCAGGAGAATAATGAGTAACGAGGCGAAATAGCAATTCATAATCTTGACACTGTACCATAAAATTGCTAGATCAATAAACCTCAATCCGCACTCTCCGGAGACATATTCATCTCAAAGCCGATATAGCTCAGTTTGGTAGAGCGGCTGATTCGTAATCAGTAGGTCAGCGGTTCAAGTCCGCTTATCGGCTCCATAAATTAAGGACTTGCAGCACAAGCTGTAAGTCCTTTTTCTTATAAATTACCTGTGTAGCCACCATGTAGCCGTTTGGAATCAATCAAATGCATTTTTCAAAAAATCCATCTCTCGTCTTGCTCGATAAAATATCCCGATTAGCCGCAGTCAAGCGGGAAAATATTCTCGCAATGATTAAGAAAAGTCGGGGGGAGGGGTTGGGATGGGGTGACAACGGATGTCACAGCCTCCTTGTATTTGCCTTATGGCTAAGGGGGGAATCCGTGGTCGATCATCGAGTTTGCGTCTTCCTTGTGGAGCTATACCGTCTCATTAGCCATCCGGATTGCAAACCATCTCACACAGGGGGAAATTTTACAAAAACGGTTTTTTCACACTATCTGTCGGCTTGATTGTGACATGATCCGGCTGGACTAATCGTAGCTGTAGCGAATTGCTGGACGGTAATATTCGATAATTTAGAAGTAATCGATCTAGCTCAGAGATAAACTGAAATTGCTCGGTTGTTCTTTGATATCAAAGTAAAAATCCTCAAACAGATAAGACCGGGGAAAATAGGAGAACGCTTTGAGATCAAAGTACTGTTCTGCGGACATAAAGGACTGGCTGATACTCTTTGATAAATCCATCGAATGATCGTAGTCAATCTCACGGCTAAGGTTCAACCGACCTACGCCAAGTATTGGCTGTTCTGTTACAAGGCTCGCCCCAAAAACGCTTAATTCATCAATGTATGAAGCTACAGTCTCCTGCCAACCAAAGCACATAACAGGTCCTACCGATACTCCTGAAATGAATGGCCTGTGCTCCTCAAGCCATTCTGTAGTTTGAGCGATAGATGATATAGTTTCACCTGCAAATAGCAATACGTTTACCTTTGTAGATACGCCTAAAGCATGTGCTCTCTTCAAAAGCTCAGATGCTCTTGAGAGATACCGCACAGGATCCTTTGTCTTTTTCATTCTGGTCAACTGCTCTGGGTTGGCACTCTCTAGCCCCAAGTCAATAACCTTCAAGCCGCCTTCTGAAAGAATCTCGATAAAATCAAGTAGACTAGAGTCCGCTCTTGCTTCTGCACGCCAACCGACACTTATTCCACTGTCGATTAACAAATTTCTAAGCTCTTCTGCCCACTTTTTATTTGGTGCAAAAACTGATGCCTCAAAATATGGTGTCATTGGCCTTAATTCATCGCTCAAAATTGTTGAACGTAATTCCGACACTACATTTGCAGGCGATTTTAGCGTAAGTAGTTTTTCGTCCCTTTCCTGGCAAAAACTGCACCCCATACCGCATCCACGAGAAACCTCTATGCTCGGCTGATACAGCTTCCGGTCCTTCAGCAAGGCGTAATTAAGCGGCGTTGGTAAAGTATCAATAGAAGTATGGTTAGGCGATAACCGCACAAATTGGCTTATTATCTTAGGCAATACAGTTTCGCCGATACCTGGAACAACGAGATCAACGTCGCCAAGAAGTTTTGACAAGCGTTCAGGATGATCACCGATAACCCACCTGCCACCAACGATAATAGGTTGAAATGGTTTGATTTTCCTGACTTTAGAAATGAATTCCTGCGCCCAAGAGACAGCATAGAAACTGGGAATTGACAACAGTATAGGATAGCCGGTCTCTAATAAGCCTTCTGCAACACAGGACATTAGAGTATTTTCTGGCAGATCAAAATTTCCTTGTACCTGAACGGAATTGAACCCCATCCTATCCAGCTGCGATGCCAAGGAGAGAAGCCCATAGTTTAGATATAGATGTCTTTTGGTAACTATATTATGTGCCTTGCGAGCATGATTTTGACCGGCGGCAACGCAGATTATTCTTTCCACAAGATTGACTGATTAAAATAAATGAAATTTGCGCCAAGACTGGAGACATATCCCAACCTTGCCGGCTTCTTTGTAGAAGAATTACGTAAGATGTGGCCAATTGACCATCATAAAAGTCACAATTTATCCAATGCAGCTTAAGATGCGATATCTTGACTTTGTCCTCATGAAGTTAGATGGAAAACTTTGGCAGGTCAGGTTGAGTCCGGAGTTTGGATTGATCAATCAGCCAAATTAAATTGCTAAAGCCTTCAGCAAAGCATCCCTTGCATCAAGATAGAAGTGGATGGTGATTTTGGCTGCAAGGTCATCGGGAAGGTCATTTAATTGCCGACGGCTACTGATCGGCATCAAGATGCTGGCAGCACCTTTCTCGATGGCAGTTTCAACCACCGCGACGGGATTGAAGATAGTTTCGAGGGAACCTCCCAAATTCAGACCGCCAGTGACAGCGAACCCGCCCTTGATGCTTTTTTGTAGAAGTGATGAGCACAGCGCGAGCAGAACACCTACGCCAACGGAAGAACCGCTCTTGGCGCTGTCAAAGGCTCTCAGTTGTACAGAGAATTCATGCTGCCGAGGTTCGCGGTCTCCGACCAGTTCCTTTGCCCGCGCATAGAGGTTCTGCTCAGCGCACCGGACGCTTTCCCTGAACGGAGGTGGCGCCGGCTGATTTAGAATTTTTACGCCGCTACCCGGACCTTCGGTGACGTCTACTTGATAGAGCCCTGGATGTTCGTCGCCACCTCCGGCCGAGATAATCCAGACTTGCCCCGGCGGTAGGGGATCGCCATTAATACTGTTCTCGCTGTATAGCTCTGGCGTGGCGACAAACTTCTCCACGCCATCATCACCCATCGAATAACTGAACTGGGTATTGCGAAACTCGGCTGAACCGATGCGCTTTTGCTGTTCCTTCACCCGTCGGCGGCACTCCAGCGCCAGCCGTAGCGCCCATTCTAGTACCTCATCGGAAACAGGAATCTCTGGATTCGGTGACACCAGCTTAATCAGACCGCTGACGGTTTTCTGAACACCAGTCGTGTCGCGCCCACTCAGGGATCCGCCCAAGTGAATTCGTCCTTGGAAGATGTTCTGTCGGCTCTGGCGCCGTAACTGGTTCCAGCATTCAGAGAGAAAGTCACTGACCAGCCCGAAGTGATCAGTCAGCAACTCCCGGTTTATTTTGGGTATATCCCAGCCCGGCAGATAGGCATGGATGCGGTCCATGAAAGCGGTGTCGTCTCGCATCTCGGGTGGCAGCGGACCGAACAGGTGACCCACCCGCTGCTGGTGCTGCACGTCCACATCGAAATTGCCCACCATCACCACGCCGCCATCGGCGCGGATGCTCTCTTTACCACGGCTGAACTCACCGGACTCCATGTACCCCTTCATGATGTTGACGCCATCCTTCTGATCGAAGGAGACGCCGGAAATCTCATCAAAGCAGACCACGTCGTACTGGCAGACCAAGCCGCGCTGGCCGTTGGCGTTATTCACGAACATACGGGCAACTGTCGCTTTGCCCCCAGAGATCAGATGGGCATAGGGAGAGACTTGCTGGAACAAATGGCTCTTACCGGTGCCACGGGGCCCGAGTTCAACCATGTTGTAGTTGCGCTCCACAAACGGGACCATGCGCAAGAGCATCATGTCGCGGGCACGAGGGCTGAGTTGTTCCGGCTCCATGCCGATGCTGCGGATCTGGAAATACTTCCACTCCTCAACGGCAAAGGCTTCGCGGCCCTGGTAGAGGGCCGGCAGCACTTCGCGTTTGGAGAGTTGGATCTCGCGCAGGGAATCAATGCTGAATGGCCGGCCATTTTTCTCCTGGGCGATGGTCGGGTCGTAGGCGAGCTCGACTTCGGCGTAAAAGCCCCCCGTGAGCATACGTTCATTCCCGTGGACCATCGCCTCGCTGATACGGACATCCTTCAGCTGCAAGCTCGGCAAGGTAGCTAAAAAGGAATCAGTACTGGCATCCAATCGGGCGGTGATGATATCGATCAGCTTGACATGGCCCTTCTCCTTGGCCCGCGCCTTGAACAGCTCGTGCTCACCAGCGCGGATAGTCTTTTCACCAAGCTGGCGCTCGACAATCTTGAGGCCTTCAGCGATTTCCTCTTCGTCCACCGAGGCGCAATACCGGCCCAAAAGAAACTCCGCCACGTAGGTGGGGACGGGGTACTGCCCTTTGAATTTGCGCACCAGATCCTTGCGCACCACATAGCCTTCAAATACTTTGGTGGCAATCGTATCGATGGGGTCCAGTTGTTGGCTCATAAGCTTATTGTCCCAGTGTGGTGGACAGGGAATGAATCACCTGCCCGGAAGAATCCAGCAAAACTATCTCAGCCTGATTACCGATGTCGGCATCGTTTTCCAGATAGATCGTCACCTTGCCCTCAGGTGTGGTTTCGCGCGCCTGCTTGTCCACTAGGAGCGATGTATTCGGATCGGTTTGACTGGTGCGAACATCGACGCGGACGACTGCACAATGTCCGCCTACCAATACCCGGCATTTCGCTCCGGTCCACTTCGCTTCCTGCAGCCGGGCCGAATCGCCTGTTGATTGTGCGGCTTTGATGCGGAGCACGGGAGTCACCATCTCCTGGAGTGACACCCCGCCATGGGAATACTCGATGCCCGCGCGATAGCTCCCTGCACCAGGCGGGCTTGCCATCATGACAGCGGGGTTCCAGTGCCACTTGAAGGTGAGTGCATCGGTCTGGGCATCGGCCTTCAATGCGGCACATCGGCTCCAGCGGGTTTCCGTTAAAAATGCCTTTAGCTCAACCTTCGGCAGGCCACCGGGTAGCAACAGCCAGCCGTGATCAGTCACCACCAACACTTCCGTCCATCCGGCCTTGAGGAGAGAGCCGATCCGGCTGACCAGATCGCGTATTTCTGTTTCAACGCTGCGCGCCAGCTTCCATCCTTCTGTGTGACCTCGCCTGTCTAGGGCGCCGGCTTCAGTCCAGGCCGAGCCTGTCGGATCTCCGATTTCATCTGATCTCAGGAATTGCCACCCGCATTCCTTCAAGGCGGCCACAAAACGATCCTGTGTCAGGGGCTGCCCAGTGGAAACCAACCTTGTAGCAAACTCGTCGCTGGCGTTGCCTCCTTGAACCGCATCAACAATAGGAGAAACGGCGGGCTTTGCGGTTGCTGTCACCGACGGAATGGCTGACCACTCCCAGTCCTGTGTTGATTCTATACCCTCCGCCAACAGTCTCTCGGCCAACTGCTGGGCCACATCCATGCGCAGTCCATCGGCAAATACGACTAGTCGTCCCGCCGCCGGCTCGATGGGTTTGGCTTTCCTAGAAACCGATTGCCCGTTGGCGTGAATGAGCTGTTGCAAGTGGCGAGCGGTATTTTCCAGCCACGGGAGATAGACAGCTCGCAAAGTCCCCAGAACCGAACCATGCTGCTCTGGTGAGCCGCAAGCTGCCATGGTGCTCAGGGCGGCGGCATCGACACGCCAGCCCTTATCCGCATAAAATGCTGCATACATATCCGTAGTTGGCGCGCCTGGTAGGGCCTCGCACAAACTGGCCAATTGTGCCAGCGGAGCCAGTGCTGTCGCCAGTGGGCTGAATCCCAGTTTTTGCCATGGGTATGAGCGACGTTTTGCATGCTGTTTTTCAAGTTCAGCAACCTGATTAATCACCTCATCCTGTGATCGATCCACCAGCGCCTCCAGCGCTTGCTGTAAGGCCCGCTCTTCGCGTTCATTGATGTCCGGCCAGACCTCGGCGGAATCAAACAGGGTCGGGTTTTTCGGTGCTGCCCGCTTCAGCCATTCAACGATGCCCGCATAGTTTGCTGGCGCCTCGGCAAAGCGCTGCCAGACCTTGCCCCAGTGATTCATACGTCCTGCAAGCAAACTTGCTGCCTTCAGGGAGCCGTCCTTGGCCGGATCAAAGCCGGCCTCTGACTTGCACTGCTGGCAAAAGGCCTTCCACTCGGCACCCGAGCGTCGCTGTTTGAACTGCTCAGGAGCGCTCAACCAGTGCAAAAGCAGTCCCGTCGCATCCGGCGCCACCAGACCGTTGAAAAACTCTGCATCCAGTCGCCGACCCTGCAATTGGGTGATCGGCTGCGTCAACAGCGAGGGCAACGCGCCTGCCAGCGCATCAAGGGTCGCCTGGTCCTTGGCCACGTCAAGGTTGAGGCCTCCATGTTTGGAAATCAAAAATCCGTAGGGTGTCCACTCTTTGCTGTTGATATTCAGCCACATCGCGCCGCGATACTGTAACTCCACCAGGGCGGCGAATTCCTGTGGGCAATCTTCAGCGGCACGCAACCTCTCGCGGCTAATACCCGGCAAATAAAGAATCGGCGTGGTTCTAGCAGGAGGCGCGCCTTCAATAACTCGGGATTCAATGCAACGCAGCCACAGCGCTGGCCCTGTACGCTTTTCCGGTGCATAACTGCCGAGCAGATATAATTCCGGTAACATCGCTTGCAAATCAGACATAACGCCTTCCCATAAACGCTCAGGGTCGGTCCAAAGCACTGCGCAAGGCGCAACCTGATCGCCAGCCGCATAGGACTGGGCGTGGGTTCTGAGGGTGGTTATGAGCCGCTGGGCAAGGATTTCACTCATTATTGCAATGCCCCTGATCCATCTGAAAATTTAACAATTTGCATATTTGAGCCCATTGATCGCGGATGAGTTGATGCTCTTCCTGTGCAACAGCTGCATTTCTTAAAATATTTAGTGGATACCATTTGCCATTCATTTCCTGATAGAGCATTCGGTCGTAAATATTTCCTGTATGGGATTTTCGCCAAGGTTCAAATTTTTCGGAAAGGAGGGTAAATGCATGATTCAGGCTGTCTACATGATCTTTAGAAACACCATCAGGGAGTTCCACCATACTCGTGGATAGACTTTTGGGATGTAGGCCTTCCAACTCAATCCAGACACCACCTTCCGCTTTCAGATCCTCTCGTATTTGTCGGGCGGTAGGACCGCTGATTGTTATGCGGATGAATCTCGTACCAGCTGAACGAAGCGTGTGATAATAGATGTCTCCAAGTTCGGGACCATCTTTTCCTACTGGTAAAAGGTGACATTGTATATTTTCTGGAATGTCTGCCAATCGTTTGATAGTTAGGGCAACTAACAAAGGTGTGCCAACCTTTAGAATTTGATGCTTACTTTTGCGTTTCAGTTGCGCCAAGAAATCCTTTTCTTCAATTGAATGCTTTTCAACTACTAATTCACCTATAGTTCCATTTTTAATTGGTAGCTCGCCGCCGTAAAAATATTCCCATTTATCATCGACCAATTTCACAGGAATGCGAATTGGAATATCATCAAAAAAATTATTCATTTTCACGCCCTCCTGCTTGATAAGTAGGTTCGCGCATCAGGATCTTTCTCCTTTTTGTTGTTTTGTCAGATGGATATCATTAACTCGATCACCAGTGAAGGTATTGCCATTATAGAACCATGGGAACTCGGCTTTGGCGCGAATGGGTTCCTTGCCGCGATCCTTCTCCCATTTGATGTTGGGCTTGGCGCGCAGGATTCCAGCGCCCTTCTTGCCGCCGCGAATATCTTGGGCGAGGAAGGGACGGATGTTCATGCGCACGCCGTCGTTGAGGTCTGGATGCCAGCCTATGGCTTGCTGAGAAAGGGGTTTCCAACGGACGAAGAGGTCATAGGGCGGCTCGCCTTCGAGAATGAGCTTGAGGCAGGCCTGCAATTGTTTGGCAGCCTGGAGGCGGGCATCGCTGCCTGCCTCGCCGGCGTCCACCGCGGTCTGCTGGCGCCGTATCCAGTCACCAAGGTAGGCGTAGGTGAGTTTTTCCAGATTGGCGTGATCAAGTTTTTGGTAATTCACCAAAGCGCTGAAGCCGCCCTTGTGGCCGTCCCAGACATGCCAGATGAACGGGCGATGATGGAAGAGTACGCAATGCTGCTCGAAGAACTCATCGCGCAGCCATTCCTCCAGTGTCCCGGCTTTGCTGCCCTTGGGGCCGGCGCTAGCCAGCAGAACATTAAGGTCGGAATTGCCCAAAGCCTGCACCAGCAGCGCGCGTAGACGCTCAGCAGCCGGTGCTTCACCCTTGGTGGTGGAGAGGCAGACGATACCGTCTTCATCGGCCAGCGTTTCCAAACCATCCGTGCTGAGTGACGGGCAATCGGGAAAACTGGAACCGGTCTGGCGCGGCCACTGGTAGCCGAGCAACCGCGCCATGGCTACGTGCAAGGCCTGGTCAGAATCTTTGGGATGTCCATTGAACAACCATTGCGTCGGGTCGTTGGTAAACGGTTTCGGCAATCCGTGCGGATATTTCTCCGCCGCCACCTGCTGCCAGTGTTCAAGGTCGAAGGGAACTTTGATCAAGGTCAGGTTAGGAAGTTTAAGAGAACTGTTGTCGAGCTTTTTTACTTCATCCCGATACTCTTGCGATTGGCAATAAGCCCACATCGCGGGCAAATCCTTCTCATGTTTTGGAATGACCGCAGCTGTGTTTTCATCAAACAGGTCGCCGAGATAGAGGGTGCACGGCAAAGTCGTCATTTGCCCAATGGCGATTCCGCGGTGCTGCCATGCTTGTTCACCTCGCAGCCACGCACCGACGGAATCTTCTCCCAAGCGTTCAGAAACAAATTTGCGGAGTCGGCCACACCCGTTTTCCCAAAGAACAACTTGCTCGCGACCTCCGAAAGCAGACGGAACGTCCACCCGGCCCTGCAACGGTGACCAAACTTTTCCCAAAGGCGTGTGCTCCCAAAAGCAATGAATAAACCGTCCCATATCGCCAGTAGCAATCCCCTTATAAGAGTCAGCAAATGACCTCAGCAGGATCGTCGGTCTATCCGTATCAGTAACGATTCGCGCATCTGGATTCTCCAATTGTTTCAGTTGACCAAGAGGCACTACTTGTTCGGTTAGCAAGGCATCGGCCTTTGCTTCAAGAGATAACAACGCCGAAACATCAAGACTCGAAAACACCGATTCACTCGTAGTGCGAGCTTTCGAGATGGCGGTCAGATTTACATTCACTACCTCTCCACCAATTGTGGCGAAGGCGTGTTTTCCAAGTTGAGCCACAAAGCTAAATCTCGTAGATTTCAACAGATGTTCTCGTAGTCTTCTATATGGACCTATGAACAGCCAAGCTTGTGGGCTTACTACCGCAGTTGTCCCCTCATTAGCACATAGCTCTATACAACGTTCAAGAAGGCACGTTGCCAAATCAGTCCGTCCACGAGGGTAAGCGGATTCTATAAACTCTTTGAGCTCTGGAACTAGGTCGTTGCACCCACGGTAAGGCACATTGGTCGCAACCAGAGTGAACTGGCTCGCGAGAATTTCAGCCGCTTTGGCCAAGCCGTGCGCAGTCACGGCTATTTCGTGCACGGTGTCGTCCTTGGCTTCTTTCACCAACGCTTTTTCCAGCAGCGGCTGGAGTTCATGGTAGTCGGCAACAAACATGTTGTCGGCGCTCAGTCGGGGGTTGATGAGGCTGCCTAAAACCGCAGCTTTTTGGAAGAGCTGGTAAAGTCGCTCCATGCCTCGCTGGAGTTTCTGGTTATCGCCGGCAATCGCCAGCCAGTCGGCTTCGCGGCTGTTCGGCGCCAGCCCAGAGCAAGCCAGGTTCATTGCCGGCAACGCGTAATGGCCAACGTGCCGCCAAGCCGCCAGCGCCAAGTTAAAGGCGGCAATTTGTGTGCAGCGCGGGTCAATCTCTAAACCGAACAGGTTGTCCTTGATTACCGCCGCTACTGCCGCTGCTTCGTCCAACTCTTCTTCTGCCAACCGCAGGGCCACCAACCGCTCGAACATCGCCGCCACAAAATGGCCGCTGCCCATACATGGATCGAGGCATTTGAGTTCCTGCGCCGTCTTCGGCCAGCCGGTGAAGGTGCCGGCGGCGGGCGTCCATTTACCGTCTGTGTCTTGAATGAAACGCAGATACTGCCACGGGCAACCCGGCAGTGCCACAGCGTTGCGCAACTCATCTTCGCTCTGGGCGGTAACGGCGAGCGTGGGCTCCGCATCAAGCACCTTGCCCGCGTACCAGGCGCCGAGGGTGTTATCGAGGAGGAAGTCCACCATGTAGTCTTCGGTGAACAGCTGGGTGACGGACGGCAGTTCATCCGCGCCGATCTTGTTGCCGGCGGCGTTGACCTCATCCTTCCGCTCCGCCTGCCAGAACTGGTAGCACCAGCCAAGACTGTCGCTGGCGGTGAACATCTCCACCGGCAGACCGGTGACGAACTCGATAAGCGGTTTGCGGTCATTGACAGATAACTCCACCGCACCCGCTGGATCGTCGGTATGAAAGATCTCGGGGAGTGCGACGGCGGCAAAACGAGCAGCAACTGCCCAGGCATCCTTCAAGCCCAGCGAGAGGTTGAGCTCCTCGCAGTCATCAAGCGACACCGATACCCCATGCTCCGGCGAGATGAGGAGATTGTTCTCCAGTAGGTAGCGGGCAAAAAGCAGTCGATGCCACTGGTCGTAGGCGAGTTTCTCGGCAAGGTGTTTGATCTCATAAGTTCCACGCTTGGCTTGGCTCTCGCCGTCACCCACCTGCCTGGCCTGGGCGCGGAGTTGGCGCCGCAGTTTGCGCTGTGCCTCATCCATGTGTTGGTAGGGATCAGTCTCATGCACGGCAAGGGCTTCAAGCGCATGGCAAGCACCAGTCTCGGCGATCTTACGGGCTTGTTTAATGGTGTTTTCCAACTGGCGGCGGAGTGAAGGGGCAAGTGTGCTCATACGATCATACCGATTCGTAGGCTTCCTGGAGAATTGCCAGGATGAAGCTGTGCTGAGCTTTTTCCAGAGGAATCTGAAAACCTATGGGGTTAGCCCCCGCATTGTATTTATAGGACCACGAGGGCTCCTCAAGGCCAATATCCTTTAATCCTTCACGGACCTTTTGGAAGAAATCCGAAGGTGCGTCTTCGCCGCCACCCGTTCCTCCGGGGAGCCAGACGTAAACCCCCTCTTTGCGTTTCCACATGGGCAGCCAGCACCGTTTTCCCTTTTTCAAAGAAATGTAACTAGAGGCCGTGTAGTCCACATGAGATGGCCCGACATTGGTGTTGCAGATATTGACGAGCGCATCGACGGTCGCCATGTACCCGGCTGAGGAATTATTCACCCACCATTCCCTGTCTCTCACCAGAGTCTTGCTCCCGCATGCGTTTTCATCCACGGGCTGATCAGGTGATCCCAAGATCATATCATCGGGCTGAGCCACTATGAGGGGGACTATGGTGGCGATATCCTGCCCCTCGATCTGGAGGACGCGCAACTCGATCGCGATAAACGGGAGGAAGTTGGGGAGCGTCTCGATGACCGTCTGATACCTGCCGGTAAGATCCTCAGCCACCAGCACCGCTACATGGCGGGCATTGCTTTTTTTCAGCCGCTCTCTCGCCCAATAGTCCAAGCAGCGGAACCCGTGGTCAGCATCGACTTCTCCGAGCATCAATTCCATCTCGTAATAGGTATCGATGTCGGACCGGTAAGCAAGGATGTCCAGCCGGCCGCCAGACTTCGTTGAGTGTTGCAGCTCGATCGCTTTGATCTGAATGGGACCAAGTCCGAGGCGTTGAGGTGCTTCGGTGATCCAGTCACGGAGCCACGTTTCACTTTTCCCCAAAGCCTTCAGGGATGTCGTTCTATTATCGATTATTGCCATATCAGATGATCACTGGTCCTTCTTTAAGTTGGATTTCAACTTTTCCCCGAACCTTCAGCAGCCATTGCTCAAGCTCGGCGGTATCATGGATGGTTGCTCCCGGCAGAGAAATTCGCACGGCCTTTGGTTCGAGCAGATGGCTCGCCTCTTCCAAGGCGCGGGTGAAACGCTGGGGGACGGCATCGAGTAAATTGCGGCGATCGGCGAGTGTTCTGAGACGGAGGGCGGAGAGGATTTCATCGTCCGAACCAAAGGTCTCAGCAGCGGGCACGGTGAGTTGGTAATCAGCAACCAAGGTGGCCTGCTGTTCCGCATCGAGGCATTGCCAGACCTGGGAGGCGGAGAGACGGGCATTGCCGGCGGCAAAGGCTGTACCGAGTTCTTCCTGGAGTTTGCCGAGAGCGACGCGCAGCGCTGTGGTGAGCTGTTTGGTCAGTTCGGGCACCGGATCGGGCTCTGCTAGCATAGTGCGACCATTGGTGATGGCGGCGATCGATTTACCACAGGCCTCGGCTTCCGGCAAGCCGGCTGCATATTTGTGAAAACTGAGCAAACGCTCCCATGCAGGCCAGCGTTTGGTGATGGTGTCAGCATTCTTCTTCCAAGCAGCGAGGTTGGCGGCGATGTCGTCCTTCTGATCGTGGAGTTTGAGCAGTTGGGCATTGCCGCTCTCCATCTGTAGGGCTCGCAGGTTTTTGGTGTCGGGCACCGCAGGTCGGGGGGCATTGCCACCAGATGATTCTGCCATAGCGAGGAGTTTTTTCAGGAACTCAGCAGCAGCTTCCGATTCCTTACCGTTTTGGGTGGTGATGCCGATCTTCTGGAACAGCGCCTTGAGGTCAAGCCGTTGCGCCACATTAAGCGGTGGCACATCAACATAAAAGCTGGCAACCCCTACCTGGTTCTGCGGCAGGGACCTCGCCTGCACCGGCTGATGATTAATGGTGGCGCGTAAGTTGCCAGCGACCAGCATGACGAATAGCGCGCCATCAATGGCGTCTTGTGGCCAGCCATAAAGCTCGCCTTTGAAATGCTCGCGAAGATCTTTGCCCTTCTTGCCGGCGCCGATGAAATCAAGCACACGTCGGCAGACAGGGTGCTGGGTGGGATTGCCGGGGTAGCCGACTTGCGAGAGTGCACCCACATCACCGCCACGGGCACGACTGACCACCTGGCCCCAATTACCGTGGTCAGCCTCTGAAAACTGTGGAAAGAGTCGTATCAGGGCGCTGTTGCCCGAATCCTGTACCTTGTCGGCCAGTTCGATGCCGTTGGCCTCCTGCCCGCCGCCGAGAAAGACTTTGGCACCGCCGATAATATGACCGAGCAGTTCCTGAATGCGGTGCTGAGCGACTTCCAGATGGGTTTCGATGGCCTTACGAGCTTCAATTGCCTCGGGCGTGCTGGCCGGGCCGTGGGCTTCCAGCGTTTCCTGGGCAGCCACATGGGAGGCAATGGCCTGCTTCAATTCCTCGTGGTGGATGCGCGGCAGGTAGCCGAAGAGCATGGGGCTATCGACACCGGCCGCGCGGGCATCATTCAGCACTGACTTTTCGTCATCGATCCAGCCATCCCGCAACCAGAGGGTGACCTCGTCGTTATTGGTGGCGGGTCGGGCCGAGGAAAGCTCAAAAGCAAGTTTACGCGGAGTACCTGATGTGCCCTGCTTCAATGATACCGGTTTGAGCGCCTGCTTAGTGCCATCGCGAAGCAACTCCGCACGCCGGGAATTGACGCGCTGGTCGTCATTAAGGACTGCTGTGCGGCGGCGGTTAAAGTCATGTGTCCAAAGAACACCCTCGCGGGTCTGGAGGCGGTATTCGGATTCCACCGCCATGAGATGTCCGTCGATCTCCATCTGTTTGAGCAATTTGGGAACTTGCTGCTCCAGCTTTGGGCGATCGTTCTTGAGATCCGTGATAAGCAGGTCAACCAAGGTTTCGGCATTTGCTCGTACTCCATCATCGGCTCCGGGTGTTCGGGGCAGTTTTCCTATGAGAAAAATCACCGCGCACAAACTGGAACGGAGATCACCGTCAGGTGAACCATCACGCTGCTTACGGATAATCTCGTCGTATTCGCGCTCCAGTTCGCCGGAGTTAAGGAGATCGGTGGAAATCTGATCGTAGATGAAGTCAGCCGGCACGACTATACCCACGTCTGCCTCTGCAGTTTGCCGCGTTGCCTCAAAGACAATCTGCAACTGGGATCGCAACTGGGCCTTGGTTCCCGAATGGTCCGTGTTGCGCAGCACCCTTTCCCAGAACCGCCGGCGGGTGGGTAGCAGTGGGTAATCGGCGATGAAAAACTTGTCGTCGTCATGAGTGGCGGCGAGCCGAGTGTTTTGGAGATGACGAGCCAGCTCGCCTTGGTTGGTATCCATGCAAGCGGAGATGGTGGATTCTTGTTCCGGTTTTTTACGCAGGACGGTTTTGCGGATGACGCTTTCGACATCGGTGTCGGACAACTGCACCTTAACCGCGAAGCGGGCCTGCAGCCGTTGCAGGCTGGACGTTTTATCGCTCAATGCGGACTGGCCGGTGCCGACAAGGAGTAGGCGCTGGTTCAGCTTGGTGCTGCAATACTCGGCGATATCCTGCAGATCCATGGTGCGCTGGATACTTCCACCAAGAAATTGCTGGATTTCATCGACAACGAGGAGGGTGCAGGGAAGTTGCCCGTTATGGCCGAAAATCTGCTTCACAACATCGAGCGCATCATCAAGAGTTGGGGAATTGTTATCCTTGAACTGATCGCGGATAGCCGCCTGGGCATTGGCAGCACTGCCATACTTGGGGTCGGCACTGACAAGCGCATCAGCGAGAGGAATGGAGAGTTTTAAACTGAGCACTTCACGGGCAAGTTGTCGGTTCTGCACTTTGAGGGCGTCTTCAACCATAGTCTCCAGCCCGGATGAACGCAGCCACAGAATGAATTTGGCCTGCGCCAGGTTCTCTGGTAGCCCGGCGGCCCGTAGAACCAGTTGAATGAAGGCGAGGCGGACATTGTCCATCGAACCAGCACCGAGGGTGCCGGCCGCGGCACGCAAACCACCGAGCGCCTTGCTGCGGTTGCTGAGCTCGGTAAGCAGATCGGTAATTTCAACAGGGAGTGTCACCAGCGAACGAGCTGTGGCGCCATCTGCAAAATGGTAATCTTCCCATAGATAACGCAACACCTTGACGAGATGAGACTTGCCACTGCCGAAGAAGCCGCTGACCCAGGCCGCGCTCTGCTCCGTTTGCCCCAAGCCACTAAGATAGGCCTTGAGAATGCGCTCCATGCCGCGCGCATATTCACCATCACATACAAAGTTCTGCAGCTCGAAACGGAGCGTCTTGATCTGGCCCTCATCGTGACCGATTTCGGAAACCTTTGAGACACCGTTGTTGAGCAGCTCAAGTGTGGTGGGATCACGGAAATACAGTTCGCGGTTTGTTGTCATGGGTTGATGAAACTCTCGGTGGAGGTGATGGGCACTGCCATATAGTTAAAGCCATCGCGCGCATCCATGAAGCGATAGACGTTGCCTGCATATTCGCCCGGAAAGAGGATGAGTAAACGCCCCTGCACGCAGTCTTCGACGCGGCTAATCAAACAGGAAACGCGCATGAAATCGAACAGGGTTGCCAGACCGGTGACGGCCACAACACAGGCGGCATTCGCATCCTCGTCGGCACACGCCTGGCGTACCCGTTCAACAGCCAGGTCTTCTAGTTCGCTGTTGGCGCTGAAATACTCAGGTTCCGCGAAGATGGCCTCGCGGTACTCATGACCAGCTATCCATTGGGGGAGCAGGTCCGTGAGGTCAACCGTGATCCAGCCGTGGTTGGCTTCAAGGGTGAGCGCTTCAAACTGAGGGAGCCGTGCCCGCACTCTGCGTTCTTCTGCCGGCGGATACACAGCGAACCAGACGCGCTGCATACCTGCCATATTGGCTGACCAGGGTAAACACACCTGACGGGAATAGTTGGAAAGAAGACGGTCGATGGCACTCATGAGGGGTTACCTTGAAATTCAGCAAGTAGTGGGAAGGTTACCTCAACGACCTCGCCCACCGCACGCAGGTTGAGCAGACCGGCTCGGTGAGCCTCCTGGCCCATGGCCCTAGCGCGGTCGGCGTTCAGGTCAAGGAGAGCGCACCAAGGATTGGAGAAGACAGCTGCACCGTGATAGCCTGCGATGTCTCCAATGAACAGGGCCATGGTGGCTGCTACGGCCGATGGATTGACCCGATGGCGGGTCTTTTTGGTTCGTCCGACGAGATGACCGGATTGGGTCCAGGAGGAAGCAGCGTGACGACTGGTCTGGCCACGACTCAGCTCAGAATATTGATTTGGGAATGTAGATTCAAAGGCCTGAGCTAAGGCGGCAGTTTCCACCCGTTCGCCTTCAGATGCGTCTATGACCGGCTGGGTGGTGGCTCGGAAGAGAGGATCGCGGGCCCAGGCAACCTGCAAGGCAAGAAGTGACAGGCTGGTTGCGTCGATAGCATGGAGCTTACGCAGGAGACCAAAAATAGGTTTAACCTCATCGAGGGCATACAACTCGCGGAGGCGTCGCAGAGACTCTTTCCGAGTGCTATCCGTATTCTTACCCAGTACGTTTCGCTGCAGAATGGCATCGCGGTAATCGGCAACATCAGAGCCGATGGGAACCGCCGCCAACACTGCATCAAGTTCAGCCAGCATCATGGTCCGGCTGATATGGGCGCCGCCGGAAGAGAATTTGAGGCCGAATGTCTCCAATGCGGGGGAAGATGTGGGAAATCCAATTGAGGAAAGGTTACTAGTTGGCACTTTCTTTACCCCTTAAAATACATAGCAAATTCGTCGTTCCAAGTCTGGATTTTTAACGTTTTAGAATCGATACAAAACATAGCCGTTAATCAAAGGCAAGAGGAGAACAATATCCAAAGCAAGATGATGAGGGCCGAAGGAGAATTGGTCTACCCCGTTGGGTTTCGTTTTAGTTTATGGCACGACAGCACCATAACTCATGCAGACCGTCGGCTGGAGCGCATTGTTGGCGGCTTTGGGCGCAATGAGCGAGTCACAACATCGACTCTTCATCCATTCCGCATGGCGGGTCATAAGTGCCGTGCCAACCAATTAGCACGCGCTCAAACGAATCCACGAAATACCTTGCATTGGCTGGAATCTTGACTACTCCTCCGGCATAAGCCACCAGCATTACCTCCGTTGCGCGATGCTCGATAGCTTCGTCCCAACGGTTACTGCTTGGCCGCAAATCTGGATCAGTCGGACTGGCCCAGAGCGATTCCTCGTCTTGGAACGCTCGCAGCAAGAGAGCCGCCAAAGCAGTGTGCCCCTTCTCTTGGGCTACATCTGCAGCTGTTTTCCCATCAAGAGACAGTCTTCTGACCGAAGAGCCCAGCCTAATCAATTCCCGACAAGCTATCTCATGCCCAAAGTAAGCCGCCTGGTGCAAAAATGTCCAACCGGAAGATTCTTTCTGGTAGCGGCTACATCGGTACGCTATAAGGGGGATATCCCTCCATTCGGACAACACTCGATCCCAGTGCCCAATCTTGGCCTGCACGTAGGTTTGCGCTAAGAGATTTTGCAGTTCGCTCACGATTCTTTCCTTTAGTGATGGGTGGCACGAACAAAGGTTAGGCTTGCCGCGGAGTGGCGTTGCCTGCACCGCCTTGTTCGGCTTTGTTGATTTGCTCCGGCAGCGTGCCGTTTCGGAGTCTTTGCTCGTAGGTCTGTTCCTTCCTGCAGCGGTTGATGATCGTGGTGATGTCGACGGACTCTCCCATCGTCCAATAGACCATTCCACCCTCGTCAAAATAGGTAATCGACTTCCTGTAAAATCTCCCTTTATATCCATGCATTCTGATGTGATGGACGAGGTCCACGAAAAGACCCTCATCAACTTTTTCGCGGACAATGTATTCGTGGGGCCAAGTCTTGGCGTAAGTCTTCGCAAACGTCCACTCCTGCTCTGTTACAAACAAACGGATATTTACCGGGAAAGTCATATAATTTCATTCCTCAACACACGGCAAAGTCTTAGGGAGCAGTGCGCTGAGCACTGTTGCGATTGCCTTGATGTCATTGACCAAAGATCTGATGACACCAGACTTTTCTTCACCTATGGGAATATCGAGCGCGATCGCAAAGTGACAATCTTTAGTTGTGGTCAACACCCCGTTCTTGGCTGCCCATGGCTCAATCAATCTACGAACTTCCTGTCCACGTCCGAAATCACCTTCTGAGAAAAGAAGCCATAGCGGTGTCGTCCCATGGGACTTCCAAAGACCAAAATGAATCCCGAGCCATCCGCCGGCATGTTGATCTTCCGGTACCCATACGTATCGTCCAATTCGATCCCATGATGCCTGGGGACGAAGTTTATTAACCCTTAACACATTTTCTGTAACCGCGCAGTCTACGGCTGCCTGGATAATAGAGCTTAGTTGAAGAATGAATGCAGGTGTTCGTTGATCTGAAAGTTCTAAATTTGAGACAGGGACAAAAGCTTCATTGTCTGCAGCGTCACATAGCGCACGCAGTTGGACAAGGTCGCCTCGGGCGCCAGGATCATCAACAGCCTCATGCTCTAACATCGACAGGACGTTTGCCCAAGAAGTAAGGGCAAGAATTGGCCCAAGCTGTGTGGCCACCGACTGAAAAACGCCTGCAGCAGTGTCGCGCTCTGTTACAGAAATACTGGCGTCGAGAAGCCGGTGGTTTAATTCCCGCCATAATGTATGTTCACGGGCCGAAGGCGCAATCACGAGGAGAACCGTCGGCTGAGGATAATTGGCGAGTTTCTCCAGATAGGAAACGGGTTGGTTGTCTGTCAGGCCTGCCCAGAACTTATTTTCCACGAACACACAGGGTTCTGTGTCGGCGAAGCCCCACATGTCCGGTCGGATTGTACCCTCGGCCTGTTGGGTCTTGAAGCTGATCTGCGTTATATCGGGAATTATGCCACGAAGAAGTTTCGTCATACCTCGTTGCGCGGCAACGCTTGACTCCAATATGTAGGCAAGAGCATCTGTCGCGACGTCCTCATTTACCTGCGAGAACCTCTTCTGAATGATGTGGCTGAATACGGAGGGCATCGATTTTCCTTTAAGTGGTTTCTGGGTTCGTAGTGAAGGTATTATAAAAGGTCAACGGAACCTATGATTGAACATACCAGGCAGGCTATTCAGCAACGAGGCATCACAAGGTCTTCTATCATCTGAGATTCATCAAGTCAATTGATTGAAATTACAACAAATTATCCGGCAATATCGCTAGGTCACAATGTGGTAGCGATTTTGTCATATTCTAGAGAAATGTAGAAAACCAAATAAATTGGAGTATCCATGTTTTAGTGACATGCATGGGAAACACCAATGCCAGAACACTTAAACAATCCTTCGGCCATACCATCTATATGATTTTTAAAAACAACACGTTCACGCCATGATTCGGGGATGCCGTCAACGCCGTAAAATGCTCCTGCAATTTGTCCGTAAATGGCTGCTGTGGTATCAGCATCATTGCCCAGGTTGACCGCAAGCAAACAGCCATCCTTGAATGTCGATGATTTATTGAATGCCCACAGAGCGGCCTCAAGTGATTTTACGACATAGCCATTGCCAACTATCTGTGGTGGATCTTTATGCTTGAAGGAGCCACAAGCAATCTCATCTATCTCAGAACAAAGCGGCATGCGATCCCAAAGGCCTTCAATAGGGGAATAATGAGAAGAGAGCAGTTTCTCCTTTGTAATACCCTGGACAACTCCCACAATCAGTCCACCGAAGTACCTGCAGGCATCCAGGCAGGAACGAGCTCCGTGAGTAGTCTTGGAGCTTTCCGCGCACATACTGATTGCTTTTTCAGGGTCAGATGCAAAGAAAAGGGGGATCGGAGCTAGGCGCATCAGGCTTCCGTTACCTGCAGAGTTGGCATCGGTGGAACCGGCATACGGATCACCCGTCTTTTGATATTGCCGCAAAGCCTGGGAGACAGTGCCGCCAATATCGAAACATGTACCGTTGCTGCTGAGATAACCTTCTTCCCGCCAGCGGACATACCGGTCCATTTGATCACGGGCATCGAAGCCTTTGCAGGTGATCAGGCTGTCGGCCAGACAGAGCGCCATGGATGTGTCATCGGTCCATTCTCCCGGATTGAGTCCAAACGGTCCCCCGCCGACCATATCGGTCACTGGTGGAAAGGAGCCGGGGCGTTTGAACTCGACAGTGGTGCCGACGGCATCCCCGACCGCCAATCCCATCAAACATCCCTGATAACGCTTCAACGTTCTCTCCAATCCAGGATATACTGTTTCTGCTCCAAGGTTTCCGGTGATCTCCTGACGGCTGATTTGGGATTATGCTCCCATAGCTCTTGAAGACGATCATATGCGGCCTGCCCTTCAACACCATGCCGAGCCAGCCAACACCCCACCACGGTTCCCGTGCGACCGATCCCACCCCAGCAATGCACATAAACAATCCTGTTGTTGCCAATGTGATGGTCGATCGCATCAAGAATTTCCCGCATCAACTCAATGGATTCAGGTACCGAAACATCACGGATAGGAAACCGCTGGTAGTGGGCGCCATTGAGCATGTCCTCGTAAGGAAGCAACCCATCATATTCCTCGGTCAGATCAATGAACGCTGAAATTCCATCCAGAACCAACGCATTGATTTTCTGGATTGAGGATTCTGAATTTTTATCTCTTGGATACTCACCTGCCAGCAATTGCCCTGGAGATACCCAATAGCAGTACTGTATCGGTCTTTTCATGATCTCGTTCCTATTCAGACCCCGGCCTTTTTCTGTGCATCTAAATCTTTGTCTTCATACGACATATTCTTTTTGTCTCCACGTCGATAAGAGGCCAGATTGCTGGACAGAGAGCAAAACACTTCTCTTGTCCCTTGAGGATTATTGGCATATTTCATGGCTCTACCCTCTCTGATACCTATATCGGTAGCCACGCCAACAGCATCGATATTTGATCCAAGAAAAACGAACTCCCAGGAATATTTCTCCTGCTGTTCTTTGATCATGGATTTAACCTCGTCCAGGGAAAACTTCTTGGAAGCGTTTTCCTCCCCGTCGGTTTGTATCAGGAAGATAATCTTCTCCGGTCGATCTGATTCATCCATGGCACTAAAGCGTTTACCTGCGGATATGATGGCTTTGCCAACAGCATCAAATAAAGCCGTCATGCCACGGGGGACATAAGTGGTTTCATCCAGGTGTTTGGCATCCTGGATATTAATCGCGTCGTAGTTGACTTCGTAATGGTCGTCAAATTGTACAAGTGTAAATGTTGCCTCTCCTTCGACCTGTTTCTGTTCATCGACAAAGGTATTGAAGGCGCCAATGACTTCACTGGTCAAGCACTCCATGGAACCGGACCGGTCGAGCACCACTGTGATGTCGCTATTGTTTTGTTTCATTCTTCCCTCCCGATTGAAAATGTTTAGGTGGTTCGTATGTTTCTACGATACCATGGCTGATAGGACAAATAGCGACCTACCAAAATAATAATCGAGACTCTCATGGCAAAATATAAACCTCAGCATTCGCGCCTGCTTTTTATAGACAAACAGATACGAGAGAAACGGTTTCCAAATTGTTCTTCTCTTGCAGATGAGTGGGAAATCAGCGCAAAAACATTTCAACGTGATCTCGACTACATGCGGTATCAACTTAATGCTCCGCTGGAGTACTCGGCTAAAGAACGCGGTTACTTCTACACTGAGGATGAATATCAGCTACCGGCCATCAATATTAAAGAGAGTGACCTGTTCGCCATGTATTTGGCAGACAAGTTGCTGGGGCAGTACGAGGGAACCCCCATTTATGACAGCCTATCTTCCGTGTTCAGAAAGATTGAAGATTCTTTGCCAGATAAAGTGACGACCAAACCTGGAAACGATCAGTCGTTGTTCACTATTTTTCCACCATTTTCAACTGTCATCCTGCCCGAAGTATTCGAGACGGTAATTGATTGCCTGCGTACATCGACACGCCTGGAGATCGAGTATCGGAGCCCTGGAGGAAAAGCTCTATGCCGACAAATTGATCCCTACCACGGGGTTCGATTTGAGGGGGATTGGTATGTGGTGGCCTATTGCCACCTGCGAGGCGAAATCAGAACCTTCAGCCTTACTCGGATGGTAGTGGCTCGGAAAATGAAGGAGCGGTTTGTCGTGCCAGGTGATTTTGATTACCGGAAACTTTCAGGAGGGCAGTTCGGTATATATTGGGGCGATGGTGATATTGAGGTGAAAATACTGTTCACCAGGAAGGCCGCCACCTACGTCAGGGAAAGGTTGTGGCATCCCTCCCAGATCATAGATGAGAATTCGGACGGTTCATTGATATTATCACTTACCGTCAATCATCTCCTGGAGTTGACTCGATGGATTTTATCTTGGGGGGCAATGGCTCAGGTGCTCGAGCCGCCTCATCTAATTGATAAAATAAAGGAAGAAATGAAGATTGGCGCTGAAATGTATCATCCCGGCCAGTGGTCTTTTTAGAGTGGAGAAGATTAAAGGAGATAATCTACATTGTTAAATGGGATTCGAAACACAATTATAGAGATTCCTGATCAACGTTAACAATTCGGGATTCCGACCAGATATATCGGTTACGTTAACATAATATCCGGCACCTAGAAGAGTCTCAACTCCCTGAAATCGAACTTTTATTCTTTGAGTACTTTTTGTTTTGCTCTCTTCTAGGCAGACTGCCCATCCATTCTGTTTCCGCCATAAAAGATCGCCGACTTTGTGGATGATGAACTGTTCTGTTTGCGAAATAAGCTCAGTTTCCCAGATAGGGATTAGAATATCATTGATCTGATTGAGCAAGTATGTAGCCTTTGGGGCGATCTCGGCAATATAAGACCTGGCGTCCTCGATTCGGATTCTTCCTAAGAGGTTTGCAACTCGGCTCGGTTCTGCTGAGGCAACAAGTTGTGGGGCAGTGAACACTTCCTTCAGTGCAACGGCTTTATCTATATTAGTACCGACCCCTTGCCAGTGAGACTTGGCCAGGATGGCGACTAGGACCATCCAGAGAGCACCATCCCCTACTACCTCCTTGAAGGTCGACAGTTGGTTGTTCTGCTCGTAACGTTGTTCTACCTTGCGTAAAAGTCCATAAGTACCAAGGCCTTTACCACGAAATAGAATTGCAAATATCTTTAGAGCCCATTTCTCAGAAAGACCCACTGGGACCCACCCTTGTTTTTGCCCTCGTAATGCAACTGCCAGAGGGAAGGTTATAGCTTGAACCATTTGGGTTGCCGTGCATCGATGGGCAAACGCTTCAGAAGAAACCTCAGCTAGAAAAGTGCTAATTTGGGCAGCCAACTGTTCACGAAACCGTTCCTCAATTGTTATCGAGTCTTGTTTAGTTGACTTCTTCTTTGACGTACTGGTTGTGACAGGGGGATTAGCCCCGTCTGGGATCTGTCCCTCGTCGATCTGTTCATCCTGTGCTGCGATAGCGGCGCCACCATCCTCGGCTTCATCATCGAACAGTAATCGGAGTAGGCCGGCCAAGGACAGTGATCCAAGGTGGGAGGAAGATAAATATTGTTGAGAAGATACCTGATGCCCCTCCAGATGGCTGATAAGGTCATTCGGATTAACTGGTACCGCTGGCACTTCGTCGTCGCTTTTGTCTTTGCGACTAGATCCGAACCCTGGATCACGAAAAGAAGCGGAGTCATTAAACAAGGCCTGGGCTACCTCATGAAGATCTGCAAGCATCTGACGTTGCTCAGCTGAACTTGTGGGTCGCCCCATGGGCTCAAATGGACCAAACAGACGAGCATTCCGACAGGCGTGCTGCAACGCATTCAAGTCATCTATCCAGCGGGGATGTGAAATCCAGCTCTTATCACCTTGCTTAAGATGAACCGATGCGAAGGCCGTGGAATTACCGATTCCCTCCGGTAATTCACATTCCCAATAGCTGTTTGGGGTTAACGTACGCGTCATCGGTAATTGTTTTCCGTCAAAGTTAAGCTCGACATTCGAATCAGCAGACGGCGAAGGACGAATGACTGCACATAAACAGTGAGTCACATTGTCCCAACGAAGATTTATCAGCTCGTAATCGTGTTTGGTCGATATATTCTCAATCGTATGGGTTTGTCGTGACGAGAGGAGGTCGATGGGAGACAAAGACGGTATGCTGAAGATTTCAAGCATACTCGCAAATTCCTTTACAATGGGGGCATCGTAAATGAGGACCGTCTCTACGTTTCCACGTTTATTTGGAGGTAGCAGCCAGGCCGCAGCCGAGCAATTCGCTGAACCCATTACGGCACCAGGCCCGGTTGGGCCATCGAACCAGTAGAATTTCGCATGTAAGGGGCGCTCTGCTGGCGCAGGAATCATTCGTAATTCGAAGGGTAGATCCGACAGTTTGTCAGGAAGAAAACTCGCCATTGTAGGTGTGAGCAATACGGTCGCACGTTTGATACCAAATTCGGAATGAGCCCACCGCAAGAAAGCACCGGATTCATCGGTCGAACCGGTGAGGATTTTAACCTCATCAAATTGCCGACCTGCCCAGCGTTGACTTAGCAAAGGAGCAAGAGCGTAGCCATGATGGCTATGAAGTACGGGATTGAGAACTTCAGTACTAACAGGTGTTCTAACGAGCCACGGAACATCTTTCATGCGACGCACCGCGTCTTTCTCAAGATCACCACTGCACCATGACATCACATCATTAAGGAATGGATGAAGCCATGATCCTTTATCAGCATGTTCTGGCCCAATCATCCAGGCTGTGCCGAGTTCCTGGTTGCCACCCCAACCTGAACTGGTGAGGTTGCCACTACCCAGCATAATAACACCGTCATTTGCTCCAAGGCGAAGTATGACTTTGGGATGAAATGAGCCCGTGTGCTTAGCACCTGCTAATAAATAGCTCTTGCCTAGGTGCCAGAGTTGTCCAATTGCGGCCTGCGTTGCTGCCGCAATCTGTTCGCGGCCTCCTAAAACAAGAATATCACTTGAACGCCCTGCCCACAGATCAGGTAATATGACTTGTTCGAAGAAGATGGGGTCGAACGAGTATGTCAGTAACAATGCCTTTTGATATGAATGTTCGCGACAAAACAAACGGGGATTCATGCTGCTACCCCTTCAGACAGGACTTTTAATGCCCCTTGGAGTATATCATTTCCATCAGCAGTGATACCGTTCTCATCTATCAGTTGGAGCTGCTCAAGCCAGCCTACAGCCTGCGGAATCCGTGACAATGTGCGCCCGCCACCAAACCCTTTCCCACGAGAAAACCATTTGTCACCTTCCGCGGTCAGTAGGGAAACATCACGCTGCAAATCTGCTTGCAGACGTGACCAAGCAATTTGTAAATGCTGCTGAACAGTCCGATATGCCAGTTCTGCAGCGACTTCACGAAAGGGTCGATCCTCTTGCAAGAAACGCTCCAGCTCGGGCAAGATAATATCGCGTAGCCCAAGACGTCGCCAACCCTGGTAGGAGAGGCCAGAGTGCTCAGGCCCGTTCTCTCTGACGGCACTTCCGACTCGAAATGCCGCGAGAGCCCAAGCAACGACAGCTAGCGATAGTGCTCCAGCTCCTGATTTTAATGCTTGTTTATACAATCTTGGCTCGATCAAATCAGCCGACCAGCGGTTTATCCCACGTTTTAGCTCGGAAGCGACATCCAAGCGAGCTTCGATGCGAGTGATTACTTTCCTGAAAGACAAATCAATTACCGACTCGCTGTTGTCCAATAGGTCGAGGTCGCGCAGTGCAGATGAATGCTCCTCGACTCGCTCCATTAGAGCTGTAATAATACCTTCACGCTCGACACCCAGCTGATCAGCATCTGGACTTGTCACTATCTGATTCATCACTGCAGCAAGCACTGCCTCTTGGGTAACTGCGATCAAGTCTCTTACGCAATAAGTCGTCCAACCATCTGCGATGTTGTCGAGAATCGGTTCATCAAATCGATTAATCGAACATGCTGCGTTGAAGAGATCACTCTCTGTAGGAAGAGCCTTCCGCTTAGCGGCCAATGTTAGTAAACTCGCATAGGTAGCTATCCTGGCGCGTTCTTTTGCCAGTGGTTTGGTAGGAATAATGGTAGCTATCAATAATGCCCGTTCATCTTCCGGAATTTGATCAATGCGAGCTACGGCACCCAATTCGAAGAGGTCATCTGTTGATACTTGGGCGAGAGTTGGTTGCGAAAGTAACCTCTTTACCAGTGGGATGCGCGACAAACGCTGGTCAACCGCCACCGCTAAAGGGACACCACGCTCAATGATTAAGCTGGGTACAGCATCGTCACGCATTCTGGTGACACCAAGCTGGTCAGAAGGACCTGTGTAAATGGTAGCTGCCGGTGACAAAACCAATGCTGAAATATCTATCAATGGGGTCTTCGCGTCGAGGCGCATCAATGCCTTCTCTGAACCGATGAGGCCAATGATTGAACGGTTTTGGATTAGGTTGCCAAGTACCAGTGCAGATTCGATTCGTGCAGAGAAATCTGTAAAGTTCTTCAATCTATCAGGTTGACCGCTTTGGCCATATTGTTGAATAAGCCATGCTCTCAATGCGATATATCGTACTGAGGGTGTCACTGTGGTAACACCATCTAGCAAGGTACTGCCAATGAACTGCACGGGTAGACGCAAACCGAGTAGATCTAAGCCGCCTTTGATTTCAGCGCCACTATTGACCCAGCTTGGTGCTTGAATTGTTTTTGGTATTGGCATTTACAATATCGATTGAATAGTTAACGGAGGGTGATGATTGACCTTCTATGTATTTGTATTCTTAATCCCTGATGTCGTTTTAGTGTCGCAAAACACATATAACAGATGACTCCATGCAAACAAGTAACTATCTTGCCTACCATATCCAGAACCCTTTGCCAACCATTTGAATTTACCTGAAAATTGTATGGATATTTTATCATCGATAGTGGGGAATATGCTGGATAGAATTTGTTAAACCTTTGAGGTGGATCGTGTGAGGATTTGTGGAGTTGAGCTAAAGGGGAGCGAGGCGATATTTGCCATCATAGATGTCGTGGGGGAGGAGATATCGATAGTCCCCTGTCAAACTCGGAAGATTAAATATGGAGACAGTGCTGAGCAACAGTCAGCTCGATTATTTTACGATGCAATCTGTGGGTTTTTTCGGGACCAACATATCGAACAGATAGGCATCAAGCAGCGAGCTCCCAAAGGTCCGTTTGCCGGAGGGCCAGTGACTTTCAAAATGGAAGCATTGTTTCAGCTCAATCCTCACGCTGTTACCCAGCTGTTTCCTGGACCGGCGATAGCAGCTGCTACGCGGAAGCATGATTTTCAAGTTCCTGATCAACTCAATCGATACCAGGCGGATGCTTATCTGACTGCTTGTTGTGCGGCAGTGACCCTATAATGCAAAACGTTGAAATTTACACAGACGGTGGATGCTTGGGTAATCCCGGCCCTGGTGGGTATGGGGCAATCTTGGCCTGCGGAGAGCACCGTCGGGAGCTCTCAGGCGGCTATCAGCATACCACCAACAACAGGATGGAGATGATGGCATTATTGCTGCCATGGAGGCTCTGAAACGCGAATGTGCCGTTACCGTTTATAGTGACTCAAGGTATCTGGTCGATGGGGTATCGAAGGGCTGGGCCGTGAAATGGAAGCGGAATAACTGGAAGCGGAGCGGCGGGGTTCAGGCCGAAAATGAGGACCTATGGGAGAGGTTACTTTCGTTGATCGACAAGCACCAAGTCACATTCCAGTGGGTAAAGGGTCATGATGGCCACCAAGAAAACGAACGATGCGACCAACTTGCCACAGAGGCTGCGAATGGCTCCGGGCTACTGGAAGACGCAGGGTATACCGCTCGGGAGTAAATTATCTTTTCAGCTTAGTGCAGAGCAATTCCATCTGTTCACGTATCGAAGTATCGCGGGATATGTCTTTGGTGATGGCCTTGATGGCATAGAGGACCGTGGAATGGTCACGGTTATACATGTTGCCGATGTCGGCTAATGAGTGAGAAGTATATTTCCGGGTAAGATACATGGCCATCTGTCGGGGAAAAGTAACCGAACGTTTTCGGGAGCGGGAGCATAGATCATCGATGCTGACCCTGAACTGGTCACCGATGAGGTCGCGGATGGATTCACCGGTTATTTCGATAGAGCGGCCGACCAGCCCATAGATCACTTCCTTGGCAATACTCAGATCCGGCGGTACGTTGTGCAGACGGGACTTGGCCTTGATGCCGATGATGGCGCTCTCCATCCGCCTGATATCACCCTTCAGGGTTTCCGCCATAAAACCCACCAGGTCATCATCTCCACCCAATCCATGCAGTTGCAGTTTATGGCGGATGATCCTCGCCCTGGTCGCATAGTCCGGTGACTCGATCCCGGTCACCAGGCCCGATGTCATCCGGCTGCGAAAATCGTCATCAATCCCTGCAATTTTGCCTGGAGCGAGAGCTGAAGTTAGAATGACTCTTCGCCCTGATTTGAGCAGATAATCAAGGACGGTATTGAGTTCTTCCTGGGTCTTATTCTTGCCGGTCAGGGTATGGATGTCCTCGACCAGCAGCATGTCGCAGTCATTGACATATTTATTTGAGAACTGCTCCATAGAGTTGGAGCGAATACCCTTAACCATCTCCGCTGAGAATTGCTGGGCGGTGAGATAGTGCAGCCGGGTGGAAGGGGCGGAGCGCAGCACCTGATGAACGACTGCCTGGGTCAGGTGACTCTTGCCCAGTCCAGTGGTACTGTTCATGAATAGACAGTTCCCATAGGTGGAATCACCGGTGGCCAGGGCATGACAGGCGGATTGAGCCAGCAGATTCGATTCGCCGACCATGAACTGTTCAAAAGTAAAGGCAGGATGGAGCGAACGGAGGCGGGCGCCGCCGCTGGCGATCCCTGGGAGCCTTAATTGTCCGCTGCCATTGCTTTCAACCTGCACGGGGCGACTTTCGGCCACTTTTAGTTGTATGCTGGCAACATCCCCCAGTTCTTTAGCTGTATTACGGATGAGGCCAAGATAGTGATCTTCAACCCAGGCACAGAAAAACCGATCGGGTCCGACTAGCTCAAGAGCTTGTCCATCTTGTTTTCGGCATTCAAGCGGTTTGATCCACAGATTGAATTCACTTTCTGATAAAGTTCCGTGCAAAGAGGTTTTGATCGAATTCCACAACATAGACACTATCCCTTGATTCAATATTCTCAATCATAACCATGCGGGGTGCCGGTCGGTTGAGATGCTGATCTACTGAAAAATCGAGAACCGGTCAAAAGCACTGTGAGCTGATTTCAAGATGCAAACACTTTGATTGTGAACATCCCTGAAGTCCCTGCGGCAGTGAGGTTTATTTTAGGGCTGAATATGTAACTCTCTTTGACAACGTAATTTTTGGTAGATTATATATAATATCATTTTATAACAAATAGTTATGTTGACTGTTGAATAGTTATCAACAGGTTGTTAACAACAGACAATCTTCATTTAACTCCCGATTATTCCATAATGCTCCGTTAATCTTCATTTTTCATCTTAGGAAACGGTGTATGTTTATAACCCCTCTCCATTCCATGGTTTCAGAATAATCAAGATCGAGAATAATATTTCCTTGTTCGGTTTGTTGTTTTATTCAATAAAAACAGTAAGAAAGTTCTGGCTGTGCACTTAACTCCTTATTCTTCTGTCGGGCAAGATAACGCAATCTTGTGATTGCATTACACACTAGCACGCTTCTCAGACAATAATTCGGAGCCGTTGACGGCATCATTGGGATGGGGTAGAAAATTCCCATCAATCCTTTTAGGAGTACACTATGAACCAACGCGTATCGAACGTTGAATTCGTCGGATACCAGGGCGAGTTCATTCCTCAACCTATCCCTTTCGTGGAGTCTTCGGTTTCAGCCGGTTTTCCATCCCCGGCTGATGATTACATCGACCGCACTTTAGATCTGAACGAATTGTTGATCACGAACCCACCTGCTACCTTTTTTGTACGTGTGGATGGTGACTCGATGATTGATGCCGGAATTCACTCTGGTGACATATTGACTGTCGATCGCTCTGAAGAAGCTGTCGATGGTGCTATTGTCATTGCCATGGTCAACGGTGAAATGACCGTCAAAGAATTATCGTTCTATCCCACATTGCGCCTTATTGCCCACAACGAGAAATACCCACCCATTGAACTGAACGAGCATGATGAATTCGAGATCTTCGGCAGGGTAAAGGGGTTAGTCAGGGTATTTAAGTAATGTTTGCCCTGGTTGACTGTAACAATTTTTACGCCACCTGCGAGACCCTCTTTCGGCCATCACTACGCGGAAAACCTGTAGTTGTACTCTCAAACAACGACGGCTGTGTGGTCGCCAGATCAGCTGAAGCCAAGACTCTTGGCATTAAAATGGGCGTCCCTGCCTTCCAAATCAAAGATGAAATCGCCCGGCACGGTATAGAGGTCTTTTCTTCCAACTACACACTCTATGCAGACATGTCGCATCGGGTGATGAGTATCTTGGAGAAGATTACCCCAGCAATTGAAATCTATTCCATCGATGAAGCGTTTGTTGATGTCCGCGGTATTCATGATTTGCACGCCTTTGGTTTTTCCATTCGTAAGACGATCCTGCAGTGGACAGGCATCACCGTAGCTGTTGGCATTGCGCCGACAAAAACACTGGCCAAGCTTGCCAATAATGGAGCTAAGAAATATCAAGGTACCGGTGGCGTTGTCGTTTTGACGGATGTGGAACGGCAGCGCAAACTGATGGGCATCACGCCGGTTGATAAGGTCTGGGGAGTTGGTAGAAAGTTGACTCGGAAGCTGAATGCGCTAGGTGTCCAGACCGCCCTTGATCTTTGTCAAAGCGATGTTCAGGACATTAAACGCAGGTTTAACGTTGTGTTGGCAAGGACTGCCTCAGAATTACAGGGCACTTCCTGCCTTGATCTGGAACAGGTACCGTCACCCAAAAAACAGATTGTCACCTCTCGATCATTCGGGCAGCGAATAACCGAGGTTGATGATATGCGTCAGGCGATCAGCGAGTTTACGGAACGGGCTTGTAATAAGTTGCGGGGAGGAAGGCAGTACGCTCGATCGATCAGCGTCTTCATCCAGACCAATCCTTTCGCTCAGCATCAACCTGGATATGCCAATTGCGCCCATGGAAGTTTGCCAGATCACACCAACGATAGTTATCAGTTTTGCCGTCTCGCCCGACGCCTTTTGGAGCAGATATGGCGTGATGGTTACGAATACAATAAAGCCGGTGTCATGCTCGGAGATTTCTCTCAGTCTACCCGTAGGCAAATTACTCTCTTCGAGAAGCCTGTCAGAGACAACAGCCAGATCATGGCAGCCATTGACCGGATCAACAGTACTGTAGGTACAATCAAGCTGGCAACGTCGGGAGTGGACCAGGGATGGGCCATGCGACGAGAAAAGCTTTCACCAGCGTACACAACACGATGGCAGGATATCCCGCTGGTCAGGTGATCGGCTCCAGATAGGGGCAAGATTATCCTGAACGTATCTATCCGGAATGTGATAAGGTTCGTATCTTACTATCAGCCCCGGGAAATCCGAAATCCACCGCTCAGAATACGCGAAACATGCGTTATCACTATAACTAGAACTCCATGATCGATTTGATTTTCAACGCAATACCGTCAACAACGAATATGATGCCGGTTCTAAAGCTTTTCCTCATTCCTGTAGGAGGGGGAATACCAGCTGGTGTTATGCTAGCTCAAGCAAATGGCGTGGCTTGGCCTGCCATAACACTGCTCTACCTGGTCTCCGACATCATTCTGGCTTTTGCTTTTGAACCTGTTCTTCGCTTTATCAAATTGATTTGTGGTAAGATTACATTTTTAGCCCGAATAAGCGCTATGTTGAAAGCCGCAACTGCTCGTAGTGCGTCACATTTTAGCGAAGTCAGTGCTGGACCGATAGGGCTCATCATGATTGCCTTTGGTGTTGATCCAATGACAGGGCGCGCTTCAGCACTCGCTGCAGGCCATGGGTTCCTTGCCGGCTGGGCTATCGCCATCGTAGGCGACATGCTTTATTTCGCCATTATCGCGTTCTGCACTCTACGCCTCAATACTATTATTCGAGACCCCGACATCACCATGTGGATTATCCTCGCTGCCATGTTCGTTATGCCCATGCTGATTGGGCGTATTCGTAGATCAAGTCGATTGCTTTATCAAAAGATTTAGTGCTGTGGAACATAGGTTTTACAAGATTCTGTTACCTCATCATGAGATGTCGTCAAAACTAAGGATTAAAAAGGAGAGAACATGAACAAAGGCGAGTTGGTTGAGAAAGTGGCCAAAGACTGTGGATTGGGTAAAACGGCCGCAGAGCAGGTGCTGGCCAGCGTCCTCGGGGCAATAACGGATGCCATAGGGGCCGGCGACAAGGTTGCCTTGCTAGGCTTTGGCACCTTTTCGGTATCCGAGCGGGCCGCCCGTGAAGGACGCAACCCTCAGACCGGTGCAACCATGAGCATACCCGCTAAGAAGGTCGTTAAGTTCAAGGCCGGTACAAAGCTGGTTGACTCGGTGAAATAAGCCGCTGGTCACGGTTCATGACATCTGACAGAGAGCAGCAGGGTGGTTGAGTACATTCGCTCCTTGGAGGAGACGCCCCGTTTCAGGCCTCAGGTAGCCCACCACGAGCAATTGGCAGCTTGTGATGCCCGATTTGCCGAGTAAGGGTGTCGCCCCTGCTCGGGCTAATACCCTGTTTCCTCAAACCCAGCCCCCAAAAGAGCTCTTATGCCCACTGACGATACCACCGCGAAATGCCAGGAACGGGAATGCGTGTACCGCTACCATCAGCGCACCAAGCATCAGCTCGATCAGTATGCGGCCGGTCCCAATAGTCTAGATTGGGCGTCGCAACCCGATGCGTTTCGACGGTTCGCCGGAACTGTCACCTTACCCCTGCTGCTTGCCGCTGATCATCGGCAGGCGCTGTACAGCGATCTGTTCTGTCCTGGCAAGATCAAGCCTGAACTGATGACGGTTGAAGGGGTTGGTGTGCTGCTGGAATTATCATTTGGACTCTCTGCCTGGAAAGCATACGAAGGCGAGCGATGGGCCCTTCGCTGCAACCCTTCGAGTGGCAACCTCCATCCCACTGAAAGTTATGTGGTAGCCTCTGGTCTGACGGGTCTAGCTGATGGGGTCTATCATTACGCCTGCCGTGATCATTTACTCGAACAACGGTGCAGTGTCAGTCTGCCGTTTTCCGGGTTGCTGGTCGGGTTGAGCTCCATTCATTGGCGCGAGGCCTGGAAATACGGTGAGCGGGCTTTTCGATATTGTCAGCTCGATGTCGGGCATGCACTTGCCGCCTTGCGGTACGCTGCAGGGGTGCTGGGCTGGCAGGTGCGTCTATTGGACAGTTGGGGCGATGACGACATTGCCGTTTTGCTAGGTATAAGTCGGGAAGAAGATTTTGGTCCTGCCGAGCGGGAGGCGCCGGAACTGCTCTGCGAGGTGACATCAATGCCTGCACCGGCGGAGCCGATGGCCATCGATCCACTGGTGGCTACTGCTACAGCCGGATATTGGCAGGGTAAGGCCAATGTTCTCAGTCGGCGTCATGCGTATAGCTGGTCGGAAATTGATAAAGTCCACCAGGCTACCCATAAGCCACGAACCGAGGTGTCGATATACCCCACAATCGAGACGGTCGATCTTATCTCGACACCATGTCAAGCCACAGCTGCCGTCCTCATTCGGCAGCGTCGTAGTGCCCAGTCCTTCGACGAACGCGGCACTATCAGCCCCACAGTACTTTGGCGCCTGCTGGATGCCACCTTGCCGCGTCCCCAACTTCCGCCCTTCGATACCTGGCCGGGAGTTCCCCGGGTCCATCTGCTGCTATTTCTCCACAAGGTGGAAGGCATTCCGCCGGGGGTGTATCTTTTCCTTCGCCGAGATGGTGCGGAAGCGGAGTTCAGAAAGTCGTTCCGGGAAACCTGTCAATGGTTGCCGGTGACACAAAGTCCCGCCCATTTCCATTGCTTTCAACTGATTGAAGGGGAATGTCGCCAAACGGCCAAGGTGGTGAGCTGCCATCAGGATATTGCCGGGGACAGCGTCCTGAGTCTGGGCATGTTGGCGGAGTTTGATGCGGGGATGGCAGCGGGAAACTGGTGGTACCGCAACCTTTTCTGGGAAGCTGGGATGGTCGGCCAGGCTCTCTACCTGGAGGCCGAAGCCGCTGGTCTGCGGGGCACAGGGATCGGTTGTTTTTTTGACGATGCCGTCCATGACCTCTGCGGATTGACCACTACCCGCTATCAAACCCTCTATCATTTCACCCTCGGTTTCCCGCGTGAGGACCGACGTCTGCAAACCCTGCCGCCGTACAGGCATATGCACCGGACATGATGAGACATCGTCGCTCCTGGTCACCTGATCGATCAAGTGTTTGTTGTCTCTAAGAGTTTAGCGCCCGAGAAAATGGTTGTACTTCCAAATGCTTGGTGATATTTTATGGAGTTATGTCAGCGCCTTTTGGTTGCCATCGGTACAAAACCTCATCCCAAATAAGGGAAATTTTTACAAACGTCATCTGATATGAATTTTCAGGAATAAGAGAAAATGTCTTTGCATCAAAGAAACTCTGAAATAATTCAGGAGAGAAAGAGCGGAAAAACATACAGTGATATTGCTTCTAACTTTGAATTATCACCGGGCAGTATTCAACAAATAGTTAAGCGATATCACTTGGAAGAGGAGCGGGGAGAAAGATCATCAAATTTAGTAGCCGATATGAGGAAATTGGATGACATTGACAAGAAATGGTCAACCGAGGCTCTACTTCATGGATTGAATTTTCCCTGGTTGGCAAAAAGATGCCTGACGAGGCATTTTGAAGTCTCAAAAATGTCCGAAATCAGCCTGAATGATTTAATGGATTTTTTGATCACCGATTACAAAGAGATCGCTTGTGATTTGAGCGAAGTCTGTCCGGTAGCCAAACAAAAAAATGTTGGGTGGAAAACAGTTTGGGCTTTATTGAAATTCTTTTCTGAGCAGAATTTCGGTCCTAGTTTCAATGCGGAATGGAACAAGCGCCTCAAATTATTCATTGTTTTTATCACTGAAAAAGAAATGCCAATCCCAGATTGGCTTCACCAATGTGGTAGTTAGTTCTATATTCTATAGGGTGCTAACCGCTGCGTACCAGTTGCGTATTTTCCGTTCGCCATTCACCGCAATAATTTGTGCCAAGACCTCATTTTCGGTCTGAAGCCTTTCATAGGTTCGCCACTCACATTAAACGACGAGGTGGGGGATCAGGCACGCATGCCCTCGTGCCGGCCCATGCAAAACGGCTTGGTCATGCAGGCGCATGCCAGAGTTAGAACCGGGCTCGGGTGAGGAGCAGAACCACATCAAAGGGCAGGGGTTAACGATCGAGACAGAGGGCACACCTTCAGAAACTCGCACTGTCACTTTGTGGCACGGCAATCATGCCAATAAAATTTATCGATATTTTAATAAGTTGCAAGTCATGAAATCAGGCGGTATAGAACTAACTTAATCAAGGTTAGGAAAAACTAACATATCTTCCACCTGATGCTGCATGTTAGACAGGTTTTATGTTGCTGAATTTTAGGTACTTTGCTGATCCGTTAGGAAACCAGAAAGCCTGAATTGCTCCAAGTGAGTGGTTCAGGCTTTTTTTTATTGTGGGTCCATGTAATGCTCAACTAAAAGGATTTGTTCATGAAAAATGGATTGTTAACCATTTTAGCAGTTGGATTTTGGGTTACCATGGTCGCGACACCCTTCGCGGCGCACGCCGCACAGATTGGGCCGAACCCGAATAATGGTTACATTGTAATTTCTGGATCAGATTGGAATGCTGTTAGTTTCAATAATTATCTCGATTTGACAGTCAACTCCGGCGGAATGCTGACCAACTACAACGAGCTGAACAACCAATTCGGCAGCACGTTGACCAACAACCACGACGGAGCGATCAACAACTACAACAGCTGGCTGTACAACTACGGCACCCTGACCAACAGCGGCACGATCAACAACTACAATAGCAGGTTGTACAACTATGGTACTCTGGCCAACATCGGTACGATTAACAACAACCTCAACAGCCGGTTGCTGTACAACTACGGTGTGTTGAACAACCAATCCGGTGGCACGCTGACCAACAACTCAGGTGGCACGCTGACTAACTTCAACGAGCTGAACAACCAATCCGGCGGCACGTTGAATAACTCCGGCATGTTGACCAACAGTAAAAACGGCCACATGTTGAACAACTCCGGCACACTGACCAACAACTCAGGTGGTACGCTGACTAACCAATCCGGCAGCACGATCAACAACTCCGGCACGCTGAACAACAACTACGGTGGCACGATCAACAACAACCTCAACAGTCGGCTGTACAACTCCGGCACTCTGACCAACAGCGGTAAGCTGGAAAATTCCGGCACACTAAACAACAACTTCGGCGTGCTGACCAACAACAGTTGGCTGATCAACCGCAGCATTCTAGGCAACAGCGGCACGATCAACAACTACTACATTCTGGCCAACTACTCCGGAACGCTGACCAACTACAACGGCGGCACGCTGCTCAACTACAACGGCGGCACGCTGCTCAACTGGAACGCGCTGGACAACCAATCCGGCGGCACGCTGAACAACTCCGGCACGCTGAACAACGACTACGGCGGCACGTTGACCAATTCAGGCACGATAACCAACTCCGGAACTGGTATATTTTCAGGCACTGGCAACTATACCCAGATCGCCGGTAAAACCACAAACAACGGCAGTATGGTTCAGCAAAACATCCAAATTTCAGGAGGTCAGTTGAGTGGCACTGGAATGATAACCGGGAATGTGTCCATCGGCGCTGGAGCAACTGTAAAGCCAGGAGACCCTAGCGGTTTGCTGACAATCAATGGGGATTTTACGAGCAGTGGCAACCTCATGTTTGAAATCTTCGGCAAAGACAACGGGCAGTATAATCAATTAAAAATTAATGGAGGCAATACATTATTCACCGGTGGCGGCATGGAGTTCGATTTTATTAATGGTTATCAAGCCAAAGCTGGTGATCACTGGGACCTCCTCTATGCGACATCAATAGACGGCTTGGATCAGCTCGCCTATACTATCAACGGCCTAGATTCCGGACTTGGCTGGCAATTAGAATATATTAACGGCGTTGAAAGTCTCGTGATTACCCCCAGTCCCGTACCTGTCCCCGGTGCAGCCTGGCTGTTCGGTTCGGGCTTAGTCGGGCTTGCTGGACTGAACAGAAAGAAAAAGTTATCGGTTGCCTGATCCACCAACCCCGCCCCCTTTGCATGAGGAGCAATCCATGTTTGACAAACTCAAGAGTCTCACAGGAAAAGCAAAAGATGCTGTTTCGTCAGCAGTTTTAGCAGGAGATTTGAACGGCGACGGAAAGGTTGATGCAGAGGATGCACGCATCGCCGCCGAGTGGGCAAAGAAAACGGCTAATTCTATAGGTGATGAAGCTAGCCGACTTGGCAAGAAGGTAACACAGTCTGGTTTCGGAAAAGAAACCGGTAGGCTTGGTAAGGAAGTGATGCGGTCTGACCTTGCTAAGGATGTAGCAGCAGGAGCGTCAATCGGTGCTGTAATTGCTATTCCCTTACCAATCATCGGTCCTATGGCAGGAGCTGCAATCGGAGCGGGATTAGGCGTGTACAAAAACTTCACAAGAAAGGGTCACTCTGCATCGACTATTGTTGATCATGTAGTGGTTCCGAAAGACGTTCATGCTGAGTTGCTTAAATTATACGATCTCTGGCAGAAGGGTATTATTACTGAGGCTGAGTTTGAGATTCAAAAGAAAACAATTCTTGATGCCAGTACCTAAAACGTCAAAAAAATAACCGAGGCCGCATTCTCAAACATGAACTTAGAAGCACTACGAGAAATAAATACGAATAATCCAGAGATCCTTGATGAATCTGCACGTGACAATAAAGCGGATGCAGACATCCTTAAGAGGTATTGCTTTATTTGCCGTAGAAAATGGTTACGAGGCTCTTTCAGATAAACAAAAGTATCATTTTGACAATGCCATTCGACCATTAATCGAAGATGTTCAGTGTGATGGCTATACACATGAGTTAGAGGAAGTTCATAGGGAGTGCGAAAACATCCTTAATGATGCTGACCTTGTTGAATATTACAGAAATGACGATGGTTTCTGTGAAAGCTGCCAAGCACAGGCTGAAGCTGATGCACATTCAAAAGCATCATTTTTCCGCGATTAACAAAAATGATAAGGTGCAGACCACGATTTACAAGAGAAAAACCGTGTCTCCTAGGCGGGGAATACTGGGTTTACATGAACGCGACAGAGGATAAGTTAAAAAAACCTGCACCGTCACATTGTGGGACCGTGATTGATACGGAAAAATTACGAAATTTCAATTAGTTGTTAAAATAATGCTTAGATGGTAAGGGTATGGTCGCGATACTGCCACACAGACGATAGACGTTTGGCTGTAGATTGGCAAAAAAATTCCGTCACCGTTCAGAGAAACTGGTTGTAACTGTGGTTTATTTTCAACCCAAATGGAGAAGCCAAGTATGACAAAGAAACAAAGAAACGTTACAGCCTCAATGGTTATAGCTTTAATGCTCACAGGTTGTGCTACGGTAAATCGACCAGATGTTCAATCGGTTGATACCCAGCCAAAGATTAGCAAGGCTATCGAAGCAAAAAAGGTCGAAACCAAAACCGGTTTAAAACGTAAGGTGGCTGTCGGTCGTTTCACCAACGAAACCGTATACGGCCAGAGTTTCTTCGTTGACAAGAATCAGGATAGGATCGGTAAACAGGCTCTCGATATCTTGAGCAATAAACTGAACGAAACCAATCGATTTATCCTGCTTGAACGTGCTGACCTAGACAAGATCCAGAAGGAACTTGACATCGGGCAAATTGGTGCCATGAAGAACTCTGCTGACTACCTTATTATCGGTTCAATTACCGAGTTCGGTCGCAAAGAGACCGGTGATGTCGGGGTGTTTTCCCGCACCAAAAAACAGCTTGCATTTGCCAAGGTTCACATCCGACTGGTCGACGTAACAAATAGTCAAATCATCTACTCAGAAGAAGGTGTGGGGGAAGCTTTCAGCGAGGCAGGAACGGTTATGGGGGTTGGTGGTCAGGCAGGCTATGACTCGACTATTAATGACAAGGCTCTCGACGCAGCGATTACGAATTTGGCGAGTAACATTATCGAAAATTTACTCAACAAACCTTGGCGGAGCTACATTCTCGCAAAGGAAAGCGGAATATACCTCGTCGCCGGTGGGAGGTCTCAGGGAATCAGACCAGGTGAACTGTTCGATGTGGTCGAAAATGGTAAACAGGTGAAGAATCCCCAAACCAACTCGATGATCACTCTGCCTGGGAAAAAAACAGGGTCGCTCAAAGCAATATCTCTGACCGGAGACAGCATTGACAACGAGGTTACCGTTTGTGAACTCGTTTCTGGAGCCATAGGTTCCAACTTGGCCGGTGTCCACGTTGAGGAGGTGACAAAATGAATAAATATATTTTCTATGTTCTTCTTACAATGCTCACTCTTGGCGGTTGTGGACATCGTGAAGGGGTCACAATTGCAGAACCTGGCGCATACCTCGCTTTTGGTGGCAGCACAGCAGGTGCCATGGTGAAAATCGATGAGGATGTTTCATTCATTTTAGGGGAAGGAAAAGGTGCGACGATTCATTCTGATACCGGGCAAAAAGAGACACGCCTAGCACAGACTCATTATCGGGTTTCTCCCGGCAAGCACAGAATTCAGGTTATAAAAAATGGAATAATTGTCGTTGATCGAGAGATTCTGCTCGGCGATGGTATTACTCGGGAGATTTCAGTGCCATGACCAAAAAAATAGTTATTTTCCTTCTTCTTCTTTACACACTTATTGTCGGCGGCTGTGCTAGGGAAAAGTCTCTGTACCATTGGGGGGATTACTCGAAAACACTCTACCATCTCAGAAAGGACGTCAACGACACCACCCGTGAGCAGCACATGACTGAGCTTGAGGCTATCGTCAAGGTGTCCAAAGAAAGTAATCTCAGCGTCCCTCCTGGGGTTTATTGCGAGCTGGGTTATATGTATGCAAATAAAGGTAATAACAAGGAGGCGTTAGATCTCTTTGTTCTTGAAAAAACGACTTACCCGGAGTCGACGATCCTCGTCAACAGACTTATTGCGCGTATCAACCCTGCTGATAATGACAGGCAACAATCGAAAGCAGTCGATAATAAAAATTAAGGGAGCAGGAAGGAGAATACCAAAATGAATTATCGACGTGTTGCTGGCCTGACTTTGGCTGTTGCTTCAATATTCTTGCTGTCTGGTTGTGCGCCAAAGATGGTCACCAAGGCAGCAAAATTCCCGCTTATGTATGAAGAGAATCCTAAGGCTATTCTCGTTCTCCCCCCGATAAACAAAAGTACCGCCGCCGATGCTAAAGAGTACTACTCCACGACTGTACAAGAACCCTTAGCGTTAAGTGGCTTTTATACCTTTCCCTATGAAGTCACCGCCGATATCCTTAAGATGGAGGGTATTTATGATTCGGAACTTCTCCAGACAATGCCGCTTACTAAGTTCAGAGAATATTTTGGTGCAGACGCAGTGTTGTTCACAACTATTGAGAAATGGGACATGTCGTATGCCGTCATTGCAGCAGGGCTAACCGTTCAAGTGTCTTGTGAGCTAAAATCAACTCGAAGTAACCAGACTCTATGGCAATATTCCGGCAAGGTTTACGTTGATCTCTCAGGTGGGAGTGGTGGTGGTGGTATTGGAGAACTCATTGCCAAGGTTATTGTTACCGCAATCAATTCTGCCATGGCGGACTATGTCCCTCATGCTAGGAGAGCTAATGTTATAACCCTTGCCTCCATTCCAGTTGGTCCGTACCATCCTCAATTTGGTAAGGACAGGGAAATGCAAATTGTCGATCAGATTCCTACTCAGCCTAGATAATATCTAAAAGCTTGTGCTTGGGTATATTTCTTTCACTAAGTTCTAGCCCAAAAGAAGAAAATTCTTGATGCCAAAATTCAACTTATCCGTAAACACTTTGTCAATCAGGTTATTTCAACGATAAACCCTATGGGAGAATGCAAGCTTTGTCATAGAAATAAAGAACTGCAAAGCTCACATATAGTTCCAGAATTTCTTTATAAAAAGCTATATAACTCAAATCACAAAATGATAGGTGTCACTGGTACAGGTAACGAGGGTTTTAAAAAGGAACAAAAAGGGTTACGCGAGAAGCTTCTATGCAGGGATTGCGAAGGTTTAATAAATACCAATTATGAAATACCTTTTCGAGTGTACTGGGTTGACAATAATGCATTGCCAAATGAGTGGGCCAATCACGAAGAAATAAAGATCTTTCAAGCGGACTATACAACATTTAAGCTCTTTCACCTGAGCGTGTTATTTAGGGCTAGTGTTAGCCACCTTCCAACTTTTGAAGAAGTAAGTCTTGGCCCACATGAAGAAGTTATAAGAAATATGCTTCTTAGCAAAGATCCAGGTCCTGCAAAGAAATATCCTATTTATGGTTATGCAGTAATTAACGATTTGAACAATACAATTGTTGACGCAGTAAGCAAGCCCATAGCGAGTAGGTACAAAGGTGGCAGGGCTTATGGAATAATTTATGGTGGTGTCCATTGGTGGTTTGGAATCTCTAGTAATGTCTTTAGCGATATCGAAGGTGCCACTATAAATGAATCCGGAAGGTTTGCTCTTTTTTGTAGAAAGATGAGTGAAGTCAGTCTCTTTCAAGAAGCAAGCAAATGTTTAAATATATGAAATAATAAATTTAAACAGAAACATCTCGACAACCTATGCAGCAGAAAACAAATATCGATTGGGCAAGAATGATAAGCAGCGATCTTCTTGCTCGACTCCTCACCATTGCCTTGACGGAACATATAAAAACTTGTTTTGAGGAAATGCGGCATCTAAGTGTATCGTCGTGGCGTCTACATCCAAATCGGCAACATATCTTGCCCTTGCTGAACAAATACAAACAGTTAAATCAATCACTCCCAACCAATCAATAATCCGGATTAAGCACATTCATCAAGAAGGCTGCGCATCGGTCGATAGGTTAGTTCTAACCTTCGCCCCTCAAATATTGTACTTCAGAGCCGAATTCACCTCATGCAAACCCAAGCATATTTTGATGACATCCAGCTTCATATTTTACACGAACTCCGCAAGGCTACTTCCTCAATCCATATTGCGGTGGCCTGGTTTACTGATCCGGAGTTATTCGATGCGCTATGCTGGATTGCTGATTCTGGGGTGAAGGTTGAGTTGATTATCATCAACGACTCTATTAACCGCAATTGTGGTATCCAGTATGAACAATTGCGAAAATTAGGCGGCATGTTCATGATGGTGGGAGATAACAAGAAAAAATCTACCATTATGCACAATAAATTCTGCGTAATCGACAGCGCTACCGTTATCACCGGTTCCTATAATTGGAGCAGAAAAGCTCAACAAAATAGTGAGAACATCACTGTCATCTCTGATTGTCCCGAATTGGCACAGCAGTTTATTGATGAATTTGAGTCGATCCATGAGCGTCATTCCGGCAAAGGCCCGCAAGGGAACAACTTTGGCAAGATAGTTGCTAGGTTGGAGGCATTGCGTCTTGTTATTGAATTGGACGATGACGATGATATTGAGCTTCAGCTTGCTAAACTGAAAAAGCTCCTTTCGGGTGGCAACGAGTATGACGAAATAAAGAAGATCGTTACCCATATTGAGGGTGAGGAATTTGATCAAGCAATTACTGCTATTAACGCTTTTGTTCATGCCCGAAAACAGCTTGCTGTTTATGTTGACCCTGAAATCCCTGAACTGACACTGGAATTAAAGGCCCTGGAACTCCAAGTCAGCTCCCTTGAAGATGAAAAAACCGAGCTTGAAAAATTACTACACACGTTTAATTACCGCCATGCGATAGAGGTTGGCGAAATTATCCGCCGAATTCTGCTATTGCGGCGCGAGAAGTTGAAGGTTGAGGCCGAGCAAGACGCAGGCAAAGAAGATGAGTATCAGGAAGCCCAGCAAGATTTTGACGAGTACGATCAGGAGTTCCAAGAGACCAGTAAACAGGAGCTATTAAAAGTAACGGAAGCCGAACGGCAGGAGTTAAAAGCCATCTTCCGTGCCTGCTCAAAGATATGTCACCCGGACGTTGTCGCCCTCGAATTCAAGGTCGAAGCGTCCCAAGTGTTTGCTAGGCTTAGTGAGGCAAACGGGAAGAACGATATCTCAGCGGTACAGGCCATTTACGAAAAATTAAAACAAGGGATTTTCGCGCCAATGAGCGCCACGGTAAGCGATGCCCAGAAACTGCACGGGCAGGTCGTCAGAGTGCGCGGTAAGGTTAAAGACCTGGCCGTTGCTATTTCTGCCATCAGGGCCACGGATGCTTACCGCAAGGTGGATGCCATTGAAGACTGGGATGAATACTTCGCAACGCTCAAGCAACAGCTTCAGTCGGAATTAGATAGGATGGAGGCCGTCGCAGAATGAGTGAAAACAGTCGTGCTTTAGTGCCTGTTGGTCAGCGTGGCGTTGTTGTGGCTGTTACTCGACAAGTCGCGATTACCGAGAAGTTGTTAACACGGATTGCCAATGGTGCACTCGATCACATTGAAGACGGCAGGCTTTTTGAGTATTTCATGGAGCATCCACACTACGCCATACAATGGTTGGCTCGGTTCTACCCACTCACAATAGAGTTGATTAGCATTGTTGAGGATAAATGGGAATGGGAGATACTTAGTTGCAACGATTCAATACCTTGGGGCGAAGAACTGATTGCCAAGTTTGAGGATAGATGGAAATGGAAAAACATTTCATACCTAGATTGGGATAGGCACAATCTAAGCCAAAATAAATTACTACCTTGGAATAATAAATTAATTGCCAAGTTTGAGGACAGGTGGGATTGGAGTTTGCTTTGCCGAAATCCATCACTAATTTGGAATCAAGAGTTGCTCGCCAAGTTTGAGGATAGGTGGGATTGGGCAGAGCTTAGCCGGAGCAGATTACTGCCTTGGAGTGAGGCCTTGATCGCCAAGTTTAATAAAAAGTGGGACTGGAAGATGCTTAGCGATAATAGTTCAATACCTTGGAGTGAGGAATTGATCGCTAAATTTAAAAAAAGGTGGGAATGGAAGATACTTAGCCACAATAGTTCAATACTTTGGAATGAAGAATTGGTTGCCAAGTTTGAGGATAGGTGGGATTGGGCAGAGCTTAGCCGGAGCAGATTACTGCCTTGGAGTGAAGAATTGATTGCCAAGTTTGAGGATAGATGGGACTGGTGGAGACTTAGCAACAATGCATTACTACCATGGAGTGAAAGACTGATAAACAAGTTTGAAAAAAGGTGGAATTGGTGGCAGCTTAGCGAAAACCCATCATTACCGTGGAGCGAAGAGTTGTTTGCCAAGTATGAGGACAGATGGAGTTGGGAACCCCTTAGTCGCAATGAATCACCACCATGGAGTGAAGAGTTGATTGCCAAGTTTGAGGATAGTTGGGACAGGGGAGGGGTGTGGACAAATGAAATTAGTGGAAATAAATCACTACCATGGAATGAAGGATTGATTGCCAAGTTTAAATACAAGTGGGATTGGAAGATACTTAGCGACAACAGATCGATACCTTGGAACGGGGAATTGATTGCCAAGTTTAAATACAGTTGGGATTGGAAGATACTTAGCCACAATAGTTCAATACCTTGGAGCGGGGAATTGATTGCCAAGTTTAAAGAAAGTTGGGATTGGGAGATACTTAGCGACAATAGATCAATACCTTGGAGTGAGGAATTGATTGCCAAGTTTGAGGATAGGTGGGACTGGAGGAGACTTAGCGACAATGCATTACTACCATGGAGTGAAAGACTGATTGCCAAGTATGAGGACAGGTGGGACTGGAAAGGCGATAATCATGGCTCTTTCGGTCTTAGTGGTAATACATCACTACCTTGGAATGATGAATTGATTGCCAAGCATGAGGACAGGTGGGAATGGGGGTGGCTTAGTGGCAATCAATCACTACCTTGGAATAGAGAACTGATTGCCAAGTATGAGGACAGGTGGGACTGGGGGTGGCTTAGTGGTGGTGGTGGCTGCCCTGATAATCTTGGCGGTAATGATTCCTTGCCCTGGTGTGAGCAGTTGATTACCAAGTATGAAGATAGGTGGATATGGAAAGATAGTGCTATTGGTTATAATGATGACCCACTACCTTGGATTGTTACTTTTTGGAGCACAGATTTAATAAAGCTTTTTTCAAAGCACGGTGAGTTTCCCGCTCCCTATTATCAAGACAAAGGAAATAAACTGCGACCATTAATCGGCACTTTAGCAATAAGTCAAGTAGAGCAAATACTCAACAAATTGAGTATGCAACCTGAGATAGTTTCGACTTGAGGTGCACTAGTACCAGCAATTCTAGGAACGGTTTTCTTAGACCGTGTGTTTTCGAGGCACCGCGACGAATTCTTGGTGCATTTTGCTCCTTACCCAACCATCACCCAACTCCTCGCGGTATGCATAGCTCTGGCTATGAAATTTGAAATTCTTTCGCCAAATTCATCGTCGGAATCCCACCCATCATACACCCAACCCACCTGATGCTGCCCGATCCCGTTTTCAGGTGGCCCGAACATTGACAGGCCTGCCTGCCTTGCTTAGTTTCCTTGTAGGTTGATCGCTAACGCAACCGACTGCTCGTTTGGATTCTATATGAATAATTGTCGGGACCAATGGCCGACAAGAGGAGGTTACCATGACATATACATGCCTTAATTGCGGCTCCACTGCATATACTTCCAACAGACTTTGTAATCCTGCCAGCGAAGAACTTGATGGCAAATTTTGTGCGACGTCCACCGATCAGGTCTGCGATGAACATTTGCCTGACATGGAGTATACCTGTGGCAATTGTGGCGGCTTATCACCGGATGCTGAGCATTTATGTGATCCGAAGAAAATCATCCCGCTTCACTGATACACAAAAAAAAACAGGAATAACCATTAGACTCCACCCGACCCATTACCGGCCAGATGGAGTCTTTTCAGTTTATACTTACCCTAAGCCGGTGGCATCTGCAGCTGCATCGACAGCTGCAAGCAGGGTTTCCTGCGAAAGATGGGCATACCGTTGGCTCGTTTTAAGTTGGCTATGTCCAAGCACCTTGGCCACCTCATAGATCGAACGGCCCGAGTTCACCATATTGCTAGCCATACTGTGCCGCAGATCGTGCATGCGTACATCCGGTAGCCCTGCCGCTTTTCTTGCAGTATCCCAAGCTCGTTGGATCTGAACGTACGGTAATTGTGTCTCTGGGTTCGGAATAACATACGGGCAACCTTCCCACCTCGGCAGTTGATTCAAGATCTCAATGGCTGCCAGGGACAATGGTACATGACGGGCCTTCCCTGATTTGGACATGGGCACCCTCCAACTCCTTCGTTCAAGATCAAACTCTTTGAGGCGGGAATCGAGCAGCTCGCGCTTCCTACAACCGATCAGAATTAATAGTGGGACTATAAATTTTAGCTGTTTATTCCTTGAGTTATCAAGTTCGGCAAGTAATTTCTGTGTCTCACTTTCTGTCAAAAACCGAGTCCTTTCGTTGTTAGCCTGGAATAGTTTTACATCCTTGGCGGGATTGACGGTGCATCCAGGAATGTTCCATTTCAGGGCAAGATTGAAGAGGTATTTTATCAGAACCAAAGATCGATTCACGTATCCCATTTTGTAGTCCTTGGATAACATGGAATGCTTGAACTCATTGATGGATTGCTCGGTTATTTTGTCGAGATAGAGCGCTCCAAACCGGGGAAGGACATGATTATCCAGCAGGGTGACATCCGATTGCCATGAGCGCTTGTCTGTCTTAATAAAGGGCAGGTAGCTATCCCGGACGAATTCCTCCAGGGTCGGCACCATCTTCTTGATTCGTTTTTCGGCTGAGGGGTCTTCGCCCAAAACAACCCGCGAACGGATCACAAGGGCGGCATTTTTGGCTTTGTCGAATGATATCGAGGCACTATCTCCTATTTTATATTGACATTGTCGATTGTGGCTATCGCGATAGCGAATGGCCCAAGTTGATTTACCGTTAGATCGAACCTCCAGGATGAAACCGGGGATTGCGGAACTGTAAAAATTTTCTTTGTTTTTCCCCGGAGGGCAGACAGCATTGCGACAGAAGTCTGCTGAGAGTGTGACAACAGGCATATTAGCCTCCTTGTATATAGTGTTGCTGCTATGTGTGATGAGCAGCGGTTGGTTAAGGATTGTGAGAAAATGGCGCTGGGTCTATCCACAACGCGCCAAGTTCATTTTAGTTTTGCTATATTTTCGATCAGTTTCAGCCGTGAACTCGCCCGACCCGTTTGCACCCCGGGCGGCAGTTGCGGCGACTCCAGAGGCAGGCCAGCGACGGCGCAGGGCCAAATTTCGTGTGCCCCATGACCCGAGGGATGGCCGGACCGACCCAGGCAGAGCGGGGCCGCTAAGTGGCCAGTGCGGACGCCTCTCGCAAACAGATGCCCGGCAAGAGTCCGCAAGTAGGGGATAAAGTGGATTTTTTTGCGCCGGGCTCCCCGCCAAATAAAAAACGGTATCCCTGTCTGCATGTTTTCTCTGGTAAGCCTCCCCTGATGCTAAAAATCCATTTAATCCACTCCGGCTGTAAAGGTCATTTGAGAGGGCAATGAACCGATTTTTGGAGCATTGCCCCCTGTAAGTCAGTCAATGGAAAAAACGTCAGGGTCGGGTTTTATTTTTACACCTCTGAAGATTTCATAACCGTCAAGTGTCGTATGATGAATGCCCAATCCAATATTGTGGGCCAGCAATTCTTTGACTTTGCCTTTTGCGAAGGGAAGTCGTCCATTTTCTTTGCAATGAAGTTTGTATACCTCGTAGAACTTTGAACGGAGTGTATGGAATTCGTCACCAACCTCGCAACCCTCATGGATAAATTCTTCCAGAGAATTAGTAGTGCGACGCCATTTCGCCATAAGCCGATCATGCACAATGGATTTCGAGAACGAACCCTTAGCCATGAGCCGCATAGCCCCCTCCAGAGCCCAATGAGCAATTCCCGGAAGCTCTTGCTGTATAATGCGATCAGCTAGACCGGGATCGATGGGTAATCCTGATAGAAGCCGACTGTTTGGGAACTCAACGATCAGCCACCTTGTAAAAAACGCTTCACTATGATCATTCGTCGTGACTAAATGATTTGACATGAATAAGTGTGCAGCTTCGTTCTTGAAGGTGAAAGGCCGATGAGTGGGGTGTCGTCCGGTGAGTAGGTCACCACCGGTTACGGTTTTAAATGCAGCAGCTGGAATGGGTTTGGAATCAGACAACTCGCCCACGGTATTGAGCCGGGAGCCTGCCAATGATGCGAGGTAGTACTCATTATCCCATTTGAACGGTTGCACAGCGGATATGAATGAAGATGGAACCAACTCCGATATCATTCGTTCCAAAGTTCCTTTTCCGGCACGACCATACGGATCGAAAAATTTCACTGCCTTTTGATGCCTGGCCATGAGGCCGAGCATGATGGCCCCGACAATCTCCTGCAACAACGCCAACTGCTGCGCCTCCTCTCCCGGTACGCTTGACTTGAAAGTCTCATGCATAAACACATCGAACATCAGCGTATCTTGCTGCTGGGGTGTTACATCGATCTGCACCCGCTGCCGATGCGAAGGTGACAGCGGTTCAAGGATTATCTCCTTGCCTTTGATCTGATAAAAACCATCAGGGCAGGCCAACCCAATCGGCGCGTTTGCGAAGAACGTATTGTCGGTGGCAAGCTGGATCGCATAATTAGCGATGCCACTATAGTCGGAACACCGTTCGCAATTATCTTTACCGTCATGGTCCTCAGCGACACGTCGTGTCAGTGCTTCTAAGGAATACTGAATCCAGATACTCGTGGCGGCCTCCATAACGTAAAGGCTGCCTTGGTATCCTATAGGCCGCCATCCACCTACGGTCAGACTATTGAGCACATTGGTTGCATAGGCGTGATGTGTCTGCGCGAGTTCCTCCTTGGCGGCAGTTGTCTTGAGGGACTTGTCAAGGTTGACGACGGAGATGTCCTTATTCGATTTTTTCAGCTCAGCACGAATCCGGGAAAAATCTGCTTGATTATGATCTTTAATAACCGCGAGCGCTTTAATTGCCTCTGGTTCAAAGGGAGCACCGCAGTCATTCTTCGCCTTTTCCATGACAGATTTCATAACCCCACGAACAGCAGCGTACTCAAACTTGTCCTTTTCCCTGTCATTCAGCCAATGCGTAATTCCTGTCCCAGAATCATAAAGAAAAGGCATCCCGTCCTTTCCCAAACTGATAAAGGCAGCATAACTGGATGAATCCCTGAACGGTGTTTGGCAACGGAGCTTTCCAAGGCCTTTCTCCCCATGCTCACTCACCGTCATGAAGCCATGATCTTCGGTTTCGATCTCCGTATCCAAAGTCAGATCATTGGCTGTGATCCGCAGTCCGTTGCCGCCGGTTGTCACCTCCATAACAATGCCCACCTTGCGGGTTATTTCTTTAACTGCTGCTTCATCTGGAAGTATTACTTTGGAGGTATCGAGGGCATCGATTTCACCCTTATGGATGGTGCAATGCAAAGGGGTGACAGTCAGGCCTTCACTGACCACAGGCTGTCCGGAGAAGGTTAGTCGTCCAGGTGTCAGGACGCTGGGGTCAAGGATGGTGGTCAGGCTATGGCCTACGACTTTGTCCGATTCGCTCCGGCTGTATCGTGGCTTCAACCAAGTCATATCCGCTTGGGCGGCAGCGATAAGTAAGGCTATTCGGAATCGCTCAATGTCAGAGGGGTCTTTCACCTTGAACCAGACATGACCATTTCCAGCACCGACGGGAACTCCATCGCGTAGGACTCTTGCCGAGGTTGATCCAACGTGGAGATAAGATACGTCGGCCATGCTCGGCACGAATACCGCTATTTTGGCTCGCCATTCATCGATTGAGAGGATGGCAAAAGTCTCCGGAGTGTGTTTGTCGATATCCCGGTCGAAGTTTTGCCAGGAAGAAGGAAGGACGTTTTCCTTGAACCGACCGACAGCCTTATAGGTCTTGCCGTCATGCGTGATCTCGTGGACACCCTTCTGCTTATCACGATCATTTTTTGGGATGCCGAGACGAGTTTCTATTTCCCTGGCTGACAGGATGATGAACTCTTCGCCTACCGGAATATCGGGAAAACAGGAATTGATAATTGCTGCGTTAGGGTTCTCGCCAACTCCTTGTAGCAACTTGGCGAGATCTTCGGGGGTATCGACACGATGTTGAATTGCGGTGCCAAACGAAACGTTAACTGAAGCTTGTTTGCTGGTTTTACCGTCGGGCTTTATCGCAAATTTCTTACCGAGGGTATTACGCGGGTCACGGACAACGATTATGATGTCCGATGATGCGGCGGGTGAAGGTTTGGAGGAGGATATTCCTGGAATAGTCCCGCTGTATGGTGCTCGCGGAACAGAATTAACACTTTGAATTTGTGCCATGATTTAAATCTCACCATCTTTATTTTCCTTTATTACTTACTTCGTTAATTTGGAGCCAAAGACACGCTGTACTGTATCCCCGACCCGGCTCCGGTTTACGCTCCGGAACTCTTGTCCCCCTGGACTGTGACGCCCTCCTATTGATTGCTCAATACCGACGCGCGTGCTGGATTACTCTTTATATATTACATGTCGCTTGCCTCCAAAGCCCCTGCAGGCTGTTTGATTGCTCATCATTCACTTCAATGATACACATTAAAATGTGTAATGCAATAGCTTTTATCTATACAGATCGCCAAAATATTTTATTATTATAAAAATTTACTATGAATACAAAGAAACATTAATAAATTAATTTATTGATAATAACAGGTATAAAAGATTACAATCGATAAATATCAATGCTTATGCACTGAAAGATTGATTGTTGCAGGCAACCTGCTGGTATGCCATAACCATTGGAGGGTAAATTTATCCTTTGTTATGGCACTCTGGTAAGTCGCAACGGCCTGGTCACTTGCGGTAAAACCATAGCGGGAACATCTCAAGGTAGCGGGTGAGGAGGCGGTAGATTGCACCCGGCCTCTCGCGGTCGGAGCGAAGGAGGACACGCACATTTTTACCGAGCCCCCCAGCCTCGCCTTAAAAATCCACTTTACCCACTACCGCAGTCGAACCTTGGCAACCCGATGGCGAGTTCGGCCCCTCTGCAAGTCCGAAGTGAATAAAGTGGACAATTGAGCCCCGCCCCTCCGGCCCGGTGGAAAACACGCCCATGCACACATTTTTTTCGAGCGCCCCAGGTAGGCCTGGAAAATCCACTTTATCCACTCCCGAAGGTGAGCCTTGGCAACCCGCCACCGGACTCGCACCTCGCCGGGGTCAGTCGATGGCCCGTAGGATGGCCTCCGCCTCCGGGTGCTCAAACATATACTCCCGCAACAGGTGGTATTGCTCGGCGCAGACCTCTACCAAATCCGGAACACTGCTAAACGAAAGTTCGCTATACGCGTACAGACAGACAACAATTCCGAAAGCATCACCGGACAGAGTCCCCTCGTAACCATTCATGCAAACCACCTGGAAAGCCTCATCATCCGGAGCCATATAGAAGCCGTTATTGCCGAGTTTATAAAAGTGCCAATATCCTCCCGTGTAATCAGCGGATAGAAGACGAGCGGTGTCATAGACATGGGGTTACAGTCGGAATGGAAAATGGATACCAAAGAGATCGGCCGGAAAGTTGATACGGTCATCATCATTCAATAATTCTCGGTTCATGGATTCTTCCTCCCTGACTTCTTGCGTGGCGTTATCGGAGCTACCTCTTCCAATGGTGTTGTCTCGTTAGCAGCCATCAACACCATTATGGTTTCTTTGAACGTGGTCGGATCACAGCAGAGATAACTTCTCTTTTTGGCCTCTATGGGTTTGACCAGCCCTTCGCTGAGAAGGACCGAGAGCACAAAGCCGCCCGTGTTTGCCGATTTGCTATTAAAGAGTGATTGAATAGCAGTGGCAGAAATAGGTTTGCCTTCCTCGATGCACAACCGCTCCAGAGATACCCACTCCTTGCTGAAAAGGCCTCCGGAAGAATTTTCATGGAGCCGGAAGTAAATTTTCCCCTCCAGCCAGCCAATGTGATACGTCAATGTGGTCCTGCCGGAAAGGGATGGACAATAGCCGGTCTTGATGGTTCGCATAATATCGGTCATGGTGATTCTCCTAAAATAAAAATAGCCATTTCTAACAGGGCACTATACCGAGTTATCATGGCTGAATGGGCTTACGATCTCAGATTTGTCTGGCTACTTGAATAGCAAAATACATTGAAAAGAAGAAAGCCACGTATGGGATGCACGTTATCGTCAATGAAAACACTATAATAAAAACAGCAACTTGGGACACTAATTTTGCTCTTTGGTTCTTGGTCATTTATCCTCCTACAGGTTGCGTGTGACCATGAACGCTGTGACTGCCTCTTCAAGTAGGTCTTGGTCCAGGCTCTCAATGACGGCCACCAGTTCTTCTTTCAATAGCGCCCGATCTGCATCGGACAGGTTGTTTGCCTCCTCCTTGCCGATATGGCGTTCCAGGGTATTCTGCAGGTCCTGCATGGTGATACTGTGGATGACTTCATTGGGGTCAATCTTCATGTTGCGCCTCCTGTTAAATTGACAAAAAAATACCCCGGACCGTGATGGCCAAGGGCTAGAAATGGGAAAACTGAGCGTGATTCAGCTATTCATATAAGGGGGCAGGTTTTACGAAGTTATGCGTCGGGATGAGTTGGGGGCACCGCGACCGGAATGGTCAGAGGGCTACGAAGAATGGTTATGTGGGGGAAATAAGCGTTAGGCGGGCAAACTGAACAAGCTGTTAATTGACTGCGATGGAAGGCAATTCATAAAAACTGGTACCGTCACATAGTGGCACTGCAGCTAAAGGCAGAGTAGACGGTTATTGGGGAGCGGGAACGATGCGTGAGGTTATGGAAGCGAGGCGTTCGTCGTTTTCTTCTTCAATTTTGCTGTCAGGCACGCAATGAGTACCAGATTTCCTGGTACTATATTGAGTATAATAAACAGAATAAATACACTAAGGAGAGTATGTTATTATGTGATTTATGTGTTAAGCATCTGAAACCTTAGAAGGTTTGAATGCTACTTCCAAATTCTCATTGGGCATGAAACATGAGAGATAAGCCTTTTTGTCCGTTTTGATTTTACAAATAAAGTCATTGCGAAACATATTGATTTCACAAGGAGAAGGAATGGAGAAGGTGCTGTCTTGGAAATGCTTATCGAGGGTGGGTGACAGTCGGTTTTCCTGTGCGCTACCTTCTGGAATAAGATTGATCCCGCTATTGATGCTTCTTTCTTACTCGCTTCCCGCACATGCTTATCAACAGATCGCTCCGAATCCGAATTACGGTACAATTGAAACTAACTATAGTTCGAACTTCGATGTTTTTGAAAATTTCGGCACGCTGAACAACCCATACATGTTGGACAACCAAGGAACGCTGAATAATAACTCCGGTGGTACACTGAATCTGGGGATCGGTTTCATTAAGTTCCTCAATGCCTTTGTGTATACCTCAAACGGCTCACTGTTGAACAGCGGCACACTGAATAACAACTCCGGTGGTACGCTGAACATCTACGATGCTAATCTGGACAACTACTCCGGTAGCACACTAAATAACTCCGGTACACTGAACAACTACTACTTCGGCAAGTTGACCAACCACCCCAACAGTACGCTGAACAATTCCGGCTTGCTAAACAACTTTAGCACCTTGAAGAACGAATCCGGTGGCACACTGAATAACTCGGGAATACTGAACAATTTTAGCGAATACGGCAAAACCGGTTGGTTGGAAAATTACTACACCAGCACGCTTAACAACTCCGGTATGTTGAACAACAACTACGGCAGCTATTTATTTAACGATGGTACGCTGAACAACTCCGGTACACTGAACAACGACGGCAAGCTGAGTAACGGCCCCGTGAGCAAACTGAACAACTCCGGCATGCTGATTAACAATGGCACGTTTTACAATGATGGCACGCTGAATAACGACTCCTCTGGCAAGATGATTAATTATGCCACGCTGAACTCCAACACGCTGAACAATTCCGGTTTGTTCAATAACAAAGGCACGTTGAATAGCTCCGTTATGTTGGAAAACTCGGGTACGCTGAATAATTACGGCATGCTGAACAGTTCTGCTGGCTGGTCCCACAACTTTGGCTTGGTAGACAACTTATCTGGCGCTACTCTGGTTTTCGATTCACACGCCAATCTGTGGAACGTTGGTGGCATTCTAAGCAATTCTGGCACGTTGATTAATTCCGGTATGTTAAGTAACTTCGGTGGCACGTTGAACAACAGCACCGGTTTATTGAACAATTCTGGCACTCTGAATAACTACGGCAAGCTAAACAACTTCGCAACGCTTAACAACAACGGTACGCTGTACAACGCCCAAGGCGGTTACTCAGACAATACGATTAGCATAATGGGCGTTGGCACGCTTAACAACTCCGGTACATTTAATAACTCAGGTACGTTGTACAACAACTACGGCAGCACTCTGACTAACTCCGGTACGCTGAACAACTCTGGGAGCATCGAAAATAGCGGCAGCATCAATAACTCGGCGACCTTCACCGTCACGTCAACTGGTACATTAAAAGGCTACGGCGTCTTCAATCAGACTGATGGTCTTCTGACCGTTGATGGGGTGATGAAACAATCAGCCGTACAGATCCTCGGTGGGACGCTCAACGGAAACGGAACAATCATCGGTAACGTGATCAACGACGGAACAGTCACTCCTGGTCATTCTCCTGGAAAACTAAATATTACCGGCAATTACACCCAGGGTGATAATGGAAAATTGGTTATTGATCTCGAGGGATTTTCACAAGGTTTCACGTATGATTGGCTTAATATTTCTGGCAAGGCAGACCTGAGTGGCCTTTTGGAGATCTCGCTCTATGGTGGATTTGTCCCGACGACAATAGGTGAAACTTTTACATTCCTCACCGCTGCGGGCGGAGTACATGGAACATTTAGCTCATGGAATTTGCCAAATGGTTCAGATTTTTGGGAAATACATTACGGTTCGGATTTCGTCAGCCTGGAATACCTTGGCAATTCTAATGCACCCGTTCCCGAACCCGCTACCATGCTTCTCTTTGGTGCTGGTATAGCCGGATTAGCTGCAGTGGGCAGGAGAAGAAGAAGTTAAATGTTCCATGAAATTAGAAGTCAAGGCAGGGTCGTTCATTCGGCTCTGCCTTTTTTATTGTACTCTTTGTCTTGCAACGGAGAGACGAACGGAGAAAATCCGTTAGTCCTGTTACCGTTTTTGTTTTGGCCATAGGGCTACGATTGTGGAGAGGGTTGGCTCCAGAGCCTGCTGCTACATTGTGGCACGGTATACATGCCTGTAAAATTAAATAATATCAGTCAGTTGTCAAGCTGCTACTCAGATGGTATAAAATCTTAAATATGTCGTGATGATGCGACATTAATTTCATCTGCAAGACTGTAGTTGGAGTGCATGATTAAGCTGCTTGTCAAACTCGGAATCCTAATACTTGCCACCATTTCTGTCAGCGTACTCTGGCAACAGGCACAACTCTCTGTTCTCGCCTTAAGCCGCATCGATCCGATACCGGCAACCCGCGTGATGGTTTCGAAAGAACATTATGCAGAGGCCGCCGATTATCTTGGTTTTTTCATGGGCTACGATTATGTCAGCCAAAATCCCGAGGCACAGTTACTGTACCGGGACATCTCAAACAAACGCGAGAGTTGGCGCTACCAAGCAAACAAACTCGCTGAAGGGTTGGTTGCAGGCACAAGCGACGAAGCGATAGGAAAGGCGACGGGGGTTGCCACCGATTTTCTGGTCATTGGTGATCTGCGTGATCTGGCTAAACAAGGTGTCAAGCACACCAAGGGAGAGGAGACCGACAAGGTTCTGGTTGCTTTAGCCTCCTTGGGAGTTATCGCGACTGGTGCACAGATCGCTAGTGGCATAGGAACTGTTGCTACAGGGGGAGTGGCCACGCCAACTGTTGTCGGAGCCACTGCAGCGAAAAGCAGCCTTGTCGCACTCAAAATCGCTCGAAAGCTCGGGAAATTAAAGCCTTGGCTAGGTGAAGCCATCATCAAGTCAGGCAAGATAGCGAAGGAAACCAAAAGTCTAACCACGCTCTCCGGCGTTCTCGGTGATGTCAGTACGCTTTCCAAGACACGTGGGGGTTGCAATTTATTGAGCAAGACTCAAGATACCGCATCGCTCAAGCGTATGGCCACCTTTGCTGAAACTTTCGGTTCGAACAGTGCCACCCTCTATCACATTGGAGGTGACCAAGTCGTCAATGCCGCACAACAAGCAGGAAAGACGGGAAAAGACATGATTAAGCTAGCCGCCACCTTTGGTCAAAACGGGCTGCGCACTCTGGATAAAATGGGGGCTGTTAACTTTGTCAAATACTCCGCTCGTGCATCGAAGATGGTTTATAAGGGCGACTTTTTTCGTTGGCTTGCAGGTTTATTGCTGATGGTGCCGACATGGGTTCTATATATGACTGTCGCGCTTGGCTCCGTTATTTGGCTTCCCTGGCACCATCTTTTTCGTCACCTCAAACGGTTAGGCGGGATCCAACCCAAACAACCGACAATCGATAAAGCGCTTTCAAAACACACATCGACCCCTTTATAGAAGGAACGACTCATGTTTGAAAAACTCAAGAGTTTCGCAGGTAAAACTAAGGATGCTGTTTCGTCAACGGCGATTCAACTTGGAGATTTAAACGGTGATGGAAAAGTTGATGCGGAGGACGCACGCATCGCCACCGAGTGGGCAAAAAAGACTGCAAATTCTATAGGTAACGAAGCTAGTAGAATCGGTAAAGAAGTAATGCTTTTTGATTTTACAAAGGATGAAGCTTCAGAAACGACTGGCACTGTAGCAAAACGTAAACTTCCCGCAGGTCCTAAGAAGAGCAGTGCTCTTGCAACTGTCCTCAGCCTTATTCCTGGTGCTGGGCATTATTACCTCGGTCAAAAGAAAAAGGCGGCGGTAATGTTGGTAACAGCACCATTAAGCATCTTCATTGCGTGGCGGGACGCGCAGGTGTGTAGTCGCCGGTTTAACGAACGAGGTACAGTAGGAGACTGGGAGTTTTTTTGGCATACCAGCAAGTGGATGCTCACAAAAACGAGAAATTTGAGAACAATTGAAGTTGTCATCGCCAACGAAAAACGAGTCATTGATAATTCGGCCAGCGACTCGTTGATTCAACGGGAGTTCCGTATCCAACGTAAGTGGAGCGCCTCATGCAGCATCGAGGAGGAACGTATACAGACTACTACCGAAACCACTGAAACTTCGTCATTCAAAGGCCGATTGATAGACTTGCCAATCGTTGACAGGTTTCGCGCTTCCGCATCCCACAATACAAAGACACTGCAGACCACGCTCCGAGAGAAGTTTACTCGCTCTCAGTCAGAGGAGCACACCCACGAGGAATCGGTTCGAATATCGGTACCACCTCGCTCACACACAACTCTTCACTTCAATTGGAAACACCAAGTATCTCGTGGGATACTCGTACTAGAAGATCAATTTAAAAACAGAATAACAGCTCCTTTCGAAGTTGTTATCGGCATGACATTTGACCAAACACAAATAGATGAACTACCGGCGGCCTAGCGATATCCTTCCGACTGATTACTTACTCAACCTTTTTTGCAGGTGAGATATAAATGTTTAACAAACTTAAAAGCATAGCTGGAAAAGCCAAGGATGCAATTTCATCAACAACGGTTTCAGTGGGCGATTTGAACGGTGACGGAAAGGTCGATGCGGAAGATGCACGTATTGCCTTCGAGCGGGCAAAAAAGACAACGGCTTCCATAGGTGACGAAGCCAGTAAATTTGGCAAGAATGCAATGAGGTCTGACTTTGCAAAGGAAACTGGTCGGCTAGGTAAAGAGGTGATGCGGTCTGATCTTGTTAAGGATGTTGCAGCAGGAGCAGCAATAGGCGCGGTCGTTGCTATTCCCGTTCCATTCATCGGTCCCATGATAGGAGCTGCAATTGGTGCAGGATTGGGTGTGTACAAGAATTTCACAAGGAAGGGGCAATCTGGACCTACCATAATTGACCATGTAGTGGTTCCCAAAGATGTGCATGCTGAGTTGCTAAAGCTAGAGGACCTCAGACAGAAGAGCATTATTTCTGACGCTGAGTTTGAAGCTCAAAAGAAGAAAATTCTTGATGCTACTACCTAACTAGTACCAGCAATACCAGTGTTTAAAGCACTCAAAGTAGGACGCTCAACTTTTCCCAGCTGAAAGTGCTTTCGCTTGATCCCTTCCGACACCATACGTAAGATGCCGTAAATAGGATAGTTTTGATGGGCATCCTGGCTTGGTGCACTAGTACCAGCAATATCAATACCCCTACGCTGACCTCACCCTACTTCATATAAGTGCATCCTGCTCTGAAATCATCACGACGATCCCAGCCGATGCAGAAGCAACAGGCTGCTCAGGGCGTCCATAACCACGCTCCAATATTGCCATTGCTG
>CAZSIJ010000015.1:0-71398 GCA_964607065.1 uncultured Desulfobulbus sp. | reverse complement strand
GGCAAAAAAAGAACCCTACGTCTCGTAGGTTCCTTTTTTTCAACGTCCTGCTAGTGCACCGATTGGATGTGCACATCCGTGATTGCGTTAAAAGACCTTGTCAAGAAGCCTTTCCCCTGTCCAGTGCCTTACGCACCATTGCGGCCAATTCATGATTCAAGAAAGGTTTTTGGATGAAATTCAACCCATCATTTAACACACCATGGTGAGCAATAATATCTGCGGTATAGCCTGACATAAACAGACATTTCATCCCAGGGTGATACAGTAGAAGTCGCTCTGCTAATTCCCGGCCATTCATCTCGGGCATGATCACATCGGTCAGGAGCATGTCTATTTTTCCATCATTTGTTGCAATTAGATTGTGCACATCGCTCGGGGCGCCTGCTACTAATACTGTATAGCCTAATTCTTGGAGCATCATAGAAAGCATATCCAGAAGGGCTATCTCGTCTTCGACCAACAGGATAGTTTCATGGCCTCGTAAAGCGGGTTCTGCTACGCTTATCGTCTTTTGGGATTGATCCAAATCGTCAACGTGCCGAGGTAAATAAATCGAGAAAATCGTTCCTTGCCCCGGCTCACTTTCGACATTAATAAAACCTCTGTTTTGTTTAACGGCACCGTATACCGAGGCTAAACCAAGCCCGGTCCCAGCGCCAACACCTTTGGTCGTAAAAAACGGTTCGAAGATGTGAGGCAAAGTCTCCTGGTCCATGCCACAACCGTTGTCATTTACAGAGATCCGGACATACTCTCCAGGCAGAAAGCCTGCGTGAAGGACGCAGTAGGCGTCGTCAAAGGTACTATTTGCTGTCTCGACAATTATTCTTCCAACACCGGCAATTGCGTCCCGTGCATTGACGCTCAGGTTTGCCAAAATCTGGTCAATCTGTGTTGGATCGACTTTGACGGGCCAAAGTCTAGATCCAGGCATCCATAAGAGGTTAATGTTTTCACCAATGAGACGCCTCAACATCGTGAGCATTCCTTCAATGGTCTGGTTCAGATCAAGCACACTGGGTGCCACGGTCTGCTTGCGGGCAAAAGTCAACAGCTGTCGGGTCAGATCGGCGGAGCGATGGGCTGCTTTTTGAATTTGCAGCAATTCGGCATGGAACTGTTGAGAGGGGGGCACCTGCTTGAGGAGCAATTCAGAGTAACCAATAATCACACTGAGCATATTGTTAAAGTCGTGAGCTACACCACCTGCCAGCTGACCGACAGCTTCCATCTTTTGAGCTTGGGTCAACTGCATTTGCAATCTCTCTCTTTCCTTTTCAGCCAGCTTGCGCCCTGTAATATCATTGAACAGCACGGCGACCTTTCCGAGAGACATTTGAAAGGCATAAACCTCAAAAGCACCGACAATTTTATCATGTTTATATTCAATCTGTTCAGTGTGCCAGCTTTCACCATGCTGTGCAGCTCGGCGATATCGGAGCGGAATCTCTGTGTGCTGCAGGGGAGGAAATGCCTCTTCGAGAGTCATGCCTATGAACCTTGTGTTATCTACCCCAAGCAGATTGTCAGCGGCTGGATTGGCACCAACGAAGACGAGGCGGTCATCGGTGTGTAGTTGGTATAAATGTATGCCCATGGGAGAGGCTTGAATAATATTGCGAAACGTTTCTTCGCTCTCCCGCAGAGCATCCTCCGCCTGCTTACGTTCGGTGATGTTCTCGTGCATTAAAACAAATCTTTCTGGTTTTTCATTGTTGTCATTTAACGGGAAGCCAAGGGTCCGTATCCAAGCTGGGACATCCGGAAACTCAGCGATCGAATCATGAGCGTTGAAATAGGTATCAGGAAAGAGAACATTCGTACCATTTCGTAATTGATCAAAGAGCGTCCCCATGCCCATTCGCAGCAATTGAGGATCACTGAAAATCGAATAGCCATCAGGGGGAACAGATCCAAAAAGTTCTTTATATGAATGGTTTACTTCAAGAGTGAGACCATCATTGTCGAGAATTTGAATCGACATTGGATTCTTGGCTATGACGTCCCTTAAAAATCTTTCAACCCTTTTGTGCTCTGTGATGTCGCGCACGCAGGCAATGACCCCATGGGTCGCAGGTTCGTTCAGAAAACTCTGAGCGATGGCCTCAAAAAAAACCCACTCCTGAGTTTTGTGGATATGTCGGTACTGGACGGTTACGGATTTTTCAGGATGTTCGACGGCTTCATTCCAAGCATCCATGACCCTTTTCATATCTTCCGGATGGATGAGCGTGTCGATTGACCTCCCTTCCAATTCGGCTATAGGGAATCCAGTAATCCTCTCCGCCCCTGGACTAACATACCGTTGACTTCCGTCAGCATTGAGAATGACCAGGCTATCTGAGGAATTCTTGAGGTAAAAGCGAAATCTTTCCTCACTCTCATGTAGCGAATTTGTCGATTGTTTGATCTTGCTGTTCTGGAGGGTTATCAGAAAAAATAGAAGAATAGAGGTGCAGACAATAAATAGAAACTCTTTGAATACAGCTATTTTTGTTATAGGCTCAGAATCGTGGCCGAACCAACCGAGAGCCGTGTCAGAAAAATAAATCCAAACACAGCCAAACAGAGCATAAATAATGACGATTTTTCCGGCATCCTGATGTTTATTCATTGGCGACATCAATTGCATTAAATGAATAGTTTCGACTTGACCCGACACCTCACTTTAAAATAAAGTAGCTCTATATAATACTCAACAAGAAACGCTGTGAAACCCTGTCGATGCGGGCTTGGCAGTAAAAAGTTTACGCCAACTTCTCAATTAGACACGGATGGCCGTAATAAGGCCTGAAAGCGATATATCCTGCTGAGTTTCCTTCAGAGCCATTTAAAATAATGATGGCTACCATTTTTGATAATGGTACGACCCAACGATCCAGCAAGCTGTTCAAGATTTGAAGACACCGGTCATTCACTGCGAATAGATCCCCTCTTGGCAGTCATCATCCCGAGGTATCAGCTTGCAATTAACTGACTCAGGATTCTGAATTCCCTCGTTCTTTAAAGAATTGGCAAGGCCTGAAGCTCGGTTATAAGTTGCTTGATGTCTTTGAGCGAAAAGGGCTTGCAGAGAAATGCATAAGCACCGGATTGCATTGCTTCGTCACGAGAGTCATCATCACCATGGCCGGTCATAATGATGATCGGTATGCCCAGATGTTCCTGTTTTGCCCACTTTAACAGGGTTAAACCATCGATTCCTGGCATGCGCATATCAACAAAAGCAGCATCAAATTTTTTCTTCAGCAAAGTATTTTTCCCGACAAGACCATCCATCGCCCATTCTGTTATGTGGCCCTGGTAGGTAATCATCTCAACCAGAGTTTCTCGGACGATTGCTTCATCTTCAACAATGAGTATGCTCAAAGTATTAGTCTGTTTCATGTCCAGAATCCTCCGGTGGACTCTCGGGAAAAGTGATTTCAAAACGGGTGCCTTCATTCTCGGTGGAAATAAATTGAATTTTCCCCTGAAACGACTCAACCATTGTTTTACAGATAGAGAGCCCTAAGCCAGTACCTTTGTCGGGAGCTTTAGTAGTGAAAAACGGATCAAATACCCTGTCGGCGATGCTCAGGGGTATTCCTGCTCCATTATCAGTGATTGTCAGCAAAACCTCATTCTTGCCCTGTGATTTCAAACTTCTGGTACTCATTTGAACACACGGTTTATACGCCGCATGCTCTTCACTTTCTTTTCGCTGTTCGATGGAATGACGAGCATTGCTCAAAAGGTTGATAATCACCTCTTCAACTGAATATGGATTAATTATGACCGGTACTGCCTGGGGGGTTAAATCTTGTTCCAGAAACAGTCCGTGAGAGTTGAATTGCGCCGCTAACATACTTGTGGCTGAGCGAACCACGTCATTCAAGTCAACCCTGGATACTTCAACACTTCCGGCTTCGCGGGCAAATAAACGGACATGATTAATAATGTGAACCATGCGGTCCACCTGCTGGACAATCGTGCTGACACTCCGGAAAATTCGATCCTTTGACAGTTCGACCCCGTTCTCGATGCTGTCGATGAGCAATTCCGCGTATCCACGCACACCGACCAGAGGTTGATTTAATTCATGTGCTATCCCTGCAGCCATCTCACCGAGGGACCGCAACCGATCCGAACGCATGTGCAGGGTTCTCTGGGATTCCAGCTCTCTCTCCGCTTGTTCGCGTTTTTCCATCTCATCTTTGAGCTGCAGATTTTTAGCGGCCAACAGACCATGCTGTTTTTCTGATTCGTAATACCGGGATTTCAGAATCAAGTTCTGGGTTGTGAACCAGATTATAGTCGCAAGACTGGCCAGCACAGCGGTCGCTAAAATTCCCATTCCGGTAATCAGTTGCCAGGGCGTCAATGAATTCACAATCTGATTGACCGGCACCCAGGAGATAAATCCAAGATCCTGGCCGAGCAGCGGAAGACGGGCAACGAGCATCTCCTGGTTATCACCCTTGAAAGACAACGGGAAAAAAGAAAAACTGGTTGTTGGCAGATTGTTTATATATTCAGGGGTCAGGGAAGATAGAAGATGTTGCGTGCTCGATTCATGCATGCTGAACAATCGCCCCTCTCCATCCGTCAAAGCGGAACCACTTAACTCTATATTGTCATCAAGGTTAACGAGGTGATCAAAGAACGTTGCACAATCTAGCCAGCCAACCAATGTCCCTATCCGTTGACCTTTGTGGAAACAGGGGCTGGCTATAATGATTTGCAGATTTCCATCTTCAAAGCTGATGTAGACTTGTGAAGTGTCGTTCTCTGTATTTTGAATTATCTGCCTTGCTGGAAATGTTTGAGTGCCAGTCTTCAGTGCTGTGTCTACTAAATACTCAGCAGAGGTGTTGAGCAGAGCGAAACGCGTATAGATCTTATCCCTCTGAATGAGTTTGTCATCGATCGTCTTCTGCAAGATTTGTTGAATCATAAACAGGTTGACCTTCAAGCCATACTGTTCGGACATCCCCATGGATTTGTTCGAAAAAAAAGTATTGATTTCACGGGAAAGAGATAAGGCGTTGAGATCATATTTCCGTTCTGAGAAAAAATAATCGAGAGAAGCACCTCGTTTTTCAAGATCCATACGGAATCGATGCAGCGCTGATTCTCGTAAGGCAACCTGGCTCTGGAAATTCGAATACACCAAGAAACCGACGAGACCAACCAACAGCAGGCTGGATACCACAATAGCTGCCCGTGCCTTCGCTGTCCAAGCCGCCTTAAAAGGTAAGGCCGGTTGAAGCCAGCCTTTTCTCAGAATACTGGACAGAGGCATTAATGCGCAACTTTAACGAAAAAGTCGGGATAATAAGTAAACACTGTTGGGTAATACTTTGCGACCAGTCGATGGTAAGTGCCATCAGCCTTGCAGCGCTCGAAAAACTTATCGAAAGCTGCCCGAAGATTAGGCGAGGATGTTTTAAAAGCAACCGCCATCTCTTGCTGAGGAGAAACAGGACCTATCACCTTTATTTCCCCAGGCCATTTTTCCAGTGCAACCAGGGCCACGGGAACATCCATTAAGGTCGTATCTGATTGCCCGGCTATCACCAAGGGTATCATTTCGTCTAAATCGCGTCCGGGGGGATGTTGTTTGATAAATGCACCGGTTTTTTCCAATTGATACAGTTCTGAGTCCAGGCAACTGTCTTTCATGGCCAGAATGGTTTTGCCTCGCAATTTGGATTTAACAGCATCAATATCTTTTTGGATGTCATTGGTCGGCGTTATCGGATCCATGGGGACGTTTGCTCTAGCAATCAACCATACGCCGCTTGGAAAAACTGGCGTTGAAAAGGCTATTACTTTTTCACGCCAGGGCAGGATTGTAAACCCGGTTGCAATCGCATCGCCCCGAATAGGACACTCTCCGGTAATCTCAACCTCATCTCCATGAGGTTTGATGGTTTTCCCAATAAGATCAGGAATAATTGTTCCCCAAGAAGATGCAACAAATTCATATTTAACTCCAAGTTGCGCCGCAAACAGCTTCATCATTTCCACATCAAGACCATCACCACCCTGAGGGGAAACAAATTTGGCATAAGGAATACCCAGATGGCGCAGTTTGCCGGCCTTGAGAATATCTTCAAGATCCCCTGCTGCGGAAGCCTGTCGGGGTTGAATCAAGGCGAACAGCACTGCGCAGACCAGGATGAATGCCAATAGGAAATAGCGGAGTACACCCGATTTCTGGGCAGTAGTACAATGGCCAGATCTTGGTTTGGTCAAAGGTCTGCGCATGATTTCACTCTGCCTTTTTTACTTTAAAGAAGTCGCCAAGGTATAAATATACCGACGGATAATATTTTTGAACAAGCCGGTCATAGCCCCCTGAAGCCTTGAATTTCATAAAAAAAACATTGAAGGCGGCTAAAAGTTCGGGTGATGATTTCGCTGTTGCCACCCCCATGAATTGGTACTCTGATATCGGACCGATTATTTTGATGTCATCAGGCCATTGCTGCAATGCGACCAGTGCTGTGGGAATATCCACCAGAGTGGCTTCTGCTGCGCCGTTGATGACAGCCGGTGGTATATCGTTGAGTTCCTGACTCGCGGTATGGTAACGGATATCGGCCTTGGTTGCAGCCAGATCGTAAAGATTTTGATCAAGGCAGGTGCCATTCATGGTTAACACGGATCTCCCTGCAAGCAGCTTCTTGACCCTCTGGATATCTATTTTCAGATCTCCAGAGGGTTCAATCGGTTTAATTGGCGAGTCTTTCCTGGCCATCAGCCACACCCCTGTCGGGAAAGTAGGCGTCGAATAATCAACCAGTTTTTCACGCCAGGGCAGCATCGTCAATCCGTTGGCAATAATATCGCCTCGAACAGCTGTGTCACCGATCACCGTGGCGTCGTCACCGGTCTGGTTCACCTTCTTTCCGATCAAGTCACCGAAAACATTCGACCATGAGGTTTGCACCCATTCGTACCTGACCCCAAGATGTTGTGCGAAAAGCTGCATCAACTCAACATCAAGTCCGTCGAGCCCCTTTTCAGAATTCATTACAAAATGGGCATACGGGATCCCAAGATGTCGTAACACGCCACGCTTTCGAATTTCTGAAAGGTCACCGGCATTTACAGATGACACAGTGAGGCAACAGGCAACAATCGCCCATAGCAACCACCGAATCTGTACAATACTATTTGGCCAGATATTTTTCATCGTTTCCCCTATACCTGTTTTTAGTATCTGAAAAGACTGTCAGGTATGTCCTTACTTTCTGCAACAATCACATTAAGAGTTATTCTGGGTTCACTTACCTGCGCCAACCGAATGCAAAGGGTTTGCAACCTGCCTCGATTCAGGATCAAATGTAGGGCCGGTCAGGATCTCCAAACTGCGGAAAGCATTTTCTATAATCAGACGGCCTACAGCTTCTTTGAGTGAAACTGGATCTTCGCAGATGTAATTCAAGGAGGTGTTGTTGATGTTGGCTACATATCCATACATTTGCGTCCAGATCAGGATCATCTCAAGGCGGATTTTACTCTCGCCTACTAGAGGATTAGATTGAACACCTGCCTGGATGAGTTCCCTGAACAATTCGTCGCAACTGAGAGCCGTAAGGAGTCCCCGATGGGCCAGTTCCTTCATTGAGGTCCCGATGTAATCGTTGAACTTAGGGACATGCCAGATAAACATCAGATTGTAGATGTTGTCATTTTCCAGGCCGAAGTCGATATATGTTCGAATGGCCGTCGCCAACCTTTCAAACGGATTATCTGTGTTTTCGATAGCGAATTCGAAAGACCTATACAACTGCTCAAAACCTTTAATAAGGATATGCAGGTGTATCTCATCTTTATTGTAAAAGTAGTCGTAAATCGTCTTTGACGCGATTCCCAAAGGAATGGCCAATTTCCGCATACTAAAACAGTAATAACCATACGTTTCGAAGATTTCGATGGAAAGGGTCAATATCTTTGCTTGTACGCTTCCGCATCATTCAATCGCAAATACCTCCTCTTCAACTCAACCTCCTGGAAATAGGTATTTTATTTATTGTATCAATGTTATAATTAAAGTCAATAAAATGTGATAACTATTCCCGTTGCTACAAAGTGGTATCTTCAGGATGGAGATACTGTTATATTTTAGTTTTTTTGACACCCTCTTTATTTGACTCGCAGATTAGTATAGCAGAAAATGATCAATATCATTGTCTCCACGACCATTCTCTCCTAAATTTTCCCTCCCGACATTTCCATGTCGGACTCTAAAATCAGTCCGTATTTGAAGGGAATTGCCATGAGTAGGATAACCTCAAGGGGCAAAATTAGGCGCTAGTTTACCCCTTGAGGGAGTAGCCATTTATTTAAACCTTGAATTTTTTAACGAGATTTTGGAGTTGGATGGCCGGCCAGATCGGCCAGTCCTTGGGCGCTTGCCTGTACTTGACTGCTACCCTGCCCCACTTGATTTGACAGCTGATTGATTCCGGCAACGTCACGGGTGATATCGGCAATGACAACTGTGCTCTGCGCGACGTTTTCGTTGACCTCGGCAATCCCTTGAGAGGCTTGGGAGATGTTGCTGGCGATCTCGCTGGAAGCGGCCGACTGTTCTTCCACGGAAGTGACTATGCCGTTGATGACGTTGTTGATCTCAACAATCACCTCGGAAATCTTTTCTATATCAGCAACGGTTGATGTGGTCGTGCCCTGCATCTCGCTGATCTGATTTTTAATATCGACAGTCGCCGCGGCAGTCTGCTTGGCCAATTCCTTGATCTCGTTGGCAACCACCGCAAACCCCTTGCCCGCTTCACCAGCTCGCGCCACTTCAATGGTGGCATTCAGCGCTAGTAAATTTGTCTGTTCCGAGATCTCGGTGATGGTTTCCGTTACCCTTCCGATTTTCCTAGCGGATTCACCAAGAGCGGCCATTTTTTCGGAGTAAGCCGGGATTGCTTAACGGCGCCCTCAGAGATGGAACGGGCTTTTTCAGCGCTTTGGGCAATCTCGTTGACCGTGGAAGTCATTTCTTCGGTTGAGGTGGCAACCATGGTGCCATTGCTTGAGGACTGCTCCATTGCCACAGCAACCGACTGGAAATTGGTGCTCATCTGTTCGGTGGCAGCGGCTACGGAACCGGATTTGGTCGACATGCCGCTGGCCTCAGCTGACATCCCATCGGACAGGCGGGTGAGTTCAGCAGCAGCCGAGTCCAAGGCCAGGGATTTAGCACCGATATCTTTGACTAACGATTGGAGTTTGTCTAAAAAGGTATTGAACCATACGGCCAATTGCCCTACCTCATCCCGACTGACAGCTTCAATACGTTTGGTCAAGTCGCCCTCGCCCTCGGAAATAACCTCCTCTTGTCGGCCAATGGTTCCGACAATTATTCGCATAGAATCTAAACGAGCAGTCGGTTGCGTTAGCGATCAACCTACAAGGAAACTAAGCAAGGCAGGCAGGCCTGTCAATGTTCGGGCCACCTGAAAACGGGATCGGGCAGCATCAGGTGGGTTGGGTGTATGATGGGTGGGATTCCGACGATGAATTTGGCGAAAGAATTTCAAATTTCATAGCCAGAGCTATGCATACCGCGAGGAGTTGGGTGATGGTTGGGTAAAGAACTGAATCGGACAAAAAAAGTCCGCAATCCCTCGAAAACACTCGGGTTAAGAAAACCGTTCCTAGAATTGCTGGTACTAGTGCACCAAGCAGGGATGCTCATGGTTACGAGTACTATCTATAGCTGTTTCGGTAGCATGGTGGCCTGGCAAGGTGGAGGAACTTTGGGTAGGGAAAATATGAGTAACGTATTTTGAGCGATTCTGGCTGGGTACCACCCCACATAAAGAGGCCCCTGATCAGCAACGGCCAACCTATTAACGAAGTTCAAAGATGTTCCAAAAAGTGCCGTGTGGCCATGAAGGTAGTTAATAATGCGCATTGTTCCATTCTCGTTGTAGAGATAATTCAATGGAACTGTGCCCGGGAAAGCTTATTTTGCGATTTGCAAAAGCACGACGGGGCATTACTCTTCACTCCTCCCTTAGCTCGATATAACTGCCGTTAAGTCGAGCAAGGCCATCCTTTCGTATAAATCAGACTCCCTCCAAAAAATAAACCGCAGGTTTTTCATTCCTCGTCAGTTTAATCAATTAAGAAGGCGTTCACTTCTGTGAGAGTCATTTCTTTCTCAAATTGTTGAGCGGCATACCTGAACCTGGACAATGCATTCCCCGATGACAGGGGGTATGCTCCAACCTGGCAAAGTTCTGGTGGGGAATTCTATCAAGTCGTGAGCGACTCAAGTATAACGTGAAACGTGATTACAAATCTTTAGCTAGTGAAGACCTCATGCTGCTTGTGGCTGACGGTGACCAAATAGCTTTTTCTTGTTTGGTCAATCGTCACCAAGACGCTGTTTTCCGGTTAATCTACAGGTTTTTCGGCAGAGAAGAAGAGGCGAACGACCTCGCTCAGGAGGTGTTTGTACGGATTTGGCGCTCATCTGAAAGGTATACGCCAACTTCCAAATTTGCCACCTGGCTGTACACCCTGACAGCTAATATTTGTAAAAGCGAAACCCAATCGCTGTGGCGGCGCAACATCCGGTTGATCGGCTCATTTTGGACTTTCGGCGATCACGATACGCCGGAGATTCCCGCTCATACCCCTTCTCCCGAAGACGCGGCTCTGCACGCTGAACAGGGTCGACTGGTCCGTGCTGCTATTGAATCTTTGCCGCCCAACCAGCGTCTGGCCGTGGTGCTTCGGCGATACGAAGAACTCTCCTATCAAGAGATCGCCATTGTCATCGGTTGTTCGATCGCTGCGGTGGAGGCCTTGCTGGTCCGGGCAAAGGCCAATCTTTATAAAAAACTGCTTCCCTTTGAAAAATAACCGCAGGTTTTCCAATCCTCGTCAGTTTAATTAAATAAGAAGGCATTAATCTGGTCACAATAAACGAAGAGAAGCCTATGGAAAAGTCATTACCCTTACCCATGAACTGTACTGCAATACGCAAAAAACTTTCAGCCTTTGAGGATGGAGAGGTTTCGCCTCCTTTACGGTTTGAGATAGAAACCCATCTTGCGGCCTGCCCGGCCTGCCGACAGGATCAAACAGATATGCAGCATCTCTGGCTGGCCCTGGAAGATGTCGTTCCACCCCGACCGCAACCGGATTTTTCTCAAGATGTTATGCGGAAGATTACAGAGAAATCCGAACCGGGGATCTTCAATTGGACCTGGACCTGGGCCTGGGCCTGGGCCTGGGATTATATGTTTCCCGCGCCTGCCGCTATGGCGGTCATGGTAATCTTGGGGCTCTTGATCGGGGGGTGGATGGGAAGAGCCACATTGGAAGCTAGAATGACGGCATCCACGGCCCCAATACAGGCTGTAACCCTTGAAGTATTGGATGCTTTCGCGCCAACCCCGAAGGGCTCTCTTGCCCAGGGCTATCTTTTATTGGTGAGTGATGCCACTCAGGTGAAACGATGAAGAGTAAAATATGGAGTTCCGTTTTCGTGCTTCTGTTGGCCATGAATATTGGGGCCGCCATCATGTTTGGTCTGCATTATGTGCAAACAAGAAGCGCTGGCGACCCAAAGGAGTGTCCCTTAGTTGCGAACGACAATCATTTGTATTCACTTCTTGGTCTCACTCCGGAACAGCAGGCTTTAATATCACCCTTGGCGCGAGATTTTCATGAAAATCTCGACAAGCTGTCGAGTGAGATTCATGAAAAACGCAACATCATGATCTCCATGTTGGAACAGGATCCCGTCGATATGAATCACGTAACTCTTCAACGGAAAGAAATTTTATCTATTCAATCGACCATTCAACAAGGTGTTTTTGAGCATCTCTTAAAAATGAAAGAAATCCTGAACCCAGATCAGAGAAAGGTGTTTTTTCAGGCTTTGCGGCAAAGTTTTATCACTCAAAACCTTCACTGCAACCAATAAACAGCCAGGGAGGCCGGGAGACAATGCGATTTTCCTTTGTGTGGCGGGAGATATACCTTCGCAGAAGGCGACATCTTACTGCAATTCTGGGCCTAGCCGTGGGGATTGCTCTGCTGGTCATCCTCCACGCCCTTGCCGGCGCCTATCAGGAAGCGTCACGAACACCGCTTAAGGAGATCGGGGCCGACATCACCATCCAACGCTCCGGAGACGTTCCCCAGGAACTGCAAGGCGCAGTGTTTCCCTGTTCGGCGGTGACTATCCGTCAGCAGGAGGTCGATCAACTTGCCGAAATGCCCGGTATACGAGAAGTGGGGCAGGCAGTTTTGCTGTGGGTATTCGATAAGAACCAATTTACGATGGTGATGGGATTTGATCCCATGAACGCCTTGGGGCCTGGTAAGCTACGCAATTTTGTCGTCAAAGGTCGTTTTTTAGAGAGAAACGGTTTACAGGCTTTGGTCGATCAAACATACGCCAAAGAAAAGCATGTCGATGTGGGCGACATGGTGACAATCTTGGATAAAAGCTATCTCGTAGTCGGCCTTGTCGACGCCTCGCGCGCCTCAAAGATTGCTGTAGCCAATGTCTATTTGCCATTGCAGGAGGCACAAGCTTTGGCCGTAGCCTCTCCTCAGGTTCAGGGCATCTCACCGTTCGCTGCTGGTGATGTAAATCTGGTCTTCATAGTAGCCGACCAGGAGGCCATCCCCAGACTGTCGGTGGCACTTAAAAAATCCTTAGGCGATAAAACGGCTGTGGCCACGCCTGCTTCCTTTCTTCGTCAACTCGGCAATCTCTTCGCCCTCTCAGACAAGTTTGCCTCAGCCACCTCTCTTATCGTCATGACAGTGGCTTTTTTGATGGTTTTAAAAACTATTGCCGGCGGAATACAGGAGCGGGCACGGGAAATAGGTGTGCTCAAATGCTTGGGTTGGACCAACAGAAATATCGTTGGCCAACTCTTGGCCGAATCACTGGTGCTTTGCCTCCTGGCGGGGATTGTCGGTGTCTGTGTTGCCTGGCTGGTCTGTTTTGGCTTGAGCTTTCAAGAGATTAACTTTCCTATCCCCTGGGAGATGAGCCCTACGCCGCATTTCCTTCCTGGCGGCGGTGAACCGGTATTCAAGACCGTGCCGTTGCCTGTGCATATTTCCTGGCCTCTGGTCGGAATTGCCCTGACACTCTCGCTGATTGTCGGGGGAGTGACCAGCGCGTTGTGTATCGGCCGCATCACCCGCATCAAACCTTCCGAGGTCCTCCGTCATGAATGATCCTATTTTGGCCTCCACGGGCATCAAGAAAACCTTTGGTCCCGTCGAGGTGGTCAAGAACATATCCATGCACTTGCAGCCAGGCGAGTTTGTCAGCTTGGTGGGAAAGTCTGGTTGCGGCAAGACCACCTTGCTCTCCCTACTTTCTGGTTTGGAACGTCCTACATCGGGGCTGGTAACCCTTTGTGGCAAGGATATCGTCGCCGCATCAGAAGACGAGTTGGCGCTCTTTAGGCGTGCCAATATCGGTTTTATATTCCAGTCATTTCAACTGATCCCAACGCTCACTGCTTGGGAAAATGTGGCGGTGCCCCTGTTCCCGGAAAAAATAGCGGAAGAGGAGCGCCGGGAACGAGCGATTTCCTTGCTGCGTCAAATGGAGTTGGAACATCGCCTGGATCATTTGCCCGGAACCTTGTCGGGCGGGGAAAAACAGCGCGTGGCCATTGCCCGGGCGTTGGTTAATCATCCCAAAATAATTTTTGCCGATGAGCCCGCCGGCAATCTGGACTCTCAAACCGGGCAAGCCATCATGCATATCCTCGATGAATTACATAAGCAGCAGGGCATGACCATCCTGATGGTTACCCATGACCTGGAATTATCAAAAACAGCAGATCGCATGCTGTGCATGCAAGATGGAGAAATTATCGCATGAAAAAAATCCTCATTATCCTGATGTTGTCGCTCTCTTTGTTTCTGCCCATGAATGTTCGAGCGGTCGCAACCGTGGAGGTCGATGTCCTTTACATGAATCACGGCCCCCTGCAGCCCACCCTGGAAAAGCTCAAAATTCTATTTGCCCACTATGGAAAGGCCATCAATCCCCGTTGGCACGACTTCGAAAGCCAGGAGGGTGAGAAGTTTATGGCGAGCAAGGGCCTTCGCCGGCATGTGCCCCTTATGATCTGGATCAACGGCAAAGAGACCGTCCAAGTAGAGGGCGCTCCTTGTACCTTCTCCGGGTTCCCCAGCGGATCAGGACCGGAATTTTTCCAGGGAAAATGGACCCTGGACTCCCTGACCAAGGCCCTTGATCAAGCAATTGGGCAGCATTGAGTTCAGGGCCAGGACATGCGCATTTCCTATATTTTCCATGAATTGCAGCATCGCTCGTCTCGAACCCTGATCAATATTCTGGGCATCGCGGTGGGCATCGGTCTTTTTGTATCAATCAATGCGGTTGCCACTGGTTATCAAAAAGCCGCAAGCCAGCCGTTTGCCAACTTGGGAGCGGATTTGGTCGTACAACGAGCAGAAAAGAATCAGCAGTTGGGGCAAGGGACCTTGTCCATGCGGGGTGTCAAACTGCCCTTTTCTAATCAGATTATCTCTGCTGAAGAATTGACAGCCCTCGGTAAACTTGACGGGGTTGCAGCAACCGCAGGCTCGCTCTTATTGTGGGAGTTCCTCCCTGGAGGGTTCAGAACCATTATGGGGGTGGACCTGGTCCAGCCTGACTTGGGACCTGTCCGCCTGGCGCAGTGGATCAGCCAAGGCCATTTACCTGCACAATCGGGAGAAGCCGTGATGGAAAAACATTTTGCCAAATTTCGCGGTGTCCGCTTGGGCGATGCGCTAGAAATTGGCGGCGACTCCTTCAAAATCGTCGGCCTGCTGGAGATACGAGAAGGTGCTCAGGTTGCGGCGGCCAACATCTATCTGCGGCTATCGGATGCTCAATCCTTGCTTACGGACGCAACAGCCCCCCTCAATGTGGCCTATCTCAGATTACGCGATCCCGCCGCGCAAGGGCGCATTCAGCAAAATATCATCAAGACCTTGCCGGGTCTATCTGCCAGCAACTCCGACTCTTTCCTGGAGTTGATGGGAGGTGTCTCATTGATATCGGGTCAGTTTGCTCTTGTAGCTTCAGGGGTAGCTTTGCTGGGGGCGATTCTGCTGATTCTCAAATCCATGACCGCGAGCCTTGTGGAGCGTACTACGGAGATCGGAGTACTCAAGGCTGTGGGATGGAGGAAGAGAGACATCCAGGCACAACTTCTGGGTGAGGCTATGGTTCAGTGCGTGCTGGGTGGCATCCTGGGGCTGGGTTTAGGATATATGGGGGCATTCCTCGTCGGAACGCTCTCACTACCCATGGCCACGCCTTGGGCGCTTAATCCTTTGCCGGCTTCCGTCAAGATCGGTGAACTGGCTAATCAGGCCATCCGGCTGCCCATACAATTTTCCTGGGGATTGGTACTGGTCGCCCTGGGCGTTGCCGTGGCAACAGGTGGTATTGCCGCCTTGGTGATGGGCAGAGTAGCAGCTAACATGCGACCAGCTGATATCTTGAGAAAAATTTAGTTACCGTTCTTCCTCGCATACCACCACAAAACAAATGACCATTTAGCAATCCAGGTGTCCGCCTGACTTTTTTCTGAAACATAGTCACCGCAAGGCCTCTGGCCGGGGGCAATCACAGCAACAATAAAAGCCAGCACCGTCGCCCGGTCCACATCAGGTGGGCTGGGTGTATGGTGGGTTGGGTTTCAGCAAAGAATTTAGCGTGAGAATTTGCGGGGTTATAGCGGGTGTAATGCATTCCGCAAGCAGTTGGGAGATGGTTGGGTAAGGAGCAAAAAACACTAAGAATTCGTCGCGGTTCCTCGAAAACACTCGGTTTAGGAAAATCGTTCCGAGAATTGCTGGTACTAGTGCACCTAATTGAGGTTTTCAATGTGTCTGATACTACAAATACCTGTCTCGGTAGGATGTTCGGGCGAATTTAGGGGGATGTGGGTCCGGCTACCATTGATCACGGGAGATCAATGTGCAGGGCAACTGGAGTTTGAGTAACTGCTCCTGGACCAGCAGAAGATTTTACACAATATCAATCCGCCCCTCGTTAACAAGGCATTTATACAATATCGCTTTTCGGTCATCATCAAGATCAATGAACTGAACAGCAAATCTGTCGCCTCGCACCCATACCACTTTTGCAGCCGCTGTAAACGGCGACAATAAATTCAGTTCTTGATGTAGCGGGATGGTAATAGATACCTCTGCATCAGAGGATAGAGGTAATGTTGGTTCCTGCACTGCACATCCGCTTGTTGAGATATCAACGAGGTGTCCGGACCCATTCTCATGGTCTATCGAGTATTCTATCTGTCGATGATTGATCTGAAAGCGAAGACCATTTGGTTTGATCGGGCAGAGGAGTTCTTCTTCAGCCTCTTCGAGATTGGTAACGTAAACCGGCTTGTAGCATTGAAATTTTGATGCTATGCCAAGAAGTTGCTTAAAGGCTATGCTCATGTCTCCAACGATCCGAACAACCCGACCCATCTGATTAACGACAAGAAAGTCCATAATTGTTCTTAGTGTAGAAATACCATTAAGGTGTCCAATGCTACATCGTGAAAGATCTGTAACGACGTCAAAGCCCGGCTTGAGATCTGCAACACTAAATCGGGTATCAATATAAATTTTTTCCAACTCCGTTTTGTTGACGACCGAGGTCAGTGTTATATAGAGCCTATTTTTTTTAATGTCAGCCTTCACCTTTGATTTCTGCTTTTCGGCCATCAATCAACACCATTTCTCTGTTTAAGGTCAAAAGCGCAAGGAGCAACGTCATCCCGACTGCCAGTGCAAACAGCAGGAGCATTCCAACGCCCCAAATGCGTGCCTGGGCCAGCATGGCACTCATGTTCATCTTGGTGACTATGCGCCAAAGGTATCAGGTACGGCACGAAGGTCTGCGAGGACCTCTTCGCCGGAGTACTCTGCTCCGCGGAACATCCCAGATTCGTTCCACACAGCTCGGACTGCAGGGTTTTCTTGGTATGACAACGACAGTCGTTGACTAAGAGGGGGGGGGATCTTTGGTAGGAGTGATGAAAAGGACGTTTCTCCCTTCTCTGCGAACCAGAATGCTGGCACCCTGCATGTCGTCGTCCTTTACTCTAGGCCAGATGAACGGCTCAGCAATAAAATTAGGCCCAGGCAAATCTGGGAAAGGCTCGGAAGTTTGCAGTTTGTTCTTGGTGGGTTGTGCCATCGGCCAGACTTGCAACAAGGGGAAAATATTTTTCTCAGGGTCGTTAATCAGCAGGAGCACACCTACTGTTTTATTTTTATCCATAATCGGAGCGCCGACGATAATATGGTTTTTTTGCAGGTATAGCAGAAGTAGAAATCACCCAGAGTCGGTTGCTGGGATGCCAGGACTTGCCCTAAAAGGAGGTCCTCTTCAGCTTGGAGATGCTGCTTATGTTGTTGATTTAAATTCTTCTCCGACATGGAATAATCGGATTTGTCAATCAGGGAAATCAGGACATTGCCGCGGGAGTCTGTCAAAATCATGTTATGGTAGCCCTCGTTCTCGCGGAAGACCTCCATCCGAGCAGTAATTTCTTTCAGCACTTTTGGTTTGCGGGTCTGAAGCCATTCCAACAACAACGTCTGGATCAGGCCCGATGAATTCATCCGAGCATCGGCCAACCGCTCATAGCGCCAGGCGATGAGCTGATCGATTTTCATCTTAGCAATGGCATCGAGAACAGCATAATGTGTACGGATAGACTCTTGTTCTAGGATATTTATATACTTATAACCGCTCAGGGTGAAACCGTCACCGACTTGGCTGGACTGACGATTGATATCGACCACATCACTGGTGATATCAACCACGACCATCGAACTTTGGGCCAAGGTTGTCCTGGCGGACCTGGCGGACTTTAGTAATTCGAATTAAGAAAAAAGTGCGTTGGGCATTTGCAGATGTTCGATGTGCCTACAGCAACTCGATACGGGCAAGCATCTTCATTTAACGGACTGATAAACAACAAGTTATTTCCTAAAGAATAGTCCACTTTGCATATCGGCCTATCGAGACTTTGGCCAGAATCGAGGCATGAATAATTATTCGGGCACCTGATAGAATCCATCAAAACATTTTCAGGAACAGTTAATGACATGACTTTCCTCCTTAACTGAGATTGCGACCTGACAGGGCCCCTTATCCTTATGGAAGAAATAGTTTCTCGAAAATACAATGAATTATCTTCAGGAATTGTATTGAGAAGCTTTGTCCATTTTCTAACGGCATTGCTTGGTGCCGTAGTTTTTGGAGATACCAAAACTTGGAGGTTGACCTTGTCGCAGAACACAAACTGATTGTTATCTAATTTGTAATTCTATCACAATTGCGCTGAGGGTTAATCACTAGAAGAATGCTCATGAAACACTAATAAGATATTAGTGTTTTGTGAAATACTGAGGAATCAAACGTTTCCTGGGGGATTATTCAAAAAAATTTGAATTCAGAAAGGTTCTGAGGTTGATCTTTTTATGACAAAGGCCAAGTTTCTTGCGGATATTATTACGGTGCGCTTCTACGGTTTTCGCTGAGAGATTGAATAACTCCATGAGTTCCTTGGTGGATTTGCCCTGTCGAATGAAAGTTGCTAGATGTATTTCTCTTTCAGTGAGTCGTAACATTTGAGACTCAAGTTTCTTGATGAACGGATGGGCCAGATTATAGGCTGTTGTTTCTATAAGCTCGACCAAGTCTCGAGCTCCCTTCGGTAGCTGTTCCTTTTTTAACAACATTGCTATGTTTATGATGTTAGAACGTAAACTTGCAACCACGCGCTCCTGTATATCTGTTTCAGCCTTTCGTGCATAGTCGAGCATCATGGAAAGCATTGCATTTTTATTCTCAAGATCGGCAGTACGTTCCGACACTCTCTGCTCCAAGTTATCATGGGCTATTTTCATCGCCTCCTCTGCTCGTTTGAGGTCAGTGATATCGCTCATCACTACATAGCACTCAACTCCATCACCTGATTGTTGCAATGCGGTTATCGCCAAACGTACCCAAAACATTATTTCACCGTTCTTAACCATTCGCAAGTCACACACATTATTCTCTTTTACATCAGCATGTTGTTTGCGATAAAGGTAGTAGATGTCTTGGTCTTCCTTGAAGATAAATTGAGTAAGGGGTTTGTTTGCCAGATCCCCACGTGCACACCCCAGAATCGACGCTGCAGTTAAGTTGGCTTCTACAATCTGTCCTGTATCTGAGATAGTTAAATAACCAGACGGGGCATTGTCGTAGAGGTTAAGATAACGCATCCGTGCCGTATCCAGCTCCATCTGAACCTGGAGCAAATCCTCATTCTGCATCTCCAGTTCAATCTGATGAACACGAAGGTTGTGCAATGTCTTCTGGATTTCTTCGGATGATAGAGTCGGGATGTTATCTAGTGTTTCTTCGAGGAGGACAGCTTCTGCCCGTTTGCAGAGATCTGCAGACTGTTTAAATCGGTTTTCCATACACGTCGTTCTGTGGAATCAAATGCCCCTTTAATTAAATGCGTGATGCTACAAGGCACAACGCTCCAATAGTTACAATGTGCCACGCCATAAAGTATATGCGAAAATGCACCAAATTATTTTTACATACTGATGATTCGCTAACCCAGAATGGTGTCTTGAATAACCAGACAAGCGTAAGCCGATGAGTTGCCCATGTACTACGAAACAATGTGCATTCTGGTGGGCGCCATAGAAAACCGTGTGGCCGTCCATCCGCTTCCCATGCCTCCCGATACTTCGTGTATTCAAAACGGACAACATTATCAAATGTTAAGAAAATAGAGAGAAGTCCGAAGGCTCCGATGATGAGTGCAAGAAAAATCGCGATAGCAATAGTCATATATATCTGTTTAAATTGAAAATATTTAACAACCAGGCTTTTTGTTAATAAATACGTTAATCACCGAACATTTGAGTTCCACTTGTACATGAAGCAATCTTGCATCTGCTGAAATATAGGCCAACAAGGAAACCCCATTTTGCATCAATGAACGCCATTTAACTTCATCACTGCTGCCTTGCCTCACCATTGACCTTTTCGCGTAGGTGATAGATTCATCTGAACGGCCAAGGCCTGCGTCAATTCTGATTTTGTCATAGCACCCCCCAAACATGGTATTTGGAATAATTATTATATAATGCTATCATGCTGAAATTAAAAGTCAAAGAATGGATGTATGAAAGCAGGATTGAGGAGATATATGTTAGCAAGATTGGAATATGGTGTACGGACAATTGCTGTCTTTGAAGCTGTGAAAGGGGCCCTCGTCTTAGTAGTTGGATTGGGTCTTTTGTCTCTCATCCACCAAGACATACACGAAATGGGTGTCCAGTTTATCCGGTATCTTCACCTCAACCCGGCAAATCATTGGCTGAAAATCTTGCTTTCGGGTGTAACTTCATTGGAGAAAATCCGCCCGGCGTTTCTTGTGGCGGGATCAGTTGGCTATGCAATTGTCCGGCTAATAGAAGCCTATGGTTTGTGGCATGGCAGGCGTTGGGCCGAATGGTTTGCAGCATTGAGTATAGGGCTTTACATCCCCATTGAAGCCTACAAACTGTTCAGCCATGTCAGCCTGCTGAGGGTGAGCGTGTTGGTGGTGAATGTGTTTGTTGTGATGTTGATGCTTTATGCGCTGAAACGATCAAAAGGGTGATTGGCTAAGCATCCCCCGACAGGTTTCGGTAGGCCAATTTTTTTTTCATGTGTGGAGCAGAAATACGAATAACCTACCTTATTCTGCACAGACAAATCTGCGCCATTTCTATACATCGTGACGGAACATCTTCAAGCCCAGCCTCCGACATCCAGTCAGACCTCTTGGTAATGAATCTACTTTAATGAGCGCCATGCCGGATAAGCATCTCGAACCATATCCTCGACACTTCCCACCCGTTGCAACCGATAATCCAATACCATATCGCTAAATCCTTGACCTTGTAGAACCTTATAAACCATAAGTTCGTTTTGCCAAGCGTATGTCTCTTCAGCTATAAGTTCTTCCCCTTTTTGATAATCTTGGCAACTCTTCAGGTGATCTCTCTTCCATTTTATCCGGAACTGTTCGAAATATCGATCGGGCCAGACGGCATGGGTTGCTTCGTGAACCAATACAGGAGCTGATTTCATCCAGGCATCCTTTCCCCAGTCACCCGAATGAAAATCCTTGTTAAGGGTTATATTACCTCTGTCGTGTCCACCCCGGTCTTCATCTTCAATCCAGTTGATCTTCTTTGCTGTGTTGAGTTCTTCCAGTTTCTTCAATATCAGTTTTTGTTCCTGAGGAGAACGCCACGCTTTATCAGGTCCTATGGGGAGGGCTGCTAGTTTAGCAATGCACTTCTTAATATGTTCCTGAGTATCCTTCTCAAGATTCTCCTGTGCCTGTTTTTTCTCAAGTTCATTGTTCTTGCGCCATTCCTGTCGGACTCGCTCGATGCGTTCGTCCTCGCTTAGAGGCGCCGCAGCCATGACCATCGACGTCAACATTCCCAAGGGTCCTGACGCGTTGCCACTAAACTTGCTCGACGTTCTTTCTTCAATACCTATCGGTCCTGGCGCGTTGCTACGAGACCGACACGACGTCCCTTCATCAATCCAGTCGGAACCGAGCTCGTAAGAACAAGTTGGCCCCGGAATTCGCCTCCCCATAACGTCTCTCCATTAGTTGCGGTATTTTTTGGTTACTAACGGAAAATATCAAACTGCTAAAAACTGTCATTCAACTGGTGCGACTATTCCCAACATTATTGAATGATAAATAATCCTATGATCTTAATATTTAGCTATTACGATCAGTTGTCAATCCATTTGGCCATAAACGACTTGAGTATATCAAAATAAAGGAACAATAAATAGAATGGACGTAAAGCATTGCTGGCACTAGTGCACCAAGTCCGGATGCTCTCGGAAAATTATCCTATTTACAGCTTGTTAGACAGGATGTAGGAACGGATCAAAACGAAGGTGGCTTTGAGCTGGCAAAGATTGAGCGATTCTGATTTTATTAATTATACCACAGAAATTGTTGGTCCCCGCACACCAAATTTTGGTTCTGGCCGTAATTGTGCGAAACACCCCAACAAGGGGGAAAGGGTGACCATGAGTACGTGAAAAAAAATAAATGCAAACCGCTAAGTTAAAGTATCACAATTCAGTTTTATCAAAAAAATGATTGTTTTCCCGGCAACACCAACTACCGAAAATACGTATTGTAAGCGTCGCAGAGGTTTATTCTTAAACGACTATATTAATGGCATTGCCAGACAAGGCCCCCTTGGACATCTTGCCAGAAAAATCCTTTAAAAACCCTGAAAGGGTAATATTGCTATTTGATTTCCCAAGCGAACTTAACAGGTTCTGGAAACTATTTTCGAGATTAGTGCCTGTAGATGTTGTCGCAGAGGTTGACGATGAGGAAGAACTGGAACTCGAAGAATTCAATGATGCAATCAAGCTTTGTAAATCAGATTTAATATTACCATGACGATGATGGCGATGGGAGCCGGTGCTGCTAACGGCTGATACGCTTGCATTGTTCTCACTACTGTCCGCTGCACTGGCAGTTGAGCTATGTTGAGAGTGAAGGGCTGCCATCAAGTTTTGCATGAAACTTCCCATCGCCTGGGTCGCTCCCTGCGCAGACGTAGAGGATGAAGAATTTGATGTGGCAGAACTGCTGCTTGAGGCAGAACTCGAATTACTTCCACCGCTAAGGTCGGAGAGCGATTGAAAAATTGCACTGAGAAAATCTCCTCCTGGTGGTGGAGGGGGAGGCGCCTGGGAGGTTGCTGTTTGACTTGTATTCTGCGATTGGTTGCTGCTATTGAGCAGGCTGACCTGCTGATACCAGTTGTTGCTCGACACACTGCTAATTGACATATTACCGCCTCCCCATGGGTGTTTCATGCCGATAATATGTGCCGGGTCGTGCTTATTGACTCATATTATCAGGTCTATATGTCATCTAATCGGTCATTCTTTTGCAATCCTTTAATCAATAATTTTTTATTGTAATGCAAGCTCCAGGCCCTCTTGCGTCCTGTCCTTTTTCTGGCAACAGAGGTCACTTACTTTTTAAGAAAAAAGGGGGAAGGTCACTCATCATGTAGACGCATCAACGCAAAATGAGTCGCGTAGAGGCTTGTGTGTTCGATTAGACCATTAGAAGTCCGATGCAGCCTGTTCAACACGGTAAAATACTACACACCCATTTATTTTAACTGGGTATTTTTTACTCGGAAAAACACAAAAACTCATACAGGAATTCAGTATTATTCATTTTACACATGTCATTTCAGGTTGTTGTGCGTTTTTCCAAGGAATGGAGCTTCGTTTGCAACTTTAGGTCAGGTATCAGGTCTACCTCTATAGAGGCTGCAGTCTTAATAGATCAGCTAATATGAACCTAGACATCGAACACAGAGCGATGTTTTGCGCTTAATTGGCACTAACCCCAATTCTATCATTGCAGGTTATTTATACAAAATAAACGTAACTGGCCAATCAAGGCCACTGCCTCTCTGTGCAGCTAAAAGGAGATACCATGAAATCTTACGGTTATTATCTTGCGACAGTGATTGTAGGGCTATCGGTTTCAGGTTGCGCGACCCCTCATGGGCAGCCGGATCATACGGCTACCGGAGCGTTGGCTGGAGGGGCAACAGGCGCAATCATCGGCAGTGCGGTTGCACGGCATCCTGGAGAGGGTGCTCTCGTGGGTGCGGCTGTCGGAGCTATCGCAGGTGGAATTGTCGGACACGGGATGGACCAAGCAAAAAATGGACAAGTTCAAACAGTACCTGCACCATCTTCTTGGCAGATAGAAAAAGCTCAACCATTGACAATTGCTGATATCAAAGCAATGGCAAAAGCCAAAGTCAGTTATGACGTAATCATAAGTCAAATCCTAAATTCTCATACTATCTTTCACCTCACAACAGCTGAAATCCTTGATCTAAAGAAAGCTCGGGTCAGTGAAAAGGTTATTGATTTCATGATCAATACACCATCCACAATCAATCCTGCCGTATCGGTTGCAACAAGTCGTCCACCACAACCGTTGGTCGAACCGGTGATAGTGGCTCCTGGCCCAGACTATTTCTGGGTAGGTGGAGAGTGGGTCTGGCTTGGTGGAAGTTGGGGGTGGCATCATGGTTATTGGCACCGGCCAATGTATCATGATGGATTTGGCCATGGTGGTTTTAGGCATCGCTGATGACAACTTTCAGATAATACGAACAGGAATCAGTCCTTGGCCATAACAGGTGAAGGTCGTTGGCCATTTTGTCGAAGAATGGCAGAGGTAACATTCTTATCTTAATCATTCAGTTGGTTGCTCAATAAGATGATGCGTTTTAAAAAACGGATCGAGGAATTAACAAATATCAAGAGGGATGAAATGAAAGCAAAACAATTCTTCATGGTTGTGTTGCTGGCAACGTCAGTTGGGCTCGTTAGTTTACAACAAGCCAATGCACGAGTTGACGAACAAGACTCAAGCAGTGCCCCTCGGCACTTCCACGAACTTGACGATGCGGCTAAGGCGAAGATAAAGAAATTCCGTGCTGACACCAAAGATCTTCGTAAACAGATGGCAATGAAACGAGCAGAACAAATTGCACTGATAAAGAGGGATAGTCCGGATATAGATGCAGTGAAAAAGACATCAGGCGAGCTTTTTGATTTGAGAATGGCCATGATGGAAAAGGCTAAAACGGCTGAACTCTTCATGTTCGCTAAACGTGATGATAAAGATGGAAACAACGCTGAGAAGCGTGCAAAAATAGGAACATTTTTTGCCGATACCAAAGATCTTCGGAAACAAATGTTTGTAAAACAGGCTGAAAAAAAAGCTCTTTTACACAGTAGAACTCCCGATGCAGAAGCTATTGCAAAAATTACAGGAGAGTTATTTGACTTGAGGGCCACTTTGCAAGAAAAGGCGAAGGAAGCGGGGTTACCAAAGCATTTTCATGGCGGGGGCAAATATCATCGAGGATGGTAATCTAGCTAAAGAGAATTTAAACATATAACAGACGAGAACAACATGAATTTTCACCATTCTTGGGTGGTAGTATTTGGGGCAATCATTTTAGCGACAATCGGATCAGCGAATTTCGGACTTGCCCATCCGAGACCGTTGATGACCGAAATCGTTGTCGGCGTTCCATTGCCACCACCAATTATCATCCCCTCACCTCCTGCGTTGGTGGTTGTCCCTAGAACCAATATCTATATCGCCGCTGATGTCGGGGGAGACATTTTATTTACGAACGGTGCGTGGTGGTGGCTATATGAAGGACGATGGTATCAGTCCTATTCCTACGCAGGACCATGGCAGTACATCGCACGTGAGAGGGTCCCTAGATTCTTATTCGATTTTCGCCCTGGTTTCAGGTATTCATATCGTAATTATCCTCGCCTCCGTCATGACGAAGTCTTGGGTAACTGGAAAAGATGGGAACATGAACGTTACTGGGAGCATGACCGTCGAGGTGAAAGGCGACATTACTGAGCTGTTTGCATATAACCGCTAGATCATAGAGATACACTATGGGCCGCCGGAAAATCCGAATATTGACGTTACGAACCTGGTCAATTACGATTTTTGTTATCCTCTTGATCGTTATATTTTTCTCCTGGAAGAGTTATCGTTTTCTCAAACCTTTCCCCCCGAAGACCTTGATTATGGCCACCGGCACGGAGAGGGGATCGTATGCGGCCTTTGGTGAGCGTTATCGGCAATTGCTGGCTCGCGATGGCGTTCACGTTGTGCTGCGGCCAACGTCAGGCGCCATAGAAAACTTGAGCCTCGTTAAGGATAGATCACAGGGGGTGGAGGTCGGGTTCGTTCAAAGCACTGCTACCGGTATCGAGGAAACATCTAATGTCGTCTCTCTTGGTGGCTTGGCTTATACACCATTATGGGTATTCTACAGGGGGGAAGATACCTATGACGATCTGATGTATTTAAAAGGCAAACGGATCGCCATAGGACCGGATGGGAGTGGCGTGAGGAAATTTTCCCTCGAATTGCTGAAGCTCTCAGGTGTGACTGGTCCTACAACCGAATTACTTGAACTCCCGTATACTGAGGCAAAACAAACCCTCCTTGATGGCAAGTTGGATGCGATCATGTTCTTCGGTTCGCCAGATAACCAATTGATATGGGAATTGCTTAACACGAAAGACATCAAACTGATGAACATGAACCAGGCGGAAGCCTACACCCGCCGTTTTCCTGACCTTTCAAATGTTGTGTTGCCGAGGGGTGTCATCGATCCTGGAAAACAAATTCCATCGTCTGACGTCCACCTTTTGTCTCCGACGACAAATCTCATCGTCCGCAAAGACCTCCATCCAGCGATAGTTTATCTGCTATTAAAAGCTTCGGTAGAGATATATAGCGGCGCCAGTTGGGTCAATAAAGCCGGGGAATTCCCTTCTCTCATCAAGCAGGATGACCCTATAAGCGAACAGGCACAGCGGTTTTACAAAACAGGCGGATCGTGGCTGTATGCCTATTTGCCATTTTGGGCCGCGACTTTCGTTGAACGCATAACCCTGATGCTTATCCCCATGGGGATGATCATTGTGCCTCTGATTGGGGTCGCACCATGGATATATACCTGGAGAAATAGATCAAAATATTATCCTTGGTATCATGAATTGAGAAAATTAGAGATGGAGATCCTGGAAAACCGTCTGGTTGGAGATGTCGAATCTTATGAAGCCCGACTTGATCGTATCGAGAACGCGGTCAGTCGAATCCGAACGTCCATAGCCTTTTATGACGAGCTGTTCATATTGAAAGAGCATATCCAGGTTGTCCGTTTGAAGTTGAATTCCTTATTTCGTTTATCGCGCTAATAGCGGATAGGATACCGAGCGTCGAAAGTGGGTAGGGACCGATTCTTGAGCGAAAGCAGAAAACATGGCAAGTCAGCTCATCAGGATGTCGGCCCATACCGTTCAATCTGCCTTGCGAGCGTTGAACGTCTTCCAGGAACTGATGTAGGATTCTGCAGAGCAGTTGCAGCCGCTGGACCGCCTCAGGCTTATCACCCAACAGGCTTTCCGCTACGTCCTGAACAAGCGAGCCTCAATTTCAAGACTGCTCCCCCCAATAGCAACGGTCACAGGCTAACTGCTTGTTTTAGGATCATATCTTATGAGTGCAGCTGACAAAAAAGAAGAAACGGGTGCACCCTTTCTCCATCTTCTCCGTGCTTTACGTTCCAGGAACTACCGCCTATTCGTCGCAGGGCAAGGTGTGTCACTTGTAGGAACATGGATGCAGCAAGTTGCCATGAGTTGGCTTGTTTATCGCCTGACTGGATCTGCAATGCTACTGGGTGTTGTAGGTTTCACCAGCCAAATTCCGACTATCTTTATCTCCCTTTTTGCCGGGGTGCTCGCTGATCGCTGGGATAGGCGACGTCTTCTTATCGCTACCCAAACTCTGGCCATGCTGCAGGCAGCCTTTCTTGCGTTTGTCGTTCTGACAGGATTAGTGCAAGTGTGGCATATAATCCTACTGAGCCTGGTTCTTGGAATCGTTAACGCGTTTGATATCCCTATCCGTCAATCTTTTGTAGTTGAGATGGTCGAAAATAAGGAAGACTTAGGAAACGCTATTGCCCTAAATTCCTCCATGGTAAACGGAGCACGGCTCATCGGCCCTTCCATTGCAGGCTTGCTCGTAGCTTCTTTTGGAGAAGGTATCTGCTTCTTGCTAAACGCTATCAGCTATCTGGCTGTCATTGTGGCAATCGCAGCAATGCATATTCCGAACAGCTCGACGAAATACTTTCGCCCCAAGCGCAACATCCTGCAAGAACTCAACGAAGGCATTTTGTACGTGTATAAATTCGGCCCAATCAGAAGCATTTTGCTTCTGATTGCCCTGGTCAGCCTCATGGGAATGCCCTATTCAGTATTAGTTCCTGTCTTTGCAAAAGAAATTCTACATGGTGGCGTGCATACCTTTGGCTTTCTAATGACTGCGGCTGGCTGTGGTGCCTTGGTGGGTACTCTTTATCTCGCTTCCCGTCAAAGCGTCCTTGGGCTTGGTCGTATAATTGTGATAGCAACAATTTTATTTTCTACCGGTATTGTTACCTTCGCGCTTTCCAGTTATTTCATCCTGTCATTGGCGGCAATGACAGTGGCAGGATTTGGGGGCATGACCCTGGTCGCTTCCTGCAACACTGTGCTTCAAACAATTTTGGATGAAGATAAACGTGGAAGAGTTATGAGTTTCTTCACCATAGCCTTCATGGGGGTAGCGCCGTTTGGAAGTCTTGGTGCCGGTTCAATGGCTGGCTTTATCGGCCCTCGGGACACCCTGCTTATAGGTGGCATCGGTTGCCTTATCGGAGCCATGATTTTTACACGTTACCTACCGCAAATCAGAGATGAAGTGCGTCCCTTCTACGAACGCATGGGGATTATAAAAGAAGTTCCAGACGAAACAGAAATTGGTTCAAAAAAATCACCATCAAGCTGGGATGAGTAAATAATTCATGCAGGAGTGGAAAGCATTTAATAGGGACCCTAGAGGGTTGCAATTGACAGAACGTTTTAATCTAAACAATGTGATGCCTGCTAAATGGCTGACAAAAGGACTTTGAAACAAATGCTGAAACTTATAAAAACGCGGTATTACCTGACCCTATCGCAAATACTGGCGGTGTTATTCCTGCTGACAGCTTTGGGGTTGTTTAACAAAGAGCGATTGACGATATTTTTCCAGACAACCAAGGCTGGGCAGCTAGGATTGATCTTAAATGGAGCGATTCTTCTGATTTTCGTTCTTGGGCTGGGCCGTATGGTTGGTATCTTTCTTTCGTACAGTCGTGAACAGGACGTATTGCAGCGTTTTGTCAAACGAGCAACGGAGAATGCTGTTGACCCTAGCTATAATTTGCCGATTTCTGCGCTGGTAGTGAGGCGATACTGTGCCGTGCAGACCATAGCCAACCAGCAGGCAACGGTTAACCATGGAGCCTTGGCATCAACTTTGGTCGCAGGTCAGCAAGCACGCTTCACGCTGGTACGTTTCGTCAACAGCATACTGATATTGGCGGGGGTGCTGGGTACGGTCATTTCTCTAGCGGTGGCATTGATGGGCGCTGCGGGACTGATGAATTCCCCCGACAACATGAAAAACATGTGGGATATCATTGGCGGCATGTCCAATTCACTGAGCACGACAGTGACAGCAATTGTTTGTTATGTGTTTTTCGCTTATTTCTATCTACGTTTGCAAGATGCGCGCACCCAATTGCTTGCTAATATCGAGGATGTGACCTCTCTTTATATACTTCCACGGTTTAAACATGTGGAGCCCGACCTCCTGGGAGACTTAGCTTTGCTTTCGGCAGATTTGCGGAGGGCCGCAGAAGGCATCATCCTGGTGCAGAATAGTTCCCTGCGAGCAGGTGAACGCCTACAGTCGGCGGTTGATGACTTGCATGCAGTAATCTCTCAGAGCGGGGATAATATCCGAGTTATTCGCGAATCGGTGCGCGAAGGCTTTCGGCTGAACAGGGAGGATTAACAATCATGAACAACGGCTTCCCAAATTTGGCCGGCGGCCAGGAAGATATGGAGGAAGGCTTCTGGTCCTCATTTAGCAATGTAATGATGGTCATTCTAAAGATTTTCCTGTTGGTCATCGTACTTATGGCCTTAAATAACCGCAATCTGCTGGATGACCTGCAACACAGCGTTCGTGCAACTGAAGTTGCCCAGGAGGAGGCTAAACAGGCTTCGCACCTGGCCCAGTCGAGCTTAAAAGCCAACGCCAGCCTTGAAGAACAACTGGCTTACTACCAGCAACATGCTTCTGAATTAGAAACAGAATTGTTGCGGATCAGATCAGAAATAGAGGAAGCGCGCTATACCAGCAACAGCCGAAAAATTGAACTGGCCCGACTGAAAGCTCTTAATCAGGAGCAAGCAGATGTTATCGTCAGTCGCGACAAAACCTTGGATGAATTGCGTAGCAAGTATACCGAGTTAATGGTCGAGCATGAACGGATAAAGTCTGAATTGACAACAGTCCGTAACAGCGTTGTCAGCAAGGACATGGAAATGTCCAGTATGCATGCCAAAGTCGATGAAAGTGATAAAAAATTATTAAGCCTACAGGGGGATTTCACTGAACTCGACAAGAAATATCAAAAGCTACTGAAGCCAGCGCGTTCTTCCAAAAATAAGCAGGTAGTCGAGGTTATTTACCAGAAAGCAGGTTACAGCATCCGCAAGGCAGGTGAAGGCAGTTACCGCAATCTCGATCGGGCAGCATTGGAAAGCGAACTCGGTGCATTGAAGTCCTTTTTTGGAAATGATCTGTACGTCAAAATCATCATTCCTGATAACAGTGGTCTGTCTTATAGCGAGGGGTGGGGCTTTACCAGTAGCATCCTGAGCCGGTATGACTATTATTACCAGCCTAACAACGATGCGACCGTTGCCCCTGCAGAATTGCCATTTCCTTGAAGGGAAAAAAACCGATATTTAATCTTGCCAGGAAAAATTTGAGCAACCTGATTTTAGCGGTTCTGGATGTTTTTTATTGTTTCCCAGTTTTGCTCACCTGCCTTTTTTATCTCTTTCGACGCGTGACAACCCGAATGGGCGTGGGGTTGCAGAGCAATATTGCTTGAGGGAATTTTTGATTTTATAGCAATGACTGTGCTTACCGCGCGAGGTTCGGTGGTGGTTGGGTGAGGAGCAAAAAACAGCAAGAATTCGTCACGGCTCCTGGAAAACACTCGGTTGATGAAAACCGTTCCTAGAATTGCTGGTACTAGTTCACCAAGTCCGGATGCTCACCATGACTGATCCTATCTATACCTGCTCAGATAGGATGTTTGGCCGACAGGAATACGGATCGCAAGCAAAGTTATCCAATAATAATTTGACAATAACCGTTCAATTTGAGTGAATATAATCATAAGGAAAATACCAAACGAAGGATATGCTAAAAGAGTGTCGTTCGTGGGTATAATAATGGGGTTGCACACGATGTTTGCTGTTCGTTGTTCTTGTAGGTCAGACTAACTTACATCAAAACAAGGAGGTGATCACATGGCTGTCCAAGTTCACATCAAACGAAAAGTCACGGACAAGCAGGCTCCGGAACTGGAGGCTCTTCTCAAGAAAATGAGAGCGTTGACGCTCAGCAGAAAAGGCTACATCTCAGGAAGAACTTATACCCGGGTCGATCAGCCGGGCATTAGTCTGGTCATCGGGACCTGGCAATCTGCAGATGATTGGAAGGAATGGGCTCAGTCCAAGGAGAGGATCGATCTTCAAAACGAGATCGATAAGCTGCTTGGTCAACCGACTGAGTACGAAATTTTTCAAAGTATCTAAGAAGCAAAAGGGGGGTTGTTGAGTCACTGAGCCCTGAATTGTTGTCAATTCCGTCGATATGAGAGTGCTCCATCGTAAGAGCTGGAGCGCTCTTTTTCCTAATTCCTGAACAGGAAGAAACATTTCAAGAAGAAGAGAAAGAACTTCCACCGTAAAGAAGTGCCACTTCTGTTGTCCTCCCCAAAAGGGTCTGCCACAGGGTATTGCTGTCAGCTTTTTGGACTACCTCGTTCCAACTATTACCGCTGCCTCGGTTTCGGCCTACGTGTTGGTCTTTTAGAACTGATGGTAGTTATCGGAATTGTTAGGAATATCACGACACCTGACAAATAGACTGTGAAAATATTCAAATTGCGCTTTTCTTCTCTTTCTCGGGAATTCTTGGTTCTCGCTTGCACTCAATAGTGAGATGTTGATCAGTTGAAATAATAGTTCCACCGCGTGTCGGAGCGCCAATTGTGCTTAATGATTTATCGATTATTATATAGCCATTTGGACAAAGCTCTCCTGCCTCTCTGAAGCAGAGTTCCACGTCGACTCCACAATGCATTGAATAGGCGACCCCGCCGTTAGGACCTATGAATGGTTTTGGCCTCTCAGTCGCGCATGATCCAAGCAAAAAAGGACCTATCGTTATAAATATCTTGAGCGTGTTCTTGAAAATTGCCATTGTTTTCATAAACCCCCGCTATACATTGGATCAACATTCTAGCCAGCCAATAGATTTAGCATAAGTGATGCCCATCTACTAGGCAACGATATTTCCAATTGACTGCCGGGGTTGTCTCAATGTTTATGAAGTCTGTTGCAGAAAAAACTGGCGGCGATAGTGCGCAACACTCTCGAGCGGGGGGAAAAGTAGTGGGCACCCCTAATCTGGAGAAAATCAACGATCCTGCGCTGCGAAGCTTTGCAATTATAGATCTTTTGGCCTACCCGTTCCCACTGTGAAACTCATATTTTTCTGACAAATCAATACAACTCCAGCAATTTATCCATCTCATCGGATTTCATGGTGAAACTGTGAGCCTCGGTGGGGAAGCTCCGTTTTTCCACCTCGGCCTTATACTGGGCCAGAGCCGCAGCGATGGGTTCGCTGATTTTCGCGTACTGTTTAACGAATTTCGGAGTGAACCGGTCATAGAGGCCGACCAGATCATGGATCACCAGAACCTGCCCATCGCAGCCGACCCCAGCGCCTATACCGATGGTGGGAATTGATATCTGACCGGTAATATGTTCCGCCAGCAGAGCGGGAATGGCCTCCAGAACAATGGAGAAACACCCGGCATCTTCCAAAGCTCTGGCATCATCGATCAACTGCTTGGCAGCCTGGGCGCTCTTACCCTGCACCTTGAAACCGCCGAGGCTGGTGGCGGTCTGGGGGGTCAAGCCGATATGCCCCTGCACCGGGATGCCGGCGCGGACAAGGGCCTCCACAACCGGGGCCATGCCAACGCCGCCCTCGAGCTTGACCGCATCGGCCCGGCCCTCCTTGAGGATGCGGATCGCATTGTTAATCGCCGCCGGAATCGAGCTGTTATAGGAGCCGAAAGGCATATCGGTGACCACCAAGGCATGCTCGACGCCGCGCACCACCGCCTTGGTATGGTGGATCATCTCTTCCATGGTCACTGAGACTGTATCCGTATATCCCAGCACCACCATACCCAGACTGTCGCCCACGAGAACAATGTCAATCCCGGAAGCATCAACCATCCGCGCCCAAGGGTAATCGTAGGCGGTCATCACGGAAATGGGGGTGCCATTCTTGCGATTTCTGATATCCGGGATGGTCAACTTTTTCTGTGGCATGGTCTTCTCCTTGGCTCGCGATAGGGACTTAGCAAAAAAATAATTAGATCCGATACGGGATCGTGGCCTCCAGGGCCTTGATCAACTGAGTGAGCAGCATATTCACCGGGGTAGGAACACCGACTTCCCGCCCTTTAGCGACGATGGCTCCGTTAATGACATCAATTTCAGTGGGTACGCCCCGAAGGATGTCCTGGAGCATGGAGGCCCGGTTTTCGCTGGTAAGGGCGCATACGTGCTTGACCCAATTCTTCTGCTGATCATAGTCAAGATTGATATGCAGCGACCGGGCCACGGCCACAGCCTCGTCCACGGCTTGAGCCATGAGACCTTCGCATGCTGGGATCTGCGCCAAAATGCCGTTGGGCACCCGCAACAGGGCGGCCAGCGCATTGATACCGACATTAACGATCAGCTTAGACCAGAGGAGGGACTCAACTTCCTCGACGATCCGCGTGTCGATCCCCGCCTGGTTGAACAGGGCGACAATGGCCGCCACACGAATGAATTGTTCGGGTCCAGAGGCCAGCACGGTCGGACCGCTACCGGTATGATGAACCTGCCCTGGCCCGTCCAGAGTAGCGGCCTGAGCGGTAATCCCGGCCACCACCCGTTCACTACCGACGACTGCAGCGATCTGCTCGAGATTACCGAGACCGTTCTGCAACGTCAACACCAGCCCGGCTTCCGCCAGCAGGGGGCACGCCACCTGGGCTGCCTCGGTGGTTGAACGTGCCTTGGTGCAAACAAGAACCAGATCGGCCCGGCGGTCGTATTGACCTGGATCGGAAAGCACCCGGATCATGCAGCGGCGCACAACACCTTCACTGCCGATGACCGTCAAGCCGTCCCGGTTGATGGTCGCTGCATGATCAGGGTTGGTTGTGTAGAGGCACACCTCCGCAAAAGGTGCGAGCAAGGCCCCGAACAGACCGCCCATCGCCCCGGCGCCGATAATTAATATCTCCATCTTCTTTCTCCTCTCCGATCCGGCATCAAGGTTGCTGCCGGCCGTATCAAGCAAACCGCCCTAGGGGGAAAAGCACTTGGATGACAGTTATATACGATCGCCAAAAAAGATCAACGCCGAACACTTTCCCCGCCGCAAGGAAAGCAAGGATTTGCGCTCAAATTCGCAACCGGGTAGAGTGCAACCGGTACCACAATTGCAGCCTACCATCCATTTTTTCCGAGGAAAATGATGCAGCTCTTTATCTGGCGTCACAGCAAACGTTTTTCCAGTTGGTCCATGCTCGATGAACCCCACATCCATAAGGAAAATTACCTCCAGGCGGATGTCACTGTGCTGGCCGCCTCAAAGGCCGAGGCCTTGCAACTGCTTGAGCGCACCGGCAACTGGAACGTTTCGGAGTTGCAACGGATTGAACCGGAAGTTATCTCAGTGCATGAAGCCCGCATCATCACCAGTCATGTTGCTTTTCAATAACCCGGTTGAACCAACACTCCTGGCAAAGGGAATGGCGAGCGCCTTCGAATCCGACCTGTTCTACGAGCCCTCGCCTGCTCTATAGAAGTGCATCCCGCCAGGCAGACTCCGTATTTCCCCCTGTCCAACCCACTGAAAACGCGGTATGATAAAGCTACATTGATTGAGGGTGCGGGACTGATGGCAGTCAGGGTCATCCCCTGCCGACAAACCGGCTTTCCCGGACATACGGACCGGTTTTGCGATGGGGACGTATGAAAGAAAGGAGCTTCCCATGAAACAGCCTGGATCAAACCTGCTTGCCAAAAAAATCGCCTGGTACGAGACTTCGGCTATCGTGTTTGTCATTGCGCTCTCCTGGCTCGATGAAATTCTCGACATCCCCTATGTCCTTCTCGGTGGTCCTGCAACCCCTATCAACTGGCGGGAATCCCTTTTTGAAAGCGTTGTCATTGCCATTGTGGGAGCAGCAATCATCCGCCACACCTATAAACTGCTGGTGCGGGTGAGCTACCTGGAAAGTATCCTGCCTTCCTGTGCATCCTGTAAAAAAATCAGAGTCGATCCAGAATTCTGGCAGGATATCAAACAGTTTGTCGACGAACGATCAAAAACCCAATTTACCCATGGTATCTGCCCGGACTGCATCGATAAATACCACCCTGAGCTACGCACCGAGGGGGAAAATAGCACCACCTGCATAGAATAATCCAGCGAAACGATCGCTCATTCTCCCTATCCCACCAACTGGCATTTATGCGCCAATGAACAAGCTACGCGCCCTCTGCATCGCCGAACGGTTTGAGTTCGACCCCCTCTACGAATACCTGTCCCGCCAGATGCATGCGGCGCGGATGCGCAATGTGATCATCCTTGCTCCCGGCGACGGTGTCCATGCCTTTCTCTTCGACTATGGCGTCTGCGTGCTGTGCCGCTACGACTACGAATCGGAGAAGCGCTTGATCGACCTCCTCCTGAAATATGCGGTCAATCCTCTGGTATCCATTATTGAGGAGGAATTAGGGTATCAGAAAAGCGTCGAGGATGGCGTCCGAATCCGCCACGACCTGATCGATCTCGACGATGTTTCCGAGCTTGCCTGCCTGTCGCTCAGCCATGCCCTGGCGCAGTCGACCAAACTCGCCTTCTTCGAAGCATCTATCGAAGAAACCATCAAAAAAACCAAATACATCCCCGAAACCCTGGCGCAAAAAGGCTCCATCTCGCTTTCCCGCACCCAGTTGGCCAAAGAACGGGGCCGGGTCTATCTTGAAAAATCCCACATCATCCTCCAGTTCAACCTGCTGGACACGCCTGAGTTCATCTGGGAATATCCCGAACTGGAGCACTATTACCTGGCGCTCTCCCGCTACCTGGAGATCAAACCCAGGGCAACAGTCCTCGAAAATCGGCTCGAAGTGATCCAGGAGCTGCTGCAGATGATGGCGGATGAGCAAAAACACAGCCATTCCAGCATGCTGGAGTGGATCATCATCATTTTAATCGCCATTGAGATCGTCCTTTTCTTTGTCAAATAGGGATGCGCCATCCCGGCAGGGAAGGAAAGTAGACTGTCCTTTCCCTTTGCCCTCCGGGTTAAGGATGTTTACCCTACACACAGAGGGTTCTTTCTTCACCCTTTCCACTATTGCCAGGAGAAACCCATGAAAATTCTGATCACCGGAGGCACCGGTTTTGTTGGTTCAGGCGTCAGCCAGCGACTGTTGGAGCTGGGGCATAAGGTCACGGTTATCGGCAGCAGCCGCAGTTGCCGCCTGGCTGCCCATCCGCAACTGACCTACATCTCGGCGGATACCACCCGGCCGGGTCCCTGGCAGCAGGAGGTGGCGAAGCAGGACGGACTGGTCAATCTGGCCGGGCGTTCGGTCTTCAACCTCTGGACACCCGCCTACAAGGAATCCATTTATAACAGCCGCATCCTCACCACCAGAAACCTAGTGGCTGCCCTGCCCGCAAACACCGAGACTGTGCTGCTTAGCACCTCGGCCGCTGGTTTCTACGGCGATGGCGGCGAAACCGAAAAGACTGAAACCAGCGCCAGCGGCAATGATTTTCTCGCCCAGGTCTGCCGCGATTGGGAGGCTGAGGCCAACAAAGCCACCGCGAAAGGAGCACGAGTGGCACTGATGCGTTTTGGTGTCGTGCTCGGCAAAGGCGGTGGTGCCATCGCTACCATGAAAACCCCGTTCCAGCTGGGACTGGGAGGGCCGATTGGCAGCGGCGACCAGTGGTTTCCCTGGATTCATCGGGACGATCTCATCAATGCGATTCTCTTTCTCCTGACTGCTGAAGAATGCCGGGGCCCCTTTAATTTCACGGCCCCTGAGCCAGTGCGCCAGAAAGATTTCGCTCGCCAGTTGGGGGCCGCCCTCCATCGTCCCGCCTTCCTGCCGACCCCAGCCTTTGTCATGCGCCTGGTTCTAGGCGAGTTCGGTCGCTCCCTGCTCCAAGGCCAGAAAGTCCTGCCCCGGGCCCTGACGGAGAGCGGCTACCTGTTCACCTATCCGGAACTACAACCGGCCCTCAAGGAGATTATCGGTGGTTGATAACCGCTTTATTGCCGCCACCTTCTTTCCCGGTACGGCGCGCGAACTCTACGACTGGCACCGTCGGCCCGGGGCGCTGGAACGGCTCATCCCGCCCTGGGAAAAAACCTGGGTTCGGTCACGAACCGGTGGGATCGAACCGGGCGGCCAGGTGGTGATGCAGATGTATGCAGGTCCGGTTCCCTATACGTGGCAGGCCCGCCACATCGAAAATAGCGTAGGGGTGATGTTTAGGGATATCCAGGAACGAGGCCCCTTTGCCCGCTGGACCCACACCCACCGCTTCACCGACACCCCGGACGGGGCGCAGCTTGAGGACCAGATCGACTATGCCCTGCCTGCCCAGTCGTGCCTGCCCAATTTTTCGACCACTCTGGTCAACAACACCCTGGAACGGGTCTTTCGGTATCGCCACGCCACTCTGAATGATGACATCCGTCTGCACCAACGCTGCAGCCGCACACCGCTACGCCTGCTCATCAGCGGAGGCAGCGGCGTGCTGGGCTCAGCCCTCCATCCTCTGCTGACGACCGGCGGCCATGAGGTCTGGACCCTGGTCCGTCGGCAACCCGATCGCAGCAAAAGAGAGATCTACTGGAATCCTGAGCAGAGCGAGCTCAACCTGGCTGGTCTGCCCGCCTTTGACGGGGTCATCCACTTGGCTGGCGATAATATCGGCGAGGGCCGCTGGACGCCTGCCAAAAAACAACGGGTCATCGACAGCCGTGTCCTGGGCACCGGCCTCATCGCCCGTACCCTTGCCAGCCTGCCGGTACGTCCCAAGGTCCTGCTCAGTGCCTCGGCCGTCGGCTTCTACGGCAACTGCCTGGATTGCTGCATGCGCGAGGAGGACAGCGCCGGTCCGGATTTCATCTCCGATGTCTGTTCGCTGTGGGAGCATTCGGCCCATCCTGCCCAGGATGCCGGTATCCGCACCATCTTCATGCGCATTGGCGTGGTCTTAAGCCCCCGGGGCGGGGCCCTCAATCGTCTGATGATCACCTCCGCTTTGGGCTTTTCCAGCCGTTTTGGCAGCGGCGAGCAATACATCAGCTGGATCGGCATCAACGACATGGTCGCGGCCATCCTCCACGCCCTGACCTGCGAAAGCCTGGTCGGACCGGTCAACATCGCTGCCCCGCAACCGGTGACCAACAGGCAGCTGATGCGCACCCTGGCACGCGTGATGCGCCGCCCTCTCCTGCCCCCGATTCCTGCACCTCTGCTGAAAACCCTTTACGGCCAGATGGCTTCCGAGGTATTACTTGGGGGTTGCAGGGTTGCCACCGACAAACTGCAGCACTCCGGGTACACCTTTCGCCATGCCGATCTGGAACAGGCCCTGCGACATCTTCTCGGAAAATTTACAGACAGCAGGCAGGCCGGAGAATTCGTAGAGTGAGCTGGAAATTTAAGAGTCTCCTCCTGGTGATGATGACAACAGCCTTGGCATGCGGTTTTCTCCACCATCTTATCCCACCCGCAACGCTCAACTTCGAACGGCTGCATATTTTCCTCTTCAACCTGTGCAGCGGCGGCACCCTGCTGCTCTATTATACCGAAGGGGGCCATAACCTATCGCGGCGCGTGACACTCTTTCTCGTTTGCGCCATCGCCTTTGCACTGTGTGCCTTTTTGCAGTGGTACCTACCGGCACTGCTCATCCCCCTGGTCCTAGCAACGCTGGTCGAAGGGGTGCGGGTTGACCACTTCGGCAGCCGTTTCCCCCGAGCTTTGTTCTCCGCGAACGAACCGGTTGCCCGCAAATTTCACCAGGCGGCTCTGCTCTGTCTCTCCCTTGCCCTGCTGTTTTCCAGTCCGGTGATCCTCAATTCGGTGTACCTCCAATGGTTCACCATCGAAAAACTAAAACTCGATACCTTTTTCCTCGGTTTTTCCTTCCCGATCTCGCTGATCTCTATGTCAGTCATCTTCACCCTGATGAAAAAAGAAGAACTCCGCCTAACTGCTCTGCTCAAGGAGGCGGCCTTCTGGATCATCAACTTAGGCGTCATCGTCTTTTTCCTCTTCATCCTCGCTGGGTTTTTCAAGTCCCAGGTCGCCATCGCCACACTCCTCTTTTTAACCGTAGCCTTCATCCTCTACCTCTACTTGCATGAGGGCATCCAGTTACAGCAGAAGGCCTTTCTCACCTCCGGCATCCTCTTTCTTGTGATCACCTCGGTCACCGGCATTGCCTATATCCTGCTCACGTTCTCCCGTTACTACACCCCGGAAATCAGCCAGCCTCTGCTCCGTCTCCACGCCTTCACCGCCCTCTACGGCTGGAATATTAGCGGCTTGGTGGTGATCAGCCGGCACGGCGACTTCCCCCTTCAGCTCCATTCCCGCAAAGTGATTCTTCTCCACTGGCTGACGGTGCTCCTGCTCTTCCCACTCGGATATTTCCTGCCGGTATTTGCCGTGGTGGCCCTGCTCGCCTACAGTTGGCTGCTGGTTCAGCTGTTTTTCAACCAGGGCACGGTAGACAAACGTTTGACCGCCGTGCAGGATGCAACGCTGCACGCCGCATCGCCAGTAGGTGATCAAGACTGACAACGGCGCAGTTCCTGCAAAAGCTCTCAAAAATCTTTCCCGAAACCCTTTAATTTCGCAGCATGACGCGAATCGAGCCGCGCCCCTCTCCACAGGAGAGTGAGCAACGGTTCCCTCTCGCTTTCTTTTTTTCTGAAAACACCCTCGACAGAAAAAAACAGGCTGTTTATTATATCTCTATAGAGTTCTGTCCTTTTCATTTATAATAATTGCCGCAGATGCCAAGAGGGTGAAATCATGGCTACAAAAATAATCCAAAAATATTTCGTCAACCATCAAGAAGAGGTGACGATCCAATGTCGGACCTGTGGCAGGATACAAACCTTATTTATTGCTAGCCCTGAAAATAAAAAACACACGTTCACCTTCAACTGCCCCTGTTCCGCAACCTTTCCAGTGGCTCTCGAATTCCGGCAGGATTACCGGCAAAAAACCCACATCATGGCTCATTTTCGCGCCCTCTCGACCCCCAGGGCACGAGCCCGGAACTGCATTATTGCCGACCAGTCCAATGGCGGTCTGTTTCTGCTGGTAACCGAAGAAGTGCCAATCAAGCAAGACGATCACATAATAGTCAGCTACCGACCGGAAAACAGTTTCTCCCAGGAAGTCGAGAAGACCCTCCGTGTTTGCCATTATCATCCAGAGCATGGTATCGGCGGTGCCTTCATCGAATCCTCTCCCCACCAACACGAGGCCAGGCCGCGCCAAGTGGCATTGCACTGATGTAACATCCTCCGGAGACCCGAGTAGCACTACAACCTCGCAATGAACGAATCCTCTCTCGCTAAAGCTGCCGCCGCCCTGCGGACTGCAACCAAAACAGTCGCGCTGACCGGGGCAGGGATTTCGGTGGGCAGCGGTATCCCCGATTTTCGCAGTCCAGGCGGACTCTGGACCATCTTTTCCCCAGAGGAATTCGCGACCCTCGATGTTTTTTACCGAAATCCGGCCAAGGCCTGGGAACTGTACCGGGCGCTGGGCAAGGTCCTGCTCGGCAAGAGTCCCAATGCAGCCCACCTGGCTCTGGCCGAACTCGAACAGCAGGGAGATTTAAGCGGCATCATCACCCAGAATATCGACAACCTGCATCAGCAGGCCGGTAGCAACCGGGTCTTCGAGATCCATGGCGACCATCAGCATCTCCACTGTTTGCAGTGCGACCTTATCCAACCCATCGAAGCAGCCCATTATCAGACGACTGTGGTGCCGCGTTGCCCACACTGCGGATTTCCCCTGAAACCGAACGTAGTTCTTTTTGGCGAGACTGTGCGCGACCTTGAGACTATTCACGATTTCATCAAAGACTGTGATCTCTTGCTGGTGATCGGCACCTCCGCCCAAGTCTATCCGGCGGCGAACTTGCCGTCGATGGTTCGCCATAATGGCGGCCGCATCTTCGAATTCAATCGGGAGCAGGCCCTGGCGTCCGAGGAGCAGGGGAGAAAGACCGGGGATGAAAATTATTATTTTTTCCCCGGTGATGTCGGCAAAACCCTGCCACTGCTGGCGAAAGCCTGTCGTCTGGTGTGATTGGTCCTGTAAAAACCACTGTTTCCGACCTCTCCTTGCGTTTCTCCACGATATGTTGTATAAAGGTATTCTAGATGCATTTCGCATTTTTTTCTCAAGTTTTGAACATTCCAAGACGGTTGCCTGACCAATCCCGGTCGGGCGTTTTTTGTTGTAGTATACCGTACGTTTTCACTCTTTAACGCGCTCCCACCGGCGAAGATGGAAACGAACGGGATTGACAGTCAGGCTCTTGCATTCTGGATGGGGTCGTCTGTTAACGGACAACAGGGACATACCCCGCAAGGCGTAGACCCACCCCAGGATATATCAAGACACTGCCGCTCATAAGGAGTAGCCTGATGACAACAGACAATTTCGCCCACTTTGGCCTGCACCCTGATCTTTTGCAGACCGTTACCGACCTCGGATTCACCGACCCCACCCCAATTCAACAGGCGACCATTCCCCTTCTGCTGGCCGGCCAGGATGTCATCGGCCAGGCCCAAACCGGCACGGGAAAAACCGCCGCTTATGGCCTCCCTCTGCTGCACCGGATCATACCGCGTCAAAAAGGTGTACAGGCGCTGGTCCTGGCCCCTACTCGCGAACTTGCCATCCAGGTCGCTGATGCCATCCAGCGCTACGGTCAACAACGGGGGATTTCCGTGCTCCCGGTCTACGGTGGGCAATCCTATCAACTCCAGCTCCGCAGCCTCCGCCAGGGAGTCGAAGTAATCGTTGGCACTCCGGGGCGCCTGCTCGATCTGATCAAGCAAGGGTCTCTTGACTTAAGCACCGTCCAGACCGTGGTTCTGGATGAGGCTGATGAGATGCTCAGCATGGGTTTTGTCGAAGATATCGAGCTGATTCTGGACCGCATCCCAACCGAGCGGCAGACCATGCTCTTTTCCGCCACCATTTCCAAACGAGTGATGGGTCTTTCCGCCCGCTATCTGCGAAGCCCTCAAACCGTCTCCATCACCCCGAAACAACTGACCAGCACTACCATCGAACAGCGGTACTACCTGGTCAATCATCAGGAAAAAATTGCGGCCCTGGCCCGACTGTTTGAAATGGAAACCATCGACAGCGCCCTGATCTTTGTCCGCACCCGTCTCGGCACAGGTGAACTGGCTAACCAGCTAAGCTCCCGCGGATTCGCCGCAGAAGCTCTCAATGGCGACCTCAGTCAGGACGCCCGCATTCAGGTACTCACCCGGTTCCGCAATGGCCAAGTCAAAGTCCTGGTGGCCACCGATGTCGCCGCCCGAGGCCTGGATATCGACGACATTTCCCATGTCTTCAATTTCGATCTGCCCGACGATCCTGAAGTCTATGTGCACCGGATAGGACGCACAGGCAGAGCCGGACGTGAAGGGATCGCCATATCCCTGCTTTCGCCAAAGGACCGCTGGCAGCTCCGGAGAGTCGAGGAATACACCCGGTTTAAACTCAAAGTAGCTGAGTTGCCCACCATTCAGCAGATCGAGAATCACCGGCAGGCGCTCTTGATGGAGCAACTGGAGGTTTGGATTAATCGAGGCCGCTGCCGCCGGGAACGCGAAGTGGTGGACATGCTGATGCTGACCGGCCACACACCGGAGGATATCGCCGCTGCAGCGCTCAAACTGGCGCGAGGGGACGAGAAAAAACGACCCATTGACCCCATCACCCCCATCAAGGAAGAACAATTCAGCTCAAGGGACCGGGACCGCAAAGGCGATCGGTTTCCCAAACGCTCCGGGCAGGGCAGCCCTTCTGCCGGTCGCCGCGGATCAGACCGAGATAAAGACATGGTACCCCTGCGACTCGATATCGGCAGGGCCGATGGCGTCGCAGTCAACCATGTGGTGGCGGCCCTGTCTCATTTTTCCGGTATCACCGGCAGCCAATTGGGCAAAATCCGGATAGAAGACAAATCCACCCTGGTCGATGTGCCGGAGCAGATGGTCGGCAAGTTGCTCGCGAAAAACGGAGCTTATCGGATTGGACGCCGAACGATCAATCTCGAACGAGCCTGAGCTGACCGAACCAGCGATATAACCATAAAGGGTGAGGAGTTTCCCGCAGGACCGGAAAACTCCTCACCCTTTTTCCTTTCGATTCTATCAATAAATTTGTTACCTTCCTTCTCTTTTTTTGATGGCTCATCGCTTGATGTCGCGCTATATTGGCTCCCAATATTAACACCATCCGTACTGCACCAAGGGGGTACACCATGACCATAATGATCGGCATCCATCAAAAACAGGACAAGGTAGATAAACTTTACGAATCCATGGGGCTACATGCCGCATCACTCACCGCGATCGGACCCTTTGTATCCAAAGAAGAAGCCTTGGCCTGGCAACAGGATCTGATGGATAAAATCACTGACAGTAAAATTATCGATCCTGCCGGACCCGAGGATACGCTTCTTCCCTGGTACGGTTTTTCCTTTGAAAAATGAACTGCCCTTGCGACCTTAATAACATTGGTCGACTAACCAGCGGCTCTTTGCTTACCACCGGCACTTTCTCTACAGTATTGCTCTCCCGCGATGTATGGCCGCAAGAGATCTCGATCTCTTCTCCGGAACGGGCCACCGAAAGGCCTCGAACCCAGCGCCATCAACACAGGCTCTTTCCCGCCATTCATCACACCATCTTTCCTCAGACCATGCACCTGCACGGCCCACCCTCGCTGAGCCTTACTCACGGTATATCGTTTTAGTCTTTCCCTTTCTTCCTTTTTTCCAATCTATACGACTTCCTTTGCTATGCGGAATTCCGTCACAATATTTTTTTTTCTATTTGCACCTGTTATTGCGTTAAAGAACCGTCAAACAGGCCTCGGTCGACCCGTCGTCGAACAACTCTTCATCACCATTGATCCAGGCAAATCGCCATGCATATCCTGCTAACAGCCCTCTCCCTTATCCTCATCGGTGGCATCCTGCCGTTGCTGATGCACCGCTGGTTTCGCTTGTCTAAAATCGTGCACATCACAACCATCACCGCCGGTTGCCTGACCGGCCTTTACGGATTGTACACCGTCTGGCAACAGCAGGCTGAAGCCCTCTTTTCCTGCTCATGGCTGCATGTATTCACGCTCGCGTTTGCCTTGGATTCCCTTTCTATGTTCTTTCTTCTCCCGGTTTTCCTCATCTCGCCGTTGATTACCCTCTACGGGTATCATTATCTCGACAAACCGACAGCCAGCTGGCGGGTAGCGGTCAACAATTTCTTCTTCAGCCTGCTGATCGTGTCGATGGCCATGGTGACCGTTGCCGCCAATATCATGACCTTTGCTCTGGCCTGGGAACTGATGTCACTATCTTCCTACTTTCTGGTGCTATATGACTTCGAAAAAGAAGAAACTCAAAAAGCCAGTTATCTCTACCTGCTCTTTACCCAGACCGGGGCACTCTGCATTTTCGCCGCCTTTGCCGTGATATCCAGCCATACCGGTTCTCTGTCCTTTACCCATATCGAACAATTGCCGCACGGTGTCAAACTGGTAGCCTTTTTTTTGGCATTTGTAGGTTTCGGCTCCAAGGCAGGCGTCTTTCCTTTCCATATCTGGCTGCCCCATGCGCACCCCGCCGCACCTAGTCATGTCTCTGCTTTATTGTCAGGAGTGATGATCAAAATGGGCATCTACGGCATCCTGCGGATGTACCTCCTCCTTGACGACCCAAGCCCGATCATTCCCCAAACAGTTCTCATCTGCGGGATGCTCTCCGGAGTACTCGGCGTGATCTACGCGCTTGGCAAACAAGACATCAAACGATTGCTCGCGTATAGCAGCATTGAAAACATCGGTATCATCCTCATCGGAGCCGGCCTAGGCATGCTAGGTATTTCGTCAGGAAACCGGATCATGGCAGCCTTCGGTTTTGCCGGCTGCCTGCTGCATGTACTCAATCACGCTCTATTTAAATCGCTGCTGTTCATGGGTGCCGGCGCGGTTCTGCATACAACCGGGACTCGCCATATCGATCAACTTGGCGGCCTGATGAAGAACATGCCGGTAACCGGCCGGACGTTTCTCGCTGGCTCGTTCGCCATCTCCGGGTTGCCGCCATTGAACGGTTTTGTCAGCGAATTTCTTATCTACTATGCCGGTTTTCAGGGTTTGAGCCTGCATGGCGCAGCCTTTCTCTTCTCCATGTCCACTATCATCGCTTTGGCTATCATTGGCGGCCTGGCCTCGGGTTGTTTCACCAAAGTGGTGGGTGTTGTTTTTCTTGGTGAACCGCGCAGTGTCAGGGGACAAAATGCAGTTGAATGCGGCCGTACGATGCAGGCGGCAATGGTTCTTCTCGCCCTGACCTGCATGCTTATCGGCATCTGGCCGGAACCTTTTATCCGCCTGGTTTTCGCCAGTCTGCACGACATGAGCCCGCTGGCAACAATCTCACCGGAGATCCTCGGCACCATTCCCCAAAATCTGGCGATGGCAGCCCGTCTCTTTCTCGGCCTGTTTTTAGTCATCATCATTCTCCGCCGACTGCTGTACCATGCGAAACCTATCAGTCAAAGCAGCACTTGGGGCTGCGGTTTTTCCCAGCCCACGGCCCGCATGCAATACACGGGGACCTCATACGCCCTAAGCATGGTCGATTTTCACCGCCCCTTCGTAAAGGTCAGAACGAAATATTCGGGCATCAGTAAAATTTTTCCCAGATGGGCTGGGTACGCCACAAAAGTAGAGGATATCGCCGAAATTGGTCTCCACCGTACGCTCATCCAGCCCCTTCTCTGGGCTTTGGACCGACTGCGCTGGATCCAGCATGGCCACATCCAACTCTACATCGGTTACATCATCCTGACCATCGCGATTCTGCTCCTGGTCGTGTAGAGCAAGTCACCCGTTTTCAGCAAGATCGAGGTCTACCATGGAATCAATCATCGCCCTTGGCATCGCACTGATCAGTGCACCGCTCTTTCCCGGCATCATTCTAAATATCAAGGCCCTCTTTGCCGGCAAGAAAGGACCGCCGCTCCTTATTAAATATTACACTCTTGCTAAACTCCTCCACAAAGGCTCAGTCTATAGCACCAGTACCACTTTCGTTTTCCGTATGGGGCCCGTTGTCTTCTGCGCCGCCTCCGTTATGGTGTTTCTGTTCTTTCCCTTTGCCGGCATCCCGCCCCTGCTCTCTTTTCACGGCGATGCGATCGTTATCTTTTATATCCTTGGTGTCGGCCGCTTCTTCACCATCGCCGCCGCGCTGGACACAGCCTCGCCCTTTGAGGGCATGGGAGCCGCCCGTGAGGCTTTTTTCGCAACCCTGACCGAAGCCGCCATTTTTGTTGTGCTCATTCTCTTCTACCGGATAAACGGTTCGCTCAGCCTGGCAGCCTATTTCTCAGGGAAGCACGCTATCACGCTGTCGGGCCCCCAAGGCGCTCTGCTTCTGCTGGTAATTGTTTCCCTGTTCATGACCATGCTCGCCGAAAATTCGCGGGTACCGGTGGATGATCCGGCCACTCACCTGGAACTGACGATGATTCATGAGGTTATGATTCTCGATCACAGCGGCCCCGATCTGGCGCTGATTGAGCTCGGCTCTTTTTATAAACTATTTTTCTACGCCTCTTTTATCGCCTGCCTCATCAAACCCCCGACCCTGGCAGGCCCTGTCGCCGACTCCCTGGTATTCTACGGCCTGCTCTCCCTGGTATATATCGCCATCGGCATTACCGAGTCGATTACGGCACGGTTGAAGATGAACCTGGTGCCCAAATACATCCTCACCTCGTTTGCCCTGGGCTTTTTTGCAATTATTCTCACCATGGAAGTTTTCTGATGATCAACAACATTGATGTCATTCTCGTCCTGATTCTCCTCTCGGTCCTGCTATCACTGGGTTCCAGCCGCATGATGGCGCTGATTAAAATCATGGCGCTCCAGGGCGCCTTGGTCTCGCTCGTTCCGATTTTCCTTGAGCAGCAGAGCCGCCTCAGCGACGGCGGGGTCCTCTTTTTTCAGCTCATGTTCCTGATCAAGACAGCACTTATTCCCGGCCTGCTCTATATGGCGGTGACCAAAATATCGATCAAACGGGAGGTGGAGCCGATCATCGGCTATCATGCCTCCCTTTTTACCGGGCTCGGCCTCATTCTGCTTTCAGTCTACATCACCCAGCGGCTGGGACTCTCCCTGCACGGTGATTACGCCGTGGTGCTGATCACCGCCATCACCACTTTGGGAGGAGGTCTGTTCCTGATGATGAGCCGAACCAAAGCCATCACCCAGGTCATCGGTTACCTGATGCTGGATAACGGCATCCATCTGATGGGTGTGGCCCTGACCAAACACTCGCATAATTTGTACATCGTCGAATTCGGCGTGCTTCTCGACTTGCTGGTCGGTGTCATGATCATGGGGATCATTCTCCACAATATCAACCGCACCTTTGACGATGTCGACACCATGTACCTCGGACAATTAAAGGATTGACGCTATGCTGGAATCCGTCTTCTTGCTACCCCTCCTCACGGGCCTGCTCGCCCTGTTTCTCCCGGTGAAACTGGGGAGGATTACCCTGATGGTCACTGCCCTGCTCCACCTGCAGATGACCCTTCTCAATTGGCTCCACCCGTTCCCCTCCAACTTTCCAGGATTTTTCGGCAGCGCCCCGGCTGGCTTGCTGGTATTGCTGGTGACCTCGTTCATCTTTGTCTTCATCTCCCTGTACGGCATCTTCTACATGAAGGAACAGGAGATGCAGAGCGAACCGATCTTTATCGGCTGCATGCTGCTCTTCTTGGGGACGATGAGCATGGCAGCCCTGGCTGACCATCCGATTATCCTCTGGATCGCCATCGAGGCCACCACCCTGGTCAGCGCCCCACTCATCTTTATCAACCGCTCTAAACAGGCGCTGGAGGCCACCTGGAAATATGTACTTATCTGCTCGGTGGGCATCGCCTTGGCCCTGCTCGGCTTCTTCTTCATCACCCTGTCCATGGATCACGCCGGCATTGATGTCCCCCTAACCTTTTCCTCACTCAACACCGCCGCCCTCCAGCTGGATCCGGTCTGGCTAAAAACCGGATTTATTTTTATCCTCATCGGCTTTGGCACCAAAATGGGACTAGCGCCCATGCACACCTGGCTACCGGACGCCCACAGCCAAGCACCGAGCCCGGCCTCGGCGCTGTTGTCCGGGGCCCTGCTTAATTGCGCTTTCCTCGGCATCTACAAGGTGCACACCCTGATGGTGCTGGCCGGTCTCGGAGCCTTTTCAGGTTCGCTGCTTATCGCTTTCGGCCTCTTTTCCATCGTAGTTGCCGGAATTTTCATCCTCCACCAGCCGGATTACAAACGGATGCTCGCCTATTCGAGCATCGAGAATATGGGGGTTATCGCCTTCGGGGTCGGAATCGGCGGCCTGGCCTTGTACGGGGCGATGCTCCATCTCATCCATCACTCGCTGCTCAAATCTTCGCTCTTTCTCTCCGCCGGCAATCTCGTGCTCGGCTTCGGCACCAAGATAGTGGCAAAATGCGGCAATATGGTCCGGCTCATGCCCAAGACCTTCGTTGCTTTTTTTGGCGGTTTTATAGGCATTTCCGGCCTGCCGCCCTTCGGAATTTTTATCAGTGAATTTATGATCGTCCTCGGGGCGTTCCAGACCGGCCATCCTGTTGCCGCAACGCTGTTCATTGCCAGCCTGATCCTCGTGGTGGCGGGATTTGCCCAGATTGTCACCTCCATGTCGTTTGGTCCCTGCCAGGAAGAAATTCTGGTGCAGGAGCAGATACTTCGGGTTGTGCCACCCCTTGCCCTGCTGCTGACGTCTGTCATTCTCTGCATATGGATGCCCGAAGCCCTCTACCAGACCATTATCAATGCCATCACTGTGATCGGAGGCACCATCCATGGATAACCTCTTGCAGATAAAAAACGGCGAGGTTGTGGAACGGCAGCGAATTCCCCAAGTCGATTTTGCCCGATTTTTTAGAATCATGACCGACTTCGTTGCCAATAACGGCTACATCGTCCAGTTCTTCGCCTACGTCGAAGAAGGGCGAACCAAACTGATGGCCGTGGTGCGCAACAGTAATCTCTTTGTTATCAGCACGGTGGTGGATAGTGAATTTCCTTCCCTTACATTGACCATCGGCACAAAATTCCACCTGTTCGAGCGGGAGATTGCCGAACAATACGGCATCCGGCCGGCGGGCCACCCCTGGCTGAAGATGGTCCGGTATCATGCGAACGAAACCGGCAGACCTGATATTTTTGGCAATGACTATCGTGTCGACATTCCAGGGAAATATAATTATTTCCAGGTCCAGGGCGAATCGATCCACGAGGTTGCAGTCGGTCCGGTGCACGCCGGCATCATAGAACCCGGCCATTTCCGCTTCCTGTGTACGGGCGAAGAAGTCCTGCATCTTGAAATCCAGCTGGGCTACCAGCATCGAGGCATCGAACGAATGCTGGCTGAGGTACCGCAACAACGACTACCCCTTCTTTGCGAGGCCATTGCCGGCGATACAGCTATCGGCCACAATCTCTGCTGTTGCCAGGCAATCGAAGCCTTGGCAGGCATTAAGATCGACAAGGGTGCGAGTACGGTGCGAACCATCGCCCTGGAACTGGAACGGATCGCCAACCATCTCGGCGACCTCGGAGCGCTCAGTGGCGATGTCGCCTTTAATCCACCAGCCGCCTATTTGGGTCGCATTCGAGGTGAATTTCTCAACCTGCTCCTGGTGCTCTGCGGCAATCGCTTCGGCAAGAGCCTAATCCGTCCCGGCGGCATCTCTCAGGTCATGACCGCGGAGGAGCGCTGCATCCTTAAAAATAAAATCACCGAACTGCGGCCGGAAATTGAACATGTCTGCGACCTATTGTTCTCCGCCCACACGGTGCTGGCCCGTTTCGAGTATACGGGCACGGTCGATCGCAAAATAGCCGATCAACTGGGGATGGTGGGGTATTGCGGCCGGGCCTCGGGATTGGAATACGACGTGCGCGAGTTTTTCCCAACCGAATGCTACGCAGAGCTACCCGCAAATACCAATAAGGTAACCAACGGCGATGTCTACAGCCGGGCCATGGTGCGTCGTGAGGAAATCATCCACTCCCTCGCCCTGATTGAAATGCTGCTGGCCAAAGAGGAGGAACCACACCTGAGGGTGTCCTTGGCAGCCCACCAGATGGCTGCCGACAGCTTTGTCGTCACCCTCAACGAAGGGTGGCGCGGCGAAGTTTCCCATTGCCTGCTAACCGACTCTGAGGGCAAAATCGACCGCTATAAAGTCAAGGACCCCTCGTTCCACAACTGGACCGGCCTGGCCATGGCACTGCGCAACCAGGAAATTTCGGATTTCCCTTTGTGCAACAAAAGTTTCAACCTCAGCTACTGCGGTTTCGATCTCTAAGGACAAGTGGGGACAGGTGTGGACACGAACAACAGGACAGTACGCGCGGAACGCGGCACGATAAGGAGCAAAGCATGTTCAAGGTAATCAGCAATAGACTGGAGCAGGGGTACAGGACCACCACCTACCCGAAAGAGTCCATCCAGTTGCATTCCAGCTTTCGAGGTCTTCCTGAGATCAACCGCCAGTGCGATCCGGCCATAATCAGCCAGTGTGCGGACCTCTGCCCGCAGGAGGCGATTTTGGCGGCGGAGAAAAAGATCGATCTCGGCCGCTGCACCTTCTGCGGCGAGTGCGCTCAAGTGGCGAATGGCGCTTTTGTCCGGTTCAGCCAAAACTTTGAGATGGGGACAGCGCACCGCGACGACCTGATGACCAACGGCTCGCTGCCAGATCTTGCTGCCCATGCCAAAACCCATTTCAAAAAACTGTTCGGCCGCTCCCTGCAACTCCGTCAGGTCTCAGCCGGTGGCTGCAATGCCTGTGAGGCCGATACCAACGTGTTGAACACCCCGTTTTTCGACCTCTCACGCTTCGGTATCGACTTTGTCGCCTCGCCTCGGCACGCTGATGGTATCCACGTCACCGGACCGATAACCGTCAACATGAAGACCGCCCTGCTGGCAACCTATGCGGCCATACCCGCGCCCAAGGTGGTCATCGCCAGCGGCTGCTGCCCCATCTCCGGCGGACCGTTTCACGGCTCCAGCGAAATTGTCGGTGATTTAAACTCGCTCCTACCGGTTGATCTCTATATCCCCGGCTGCCCGCCGCATCCCCTCACCACCCTGCACGCCCTCCTGGCCTTTTTCAAATAAGAGGATTAGCCACCAAAACCATCCTTTCCCAAAGACGAAAGAACCTGATTGGTGGCACGAGCCTGGGCGAGAGGGTTTTGGCAATACCGCTGTACATCAGCCAGCGTATCGATATCGTGCAGAGCACTTTGCAGATGCACTGACAGGGTGCATTCTTCAAACCGTTGCAGGGTCACCCGCAGTACCTGCTCAGTACTCCAGGGAATATCTTCAAAGATCCTGGACCGATACCTCTCGCGCTGCAAGGCGATCAGGCAGTAGCCACCATCAGCAACCGGTACCATTACCGCGTCGTGTCCGGCAAGCGCTGCTGAGGCATTGACCAGTACATCGGCATCAAGACCGGGGATGTCACTGCCTACCAAAATCACCTGCCCGATATTTTCAGCAAAACAGTGCTCGAACGCTGCTGCCATCCTTTCCCCAATCCCCTCACCTTGCTGCGCTATGACCTTGGTAGCGGCGGCAACCCAGGTCGCGGGTAAATCAATTGCTTCCGTGCCGTCATGAAACAGATAGAGAGGAAAGGCACAGGCCCGTATATTACACAGGATATCCGCAACCATGGCTTGATAGAGACGGCAGGCGCCATCCGCACCGAGCCCCCCAACCAGCCGGGTTTTCACCTGACCGGGTAGGGGAACACGAACAAATAAGGCTACAACTGGGCAATTACGGGGATTGTTCATGCGGTTGTTTAGAGAGTTTCTCGTTACGGCGTTCTTGAAAATCGATCAGCCCGAAATACAGGGCAAGGATCCCCATGTACCAGACAAAACAGAGCAAACCGGCGAGTGCATTCACGATTCGAAAGTTTATGCAAGGCGCGATGAGCCGATCGTAAAAGCTCAGACAGGAATATCGTCCGATGCCGAGCAGCGGACGGCACAAAACATCCAGAAAAAAAAACAGCTGCCAGGAATTCTCCCGGATGTATCGCCCCAGTCGATAAAAAATTCGTGCCGATCCGACCAGACCCCAGTCATGACGGATCATCTGCCAAATAAGGATGAAAAACGGAGATAGCAGCAGCTTTCCGGCCTCCTGCTGCACCCGATAGACCTCCGGGGCGCGGCTAAAAAAACAGTGTTCACCGATGGAGTACAGCCCCATCATCATACTCATGAGGAGGTAGCGGCGGTGAAAACCTTCGGCTTCAAAACGCCTGGCCGAGGTTTGGAGCGATCCGGGCAGTGTAATCCATACGCCCCGCGAGCTGATTTCTGCAGCGATGCGTTGGTCTTCCAGAAAGGGCAGGCTTTCATCAAAGCCGCCCAACCGGTAATAAAATTCCCTTGCAAGCAACAAGCCCTGATCACCGTTAATGGTGCCAGGTCGGTTGCAAGCCGATTTTTCTTCGATGTAGCGATAGGCCAGACCATTACGGTTGGTCGAACGCAGGAACCGCAGACAAAAATGACCGGCAACCCCTGAGTTTCCTTGCGCCTCTAGCTGCAAAGCCTCCAGGGCATTGCGTAATAGGTAGGGATCGTCGATGCGGGTATCGGCGTGTAAAAAGAGATAACAGGCGCCAGTTGCCGTCCTTGCCGCCGCGTTCATCTGCGCCCCCCTGCCCCGTTGAGCTTGGACCCATTGCACCCCAAATGCGTCGGCAATCGACAGCGTTGCGTCCGAAGACCCACCGTCACCAATAATAATTTCTATTGAAATATCACGTTGTGCTTGGAGGTCTCTCAACAGCGCGGGCAGATGGTCGGCTTCATTGAGCACCGGAATAATGACAGAGAGTATCGGTGGAGTAAGATGGCTCACTGCGTTTTGACTTGCCTCCATTGCCAGGAAAAGCTCATTTCATTCCAGATAAAGACACCGGTTTTCGAGGGAGTTGATAATTTCAGCAGCCCAACCTAGGCGGCGATTGTGCCCCCTCAGGTGAAGCCTGCACCAGCGGTACAGGCATAGCAATGCTCGCCGGTCGGAATGGGTGTGCCTTCCAGGGGCAGATCCGGCAGAACCGACACATGCATTCTGGTGCGGCCATGATGGAGACCCACGACCTGGTTGAAATCGCAGTCGTAGAGATAACCGTCCCAGGAAACCGAGAGCAGGGAACGGCACATAAGCCCGCAGACAGCCTCAGGGTTGAACCGGTCGACCAGCATCCGCAAGTAGCTTTGTTCATTACCCGACTGCACCAGCCATTGCTGAAATCTCCCCAGCGGCACATTGGCAAAAGTGAACAGATGGGAAAAGACGACCCCGTTTTTTTCGAGGTCGCGACGGTAACGCTTTTCGGTCTGGACCTGATCGGCCGGGAGGAAAGCTCCGGCGGGATTGGCCACCAGGTCGAGGATCAAACCACTCCCCGGCTGCCCGAATCCCAGCTGATTGAGCGCCCTGAGTGCTTCGATACTCTGTTGCCAGACTCCCTGGCCGCGTTGCGAGTCGGCCTGGGAGGCATTGGTAGCAGGCAGCGAGGCTACCAGGGTTACCTGCAATTTCTTAAAAAGATCGATCAGGCCGTCGGCGGACGGTGAATGCATCGCCACCAGATTAGTGCGGACAATCAATGTTTGGGTTCGTTGCGCCAACCGGGTAAGAAAATGTCCGATATGGGGAATCAATTCCGGGGCACCGCCTGTGACATCGATGGTGTCAAAAGCGACTCGGGAGGCATAGGCCAGCACCGCCTCCATGGTGGCCAGAGACATGATCTCGTCTCGATGAGGCCCTGCCGCAAGATGACAATGACGACAGCGGAGATTGCAGAGCAAACCGACATTGATCTGCAGGGTATGGGTTTCTCCGCGCACCAGTTCCAGACCATGCTCGCTCAGTGTCTGGTCAAACGGCACCACTTTTGGAGTGCTGCAGGACGTACCCGATCCGTCAGACATCGGCCATCAAAAAGAAAGTTTTTCCGCAATGGTGCGCATCTGGACGCCATGCACCAGCGAGGCCCCGCCACGGATGGCATTGGTCACATGGACCGCCTCGGTCATCTCTTCCAGGTTCGAACCTTTTTCCAGGCAGGAGCGGGTATAGGCGTCGATGCAGTAAGGGCATTGCACCGCATGCGCCACCGCCAGGCCGATCAGGGCCTTTTCCCGTTCGGTCAAAGCGCCTTCGGCAAAGACAGCCCCGTAATAATCAAAGAATTTTTTGGCCAAGTCCGGGGCATTTTTGCCGATTTCGGCAAATTTAGCCAGATCGGCCGGATTATAATAAGTTTCCATACTCCTTCCTCTTTTTGAATTTGGTGGAGAGCACAGGCATGAGCGCAAACAGGCCGAGCAGGGCAAAGGAGCCCAACACCCGCGGCGAGGCAACGTTGGCCAGCGAGTCGATGGTGGCCAGGCTCGCCCCGGCATTGACGTAGACAAAACCACCGGGAATGATGCCCAGCATAGTGGCCAGGAAAAAAGTGCGCAACGGTAATCGGGTGAGTCCGGCGGCCAGGTTAATCAGAAAAAATGGAAACACTGGCACCAGCCGCAGGAACAGCAGATAGTTGAAACCCCGGGTCTCTAGTTCGCGGTTAATCACTTCGAGTTTGGGACCGAAGCGATCCAGGACAAGGTCGCGCAGCAGATAGCGGGTCACCAGGAAGGCCAGGGCGGCGCCGATGGTGGCCGCGATATTGGCGTAGACCGTGCCCATGAGCGTGCCAAACAGGGCCCCGGCCGCCAACGAGAGGATGGCGGCACCGGGCAGGGAAAGGGCAGTCTGCACGATGTAGAGGGTCATGAAGCCGATGACCATCACTACCGGGTGGGCAGCATAGTATTCCACCAACGTCTGGCGGTTGGCCTTGAGCGCGGCCAGCGTCAGAAATCGGCCAAGATCAAGAGCGAAAAACAGGGTGATTGCCAGTGCGCCGATCACCAATAGGATGAGCTTCTGTCGATTCATGGTGTTTTCCTGGTCAAGGTACGGACAAAAGGAATCTGTAGGAGCGGCCACAATCCCAGGGCTCCCTGATCTCGCCATTGCTTCAGCCCGATCTGCATCCGATCATGCCCCGCATCGGGTTGCGCCCGGTAGGTGCCGAACAGCCTATCCCAGCAGGACAGATTGAAACCGAAGTTGCTGTCAGTTTCTCTGGGGAGGATGGAATGATGCACCCGATGCATATCCGGGGTGACAAGGAGGAGACGCAACCACAGGTCGATGGCCAACGGAATCCTCAGGTTGGCATGACTGAACATGGAGGTGGCGTTGAGCAGGATTTCAAACAGCAGCACGGATAGCGGCGAAGCGCCCAGCAGAACCACGGCGGCGAGCTTGATCGCCAGGGACAGAAAAATCTCCAGGGGATGAAAACGGGTGCCGCTGGAAACATCGAGATCCAGATCGGTATGGTGCATCCGGTGGAGGCACCATAGGAGCGGTGTCCGATGAAACAGGCGATGCTGGGCATAGATAATGAGATCGAGCGCCAGCAGGCTGACCATCGTTTCCAGCCAGACCGGCAGCGCCAGCAGCGGCAACAGGCCCCAGCCGCTGGCCTGGGCCTGCACCGCCAAGGCAAAGGGAGCCAAGGGGAAAAGCAGTCGCACCAACAGGGTGTTGGCGGCGATAATGGTGAGATTCACCGCCCAGCGACGGGTTTTGGAAACCGTCAGCGGACGGCGAGGCCAGCGTTGCTCTGCCATTGCCAACACGAGGAAAACCGAGAGAAAGACGGCGAGTCGCAGGGTATCGGGAGCAAAGGGCAAGGGCAGCATCATCGTCGCCGCCACTGCAGCCAGAGGCCCAAGAGTTTTTTGACGCCCCAGGTCAGACGGGTGCGGTTGTGGACGTCCGCCAGTTTCTTGATGACCTCGGCCTGGGTCGGGTACGGGTGGATGGTCCGGCCGATGGCGGCAAGGCCGAGACCGGCGGTGATCGCCAGGGAAAATTCATTGATCATCTCGCCGGCATGCGTGGCAACAATGGTGGCGCCAAGGATCTTATCCGTGCCTTTGCGGAGATGAACCCGGGCAAATCCTTCGCTTTCTCCGTCAAGTACCGCCCGGTCGACCGCGGTGAGGGGGATGGTCAGGGTGGTCACCGGAATCCCCTGTTTGCAGGCATCCCGCTCATACAGGCCGACGTGGGCAATCTCAGGATCGGTATAGGTACACCAGGGGATGGTCAGGCTGGAATGCTTCTGCCGCCCGCCGAACAGGGCGTTGGCGATCAGTATCCGTGCCTGGGCATCAGCGGTGTGGGTAAATTTATGGGGCGAGCAGAGGTCGCCGGCGGCAAAGACACGTGGGTTGGTGGTCTGCAGTCGGTCGTCCACCTGCACGCCCGTCCAGTCGAAGGCGATACCCGCGGTTTCCAGGTTGAGCCCCTCGATGTTGGGGGTCCGGCCGATTGCGACCAGGATGGCGTCCACGGTCAACGTCCGGGTCTGGCCATCGCACTCGAAGTTGATAATCTTCTCTGCGCCGCTGGTCTCGATCGTGCTAATCTGCACTCCCAGTTGGAGATCAATACCTTCCCGGACAAAAACCGTATGCAGAATACCGGCGGCATCCCCATCTTCTTTGCCGAGCAGATGGACACCGCGCTGGATGAGGGTGACCTGGCTGCCGAAGCGGGCAAAAGCCTGGGCCATCTCGCAGCCGATCGGCCCGCCGCCGATCACCGCCAGGCGAGACGGCAGTTCGGTAAGGGAAAAGAGGGTTTCGTTGGTGAGGTAGCCTGCCTCGGCCAATCCGGGGATGGGGGGAGCTTCCGCCCTGGCCCCGGTACACAAGGCAGCCCGATCAAAGTGCAGTTGCCTGCCGTCGACTTCGATGCAATTGGGACCCGCAAATCGTCCCTGCCCGATAAACACATCCACCCCCAACTCGTCGCGGAAGCGGCTCGCCGAGTCGTGCCGGCTGATGTCGGCGCGCAGGCGGCGCATCCGCTCCATGGCCGCACCAAAATCAAAACCCAGCGTCTCAACGCCCCGGACCCCGAAAGGACCGCTGTTGCGGGCGGCAAACAGCGTCCGGGAGGCCCGGATGACGGCCTTGGAGGGGACGCACCCCACATTGAGGCAATCCCCCCCCATGAGATGGCGCTCGATCAGCGCCACCCTGGCCCCCAATCCTGCCGCGCCGGCAGCACAGACCAGACCGGCGGTGCCGGCCCCGATCACCACCAGATTGTAGCGCCCGGTCGGCTCCGGATTGCTCCATTCCGCGGGGTGCACGTTGGCCACCAGAGCTTCATCATAAGGGTCATGCGGTACTCCATGCGGATAAGCTGCCATAACCACCCCTCTTGATTGGAGAAGAAACACAAACCATCACCGTGCTGATCAAAAACCAACCACCCCTTCCAGGTCCAAAAACGGTTGCACGTTTACATCTTTATTTAAACAGGTTTCTGTATTCGGACAACCCCTCTTTCTCCAGATCCGCGGCGGGTATAAAACGGAGAGCCGCGGAATTCATGCAATAGCGCAACCCGGTGGGCGGCGGGCCATCGGTGAAGACGTGACCAAGATGGGAATTGCCTTTTTTACTGCGAATCTCGGTGCGCACAGCAAAAAATGTGCTGTCTGTTTTTTCAACAACATTGCCCGCAACCAGCGGTTTGGTGAAACTTGGCCAACCGGTCTTAGAATCATACTTGTCCGTTGAACTGAACAAAGGCTCACCGGAGACGATATCGACATAAATTCCAGGTTGTTTGTTGTCCCAGTAGAGATTGTCAAAAGGCGGTTCGGTGCCATTCTTTTGGGTAACTGTATATTGCAGCGGGGTCAACCGTTCTTTTAAATCCTTGATAGATGTGGCGTTGGCCTTCTCGTTTTTCCAGATCGATCCCAGAAAGTCATCCCGGCCGGAGCGGGAACGGTAGTATGCATACCTGATGGGATTTTTTTTGTAATAATCCTGATGATACTCTTCCGCCCGGTAAAAAGTGGGCGCGGCCTGAATCGGGGTCACAATGGGTTTGGTGAAGAGACCGCTGCCAGCCAGTTGCTTTTTTGATGCCTCGGCCAAATCCCGTTGCTGCTGATTAAAAAAGAAAATTGCCGTGGTGTAGGCATGGCCACGATCAACGAACTGACCGCCGTCATCCGTTGGGTTGACCTGCCGCCAGTAGGTATCCAGCAGTTGCTGGTAACTGATCTCCTTGGGATTGAACAGAATCTGCACCACCTCGACATGGCCGCCTGCCACATAATTTTCATAGGTTGGGTTTACGGTGGTGCCGCCGGCATATCCGGATTCCACAGAAATAACGCCTTTCAATTCTTCAAACGGCTTCTCCATGCACCAAAAACAGCCACCGGCGAACAGCGCCCGCTCATAACCTTTGCGTTCAAGAGACTGTGGTGTCTCCTTTATGATTTCATTGGTCCGGGCTTCCCTGCCCAGGAAAAAGATACCCACTGCAACGAGCAGTATCGCGCTTATCATAGGAAGTAATCCAATAGGTTTCATAACCTGCCTCCTTGAGGAGTAATTTAGAACGCCCTGAATGGAATATCGTTGTCGTAATGAAAAAGGTGGCTCTCACGATGTTTCCTGATCCAGTTCTTGCTGGAAAAAGGCACCTTACGGTTTGTACATCTTGGTTTGGGCGCAAGAACTGTTCAGTTCACACCATGAAAGCCCCCATCATTCTTCACTTGGCTGCATCCCTGACTTTTTGTTCATGGTCTCGATATAGGTGCCTACCTGGCGCAACTTGTTATCAATGGTTTGCCGCTCTATCCGGACCGGGTCATAGGTGACCCTATTGACTTCCTGTCTCTCCTGCCAGCCATTATTCACGGCAACGATTCCCTCCGGATTTTGCAGGGCGGCCCGACCTACATCATAACAGGTGACGGAGAAGGTGTCGGTTCGGAGGCTTTGTGCAAAAACGGGCGCAAAAGATATTGCCCATATCAACAAGCACAACATGACCGGTTCAATGATTGATCTATGATTGGTATTCATGGGACATTCTCCGTGAGTATATACTAAGTATCCCGCCCTTCCTCTGCCGCAACTGTTTCTGAACCGACTTTATTTACCGGGCGTCATCGTCTCCGAGGATGAATTCATCATCGCATCCATATGCTTGCCGTCTGGGGTTTTATCCTCCATCTTCCCTGATTGCATTGTATCCGCCGGTTTGTTCATCTTTTGGAGTGTCTTCTTTTTGGTTACAGCTTTCGTTTTCATCATGTCCGTCTTTTGGTCGGTTGTCTTCTTGTCCATCATCGCACACGATGATTTATCGGTCATCTTTTCCGAAGACATCGCTTCCGGCGGATTCCCTTTCTTTATTTCCGAGGGCATCGACGTCATGGATTTATCCACCATCGGTCGCATGCTGGTCTGCTCCATAGCGCCGGCATTGGCAACATGTTGCGACAACAGCATCAGTACGGCACTCAGTAATACGAATTGCTTTTTCATGGTCATTCTCCTTGGAGGTTTGATGGGGGTGAATATATTCATCCGTTTCCTCAAGAGTAAGGAGGCAATGTAAAGATCAGATAAAGGGAGCATAAAGAAGAGGTAAAGATTTCCGAACCCAAGAAAAAAATGACGGCCTGAGGTCGCCTCAAGCTGAGGCACGTAAAGCAGAGGATGCGGCGGAGGAAAAGGAACTATTAAAGCACAGGTTGGATGCGGAAAGTCAGGGCATCGGCAGGGTGAACCAGACCGTGGTTGCTGCAGCATCGCTTAGGGCGCCGACCTGGCCCCCCTGGGCTTCAATCAACTGCTTGGTGATGGAAAGGCCAATACCGAACCCACCCGCTTCCCGGGAACGCGAGCGGTCAGTGCGAAAAAACCGTTCAAAGATAAAAGGTAGATCAGCGGGAGAAATACCTGGGCCTGAATTGACAAAAGAGACCTGCATCTCGGTGCCGTTATCAGCGGTCGCAAGCCTCACCCAACCCTTGACTGGTGTGTACTGCCAGCAGTTTTCAAAGAGATTACGCATGGCTTGCAGCAGTTTGTCCCGATCGACCATCAGTAAGGCCGAGGAGGCAAAATCAGTCTGCACCGTGATCTGTTTATCGAGAAACTGCTGGGCATAGAGGGTCAGCATCCGTCCCATTTCTTCGACCGGTGACACCTGTGACCGATTGAGGATGACCTCGGCGGCATCAGCCCGAGCCAGCTGTTGCAGATCCTGGACCAGATGCACCAGATGCTGGCTTTCCTGCTGCAACATCTGCAGCGTTTCCTTCGACGGCGGCAGCACCTGATCATTGAGGGCCTCAAGATAGCCGCAGAGATTGGTCAGAGGAGTCCGCAACTCATGGGCAAGGTCGGCGACCATGTTCTTGCGCAGCTGTTCCACTCGCCCCAGACTGTCGGCCATACGATTGAAAGCCTTGCCGAGATCGCCGACCTCATCGCTGGTCTGGATATCCACCCGGGAGGTGAAATCCCCTGCAGCAATTTTTTCAGTAATGAGGGACATCTGCGACAAGGGGCGCAGTACCCGCCGGGTGAGCAGAAAGCTGAGCAGCGCCGCAACCACCAGCGCCACCAAACTGGCCCAGAGCAGATAGTGGTGAATTGAGGAGAGGAACATGGAATGGATTTCTGTGGGGGAAATGGCATACTGATCCATCAACTCCATGAAATAGCCGGCAGCCAAGTGATCAATCGCCAGCCAGATCACCAGGATAATCACTAGGATCACCGGGACGATATTGATCAGCAGCAGTTTCCACAGCAGACGGTGCTTCATGAGGGCCTCATCTCACCTTTTTCGGCAAACCGGTAGCCAAACCCTCTGACCGTGACAATATATTGGGGGCTGGCAAGATTCTTTTCAATCTTCTGGCGCAATTTGCCGATGTGGACATCGATGACCCGATCGATCACAGTTTCGCCGTATTCATAAAATTCAGACAGCAACTCATCCCGTGAGAAAACCTTGCCCGGTGAACGCATCAGGGTATGTAGTAATTTATATTCAATGATCGTGAGTTCAACGGGCAGACCGGCAAGGGTGACCTTGTGCTTGAGATGATTGAAAACCAGCTCGCCATGCCGCAACTCCAGTTCCTCCGGCGGTTGCGGAGGCCGAGTACGGCGGAGGATGGCCTTGACCCGCTCAACCAGTTCCCTCGGGCTGAAGGGTTTAACTACATAATCGTCGGCGCCGATAGACAGTCCCATCACCCGGTCGATCTCCTCTTCGCGGGCGGTCAGCATGAGAATGGGTACATTGGAGGTCTTGCGGATGCGCCGACAGATCTCCCAGCCATCCAGCTTGGGCAGCATGATATCCAGGATAAGGAAACAGATCGGCTGCTGCTGAGCAAGCTGCAGGGCCGTTATCCCGTCGGTCGAGATCAGGGTGGCAAAACCTTCCCGTTCGAGGTAGGTCTTCACCAGGTTGGCGGTGTTGACGTCATCCTCGGCTATGAGGATCACCTCGTTCTGTAACGAAGAATGCATGGCATATTTTCCAGGAGAAACAGGAGGATGGACTGGCGTCATCCGTCGCTTGCATCGCAACAAATATTCCAGCCGTTCACGGTGCGCTGAAGATCCGTATATATTGTATCCACGACTTAGCCGCTTCGCCAGTGTTGTCGGAATCGTTCATCATTGCCAAGGTTGCGTTTGGCGGAGGATCCTGACCAAAGGCTCTGCGATAATCCCGGACAATATCCACCGTGTACTCCTGCCAGGTATTCACCTTGGCAGGTCCGGCACTGACCGGGATCATCTTTGCCTCGCTGGCATAGGCATTGGTAATAACCGTGGCTTGGGACTCACGATTGTCCCAGATATAACTGATGGAACTGTCAGGAGGATACTGCCCATAGAGGGTCTTGGCCATCTGATATTTGATCCGTTTAGCTAAAGAGGCACGCTCCGGGTCGTAAGCAAACATGACGTAAAGACGAGCAGGATAGTCATCCCCAGCTTTGGTGCTGCTGTCGCCCTTATGGTAGACATTGCTGATCTTCCATCGCCAGGAGAGCTTGGGGAATTGATAGACATTGAAGGGCTGCCGCAACACCAAGGCAGAGGCGGAGTTATCGCTCGCCATCTGCAGACAGGATTCCCCATCGCAACGGTCCGCCTTATAGGTGGAATGGCGGGAAATCTTCGGAAACAGCAGGGGCTGCCAGCGATCAAGTGATTCAAAATGCTCCTCAAGGAAAACCGTCCCGGCGGCAGAAACCGGAGCATGTATCGTGCATGCCAGACAAACGCAACAAAGCAGCCAGGTACATATCGCTGTTTTGCAGATTACAGCTCGCAAGGCGGGAGCATCGGCCCTCATAATTTCCAGCCGTTAAAACGGAGGTAGGCGGCGAAGTCGTTCATATCCGAAGCGCTCCGGTTCCAGGGCTTCAGGCTGGTGTAAAAACGGCTATCCCCTGCCCTGGTGTCACCGAAGTCCTTATCCATGCCGACAAAAAAATCCAGGCTCACCAGGCTCAGTGAAAGGGATTCCCAGGGTTTCAGCGCCCCCTTGACATGACCCGCCAGTGGCCAGTGTTCATAATACAAACTGGTGACGGTTCCATCATCGACAGGCAATTTTTTCAGGGTTTCCAGCCCGTCCACCTCCGCCTGTCGCACGGGGGTTGAATGTACTGAATCCCTGGGGACGACCTGGATATCCATCACCCGGTGCACATCCGAACGGACCTTCACCTGGATGGTTTCATTTGCTTGAACCGATTTGATCTGGGCAGGCAACGACTCCCCATACACCGAGATCTGTGCAGGAGGCCAATGGTCTGGATAAAAGGAGGACGGTAATAACTCGGTAGGGATACTGACAGCATAACAGCCGCAGGTATTGACAGTGGTCACCAAAAGGGGGCGGGACTGCGTATCAAGGGTGAGAACGACGAGCAACCCGACATTCCTCCCCGCACCCAGGTAAAAGGGGATCAGGCTGAAAGGCGTTGCAGAAAAGTGAACCCGGTACACCAGGTTGGTATAGGTTCCCTTGTCAGTGGAAAAAAGCTGGCTGCCTGCATAGATGACCGGAATATCGGCATTGATGCCCACAACCTCCTGGCCCTTTCCCCTTGAGGCCTCTACCCGCCCTATTCGGTTATGGGGGACTTGTATCCCCTGGAGAAGGAAAGAGGGGGCCCGAGCCACCAGGACCGGTGACGCGGAGACCGTCGGGGCAACCACCAGTTGATCCTCTTGGGCAACCGGTATTGAACGACCAGCACATCCCGGCAACAGTAGGGCAACAAAGAGCAGAATGAAAAGATGTTTTGCACGGCCCGCCTTCCTCGAAACTCGCCGAACCTTACACATCTTGGCCCCTCCTTTCTGTCGCAATCATTCTCTCGGCTGGGTCGAGAGTGCCCCATGGAGCCAAAAAAAATCTTTAGACTCGTCGTTTCCTGGCTACAAACGTACGCATGGTTTCAGGTCTCGTTTTCCTGATGCACCGCCCAACCCACGGCATTGAATTCAAGCAAGCAGTCGGAAACGTTCCCAAAAATCAGGAAAGGACTTAACGACACAGTCTTCTCCGGTAATCACTACCCCTGGAATGCGTAGACCAGCCACCGCAAAACTCATAGCCATCCGGTGATCGTCGTAGGTGGCGATGGTTGCACCGTGGAGATTACTCCCGCCGTTTTTGCCATGGATAATCATCCGGGCTTGTTCTTCTTCCACATCCGCACCCAGTTTGCGCAGTTCACTGACCACCGCCGACAACCGGTCGCACTCCTTGATCCGCAGATGAGCAATATTGTGGATTACCGTGGTTCCTTCCGCAAAAGCCGCAACCACCGCCAAGGTCGGGGCCACATCGGGCATATCGCCCATGTCCACCTCAATCCCTTCAAGATACTCCGCACCAGTGACGGTAATTCCTTCGCCGCTGCGATCAATCTGGCAACCCATCCGCGCCAGATAGGGGAGCAGATTGGCATCTCCCTGCAACGAAGGAATCGGGACATTGGCAACCGTTACCCGCCCGCCGGTCACAGCAGCGGCCGCCCAGAAATAGGAGGCTCCCGAGGCATCACCTTCGATGGCATACGTCCGCCCCTGGTACGGTCCCTGCGGAATTCTGAAATAGTTGAGCGCAGGCGCAGCCTCCACGCGGATGCCGAAATCTGCCATCACCGCGAGCGTCATCTCCACATAGGGGCGGGAAAGGATTTCCCCTCGGACCTCAAGCTCCGCCGGTGTCAGGGCATACGGGGCCACCAGGAGCAGCGAAGACAAATACTGACTCGATTTGCCTTCCGGCAGAACAGTCCGGCCGCCAGCCAAACCCTTGGCCATGATGGTCAGAGGCGGGCACCCGTTCCGGGCATCACTGTCAAGCTCGACTTGCCAGCCGCGCAGGGCTTCCATCAAGGGTAATATCGGCCGCTCGGCCATGCGTTCGCTGCCGGTGATATGAAACCGCCCCTGGCCAAGTGCGGCCACCGAGGTCAAAAAGCGGGTCGCCGTACCGTTGTTGCCCAAAAAAATATCGCCTTCAGGTTCTCGGATTTGGCCTCCGTTTCCACGCACCGACCAGCAGTCCGGGTCGCTGTCGTCACAGACAACGCCCATGGCCTGTAAAGCGCTCATGGTGAACCGGGTATCTTCACTGGCAAGCGGCCCTATAAGTTGCGAGGGACCTTCGGCCAGGGCAGCAGCGATCAGGGCTCGTTGGGTCAGACTTTTTGAACCGGGCACTTTGATCGTGGCATCAACGGTCCGGACAGGTGTAATAGTTATCATGACAGTTTATTTTCGGTGAAAAGACAAGAGAGGAAAACAATTAGGGTTACCTGGATTGCAGTTCAGTTAGCAGGGCATTGCGCATGACCGCAAGAGGCGCTTCCCGCCCGGTCCACAAGGCAAACTGTGCGGCCCCCTGATGTTGGAGCATGTTCAGGCCATCAATGGTCCGACAGCCGCGCACAGCCGCCTCCTGCAACAACTTGGTTGCAAGCGGCGCATAGACAATATCCATGACCACTGAAAAATGAACCAGCAATTCGGGACGGAGCGGCAAAGCATCAAGATGCGGCGCCATACCCACCGAGGTGGTATTAATCAGCGCATCAGCACGAACCTGCGATACCTCGTGCGCCGGGATAAAGGTGCAGTTAAGCTGGCCGGCCAGTTCCCGGCCTTTGGCCTCGGTACGATTAGTAAGCAGAATTTTGGCACCAGCCTCAAGCAGGCCAAAGCCAACGGCCCTGGCCGCACCACCGGCACCGATAATCAGAACTATGCTGCCCTTGAGATCGATCTCTGCGGCCAGGGCCTGATTCGAACCCAGCCAATCGGTGTTGAATCCCTTGCAAATTGATTTACCTGCTCCATTCCTCTTAAAAATGAGGGTATTTACCGCTCCGATTTTTTGAGCAACCGGATCGATCTCATCAAGGCAATCCATGATGGCCACCTTGTAGGGCACGGTAACGGAAACACCGATAAAACCAAGGGCGCGCAGGCCGCGAAATCCATCAGCCAAATCGCTCGGTCGCATGGGAATGTAGATGCCGTTGATTCCCATGGCGGCAAAAGCGGCATTGTGCATGGCCGGGCTCAAGGAATGCTCGACCGGATTGCCGATAATACCGAAAAGTTGCGTGCTGCCGTTGATCATGCGCTGCCTTCAAAGAGGGCAATCAGGGCATGGAGATCATGCACTGCGAGTTGCCCTGGAGCAGTGGCCTGGTCGGTAGAGATGGCTGCATAGGTCATGAAACCGCCCAGATAAAGGGTCGCCAGGCGACTGATTTTGCCTGCTGTGCCCATGGCAAAGGCGCTTAAGGGGAAGAGGCTGGTCTGAGCGTCCAGTTGCAGGGCAAGAATGCGGAGTGCTGCGTCAGCGTTGGTGGCGGTGGTCACAATCTTGCCGATATCGGCCCCGCTGGCGAGCATCTGCCGAAGTGTCTCCTGCAGGCTGACAAGGGATGGTGTGTCCTTAAAATCATGGCTGGAGATGATCACCTTAGCCCCGTGTTTGCGGGCCTCCTGCAGCACCTGCACACGGAGAGCTTCATTGGTACGCAGTTCGATATCCACAAAGCGCGCACCGGACCGGACCCCTTTGCAGAGCAGATCAATCCTGTCCTGCTCGCCGCCGGCATACTGTCCACCTTCCCAGGTTGGTCGGTTCGTAACCAGCACTGGCCGAGGGATGTTGGCGACACACTGCTCGATCCGGCGATCCTTCATGGAGTCCAGCCTGATCTCGATAACATCGACCAACGGCACGACCGGCAGCACAGTTGCGAGAATACCGGCGGCATCGTCAGCCGCCACCGAGACGCAAATAAGACCCGATCGTGCCATGTCTACACACCCAGCCGAAGCGTGCCGATAATGGCGCGAACCGAAGATTCGCCCTGCTGTCGTAAATAGCTCTCAATTCCAGTGAGAATCTGCCCGGTTGCCGCGGGATTGTAAAAGTTTGCGGTGCCGACCTGCACCGCCGTTGCACCGGCCAGCAAGAATTCGATAGCGTCCTCAGCCGTGCTGATGCCGCCGATGCCAATGACAGGAATGGACACCGCCGAGGCGACCTGCCACACCATCCGCAAGGCGATTGGCTTGATGGCCGGGCCGGAAAGGCCGCCGATGATATTGGCTAGTTTCGGTCTTCGCGTCTGCGCATCAATGGCCATGCCGATGAGGGTATTGATCAGAGAAACTGCGTCAGCACCACTTTCAGCAACCGCGCGAGCCATGGCCACAATGTCGGTCACGTTAGGCGAGAGCTTAACGATAACCGGCAAGTCAGTCACATTTTTCACCGCAGAGGTCACGGCCGCCGCCATCTCCGGAACCGTGCCGAAGGCAACACCGCCTTTCTTGACATTCGGACAGGATATATTTACCTCGAGCGCATCGATGCCGGGAACTTTGGATAATTCTTTGGCAAGAATCGCATACTCCTCAATCGAGTCACCGAGGATATTGACAACAACTCGACTTCGGCAGGTCCTGAGAAAGGGCATTTTCACGGTAACGAAACGTTCGAGTCCTACATTTTCTAGGCCAATGGCATTAAGCATGCCGCAAGAAGTTTCAGCAATGCGGGGAGGAGGATTCCCAGGACGCGGTTTTATCGATATCCCCTTCACTACTAGGGCACCCAAACGATCGAGATCGACAAGATTTGCAAACTCAGCAGCATAACCGAAGGTGCCTGAAGCGGTCATTACTGGATTGGAAAAATGGAGCGAACCGATCGCAACCGACAAATCTATGCTTACAGAGGAGGTTAACGGGTCCATGCGACCTCCTCTGCGTTAAACACCGGCCCATGTTTGCACACATGTTTATAGTGCCCTTCAGCACCATGAATTGTACAACCGAGGCAGGCGCCTAGACCGCAGGCCATGTGTGCCTCAAGTGAGACCTCACAGGAAACAGCGGCATTCCGGCAGAGACCTGCGATTGAAGCCATCATAGCAAAGGGTCCGCAAACATGCACTTTTTGGACAGTCGAAAGGTAGGGTGGCAAGAGATCGCTGACAAAACCATGGTGTCCTAGACTACCGTCATCAGTGGCTATCCGGACTTCACAGCCGAGTTCTGTAAAAGCTGTTGCGAATTGTGAGGCTTCAGCGGCAGTTCTAGCTCCAAGAAGGACAACACAGGATTCCGGAGAAACTGGCTGTGCCAAAATCTTTTTAGCAAGAAACAACAAGGGTGCGATGCCGATACCACCCCCGACAAGACAAACAGGTGATGCCTTCGCAAGATGAAAGCCAAGCCCCAGTGGCCCGATGAGACTGACAACATCCCCTGGACGTGTCGTCGATAAGAGCTGAGTGCCACGGCCGATGACCTTAAAAAGCAGTTGCAGAGTCCCTACCTCTGCTGAGGCTTGATGAATGGAGAATGGCCGACGAAGCAGCGGATCAAACGTAGTCCCGCAAGCAGCCATAATAAATTGACCTGGCTGGGCGGACGCACTGATTCGAGGAGACTCAAGGGTAAGACGATAGGTCGTATCGACCAACCGTTCAATCTTCTGGACAACGGAATTTTCCTGGTACTCGGACATAGAAAAAGATACAAAGAATCACTAAAGGATAATTAGGTACTTAAAATTGACAGGTAATTCACAATGGAAACATCTCTGCTAATAGTCGCGGCCGTTTTCGGTGCTGTGGTCGGGTCATTTCTCAATGTCGTCATCCTTCGTCTGCCAAAGGACGACGAATCCATTTCCTTTCCAGGTTCACACTGTCCCAATTGCAAACAGCCCCTTAACTGGTATGAAAATATTCCCATCATCAGCTATGCGGCGCTCCGAGGTAAATGCCGAACCTGCAGGGTCTCCATTTCCTGGCAGTACCCACTGGTCGAACTGTCCATGGCCGTTCTGTCGGCCATATTGTACCAGAGATTTTTCTTCTGTTTCGAATTTGTTTTCTATTTTGCTTTTTTCGCTGCCCTGTTGGTTATCATATTTATAGATATCCATCATCAAATAATTCCGGATCGTATCAGCCTGCCTGGTATTCTGATCGGTTTTGCCGGATCTTTTTGTAATGAGTTCGTTACATGGCAGCAATCAGCCCTCGGAATACTTTTGGGCGGCGGCCTCTTGTACGCAGTGGCCTATGGTTATCATGCCATAACAAATCGAGAAGGCATGGGCGGCGGCGATATCAAACTGCTGGCGATGATTGGTGCCTTTCTCGGATGGCAGAGTCTTTTGTATGTCGTCTTCTCCAGTTCTTTGGTTGGCAGCGTGGTCGGTATTGCTGCGATGGTCAAACAGAGAAAAGGAGGACAAACCAGAATACCATACGGCCCCTTTCTCGCCTTAGGCGCCATCTCGTATCTTCTATTATCCCAGCAAATCATTCATCTTTGGAACTTGTACATGCAGGCCAGCGGAATATAACAGCCCATAATATCGACAAAAAAAAACCCCCGATCGCTCGGGGGTTTTTTTTCTAATGAAAATTGGGATCAAGCTTCAATTTCGTGTTCCACCCCGATTGCAATTTTATAAAGGACAGTCAGGATGAAAAATCCTGTGGCCCATATACCTATGGTGATAAACAGTTCATTCATGGTTGGGATATACTCAACGATTTCTTCAGTAGGCGTTGGAACAAACCCACCAAGAACAAAACCAATTCCTTTATCCAACCAAAAGGCAAAGAAAATGGAAGCGCATCCAATCCCGAGCCAGAGATCACTTTGCTTTCTTGTATAAGGGTGGACAAGCAGAGTAATGCCGACAAAGAACAAGACGACAAAGCCCCACATGAACGGCACAAGATTATTATATACATGGCCATGATGCTCAAGGCCAAAAAATAGATACTGAAGTGTATGCATATGTCCGGGAATGTTGGAATAAAAGCCGACAAAAAACTCAAGGCCGACAAAAAACATGTTAGCGAGAGCTGCATAAATGATGATAGTCACCATTTTATTCAAAGCTTCCTTGCCGGCATCGAAATTAGCCACCCGCTTCAAGATCAGGGCAATAACGACAATCAAGGCTGGCCCTGCGGCAAAAGCTGACGCGAGAAAGCGAGGGGCAATGATGGCGGAAAGCCAAAAGTGCCGGCCCGGAAGACCGCAGTAGAGCATGGCGGTAACTGTATGGATGGAGAAAGCAAAGGGAATAGAGAGATACACAAAAAAGTATATCCATTTAGGCGGATGCACACCCTTTCGTTCGGCAGTAAGAATAACCCAACCACAGAGCGCGTTCAGAATCAAATAGCCCCAGAGAACACACATGTCCCAAAACAGCATGGAACCAGGTGTGGGATAGAGCATAACATTTAAGCCACGAAGCGGTTGTCCCAAGTCGGCCATAATAAACATCAGGCACATAAGCAATGCTGAAATTGCCAAAAATTCACCAAGGATGGTTATACGCCCGAAAGCCTTATAATCGTGGATATAATAAGGCAATACAAGCATAACCCCTCCGGCGGCAACCCCGACCAGAAAGGTGAATTGAGAAATATAGAGGCCCCAGGAAACGTCACGGCTCATGCCGGTTAGACCTAATCCATAAAAATATTGTCTGAGGTAACAGACAGCTGCAATGGCTATAAAAAAGCCGAGAAAGGCCAGCCACATCCAGTAATAATTATTTCCTTTTAATGCTTTTTCAAACATGGCGGCCTCATACAATATAAAAGACTGAAGGAAGGGTGCCGAGAGCAGGATTCCGCTGAATCGTATGATTATCTTTCAGCATTTTTCTAATCTCGGAATTAGGATCGTTGAGATTACCAAAGACAATCGCCTTGCTTTCTCCGCAAGCTTCGACACAGGCAGGAAGTTTACCCTCACCTACACGTTCATCGCAAAAATTACACTTTTCAACGACACCCCGCATTCTCCTAGGATAGATATGGTTCGCGTTCTGCACAAATTTTTCTGGATCTCGCCAGTTAAAACTCCGACTCCCATACGGGCAGGCAGCCATGCAAAAACGACAGCCGATACAACGATGGTAATCCATCATTATAATACCATCTTTGTTTTTGAATGTCGCCTTGGTGGGACAAGCGCGGACACATGGCGGTTGTTCGCAGTGGTTGCACAGGATTGGAAGCTGGTGTTTTGCTGTAGCCTCATCCCGATAAAGGTTGTTGCTTTGTGGAAAGGCATTCTCAAAATGTGTCATCCAGATCCATTTGATCTCGTCTTTCTTATCAGGAAATTGAGGTACATTATGAGTCGTATGACAAGCAGAAACTATTTTTTCTCCAAGAGATGGATCCTGTTGGAACTTTTTAATATCGATGATCATGCCGTAGCGATTAGCGCTTAGGTTTTTCTGTTCTCCATGTCCTTTAGAGCCTTCAGTATGATCAACTTTAGGACTTGCTGCGGTAGAGGCTTGAGCGATGCTCGAACCTGCAACCAGCCGGTCAACTACAGCGGTACCACCAAGGCCAGCCAGTGTTGAAATACCGGCCACCTTGAGGAAATTTCTTCTATTTT
>CAZSIJ010000014.1:0-71725 GCA_964607065.1 uncultured Desulfobulbus sp. | reverse complement strand
TGGTTCATTTCAAAAATGGGCAGCAGGATGGAAACGACGATGAAACTAACCACCAGACCCATCGACAAAATCATTACTGGCTCGATCATAGCGGTTAGGGCCAGGACTTTCACTTCGACCTCCTTCTCATAGCTGTCCGCAGCTTTGGCCAGCATTTTATCCAGTGTGCCGCTCTGCTCCCCCACCGCCATCATCTGCACCAGCATTGGTGGAAAATATTTATTGCCCTTGAAAAACTGGGAGAGGCTTATTCCTTTTTCCAACTCGTCGCAAGCCTTGTTGATGATGTCGGCAAGGATGACATTGTCCACAATATTCTTGACGATCTGGAGTGAGATTATCAAGGATACGCCGGACTGAAGGAGGCTCGACAGGGTTCGGGAGAAACGGGCGGAGGTAGTCTTGATGCTGAGGTCACTGAATCCGGGAAGGGACAGCTTAAGTTGATCCCATTGCAGTCTCCCTGCGGGGGTGCCGATATGCCAACTGAGTACGGTAATCACCGCCCCTACGACGAACAGCACCACCCACCAGAACTGCTTAAGAAAGGAACTGATGCCAATAAGTATCACTGTGGGCAGCGGCAGCGCCTGCTTTGAGCCCGCGAAGACGGAAGTGATACTGGGCACGATGAAGGTAATCAGCAGAAATAGGACGATGATGCCAACCACCGCCATGAATAAAGGATAGAGCATGGCCGCCTTGACACGGGACCGGAGGGCGTGCTGGGTTTCACCGAACTCCGCCAGTCGGTCGAGCACCACATCGAGCGAGCCAGAAGCCTCGCCGGCGCTCACCATATTGACATAGACTTTGGAGAAGAGCCGAGGGTGATCCGTCAGGGCAGAGGTCAAAGAATTACCCTCATTGACCGCATCTTTGATCTGGGCAAGAACAGTTTTGAGCGAGCGATTCTCGGTCTGTTCGATCAGCCCGTTGAGGGCTGGCACCAGTGGAATGCCGGCACCGAGCAGTGTCGCCAGTTGCCGGGTGACAACATGGATTTCCTGTGGTTTCACGCGCTGGCCAAACCGCACCGAGAGCAAAGACGTTCTGGTGGCGACAACAGTGGCGGAGGTTTCGTTAATCTCCACCGGATAATTGCCTTGGCCTCGGATCTTTTGCCGGGCGGACGTCAGCGAGTCTGCATCGATGACACCCTTCAGTTTTTTGCCCGTACTGGTCAGGGCTGTGAATTCATAGACAGGCATGGTAGTTAGATTGGGAAATGGCGCGGGATTATTTCAGAGAAACGTTACCAATATATTGGCGTTTCAATACGGTCTTTCAAACCTGTCCGGAGACATTAGCATGACGGTTCAAAACAAAACCGAGGAGTTTTTCCGGGGGAATCAGTTCCAAAGCCGTCCTGCTTTCTGTCATGGACGTCTTACCGGACTCGACAACCAGCAGAACACTGTCAACATAAGGAAGAAAGGCGATGGCATCTGCCCCTTGCAACATGGAAGGGACATCAAAAATGATATATCGATTCTGATATCTGCTTTTCATTTCAGCGACCAATTGCTCCATCTTTGAAGAACCAAGCAGTTCCGTGCTGCCTTCAATGGTCTTGCCACCGGAGATAATGGTCAATTTATTTATTCCCGGAGAGACGATAAGTTCGGAAAGAGATATATTTTCAAGCAGATGGTCGGCAAGACCTCGGTTACTTTCATATCCCAGCAATTTATGGATATTCTGCCTGCGCAGATCGCAGTCCACAAGCATAACAGTCTGGTGAAATTCCTGAGCCATGGAAATGGCAAGGTTGACAGCTGTAAGTGTCTTTCCAGCACCAGGATGGGGACTTGTCACCATGATCGTATTCCAGCCTTTATCCTTGGTCCTCTGCTGGATCTGAGTCCGGAGGATTTTATACGAATCGGACTCGGAAGTTTCGGGCAGTGCGGCAACAAAACGTTTTTCTTTAAATTTCTTTTTATCAACAGATACCCGCCTGGAAAGAATATAGGCGAAGGATTCCTTTTGCAAAAACGATTCAGCGGAAGAGCTTGAATCGACCCAGTCATTTTCATCTATTGCTTCATTGACTCGTAGCTGTTTTGCCCCTTCAATGGATTGTTGCAATTTCATAATCTCGGCCTTCTCCTTTCAAAGGACAATCAAAGGTATCATAGAGTTGCTCAATGGCGCCGTATTCATTTTTCTCTCTGCCACAAAAAAACTACAAGTTCAAATTGCGCATCAATTTTGCCCAGAACACGTAACCATCGATCACGAATAAATGCAAAATCACGGGTACGAGGATTACAAAAGCCCCCACTAATATATAGGTCATGACATGTCGTTTCTTTTGTCCAGCCAGCTCACCATCTGTGTAGATTGCAGGAATAACGGCCAAGACTGGAACATTGGTAGCAAAGCTCAACACTTTGCCATCCCGAATGGTATCGTCAGTTAATTCAAGCATAGCCGTTAGCCCAAGACTACATCCCATTCCAAGGACTATACCGATGAGGAAAATAGCGAGACGATTTGGTTTATAAGGCTTCTCCGGCATGAGAGGTGGGTCAATCATGGTAAAGCGCTCGCCTTTCTGGTTCTTTTCAAGCCCCTGGGCCACACGGGCTTCCATGAATTTCTGCATCAGGTCGTCATACTTTATTTTATGGCTGTCCCGTTCCATGAGCAATTTTCTGTATTCCTGCTCAACAACAGGAGTTGCCTTGATATATCCACGCAACTTACTGATCTGTTGCTCATATGTTGCCAGTTGCTGTTTCACGGAAGATATTTCAGAGCGGACACTGTTCAGTTGAGATGAAAGGCTGATATAGGCCGGGTTTGTCGGTTTCCCCTTTCCTGAGGCAATATCGTTGTGTGAGGTCTTGCCCTGCAGGCTTCTTTCGATCTCCGCAATTTCTTTTTTAAAATTAATGATATCGGGATATTCATCCGAATATAGGGTTGTCAGGCGCCCCAGTTCAAGTTTGAGTTTACTCAGCCTTTCCTGATCGACAATCTGCGGAGAAATTGACGCAACCTCAGCAACCAGATAAGCTTCTTTTTCCTTCAAACTGCGCAGTTGATCGGAGGATCTTTCAATATTGATCTCAGTTGCATGCATATCCTGCATGTTGACTGGCATCAATTCGGGCAGTTCGTTGATATGTGCTTCTTTAAAAGAGGAAATTTTAGATTCAAAATCATGGATAAACTTCTCTATTTTATTTTTTTCTTCTTCAAAAAAAGTTGAGGCTTCCCGTACCTGTTTTTCCCGCACCTTGATGTTTTCCTCAAGAAAGAGAGAAGCCAGAACACTGGCCACGCGCTGAACCTTGGCGGCATCGTTTTTTCCCACATAGGACAAGGTAAAGGCAATGGTAGCGCTGGTGTTTTGCCCTGTGCGTTTATCAATGACCTCAGCACTGATTAGTTTCAAGTCGATGTCATCCCGCATCTTTTTAATGATTTCTTCGTTCGTTTTCCTGTTTTTCAGATCAGTATATAACTCGTACTTATCTATCACCTCCTGCAGGCGAGTGGTGCTCATGATTTTTTGTTTAATTTCCTGCAGACGCTTCTCGACGTAACTTGTTACCGTTGTATGGACATATTCAACAGGAATTTCCTGCTCTTCTATGAGTATTGTAGCAGAGGACTTATATATAGGGGGCAGTAGCAGGGTGACAGCAGTAGCAATAATGAAAATAGTCAGAAAAGGAATTGCAATAATTAATTTTCGTCTCTTAATTATGGCTAAAATATCCTGTAGCCGTATCGTTGTATTTTCCAAATTTTTCTCTCCGTGAATATATTGCAAGGCTCTGCTGAGGCAAGAATTACAGCAAATGCGTTAAATCACTCTTGTCGATGCTGTGGCTCCAGGTTAGCTGGATGAAGATACTGTTCTGCGTTCTGCTGTTGGCTGCATTGTCGTTATCAATACGGGAAAAAAGATAATTTGCCTCCAGCCCCAGGTCATCGGTGATTTGATACAGAATACGGGGGGATATATTAAACGTGTTCCCATTGATATCATTGGTCGAAATATTTCCCTTGGCAGACGAGTCGTTGCGAAAACAGCTGGCCGTAATGCCAAGCCCGAGTTCAGATGTGATTTTTCTTAAAAAATTCCCCTGCAAGGCCGCTCGCTTGACACTGGCACTATTGTAGCTGTCCGGTTGCAGATCGTAGGCAAAGGAAAGATTCATGGTGGATTTTTCAAATTTCCCATCAAGTGCGCAATGGGCCGTTACTCCCCATTCCTGACTTTCTTGAATAGCGGCGATTTTATACGCCGTCTCAATAAGTGATGGGCCGGCCCAGGCGGTGACACTGTATTTCTCATTCAGATTTTTCCCTACCCCGACTGTTGCAGTGGTGTAGTTGGATTGCGAAAGATCATAGTCGTAGCGACTACGGGTCAGATTCATCAAGCCAGTGGTTTCAGGTACAAACTTGCTGAGGTTGCTTTTAATTTCCAGGTTATAGCTCTGCGATGCAGTGCCGGAGTAATTTTTATCTGCGTATCGTATATTGCCGAGAGTCACCTTAGCGCCCATAGTAGTCAATTCGGAGAGCATCCAGTCCAAACCAAGAGCCTCCTGGACTTGCTCACGTTTTGAGTTGGAGGAAATAAGGCCCGATGACGTAAGGGCTCGGTCTTGCTGATGATCTATTTTGTAGAGACCGGAGGCGTTGGCTGACAAGACCGGACTCAAGGCATATTTGCCATTGGCCGAAAGTTCCGGATCAACGCTGTCGAGCTCACTTCTTTCCGCATAGGAATAAGAGTCGACTTTAGCTTTCATGCCGATTTCTTTGCGTTCATCGCGTTGCCGCAACTGGAATGCCGGGGAAACGATAGTGTAAAAATCGCCCTTTTTATCCTTGTCTGTGAAGTAGACATTATCGTTATAAACTGCCCCTGCAGCAATTGAAGGGGTAACGGTAACTTCCGCTCCATTCACCGAGTGAGCCTCAACAAAACAAGCAAGCAGTGCCACCACTAACACGAAAAAAGTTGGCATGTTTTTTAAGCAGCTTGTGAAATTCGGCAAAACAAATCTCTAGCGGGCACTGTCGTATCATGGAACAACAATGACGTCACCCCGCTTCAGAATAATGTTCTGCTGCAAATTGCGGCCGCGCGAGACATCATCGTAATCAAAATCAATTATAGAGGTTTTCCCATCAGTCTCAGTGCGAAAAATCTTTATATGATTGCCTTCGGCAAAAGGAGTCAGACCGGAGGCCATGGCCAACCCCTGCAGTACATTTATTTTGCCCATGATCGGCTTGACGCCGGGTGCATTGACCCGGCCAATAACGTACACATTCATGCTGTTCACCTGCATGACCGAAACATAGATCGTCGGGCCGGTCACGAACCTTGAAAAGGTTTCCTGCAACTGGTCTGAAAGCTCTTTGACCTTTTTGCCCTCAACCGAGATTTCACCCACAAGAGGCAGGGAAATCTTGCCGTCAGGACGGACCTGCAGTTTTTTGGTCAGTTCTTCATTTTTCCAGACCATGATATCTAGAATATCACCAGCACCAATGGTGTAATCCTCTTGTTTTGCAACAGGCATCTGCCCAGAGCCTGGTTTGTGCTCATCAGCATGGGCAGCGAACGGTACCTGCAGGATACAAAAGAACAGGACCAGACCTTTTATAAAACCGCCCAGAAAACTCTTAGTGTGTTTTTTCATGTTGTGCCGTGTCATAAAATGGAGAATCTATGATAAAAGATTCAATGTTTCCAGCGCTTTGCTTTTCCATGGAAAGTCTCCCCCGCTCCCGACAGCCTTCTTCAGTTGCTCCCTAGCTTCGTCTTTTTTCCCCATGGAGTGGAGGATCATACCCAGATGATAATTCAGCAGGGGCTGTTCCGGATTCTGACCGAGGGCTCTTTCCGTATATCCCCTCGCCTTTTCGTGATCGCCAAACCGCTGATAACTCCAGCCGACCGTATCAAGAACCGTAGGATTTTCTGGATTTAATTTCAAAGCCAGCTTGGCCAGCTTTAAGGCGCGTTTTATATTCTCATCGTTGGTTGTTGCTTGCTCACAGAGCAGAAAGGCCAGATTGTTGGCCGAAACCCAATCGTTCGGGATGGCTGCCAGCGCCTTCTCATAAACCTGCATAGCCTTTTCCGCATTACCGCTTTTTTCGTACAAAGCTCCCAAGGTTGCATAGGCGGCGCTGTTCTGGGGGTTGGCAGCGATGCCTGTTTGCAATTTTTCAATGGCAGCTTCGACTTTTCCCTGTAGAAGGGCAAGGGTGACAAGATTATTCTGCGGCTCCTGCCATTGCGGCTGGAGCGAGACCGCTTTGTTAAAAGCCTCTTCAGCCTTGCTGAAATCCTTTTTGGTCAGATAGATGCGGCCAAGAAGGTTTTGAGCGACAACGTCATCTGGCCGTTTAGTAATCCTTTGCCGGCAGACATCCAGGGCGGCATCGTATTTGTCGGCAGCGAGGTTGAATTTGACCAGTTCTTCAAGCAGCACCGATGAATCCGGATTGGCCTGATACCCCCGAAGAACCATTGCTATTGCCTTGCTTTTATCACCCTGCTGCGAATACAGCTGCCCGAGTGTTACATAGCCTGCAGCAATAGCAGGCGCCTTCTCCACGATTTCCATAAAAATTGCTTCGGCTTTTTCATATTTGGCCTGTTCAGAGTAATAGCTCCCCAGGTCAACCTTAAGACGCTGGTCATCGGGATGCTCGGCAACAACCTTACGCAGAACGTCTTCAGCACCTGATATATCCCCTTTCATTTTGAGCATTCGCGCCAGGACAGCCGGTATTTTCGTATCCTCAGGATTCGCCTTCCTGGCTGTCTGCAACGCGGCAACGGCCAGTTCATCCTGTTTGTTGCGAAGGAGCGTCTCGGAGAGACGCAGGTGCGCGTCGACAAAATCGGGGCGTTCGCTAACTACCTGTCGAAACCCTGTAACCGCGTTATCAAGGCTGCCGGTCAGTAGATCAATTCTGCCTTTCAGATAGAGCCCCTCAATGCTTTTGGGATTCTCTTTCAATGCGGCGAGCACCTGTTCCTCGGCACTGTCGATATCTCCCTGCAGGAAATAAATATCAGCAAGCTTGATGCGTGTATCAATAATGCCCGGCGCTGCCGGATTCTTATCGAGCTTCAAACAATCCTGCAAAACCTGCAAGGCCTTGTCAAAACGGCCCTGCTGGACCATCACCTGCTGCAGCGAAAAACGCGGTTCAAAGCTATCCGGGTTGACAGCAATACTTTTCAACAGGGTTTCTTCGGCAACAGCCTCTTCATGCACAGAGAGGTAAAAGGATGTTGCCGTTTTCCATAAGCGAAAATTATTCGGATCATTGGCAAGTGCCGCATCAAGAAATTTTCGCGCCTCATCTTTACGCTCTGTTTTCCAGAAAAGCCGCGCCAGAGCCATTTTATGAACATCCTTATCAGGTTCAAGCGCGATGAGTTCTTTTATTACGGCAATGGCATCATCCGTCCGTTTTTGCATATCATATACATTGGCCAGATACGCCTTCAGGTCAGTAGATTCAGGATTTTCCTTTATTCCCTCCAAGAGGAACTTCTCAGCACCGTCAAAATCTTTCTTATCAAGGTATATCGCTGCAAGCATCTGATACACCGCCTGTTTCTTATACCCTTTACCTAAAAGATCCTGCAGAACTTCAAAGGCCTCTGAAATTTTTCCGGCACCAAGCAATAACCTGGCCTGCAAAGAGAGCGCTTCGTGGTTCTGGGGTTCTATCTTAAAAACCGCCTGTAGTTTTTCCTCGGCCTTCTCCTGCATTTTTGCTGCAAGAAAAAGTTTAATCAGCTCAATTTGCGCTTTTATATGGTTCGGGTTTTTCTCCACTGCGCCGTTAAAGTTTCCAAAAGCCTTTTGCGGATTGCCCTTTTTCAACTCCACCATGCCCCTCATATAGAAGGCATCAGCAAAGTCCGGATCGAGCTGCAGCGCATTGCTCAACTCAATGTTTGATTTTATCAAATCCCCCTGTTCGTAGAGCTTTACACCTCTGGCATAAAAACTCATTTTCTTCTCTTCTGAGCTTGAACAAGCGCAAAGGAGGCCCAGAAGAATGATGACAATCGGTATATTTTTCATTTGATACATTTTCATATTGATCTCTTGTGCCCCGTAATCAGTATTCCAGGTTTTTTTTTAAAGAATTCAGTTTTCATGACGCGCCTTTTCTTCGCAAGACAACCCAAAGAGTCTTCACTAATATCTTGAGATCATCTGAGAAATGCCAGTTATCAAGATATTGACAATCAAGCTCTACGACCTTTTCAAAATCGTTGATCTTATTTCGGCCGGAAACCTGCCATAATCCTGTGATGCCAGGCTTAGCAGCAATTCTTTTCAAGTGTTCCGGTTGATACTGTTCGACTTCCTGAACGGTGGGAGGACGAGTGCCCACCAGGCTCATTTCACCCTTCAGCACATTGATAAATTGGGGCAGCTCATCAAGAGAGGTTGCCCGAAGCCATTTCCCGACCCGGGTGATGCGCGGGTCGTTTTCCAGCTTGAACATGTGACCGTTCATTTCATTACTGCTCATCAGCTCTTTTTTCATCTCTTCAGCGTTTTCGTACATGGTTCTGAACTTATAAAGTTCAAAGATTCGCCCATGTTGTCCTTTTCTATTCTGTTTGAAAATCACAGGCCCTGGCGAATCACTCTTAATGGCAAGAGCGATGAAAGGAGACACAAAAAGAAAAATCAAGAATCCCGCCGTGCCCCCGACGATATCCAAAATACGTTTATAGAGCAGGCCGTTTGCGTTGAAACTGTCAGCTTGAAGGTTGATAAAGGGCATGCCCTGGCAGTGTTCCACCGTAATGGCATATTCCCCCGGATTCCAAAGCGCCGGGAGAATCCTGACAGACACCCCCATTGTTTTGCAGATACGCAAATATTCCCGCAGATTGGTCCCCCGGTCTCCGGTTAAGGCAAATACGACCTCGTCAACTGGCATCTCACGTAATATATCTTGCAAAGCATCTATGGAACCGAGACAGTTGTCCTCGTATTTTTCATCATCTTTTTCGCAGAGTCTGCCAATAATATCATGCCCCCAACTTAACTGTTTCTGCAGAGCATGAGTAACGGCTCTCACTCTTTCGAGATCTCCGACTATCAAGATTTTTCTTGTCTGAGCACCTTTCCCTGCGAACTTGACAATATAAAGCGTCGAAAGAGTGCGAAATCCGGCGATATACACAAAAGTTAAGACCGAAAACAATAAGAGAAAAAAGCGTGGATAATATGCTGGTTCAAAAAGAAAAAAGGTAGCACTCAGAAGTATAAAATTGATCAGGACGACCTTCAGAATGGAGAACAAAACGGTGGCGAGGCGGGTCGGGGCCTTGTCTCCGTAAAGTCCCCAATAACCAAGAAAATAGTTATTAATGAACATCACACCAAGAATTGATGCCAGGAAGGTAAATTGATCGGGAACTGGCTCAACACCAACAGTGAATTCATAAAAAAGGCATCCATTGTACGCTGAATAACCCGCAACGATGACAAGCAAGGCGTCAAGGGCCATAAGAACGACATTAATAATGTAAACCTGTTGCTGTAACATGAAGTGATTACGTCCGCTTGATGCTCATTTTTTTAACTAGCCAGCTTTTTTCATGAACTTGAGTCATGAATTGAATGCGAGAAAAAAATAAAAATAATCTGACTTTCAGTTGCTCTAAGCAAGAAAGATTTTTACTTTAGCTTTATTAGAAAACCGTTTAAATTCTATTATTTATTTATCAACACCTTTTGTATTTAAGGAAGAAACGGACAAGTGGTGGCGATCAGCGTTCAAAATTGCCCCCTTTTCAGCATCGATAAATGACCCTCCGGAAACCGAAAAAAAGAAGCATTTTGCCGCCTCTAAATTTGATTTTAGCAACCATGTGAGCTGAGGTTTATTCTCCGGTGAGAATGTGTGCGCTACCTGCGGCAATCTGAATATTCAGCTCAGCAACCTCCCCTTTTTGATGCTCGACAAAGGCTCGTGTACAATGCTCAGCTTCTTTCGCTATGTCTCCAATCAATATTCGAAATCGGTCAGACATCAGCTTTTTTTTTACATATCGAGTAAGCGCCCCCTTTTCTTCCTATCCTAGATGTCATATAATTCAAAAATAAAGGTCGGGTGTCAGCACTACCCAGCCTGGTGATTCCATGAAATCCCTTATTACACACATAGGAGAGATACCATGTCTGCCCCAAGAAAACGTTTAGGCGAACTTCTGATCCATTCCGGGCTAATCACCGAAGAAAACTGCAATCGTGCTTTGAAAATGCAGGTGGGTGGCAACCGCAGGCTTGGGAGAATCTTGGTGAAAATGGGTGCCATCACTAGCGATCAATTACTGGAAACCCTGGCTGCACAATTTGAACTACCGATTGTCGCTATTGAGCAGGAATACAATCCTGCGGAAAAAAATTTACTCCCTAGATATCTCTGCAATAAATACGAAGTGTTTCCCCTTGGGCTTGACAGGTACACAATCCTGAAAGTTGCCATGTCCGACCCCTCGGACAGCGAAGCCATAACCGACATTGAAAACTTTACAGGCAAGGCTGTGCAACCCTGCCTAGCGCGGCAGGCCGACATTCATCAGGCCATCAAGCGCCACATTCGTTTGTCCGCAAGTGACATTTTCAATCCACAGAGCTACACCCAATATGCCAGGGTTGCCTCTACCCTTGCATTGGTGCTGATTCTTATAGTTACTGGATTTACCTACCGCTCTTATCTCCAGGCTAAATACGGCACTGTCACTCGAACAGCCGATACCACCATCTATAAAAACCACGATTTGATGGTAGGTATCGATCAGACCGGCAAAGCCACTCTTCTTGGCAGGGGCGCGCATGCCAATGGCTATTACTCAATCTCTTTCGATTCCCCCACAGCGCTGTCAAAATTTGTGGACAATAAAAAAGACGACCTCTCGACCAGTCAATACGAATGGGCTCAATGGGCTATTTCCAAGGCGCATTGATAAACCCGCAGATTATGTTCAACCGTGATTCTGATTACTATTGAGCCTTTTGAAACTGGCTGAAGCTTGATGGTAATCAGTGATCAAACAGCGCATGAATTTATTTGATGTTCGTAACACGGTTTAATTACACGACAATTCTTGTCGTGTTTTCAGGGGCTGATAGCCTTACCGGGACATTTAGGCTATGCTCCTCCAGGAATTCCAACAGTCCACAACACCCTATGAGCCTTGCAAGCTTACCCTACGTGCCGCGGAAAAATTGTTCGTTCTAAGGCGGGAAGGTTGCGGGCTCTGATCGGTGGCAATATATGTTCTATTCATAAATCAGAGACAATCCTGACTCTCGTAACATCTTTTAACGCAACGCAATTCCGACAGTCCTCGAATAGTGATATAGACCAACCGGATCCCGGAGGTTATATCTCTCCTGCAAAACGACCATTATACATTCTCTCTTTTTTCGATCTACCATGGCACGGAACGCGAACTGTTCGAGGTAGTTCTATAATCTGAATTCGAGCCGACCCCTCAATGGCATCGGTTAATCCTGCAAAGCTGTTCTCCTCTCCCCTGCTACTCCTTCCGATACTTCCATTCCATTTCAACCACTGAAATCAAGACGACCTGATCCCCCGAAGAGTTTTGCACACCTGGAAGACTCTAGCCGGTCGGCATGCCCCATACAGGCAGCGGCACTGATCGGCTAATAATTTGATATTTCATCAATTTTTCCAAGGTGAACAGTATGCGAGAACAAATACAGTTACATGATTCGTCAACATCTAAGGTCATATTTCTTACCCTCACATAATATTTTCTAAGCCTTTCAGTATGCTAAAAATTAAAATCATTATTTAGCCAAATCATCACATTATCAAAACAATTCAATGTTTATGTTGGGTCTCGCATTGAGATGATTTTGTGCTGAAGAGTGCCTCGGTTCCATCCAACTCAATTGCTTCGAAATGATTCAAGATGGTACGAACGGCCTTTTCTTGCGCGGACATCGTTTCGGTCAAGGGTTACCCCTTGCCGTGTACAGAGGAAATTTTAAGAATACTTCCAGAGAAGTAATGGATTGAAAATGAAAATTCGAAAAGCTGTTTTTCCCGTTGCAGGTTTGGGCACACGTTTTCTTCCGGCAACCAAAGCCATGCCCAAAGAAATGCTGCCTTTGGTAGACAAACCGATCATTCAATACGCGGTTGAAGAAGCGCTGGCTTCAGGAATAGAAGAAATCATCTTTGTGACAGGCAAAGGCAAGAGTGCCCTTGAAGACCATTTCGACAGGTCGTACCAGTTGGAAAATATGCTGCGGGAACGGAACAAAGACCTTCTTCTTAAAATTGTAGAATCCGTCGTGCCGACTACAGGCACCATCGTCTACACTCGGCAAAACGAGCCTTTGGGGCTTGGTCATGCCATCTGGTGCGCACGCAACATCATCGGGGACGAGCCGTTTGCCGTGCTCCTCGCCGATGATGTTATTCAGTCGGACGTGCCTGTTCTGTCCCAGATGATGGACCAGTTCGACCGGTTGCGCGCTTCCATTGTCGCCATTGAAGAAGTAAGCCCCGAAGAGACCTCCCGGTACGGTATCATTGATCCTGAATCCTGTATGGACAACGTGATTAAGATCAAAGGCCTGGTCGAAAAGCCCAAGCAGGAAGAGGCGCCATCTAATCTGGCCATCATTGGCCGCTATATCCTGACCCCGAAAATTTTCGAAATATTAGGCAAGGGGATTGTGGGAGCAGGCAATGAGATTCAGGTCACCGACGCCATGTCCATCCTCCTCGAAAAGCAGCCTATCTTCGGCTACAAATTCGAGGGAAAACGATTTGACTGCGGCGACAAAGCCGGCTGGCAGATGGCCAATCTGGCTTTTTCACTTGAACGGCCGGAACTAAGAGACGAGTTACTCCCTTTTCTTGAGCAGACGATGCTCAGCAACCTCATGTTGAAGAATTAACGGGTAGGGACAATGCAAATACTTGTCACCGGCGGCGCCGGATATATCGGCAGCCATACCTGTTTGGAGCTTCTCCAGGCAGGTTACCAGGTTATTGTTGTCGATAATCTTTCGAACAGCAAAAAAGAATCTCTCCGGAGAGTGGAAGTACTGACAGGGAAAACTATAAAATTTTACGAATATGACCTGCAGGATCGCCAGAGCCTGGATTTGATTTTTCAGGAGAACGACATAGACTCGGTCATTCATTTCGCTGGGTTGAAAGCCGTCGGTGAATCGGTCGCCAAGCCCTTGATGTATTATAAGAATAACATCGTCGGCACTCTGGTGTTATGCGAAATAATGGCCGCTTATCACGTCAAGAATATCGTGTTCAGTTCTTCAGCAACAGTCTACGGCAACCCGGCCCAACTGCCGATCACCGAAAAGTTTCCCTTGGCCGCCACCAACCCCTATGGCAACTCGAAACTGTTCATTGAATATATCCTGCAAGACCTCCAAACAGCCGACAACACCTGGAACATAGCGCTGTTGCGTTATTTCAACCCGGTTGGCGCCCATGCCAGCGGCCAAATTGGTGAGGACCCCAACGATATCCCCAATAATCTGATGCCTTTTATTGCTCAGGTTGCAGTAGGTAAACGGTCGGAGCTGGCCGTATTCGGAAATGATTATTCAACGCCTGACGGCACCGGTGTGCGGGATTATATCCATGTAGTTGATCTTGCTCTGGGACATATCAAAGCTATCGAAAAGTTAAAAACAAATCCAGGCGTTGTGATTTACAACCTGGGAACAGGGAAAGGCTATAGTGTCCTTGAAATGGTGCAGGCCTTTGAAAAAGTATCAGGCCGTAAAGTCCCTTATAAAATTGTTGCTCGACGTCCCGGAGACATTGCTGCCTGCTACGCCGACCCTAATAAGGCCAAACGGGAACTCGACTGGGAAGCTGGAATGAAAATCGAGGAAATGTGCCGGGACGCCTGGAACTGGCAGTCGAAAAATCCAAATGGTTATGAATAAGGTAACGTGCTCACACCTTGTGCATGTCCCAAGAGAGCGTTGTCTTTTTTGCAGATGCTGACCAGCAGCCTGGCCCAAATATAATTTTTTTATCTATAAGGAATTTTCGTTAATGATCACTCCTGTAATACTATGCGGCGGTAACGGGACAAGATTATGGCCCCTTTCCCGGGATATGTACCCCAAACAATTATTGGCCTTAACCGGCGATAAATCGCTCCTTCAGCAGACCGCCTTGCGTCTTGCCGGCATGGAGGAGGTCGGCCCGCCTCTTGTTCTCTGCAATGAAAACCACCGGTTTTTAGTAGCGGAACAACTCCGCCAGGTCGGCATTGAAGCCGCAGCGATCATTCTGGAGCCGGTCGGACGGAACACGGCCCCGGCTGCAACCCTTGCGGCACTCCACGTTGAGGGATTTTCTCATGATGCAACGCTTCTTATTCTGCCTGCCGACCACTTGATTGAAAACGTTGCAGCCTACCGTAAAGCTGTGGTGCAAGGGCAAAAAGTAGCGAAGCAAGGAAGATTGGTAACCTTTGGAATCGTCCCGGAAAACCCCGAGACAGGTTACGGCTACATTAAAAAAGGAGCTCAGGTACCAGGCAGCGCCAATACGACTTTTGAAATTGACCAATTTGTCGAAAAACCTGATCTTGCAACCGCAGAAAGATACCTCGCCGATGGCGCCTATTCGTGGAACTCTGGCATGTTCATGTTTCGGGCTTCCCTCTTTATCGATGAACTGAAGACACATGATCCTGCAATGTATGAACAATGCAGACTTGCCCTTGAAAGCGCGAAAAAGGATCTCGATTTTACCCGCATCGGTAAGGATGCGTTTTCTGCCTGCCCCAGTGATTCCATTGACTATGCGGTCATGGAGAAGACTGATAAAGGCGCGGTTATCCCCATTGATGTGGGATGGAATGACATCGGTTCATGGTCAGCCTTATGGGATGTTGGCAATCAGGACCAAAACGGCAATGTCTCCCACGGCGATGTGATCCTGGAAGACACTAAAAATTCGTTTATTTATGCCGACAGCAGACTCGTAGCTACTATAGGTCTCGACGACACCATCATCGTTGAAACAATCGATGCGATTCTTGTTGCCCCAAAGAATCGTGTTCAGGATGTCAAAAGGATTGTAACCCGCCTCAAGACTCTAGGACGCCATGAGGCCAACCTCCATCGCAGAGTTTTTCGACCGTGGGGCTCCTATGAAGGAGTGACCAGCGGCGAGCGCTTCCAGGTAAAGCTCATCACGGTTAAACCGGGAGCCATTCTCTCCCTGCAAATGCATCACCACCGGGCCGAGCACTGGATTGTGGTTAAAGGCACGGCCCGGATCACAAAAGGTGAAACGGTGTTCATCCTCAGCGAAAACGAGTCGACCTTTATTCCCCTTGGTGTCACCCACCGCCTGGAAAATCCTGGTGTGATACCGCTTGAACTCATTGAGGTTCAGTCCGGCAGCTACCTCGGCGAAGATGATATTAAGCGGTTTGAAGACAGCTACGGCCGAGTGGAGCAGTAAAATGGCGGCAACCAGCAGCACTATCAATCACGACAAAAGGCTATAAGGCAATGAAGAAGAAAGCGTTAATAACAGGAGTAACAGGACAGGACGGCGCCTATCTCGCTGAATTTCTGTTGCAGAAGGGATATGAGGTGCACGGCGTTAAACGCCGAAGCTCGATGTTTAATACGGCCAGAATCGATCATCTGTATCAGGATCCCCACGAAAAGGAGCGGAACTTCACACTGCATCACGGCGACCTGACCGACTCGTCCAGCCTCATCCATATTATTGAAAAGGTTCAGCCCGATGAATTGTACAATCTGGCTGCTCAATCCCATGTAGCAGTGTCCTTTGAAGAACCGGAATATACTGCAAATTCTGATGCCCTGGGGACCCTGCGTCTTCTGGAGGCCATTCGGATCCTCGGTTTAACCAAAAAAACCAAATTTTATCAGGCGTCGACCTCGGAGTTGTTTGGCAAGGTTCAGGAAATTCCGCAAAAAGAGACAACTCCTTTTTATCCCCGCTCTCCCTATGCGGTGGCAAAACTCTATTCCTACTGGATCGTGGTCAACTATCGCGAAGCCTACGGCATGTATGCCTGTAACGGCATCCTTTTCAATCATGAGTCACCCCTGCGGGGCGAAACCTTTGTAACCAGAAAAATAACCAGAGCCCTTGCCCGCATAACCCTGGGCCAGCAGGAATGTTTATACCTTGGCAATATGGATGCCAAGCGGGACTGGGGACATGCCCGCGATTATGTGGAAATGCAATGGCTGATGCTGCAGCAGGAAGAACCGGATGATTTCGTCATCGCCACAGGCGAACAATATTCAGTCAGGGATTTTGTTGATGCAGCCGCCAGGGAATTGGGCCTTATCCTGAGATGGGAAGGCAAAGGTGTCGATGAAGTCGGCTTAATAGCGGAAGTGCTGCCGAAAGGTTCGGGCATTTGCGCCAAAAGACGAGAAATCAATCCCCAGGCCGGAGAGTTGAAAACAGGCGATGTCATCATCCGTGTTGCCCCCCGTTATTTTCGACCCACCGAAGTTGAAACACTGCTTGGTGACCCGACCAAGGCGCACGAAAGATTGGGTTGGAAGCCGAAAATACGCTTTGCCGACCTGGTAAGAGAAATGACCTGCGCCGATCTTGACGAAGCCCAGCGTGACGCACTCTGCAAAACAGAAGGATTTAAGACCTTTAATTATCATGAATAAAAACAGCAAAATTTATGTTGCCGGTCACAGGGGACTGGTTGGCTCTGCCATTATGCGCAGGCTTGAAGCGGATGGTTATACCAATATAATCACCCGCACCAGCAAAGAGCTGAACCTCATCAACCAGCAGGATGTGACGTCTTTTTTTGCAAAGGAACGACCGGAGTATGTCTTTCTTGCGGCTGCCAGAGTCGGTGGCATTCACGCCAACAGCACCTACCGGGCCGAATTCATCTACAATAACCTGATGATCCAAACCAACATCATGCACCAAAGCTATCTGCATGGTGTCAAGGATCTTCTTTTTCTGGGCAGCTCATGCATTTATCCCAAGTTGTGCGCTCAACCCATGAAAGAAGAGTATCTGATGACCGGGTCTCTGGAGCAGACAAATTCGCCCTATGCAGTGGCCAAGATAGCCGGAATTGAAATGTGCTGGGCCTACAACAGCCAGTATGCCACCCGATTCATCCCGGTGATGCCCACCAATCTCTATGGCAACAATGACACCTTTGATCTCGAGAACTCGCATGTCCTCCCGGCCCTGATCCGCAAGTTTCACCTTGCCAAAATGGCCGTCGCCGGCGACTTGGCCGCAATTCAACGGGATGAGAATCGTTTCGGCCCTATCCCGGTCGACATCAAGGTGGCCATCGGTCTCAATACAGACTCGATGAGACTGAACCACAAGGCTGGCAATGCAAAGGTAGTGGTCTGGGGTACCGGCACGCCTAAGCGGGAATTTCTTCATGTCGACGATATGGCCGATGCCTGCGTCCATATCCTTTCTCTCTCCGAGTCGGAATTTGTTTGCCGAATGTCCGGACAGCTCGAAAAGCTCTTGGTCAACATCGGTTCTGGCGCTGATTTCACCATCGCTGAACTGGCTCAACTGGTCAAGGAAGTGGTGGGCTTTTCCGGCCCTCTTGTCTTTGACGGCTCCAGACCCGATGGTACCCCCCAAAAGCTCCTCGATGTTACACGAATACACCAGCTTGGCTGGCAGGCCAAAACCCCTCTGCGCGAAGGGATCGGCCGGGTTTACCAGTGGTATGAACAGCAGGTTGCGGCGAGTAGCGCCGCATAATGTCCCTTTTCTAGACGGCTTATTAAGCCCCTACTTTCCCCGGAATTCCAAAAACGAATTGGCTTAACAATGAGGACCATGTGATTTTTTTGCACTCCGTCACGAAAGCACTCGAACAGAAAAGGACTCTGTTCTTTGCGCTCATTCTTTCCATATTGACGCTCATTATCTTTCGTGAGGCGGCATCAGCCATGTTCGACGCGTGGCAGCAGGAAGAATACAGCCATGGCTATCTCGTGCCGTTTATCGTGCTCCTCCTGCTTTGCAACAAAATGAACGATGAGCACCTTGCACCTCAAAGTTCATGGTTTGGCTTCGGTCTTGTTGCGACCTGTGTGATCGCCCAGTTCTTGTTTCAAATTGCAGGGGTAAGAGGCCTCCAGCCACAGGTTTTCATCCTCGCACTTATAGGGCTGTTTATCCTGTTTTATGGCCTCAACGCCTCGCGGTTAGTTGCAGGCCCGCTCATGCTGATGCTATTTGCCGCACCTTTGCCCAAATTCTTTTACTACACCATGTCGTTCAACATGCAGATGATGTCCACTTCGCTGGGCACGTTGTTGCTGCGGCTGCTCGGCGTCTCGGTTCTGCAGAACGGCAACGTCATCGATCTGGGCAGTTACCAGCTGCAGGTGGTCGAGGCCTGCAACGGCCTGCGCTATCTGTTTCCGCTGATGTGCCTCGGCTTCATGCTGGCCTATATGTTTAAAGCCTCATTTCTGAAACGGGCCATCCTGTTTGCCTCAACCCTTCCCATCGCCATCATCATGAACAGTTTTCGCATTGCGCTGATCGGCGTGACGGTTGACCGATGGGGCCAGAAGATGGCCGAGGGCCTGATCCACGATTTTGAAGGCTGGATTGTCTTTATGGGGTGCGCCCTGATCCTGATGCTCGAGATCCAGATCATGAAAAGGATCGGCAGTAAAGGAGAGCTGGATTTCGAGAGCATTCGGTTGCCGTCCCTGAGGTCCCTACCCTTGCCCAAGGCAGGTGCGCCAAGTCACGCAGCTGTCGTATTCATCGTTCTTGCATTTTTCGTGAGCGTCGCGACACCTCTTTTTTCCCCACATTATGTGCAACCCGTGCCTTTGCAAAAATCGTTGGCCGAGTACCCCCTGCAGATCGGCGATTGGACAGGCCGCAGAAATAAACTTGATGGAGAAGTATTGGCCCTTTTAGGCACGGACGATTACCTGATGGCGGATTACGCGAAGGCAGGTGAACCGCCAGTGAACCTTTATGTGTTGTACTATCCCAAGCAGGATGGCACGAGCAATCAGGCCATACACTCACCCTCCGTCTGCATTCCGGCTGGTGGGTGGACGATTGACTCGAAATCCATCGAAACGATTACTTTGAAAGACGGGCAAAAGCTTAACGTCAATAAAATGGCCATTTCGAAAGGTACGACACGTCAGCTTATGTATTACTGGTTTGTGCAGGATGGCTTCACTGCGGCAGACGCGAACATGTCGAAACTGCATCTCATTCAAAATGCTTTTGTCAAGGGCCATACAAACGGGGGCATGATCCGGCTGACCACCTCAAGCGCAGGAAATGAATCAGAACAGACTTCCGCCCAAGTACTATCAAAATTTATTGACGCTGCATTACCAACTTTGAATGACCATTTGTTCTCTAAGGCAAAAGCCCAATAATCACCGCAACGACTGCATCAAGCTTAGGGAAGAGAAATGAATTATTTTGGGACATTGATGTGGATCGATGATGAAAACCACTCTTCTCCTAACAACAAGAATAAAAAAATCAATTCCTATTTCAGGCAGATCGAACTTCTGTCGAATACCTTGCGGGCTACCTTTGATACTGATCTTTTTGTCTTCACCAACAACAGGACAAAGGTCTCAGCGTGGTTCAGCAATAAGCAATTGTCCTTAAAAGTTATTGAAATTACACCCAGCATTATGGTCCCGGCAGGGACACGCTTTTTCAGCGCCCATTATAAATTAGACGCTTTGGTGGCAGGCCTTGGGTTGCTTCAAGAAGACCAGGATAGATTTATACTTTTAGATACGGACGTAATTGCAAATCACAAATTTAGTGACGAGCAGACAGTGATGATTTCCAAGGCCGATCTCGTTGTTTATGACATCTCGGATCAGGTTTTCCCTGCGTATGGCGCTGCAAAAGTCATCGGGGATATTGAACTGGTAGCTGGAAACTCGTTTATAGACTGCAAATGGTTTGGTGGTGAATTAATTGCTGGGAGCAAACTTGGATTGTCACGCCTTATTGAGAAAGCGAGAGAACTCCTGCCTCGCTATTTTGAACATATTGGCAAACTGCATCATGTTGGCGACGAGATGTTTGTAACGGCGAGCATCAATACGCTCTTGCAGGAACCAACTGGCCTTAAAATCGTGAGCCAAAACCCGTACCGACTGATAAGCCGGCATTGGTCACGCCATACTGACAGGCCTCTCAGTTTTCATATGCAACACAACTTCATCCATTGCCCGGGGAGTAAGCCCGTGTTGGAGTTTTTGAGTGTGCTCAAAACAACAAACACATTGTTGATCTGCATCTGCATGAAAATATTTCAGATTCTTGTGCTTATGTATCAGTCAGGAAGGAGAAGTCTCAATTTTATTAAATTCTTCCAGAAATAATACAGAGCAAATTTAATTATTTGATTATGATTAATAAAATAAATGAAATTACAGGGGGAAATTTTCTTACAAACAATCCTCTGAAATTTTTTATTCATTATTTTTTGGCCATTATTTTGTGCAGCCTTGATTTTAAAGCATCCTCATCAGGTAAAGGTTTTTTTATTCAGGCACCTGTTTGGGGTTTTTATTTCTTATCGTTCTGTATTGCTAGTACACAATTATTATTTTCCAATTTTCGCATTCGTGAACTTCGTTTTTTTATATTAAGTTGTGTGTCATTCATTGTTGTTTCGTCCATCGTTGGCTATTGGTCTGATCAAGAATCCTGGGATATTTTTACCAATGTCATCTCATTCTCTGTTTATGCAACAGCAGCAGTGTTCACCTTGGTTGTATTAAAATTATGCCCAAATAAAGCTACACTGCTGAACAACATGAAAAACGTTTGTTTGGCCTTTATGGTTCTTCATTTCTTCATGGTATATTTTACGGGCAGTGGTCTTGACCTCTCAAAATCAAGATATGAATACCTTTCTGGAGCAACAATTCCCGCCTCCGCTATCCTCGCCATTGGCGCTGTGCTGCATTTTGGTTCGAAGGAACTTCTTATCGCTGCCACAAACTTAACGATTATCCTGATCTCGGTCACACGCACGCAATTAGCCGTTATAGTCGGGCAGATTGCCTCAATTTTCCTGGCTGCTCCTACTTTGGTGTTTCGACCAACGGTTATAAAAAAAATCGCGTTTGTAGCGTTGCTTGCCATCTCAATCATTGCCATCGACTTAGGTGCTGGCGCTGGCCTGACGAACCGTTGGGCAGCACGATTCACTATGAGAAAAACCATGATAGCCGATCCCACGGCTTTGACCCGTTATGCAGAAGTCCATTTTATGTTTGATCAGTTTACCGCCTCTTTTACGCAGCTCTTATTTGGTAATGGGATTGCTGCAAAAACAAAACTGACCGGCCCTTCCGCTGCGTTGGCCGGGAAGCTTGTGGGCATGGGTAGTGTTACCTCAGTACGAAGCACCGGCTTCGGCCATAATAATCATATGAGCGTTTTATTTGTCGGGGGGGTGCTTTTTGGCGCGCCCTTGCTCCTGCTCAACTTTATCAACGGTTTTCAGGCATTTGCCCTAATGCGGCGTTTATTCAAGACAAACACTTATACTCAAGAATTGGTTTACATCGGAACATGGGGTTCCTTGATTGTCATAGGCATGCTTGCCTTCGGGTTTTTATCTGGGATTTATTCACAGCGAGCAGATTGTCTCTGGTATGGAATCGGCACCGGCATGCTGTACTGGGCACGAGGGGAAGTAAAGCAGGTAACCGCCAAGGCGTTGGTCGTGCAATGATCATGCCCAAATTCATTTGTTTAGCAGTCTTTATGCTGAATGTCCTGTTGGTCTTTGGCAATGCGGACGCACAAGCAAAGCCGACCTTGTTTGCCGACACCAACCGGCCAGATACCAGCACGTTCTATCTCGGAGAAAAGGTGGAAGTAACCTTTACGGCGGCAGGCTTGGCTGACAACGAAACGTTGAAGCTCATACTCGATGTGCGCAATGAATTGGGGAAGAGCATTGCCAAGCCTGAACCCATAGCGTTGGCAGGTAATGCGGGCGGAAAAGCGCAATATGTCTATTCTGCGCCTGCTGACAGGTTCGGATATTATGAAATAAATGCCAAGTTGTCCGATGGATCGCCTTTGGTAAGTCTGGGATCACGCCCGACTGGCATCATCAGTTACGCGGTTGTTCCCGATCCGCGAAATCGCATTGATTATGGAGACGAATTATCTCGTTTTGGCTTGCTCGGTGGGTTCAGCACATCTGCAGTGGTTATTCCGCATTTAGGCATTCGTTACATGCTTTCGGGTTATGATTGGGCCCAGATGGAACCTGACTCTTCAGGGCAGTTCAGAGAAGCACGTGACAAGGCAGATCATGCCGGAAAACGCCATCCACCCAAAGCATCTGAATATGAAAAACCAATCTTTCTGGGGAAAGAGTGGACAACCTATCACCTTTCACTCCTCACAAAGGCCGGTTTGCCAGCATGGGCACGCAAAGCGAAGACAGAGGGGACATCCTGCAAAAAATTTGGCGAACTCAACGAGCAGGGAATAAAGGCGCTCCCTCTTTTTGCCGCATCACAGGCTCAAGCCTTTGCCGCTGATTATAAGAATCAAAAAACACGATATTACCAAATCACGTGGGAACCTGCGGAAGGCTGGTGTTTTGGGGGGACCCCGGAAGGTCTCGTGAAATTTTATGCTCAATCGTACAAGGCTATTCACCAAGGCGACCCCCATGCCGTTGTTGCTGGCCCAACACTTTTTATCGAAGAAGGCGCTACAAAACAGCTGGATGGTTTGTGGGCTGCCGGTTTGGGAAAATACATCGATGCACTATCGATTCACCCCTATGGACCCCAATGGCCACCGGAAAAAAACGGGCTTCCGGCAGTCCTGCGCAAACAATTGCAAGCCGCTGTAAAAGCTATTGGCCACCCTATTCCATTCATTGGCACAGAGCATGGGTACTGTTCTAATAGAATAGGCAATCTAAACAAGGCATTGGGAGATGTGCGAACCACCATCATTATGTTGGGCGAGGGGGCTTCTCTGGATATGGGGTTTTATGTAGCCGATTTTTGGGATGGCGATGATCCACTTAAAACAGATGGGTATGGATTCTATTGGAATCTCAATTCCAGGATTCAGCATGGAACGGATAAATTAGGACCAAAGATCATTGTGCCCTCATATGCTGCAATGACCTATTTCCTTGATGGTACAACATCCGAGGGCGCCTTAACCAATATCAAGGGAACGCAGATGGGGTACACGTTTAAAAAAGCTAATGCGACCATATCTGTTGTTTGGGACTATGATTCGTCCTCCTCCTATAAGATTCCAGCAGGGACGAAAGTGTGTGACTGGATGGGCAATTGCGCTGAGGCAAAACAACCTGAAATGACAATTGGAGGCGCGCCTACCTACATTATCGCGGGTAAGACGCCTTGAACCGGCCTGTTGTCATCATTGCCGGGCAGTTTCCGCCCCCGGTGAATGGATTTGCTTATATTACCCAGGAAATAACCAGTGCATTGAGAGACAGCCATGAGACGACGGTTATCGATCTTGCACCCCACTCCCCCAAAAACGGTATGCCGTATCATCTCCGCCGTCTGAGCCTCACCTTGAAGGGCTTTTGGCCTTTGCTGCGGGGTTGTTTGCATACAAAACGTCATTTTTATGTTGCTTGCGAGGGTGGGTTTGGCCTTGTGTATACCCTCATGCTGTGCGCAGTGGCTCGCATTCTTGGATTTCCTATATATATACACCATCACAGCTTTGACTATATCGAAAACTCCAACCTTTTAATGGTTGCACTGCTATGGGTGATAGGTAAACGTGCCACCCATATTTTTCTATGCCTCACTATGGCACAGCGTTTTGCGGACCGATATCAGCGTAGAGTGAAAACAATCGTGCTATCCAATAGCGCTTTTGTCGATGCAGAGCACTCTACGCCACGTTCCTGGCAAGAAGGCCAGTCGTTGGTGATCGGTCTGCTCAGCAATCTGAATGATGAAAAAGGACTAGGGGTGTTTTTGGATATCCTCCACAGTTCGGCGTCGGCAAGGTTGAACATCAAGGGCGTATTGGCTGGCCCCCCGGTTTCTGACGGTGACCGGGACAAGATTGCTGCCGCCATGCTCAAGTTAGGCGACAGATTAGACTATCGCGGTCCGGTATATGGCGAGGCTAAGGCTGATTTTTTTAAAGCGATTGATGCCTTTGTTTTTCCAACTCGTTATTCGAATGAAGCACAGCCCACGGTAATTTTCGAAGCTATGGCACACGGTGTCCCGATTCTCTCCTACGATCGGGGCTGCATCAGGGGGCAGGTCGGTACATGCGGAGCAGTCTTCGGACGTGATGCCGATTTTATCCCTTTTGCCCTTGATTGGATCAAGAAGCATATGAACTCGCCCCAAATTTTTGATGAGTTGCACCATGCGACCAAGTCCACTTTTATTGAAGACCGTGCTCAAGCAAGACAGACGCTGGAAATGCTGTTTGATCAAGACCCCCATATTATACAACCATCTCGTGACTGAGGCCGATAAGCCGCATGGAAAAGCATCCACAATATATTGACTTATCTCGTTTTCGGATGGATCCGTCGTTTCGTGGACGCTCTGCTTTGGTGGTTCAACTCTGGTGGCTGGTGCAGGATTGGCTGATCCGTCCCTCGCCCCAATTTATGTTTGGCTGGAGGCGGTTTTGGTGGCGGCTGTTTGGCGCGGAAATCGGCGAAGGCGTTCTCATACGTCCAACAGCCAAGGTCACCTATCCTTGGAAAGTCAAAGTAGGGGCGCGGAGCTGGATAGGCGATCATGCCGAATTATACAGCCTTGGCCCCATACAGATTGGTAGCGATGCCGTTATTTCCCAGCACGTTTATCTTTGCGCAGGAACGCATGACTATACAAAGATCGGTTTCCCGCTTGTGGCCAAACCTATTCACATCGAGGATCAGGTCTGGATTGCCACCGGCTGTTTTGTCGCCCCCGGCGTTACGATAGGCAAAGGCAGCATTATAGGGGCGCGCAGCCTTGTGCAGGACGATATGCCTGCGGTTATGATTTGCAAGGGCAATCCCGCGATAGCCATTAAACCGCGTTTGGTTCCACTAGGTAACTGATTATGATTGATGACAAGCCGCCAATCCGTGTCGATATCTGGCACAATATTGTTTGGTCAAAGTACAAGGGAGAGGTTTTTTCGTCATTGCATAGATTAAATGATACAGGAGAATTGGATATCAGATTTTACCAGATTGCCGAAACGCAGGGGGATCGGACCAGTTTATCAGGACTGGATTTGTCCCATCACCGTTACCCTTTCGAACTGCTCTTCAAGGGGTCCTACGATAAAATTGGGTTTTTCAATAGGGTGCTCAAAATACTGCACTACACAATCAAATCTGATGGACAGTTGATCCTGCTCACTGGCTACAACAGAATTGAATATTGGGCTCAACTCATTGCATTGAAACTTAAACGCAAAAAAATTGCCGTGTTTTGCGACTCCACAATATATGACCAACCACAAACCTTCTTTAAAGGCCTCCTGAAACGTATTTATTTTACGTCTGTTGACGGCGTTTTCGGTTATGGGCAGCGCAGCAGGGATTATGTTCTTCATTATGGAGCTGATTCCCGGCATGTGTTTTACCGGTGCCAGGCAGCCGCGCTGCCCCATGACTACGTTCAGGAAAAAGCCATGGCCGACCGTTTGGACATGGCGCCATCGCCCAATGCGCCGCGCTATCTTTTTGTCGGGTTGCTCTCCAAAGGGAAAAATATTGGAACGCTCATCAATGCGTTTGCCCTCGTCATTAAAAAATTGCCGGAAGCGAAGCTTATCATCGTCGGGGACGGCCCGGAACGCGAATCGCTTCTCGCGTTGGTGCATAATCTGCAGTTTGAGGACGCTGTAGTCTTTGCAGGGAGGAAAAGCGGTGCGGATCTTTTTGATGAATACAAGAAAGCGACCTGCCTGATCTTGCCCAGTCTGAGCGAAGCCTGGGGGCTTGTCGTCAATGAAGCGCTTTCTTATGGATGCCCGGCGATTGTCAGTGAGCGTTGCGGCTGTGTGCCAGAGCTTATTATCGAGGGCAAAACGGGCTTTGTCCACAAGGTCACAGACAGGGATGATCTTGCGGCCAAGATGCTGCAGGCTCCAATTCAATTCTTCGACATTCAGCAGACAACCCAAACCTGCATTGACCATATTAATGAATATACCCCGGATAAAGCGGCACGGCAGATTCTCAACGGCATACGGGTCATCTTGAAAATTTCAGATCAGTCCCAGTGAGCCGGAGAATGCAAGATGAGTTCTGAATCACAAAAAAAATACATAGATTTACATTTAGCAGCCGCCAGCCTGCCAATAGCAACAGACCAGCAATCCCCTCGTAAAAAACGGCTTTGGAGGTTCGCCCAAGACTGGTTATTCAGACCATCACCTCAAGCTCATTTTATGTGGTGGAGACGCTTTCTTCTAAGGTTTTTCGGCGCGGAAGTTGGCCAGAAAGTTCAAATTATGCCAACGGTACGAGTTGCCTGCCCCTGGAATGTCACGATTGGTGATCGAGCCTGGATAGGGGATTTTGCTGAACTCTACAGTCTTGATAAAATTGTCATTGAGGAAGACGCTGTAATTTCTCAGCATGTATATTTATGCACCGGCACGCACGACTATAATCGGTTGGATTTCCCTCTGGTGACGAAACCCATCAAGGTTGAAAAGCAGGCATGGCTTGCCACCAGAAGCTTTATAGCTCCCGGCATTACAATAGGACAAGGATCAATTGTTGGCGCACAAAGCGTAGTCCTGCGGGACATTCCGCCAGCCAGTATCTATGCGGGAAATCCTGCGGTTTTCATAAAACCAAGGCCTCTGCCAGTAGCTCCATTGGCAGTAAACGGATTATAGGCGTTCCAATATGCAGCTCGGTCTCCGCAGAAACGTCATATGGTCCATTGTTGAAGTATTCATCTCAGGGCTCATCCTTTTTTTGCTCTACAGAATTATTGTTAAGGATTTGAGCGTCGAGGCATTGGGCATCTGGTCGTTGGTTATGGCGACGACATCGCTCGGCAGACTCGCCGATATCGGCACGGCTGCGGGACTGGGTCGTTTTGTCGCGGCTTCAAGGGCCAAAAAGGATGATGGCAAGGCCATCGATTATGCCGAGACGGCGATACTCACAAACCTGATCCTCTATTTCGTCATCGCAGCCATTATATGGGCTCCCGCCTATTACGGGTTGTCGCTTATGACGTCTGGTGAATCACTGGCTAAAGCGCGTGAGTTGTTGCCCTACGCGCTTATCTCCTTCATTCTGATGAGCCTGACCGCTGCAACGACAGGAGCGCTTGTCGGCCAGCAACGATCCGACCAAAGAAGCATGGTCACCATTGCCAGCTTGTTTGTGCAGTTCGCCATCGCCGTTGTGCTGGTGCCGCGTTATGGCCTACCTGCCCTGGCCTGGGCACAGACAGCGCAGTATCTGTTCATTGTTTGCATCAGTTGGGCGTTGTTTCTTCGCAACCATTTTGGAGCCTGGACATTTCGCATACCCGTCAGGTGGCGACTCAGCGTATTGAAAGAATTGATTGGCTACGGCGTCAAGCTTCAGGCCTTATCTATTGTGTCCTTCCTTTATGAACCAATGGTGAAATTTTTACTCTCGTCCCTGGGCGGACTTGAGGCGTTGGGTTTCTATGAGATGGCGCAACGGCTTGTCATGCAGATTCGGCAGTTAGTTGTGTTGCCCAATCAGGCGCTTGTGCCTGGATTCGCGCATTTAAAGGAATGCGAACCGGAACAGATAGAGCCGCTGTATCACAAGGCCATGGCGCTGACCATAGTATTCGGCCTGCCTTTGCTGGTGGGTGTGGCTGTTGCCTCTCCCTTGATCTGCGCTGTTTGGATTGGCCACATTGAGCCTTTGTTCGTCATTTTTACGAGTCTGCTGTCAATAGGCTGGTTCGCCAATCTCTTGACTGCGCCGGCTTATCTGCTTGGTGTAGCTCTGGGACACCTCAGATGGAATCTTTATGGCACGATTGTCTCAACGGTCGGCGCGGCCTTGCTGTCTTTTATATTGGGTTATTTTTTCGGCAAGTTTGGGGTTGTTATTCCATCCATCGCAATGCTTGGGCTTGGCAGTGTGCTGACAATGGTGATGACTTGCCGGACAATGCATATCCGACCATTCCCCGCTTCGCACGATTTTCGCGCCATTCTCAAAGAGGGCCGGGCGTACCTGCAAAAATATTGTTTCAGTTAATTGCAATTTCTTCCTCATGGCATACCGCCTGATTTAAAGTCGTACATTATGAGTATTTAAACATGCAAAAAATTATCTATGTCACCACCGGCAACGACGGGCATCGCGCTGAATATGATCGCATTTTTGCCCGAATATTCAAGGCGGCGGGTTTTCAGATCGATTATGTGACAGATGCAGGGCAGTCTCAAGAACACACATACATCCTTTTCTATTCCATGTTTGACAGCGCACCAGGTCAAACTTTTTTTGCTTTGATTCGAGCTATTGCCAGGTCCCTCCTTGGCAGGAAAACCGTGGGTCTCTTTTTTCGCCCTGGAGACTGTTTACACGCAACCAGCTTGAAGTATAAGACAAAAAATATGCTGTTCCGTTTCACTGCGCATCTCCCTCATGTGGCGATTCTGACCATCCAGCCATTCGACATCTGCCCTGATTTTGCAAAAATCGCAACAAATGGAATCTATGATCCGCAATTGTGGGATTTGAAATATTTGGGTGTGCCTACAGAAGGTGCGCCAGATTTAAAACGATTGATAACGTCAACGGCACAAGGACGGCGCATTGTGGTTGCGCTCGGCGGTCAGAACACCTCAAAGGGGTTTGATTGCATGGTTGATCTTTGGTGTGCTTCCCCGGAGTTACGCAATTCGTACTTGTTTGTCGTCGCAGGGAAGGTCAGCGCGGAATCTATCGAAAAAACGCGGCTATTTGAGAAAAAAGAAGGCATGCTTCTGAACAGATTTATCGACAACGATGAGCTTTTTGGCCTGTATCAACTAGCCGATATCGTTTGGAGTTGTTATGCCCCACAGTACAATCTAGCCTCGGGTATCCATGGCCGCGCCGTTCAGTTGGGTGTCCCGGTGGTCGTTCGTGAGGGTTCGTATATCGAAAAACTTGGCCTATCGATTGGCCACCCCACTTTAGCCATTGATTTTGATAACCCGAAAAAAGCCACTGAGGCTCTCCTTGCTTGGCGTCCCTCGCCTACAGACGAAGCAACTCGTACGCAGATGGTAACCAAAATGCGAGAGCACAGCCTGGTGATTCTCGCCGAAGCGATCGGGGCGGTTCATCCTGCGCAATAAAATTGAACAAGGAAAGTAAATGGCACCAAAACGACTCTTGCTCGTCACTATCAACTATTGGCCGGAACTGACCGGTGTTGGCAAGTATACCGGGGAGATGGCAGAATGGCTGGTGGAACAGGGCTGGGAGGTGCGGGTAATCACGGCTCCACCGTATTATCCTGCCTGGCGGATTAGCCCAAATTATTCCGGATGGCGCTACCACAGGGAAACTATGCGAGGGGTGACCATCACGCGCTGTCCGTTATGGGTGCCGCCGCAGTTAAATGGTTTAAAACGAATCCTCCATTTGATGAGTTTCGCCCTGAGCGCCTTGCCCGTGATGCTCTGGCAGGCCTGGCGATGGCGACCCGATGTGGTTTTTACTGTCGAACCGCCTCTGTTTTGCGCGCCCGCAGCCCTTGTGGGGGCATGGCTTGGCAATGCCCGATCCTGGTTGCATGTGCAGGATTTTGAAGTGGATGCCGCTTTCGAGCTAGGTATTCTCCGTTCACAGCGACTCCGAGGGTGGATTCTTGCTGCCGAGGGATGGTTGCTGAGGCGGTTTGATCGGGTCAGCACCATCTCGGATCGCATGCTGGAGCGCTTGCAGCACAAGCAGGTTGCGGACTCGCGACAACTGTTGTTCCCAAATTGGGTGGAACTCGATCGCATTTACCCGCTCAGCGGGACATCGCCATTACGCGCCGAGTGGGGAATAAAGGAGAGCGATATCGTTATTCTCTATTCCGGGAATATCGGTGAAAAACAAGGGCTTGAGATTCTATTCGAGGCAGCGCGTCAACTTCAAAACCAAACTGCATTGGTCTTCCTGCTCTGTGGGGATGGTGCCGCCCGGTTGCGGTTGGAACGGCTGGCCCAAGGTATCGCCAACCTCCAATTCAAACCATTGCAGCCAGCCGAACGGCTGAATGATCTGCTCAATATGGCTGATATCCACGTGTTGCCGCAGCGCGCCGATGCAGCGGATCTGGTGTTGCCGTCTAAATTGACCAACATGCTGGCAAGCGGTCGGCCGGTGGTGGCGACTGCCAAAGCAGGTACTCAGGTGGCTGATTTAGTCGGAGATTGCGGCCTTGTGGTTCCCCCCGGCGATTCAACGGCATTGGCTGAAGCCCTGTCTTCGCTGGCGCAATCTCAAGGCCTTCGACGCATCCTAGGCGAGAAAGCCCGCGCCCTTGCCGAACAACGCTGGGACAAGGAACGACTGTTGTCTGAGGCCTTTTGCATAGGCCTATCGGGAAGACATGAGTGATTTCCTCTGGCATAGGTGTCTCACACAAAATTTTAAACAAAGGTCGATGCAAATATAACAAAAACTAAATAATTACAGTTTATAAAGAGACTTCAGCGATCAATCATTTTGATCAGAATCTCGCGGACGATTGACCAATTCGCCTTAACTAAAGAGAGTTAGGAAAAGACATTGAAAAAGAAAGTTCCCGAAAATACTGAGTTGTTACCAGTTGCCCCCGGTAAGAAAAAAAAGGGTGGCCAGTCTGACAAATATCTGCGCCTCTGTGAATACATCGAGGAAATCAGGCAAGAAGGTCTGACCGGTCACATCAAGGTGAATTTCAATCAGGGCAATATCTGCAAGATAGAAAAGCACGAAGAAATTCTGCGGGATTTGCCTTGAAGGCCATGGCTATTTCAAATGCAATGAATAGCGGGCAAACCGGTATCTACAAAAAAGCAGGGTTGTGCCTGGCTGCTTTCTCCCTGTTCCTGTCCCCCTGCAGCTCCGCTGCGATGGCAGGCCGGGATGTTGCCGCAACTAATCCAGCGAACCCCCAAATTACTTTGCAAAACGACAGGCTCAGCATCAAAGCCAATGCAATTCCCCTGCAGCAGTTGCTTGACAGTATTGCCAAAACCTGTGAGCTGCGGATCATGGCAACCTCAAACATCAATCCCGGTACAATCGTTGACGTTGACAAAACCGATTGGCAGATTGGCAAAGCCCTCGCCGACCTGCTGAAAGGGAGCAATTATCTGATTGTCTATAACGAAGCCAGCGAGAAAGCTGGCCTGTTCGTTTCTCAAGAAAGGCCGGGGGGGGCTCATGGTACTGATCGCTTGACCGCACTTTCCGCCTCCTCTGGTGCTCTCAACGAAGATGTAAAACAGGAACAAAAGTCTGAATACATTCGTCGTCAGGTAATAATACTCAGTGAAAGGGTTGCCAGCGGTGCCTCGGATAGGGCTTATGAAAGGATGATCAAGACTAGAAATCCTTCTTTTGTCAAGCATGACCGTGAGTTGATCGCCAGGTATGAGAATCAGTTGGCCAGCCTCGAGAACAAGGCACGATAGCTCGATGACTCTGCATCCAAATGTTTTTTTTGTCGCAAGTCTATCTGAAGCCTAACGGAAAACTTAAATACAGGTTGTAATCTCCTGGTGTAATCAAGGTTCAGCAGAAAGGAATTGATTTTCCAAAGATGCGTACCTTATGTTTTTTGCTCCATGCATGTTGAAAATTTATTGGCAATCTAACAGAAAACTAAAAAACAGTTAGTAGTATCGGCAGACAATTAAGGGTTATGGAAATGAAATTGATTTTTCATCCCAACTGATCCGGTTGTTGCCGCTCCAAATAGAACAGGGTACTTCGCTGGCTCCATCACTGATGCAGCACCAGAAAGCCCGAATCCGACGTTTGTTACATTACGTCTGATTCGGGCTTTTTTTTTGGGTTGAGGGAGGGGCTTATCTCTTAGGGAAGAGAGAAGGCAGAATAATAACGAAAGGATACAAGGGGAGGCTGTACAAAAAGATTTGTCAATGGCGGGACGAATTCACTCCATTTAATTCAACTTCAGGCAAAGATTTTACGGGTAGTTAATCGTAGTAGTCAACAATCGTAGTAGTAAAAAAAATAAAAGGAGCAGGAAATGAAAAAGGTAATTGTCTTAGGTGCGGCGGGACTTCTGATGCTGGGTGCAGCTTCCCAGGCCTCTGCAGCTTTCTGGAACCAGGGTGACTTAATCATGTCAATTTATTCTGAGGGAGCGAATCAGGAAATCGGTCTCGATCTTGGCGCGCTTAGCTACAACCTTTCTGGTGCGCTGACCCTGACGCCCAATGCTTTGACAGGCAGTGCTCAAACTGCCATCGCAAGCATCATTAACAAAACCAATTTAACCTCCACTTCCGGTATTGGTGTTTATTCTGCAAAGGGGACACCTGCTAGTGGTCAATCAAACGAAGGTTGGTTCGCTTCGACCCAAAGCTCAGGCACCGTGGCTTTAGGGAATGCGTCAGCTCTCATTGCTTACAAGACAGGTGTTAACTCTGTTCAGAACTTGTACTACAAGGCAAATGATACTTTGAGCGACGGCGTTGCCGACGGTATATCAACCTTTGGATACAAAACCACCGGCAACGCATATAACGTCAAAATGAATACCGCAGGTGCAGGCACTTACCAAGGGCTTAACACCACCGTTGGGTACGAAGCTGAATTGGTTACTGCGAAGAATGCTGGTTTTGTGGATATGTATCTCTACCATGTCAATGGCGCGGCCCCGGTTCTGGCCGGTGATACCTATGAAGCGGTTATCCGTCTTGCTGCCGACGGCACTGTCACCTTTACCCCCAATGCTGTACCTGTCCCCGGGGCTGCCTGGTTGCTCGGATCAGGACTTATCGGTCTTGCCGGCCTGCGCCGCAAGAAAAATAGCTGATCAGTTTTTTGTTCTTCAAACCTATTGATTTATAAATAATCTGGAGGGAATACATGAAAAAGATAATGAAAGCCGCTGCTCTCAGCGTATCACTTGTGGCTCTGGCCTCTTCCGCCTTTGCGGTTGGGGCTGATAAGCATCTCAACATCTATGGCGCCTCGGCCGAGTTCACATTCTGGACCGCTTTTGCACCGACATATCTGACAAGCACCTCGGTCGGATGTGCTGCCACTGATTCCAAGGTTGATCTGTCCGGTAAATTGGGTATCACTATTGGCAGCAACTGCTCATCAAACGACGGTGGACGGGTCATTCTCCGCTACACTTCGAAGAATTCCATTGAAGGTGTCCGTGCTGCTGCAGGCTTGGCGGCTACGGATGGCCTGAATACCTGTACTGTTGCTGGCGAGCGCCTGCAAGCGGCCGAGCCTTGGGTTGAAACCGCTCCAGGTTCCGGTGTCTTTAAAGCAAGTACGGCCTGCCAGAAAGTAGACGTTGGCGCTTCCGACGTCTCTTCTGATTCTTTTGTGCAGGCGAGCAACGGCTATAGTAATGGTAATGTGGTTATCCCTACCGGCACCGACCTTAACATTGATCTCACCGATCCTGCTATGGGACCCCCTGCAGGAACTTCATTTGTTGAGACCCCACGTCAGCCTATCATCGTCCCCTTTAGCTTCTTCGTTAACAACGACCTCTCCACTACCGCTGTTCCCAACCTTACCCGCCAACAGGTTCTCCTCCTCATGAGCGGTAATATCTATAATTGGAAAATGTTCGGCAAAAACTATCCCGACAAACAGGTTACCGTCTGCCACCGCCACGCCGGCTCCGGAACCCTTGCCACCCTGGATCAGGCCATCATGCGAGGTGACAGAGCTCTGTCACAATGGGCGAATCCGGCAGCATATGATACAAGTGCTCCGGCGGCTAAACTATTGTTCCACGATGGCTCAGCGGGCTTGATGGGCTGCGTCAATACCAACGGTTCTGTTGATACAAACAAAGATACCACTTCCATCGCTATCGGCTACGCTGATAGCGATGCGAATGTATCTGCTGTTGACGCTGCCGGCAACGAGACTGCAAAATATAACAATGTACACCGTATTAAATTTAACGGTGGCGGCGAAGGTCTGACCCCTGCCAACAAGACCAATTATGGCTACTCCGCGGTAAAATATGAGATCGCAAATGGTGCCTACGAATTCTGGTCAGCACAGTGGATGTATTTAAGAAATGTTGCAAACACAGCTGCTGATACAACCGTTAGAGATTTGTATCGTTCGCTGATGAGCTATGCAGCCACTACGGATCTGAGCACCTGTACTGCTGCTTCCAAGCTGGGCTGCTACTGGCTCAACCAGAAGGACCTGACCCACACCTCTGCTCCTGAAGCCCCCTATACGCTTCATAAAGGCTCCGACGATGTTGTCCCGAGTTTCTAAGCAGTAAGACCAAAAACTACCAGCAGTATTGTGCCAACAGGGGTGCCTCGTTTCGAGGTGCCCCTCTTCTAGTTTTTTAACCATTTCTTAATGAAACCCTCGCGTTAATCCAATGATACTTCTGTAAGAATTCTTTTCCAAATTGATCATGGCACTCTTTGATTCCGAGGTATTAAGAAATGAAAAATACTATTTCCGCTCAAGCATTTATCATTGTGTTGTTTCTTAGCGGTTGTACAGGTCCAGGCTATGTTGCCCAACCAGGAGATTCTGTCCTGGTTGACTTCACCTGTCGTCTTGCCGACGGCGGTTTGGTCGAAACAACGCTTGCAAACATTGCAGGAGATGAACATACCAAAAAATCTCCTCTGTTTGAGCTGCGAGACACCTATCGGCCCATACGGTTCAAAATTCCTGAAACACCGGGAAATAAAAATGCCAAACCCTTTGCTCCATTGGAACACAAGATCGGTGTGGCTCTTGCCAATCGCGTCAATGATCTCGCTTTTGACCAGACCACGTCTCTGACCTTACAGAACGAGCAGATTGCTGAAATGTCGGCTGCTGAGCGGTACGTCGACATGACCATGGAATTTACCATGCCTCGCAGCAAAGTGATTCCTGTTAAAGAATTTGAGCAACAATACGGATTGGCCCCGGTCATAGGGACGGCAATAGCAAAAGACAGTGATTTCCCAGGCGTTATTCGTGAGATAAGCGCTGACTCGGTGACCCTCTATTTTTCCGCCCGCATTGGCGCAAAAATACCCCTGCGCTGGGGAGGGACCGCTCTTGTCCAGAGGATGGATGAAGAGAATTTCGATGCAAAAATGGACGTTCAGATAGGCCAACTCTTCCCTCGCGTAGGAGGCGTACCCGGTCGTATCACTGCCATAGACGCAGAAAAATTCACTATTGATTTCGGCCAATCTTTTGCCGGAGAAAATCTTAATTGTGCAGTGACGGCGCGGCCTGTAGCGCAGAATCCCGGTTCAGAAAAACCGGCGATGAGCTGGCTGGAAGATTTAGACGAAGGACTCAAGTTGGCAAGGCAGCAAGGAAAGCCCGTGGTGCTCCTTCTCTATGCCGACCAAAGCCCCCCTTGCCAGCAAATGCTGAATAAAGTTCTCCCCGACCCATCCCTGAATCCGTTCAAGAACTCCTTTGTCTGGGTGAAAATAAATCCGGAAAAACAGACGCAATACGCCGATCGATTCGGCAAGCAGAGCGACCCGGTGATACTGGTCTTGAATTCTGTCGGCAATGAGCTGGGGAAACTAACCGGTTTACAGCATGTCACAAAACTTGCCTATGCCTTCGACAATATCCTGACCCAAAAAGATAAGGCTAAACAGTGATAATGATTTTTCCTGCTTCTTCCAGCACCGGTGTTGCAGCTCGGTCAGTGTCGGCGAAAGGGCTCGGCGCCCTGTTTCTTCTGCTTTTCTGCTTTGTTGTCTTTCCGGGAACCAAACTGTTCGCGGCAGCTGAAGAGCCGCAAATGCGTTTTGAGATCCAGGGTTTTATGGTGGAAGGCAACACCCTGTTACCTGACCGACCCATCGATGACGATCCGGGATCGCCATTGAAAGATGCCCCGACAATTCAGACGGAACTGGAAAATTTTATTGGGCCGAACAAAACCGTTGAGGATATTGAACAGGCCCGAACTTCCCTGGAAAATACATACCACAAACTCGGCTACCCCACTGTCCTCGTTAATATTCCCGAACAGACCTTAGAAGACGGTTTAGTGCGGCTCGAAGTTATTGAGAGCACCATCCGCAGGGTCCGGATCACAGGCAATCAGTATTACACCATGGAAAACATCCTGGCAGATCTTCCTTCAGTGCGGGAAGGCAAGGTTCTTAACTTGCCCCACCTGCAGGAGGAGTTGATAACTGTCAACAGCAATCAGGGCCTGCGGGTTGAGCCATCTCTGGCGCCAGGCAAGGATTTTGGCACGGTGGACGTAGAACTGAAAGTCAAGGATGACATGCCGTTCCATGGCAGCCTGGAGGTGAACAACCGTCATTCCACCGGCACCACCGACCTGCGCCTCAACGGCGTCCTCCGCTATGAAAACCTGTGGCAGAAAGATCACTCCGTTGCCATGCAATACCAAACCTCGCCGCAAAAACTGGAAGAAGTCCAGGTCCTGGCCGGATCGTACATCCTGCCCACCCCATGGCGTGACGACCACCGTATTGCCATGTATTCCGTCTGGTCGGATAGCGCTACCGCCTTTGGCGAAGGGTTCCACATGCAGGGCAAGGGATATATTTTTGGGATTCGCTATGTTATGCCGCTGGAACCCTACAACCTGTATTCGCACAACATTTCGTTGGGGGTTGACTACAAGGATTTTGCCGAAACATCTACTTTCTTCGACCAAAACCTGAAAACGCCCATAACCTATCTGCCGCTTAATTTTGCCTACAATGGCAGTGTAACCGACGAGCACGGGTCAACTAATTTCAGCGCTGCCGTGAATATGGCGGTCAGAGGTCTGGTCTCTTCCCAGAGTGAATTCGAGGTAAAACGCTTCCGGGCTAATGCAGATTATCTCTTCCTGACCGCTGGGCTGGAGCGTGTCCAGAAACTGTGGTGGGATGCAAGCCTCTTTGTCAAGGTAGACGGTCAACTCGCCGATCAGCCATTGATTTCCAATGAACAGTATACGGCGGGCGGCATGGAAAGTGTCAGGGGGTACACGGAAAGCTCCAGTGCCGGCGACAATGGCATTCATTCGACACTAGAACTCAGAGGCCCCAACCTGGCGAATTTTGCCTCTTCCGCCCCGTTTATCCCCTTCGCTGCCAATCCCTTTTTATTTTACGATATTGCCTGCCTGTCGGTCTATGATCCTTTAGCAGGTCAATCTGGCAGTATCAACTTGGAGGGGGCTGGCTTTGGATTGCGTGGCACGATAACCGCCTTTCTTGACTATGAGACCGACCTCGCCTGGACACTACAAGATCATGAAAAAGTCAAATCGGGAGATATGATGATTTATTTTAAAGTTAAGTCACACTTTTAGGAGATTATTAGTTGAGTCTATAGGGAGGTGTTTCGGCGTGGCTAGGTGTTGAGTCCTTTAGACTTAGCTAAACAACTAAACCGCTAACCACCTGCAGACTAACCACCTAGTGAAATTAGGAGAAAAAAGCCAAAACCAGGGCAACCTGGTGACGGAAAGCTGCAGACCCGTACTCCGGGTGGCTGGGTTACCTCGCTGAAAAGATATCGTCATATTCCAGGCGTGCTGAATCAGAATTGAGCTTGCTGAACCAAGCAATGGAGAAGGGCCATGAAAAAGAAATATCCGAGTTTGACTAAACAGTTGGAGATCCTGGGTTTTCAATTGCTGACTCTGGGTTTTTGTGCGCAACCCGCGATATGCGCTGGTCCGGTTTATATTCCAGGCTATTACGGTAGTGCGGCGGCAGTTCTGCCGCGTCCTGCTGAAAATGTCCTGCCGACAGGTGGTAAGATTGTCGGCGGTCTTGTTGACGCTAATAGCCTTCTTCGCTCCGGCAACAAGACGACTATCCAACAACAGAGTTCCCGTGCCATCATTGAATGGGACTCATTTAACATCGGCAGCAGTGCCTCGGTGCAGTTTGTCCAGCCGGATTCCAGCTCAAAAGTGCTGAACAAGGTGATGGGCAATGAATACAGCCAGATCTTCGGCACCCTGACTGCCAATGGTCAGGTGTATCTCCTCAATCAAAACGGCATCCTGTTCGGTAAGGGTGCACAGGTCAATGTCCACAGCCTGACCGCCTCTGCCCTGAACTTTACTTATGATTTTCTCGGCAACAAGGATTTTGCTGATGGCGGTACTGAAAGCTACAAAGATGCATCGTCTCCATCGGCCACGGTTGCAAACCACGGCACAATAACGGCCGGCAATCTGGGGTCGGTCTTTCTCATCGGGCCGCAGGTCGAAAATAATGGGACTATTACAGCCCCGAGCGGGCGCGTCGCGTTGCTTGCCGGGGGCCAGGTGGACATTACACAAACAATAAAAAATGAAGACGGCAGCTCCCGACAAAGCGCTGATTTTATTTTCACGGTCCAGGGCAGCGACGACCTCAATAGCGTTGCCACCAATTTTGGGCCTAAGGAGGATCCGAACGGCACATATACAGCTGACTATGGAAAAATCAGTACGCCCCAGGGCTTCACCGGAATGTACGGCAAAGTCGTTAACCAGAATGGACTGATCAGTGCGGACACTGCCCTGGAAAAAAATGGCAAGATCGTTCTGAAAGCGACTACCAGGGTAACGACTGGCGCGGATAGCCGTACCGAAGCGCTGGTGTCTGATGCGAAATTTGCAACACCCAAGGTTGTTGACGCCAGCAACTTTCAACAAAGTAAAATCGATATAACGGCCGATCAAGGCGTTATCGTGCATCAAGGCAGCATTAAAGCCCCAGGCGGGGACGTCACCCTCACAGCTCAAGACCGCGTTTATCTGGCAGAGGGTAGTTCCATTGATGTCGCCGGCAGCTGGGTGGACATGACCGCCGAGGACAGATTGATTAAGGTGCAACTCAACAGTCAGGAGTTGCGTGACGCTTTTGTCTACAAAAACGGCCCGCTTGCAAAACAGTGGGTATTGGTGGACGTTATCACCGGTCTTCCCTTGGCCGATATTTCTGGTTATTTCGATTCCAAGCCCTTAACAACCGCCCAGGAATTGACCACCAAGGGTGGAACTATTTCCCTGAAAACAACAGGCGCTAATGGAGACGTTATTGTCAAGCAGAACGCTCAGCTCGACTTTGCCGGAGGCGGTCTGAAATATGCTGACGGATTTTTTGCATCTACCAAGGTGCGCATCGGCAATACAATATACAACCTGCAGGATGTTCCTACAGGCGTACCGATAGACGAGGTACTTGGTTCCTTCTCAAAAGAACACAAACGGTACGGCAAAGTCGATACTTGGTCGGGGATTTATTACGGCGGATCAACATCCATTCTCAGTTATCTCCCTGCCTTTAAACAGGGGGCTGACGCTGGCACCCTTAAAATTGATGCCCGCAAGATCGTTCTCGACGGCACCATGGATGCGCATGTAGAGCGCGGTATTTACCAGAACGCCCTTGAAGATCCCACGGATAGTTACGGTAATAAAGCCGCGATCGGCAGGAAGGTTCCCAAGGCCGGAACCCTGCAAATCGGGGATATTACCGGCACAAGTCTGCACCTGGCTGATGCAATTGTCATCAAGGAAGAGATGGCACCGGCCACTGTTTCCGTAGATACCCCCCTCACAGACCATGATGATCCGGTTCGCCTCAGCGAACTCTCCTCAGAAACGCTCAACAAGGCCGGACTCGGCTCTTTATCTCTCTACGCCAACACGACCATCAAGGTAGATGACAATGTCAACCTGAAGCTCGCCGAGCTCGGTTCGGTTGACTTCAGGGCCAACAATATCGAACACCGTGGCTCCATTCGAATACCTTCAGGTAATGTCAGCTTTACTCTTTTGGGAAATACAAGCAGCGACAATCTGGCTTTGAAAGACAGGATCTTTCTCTCTGATCACAGCATGATCGATGTCAGCGGCACACGACTGGACAACTCGACAGCTTCTCTGGGCAGTCCTTTACAATCAGGTTTTACCCGTGGGGGTGCCGTCAATCTGACCGCCAATACGGGGAGTAAAGACAGCGGTGAGGTTATCCTTGCTGAGAAGAGTGTTATTGATGTCAGTGGTGGCTACCTCATCAACAGCAAAGGCACAATAACAGGAGGGAACAATACTGACGGCAAGGTCGGGAACAAACCCGGCAGTACGGCGGCCGGGAGCATTGCCATAGTAGGAAATACCGTGCAGCCTGACGGACAACTTGTCGGTCTTGCCCTCGAAGGTTCCGAGGGCGGGACCTTGTCGCTCCATACAGATAACCTGACTATCGCCAAAAGCTCGCTTTCCCTGCCTAATGGCTTCGATGCTCAGGATAACCTGCCGGAAAATCTGCAACACCATCTCTTCCTGGCGGAAAACCGGTTCGACACTACGGGTTTCAGCCATATCACATTGAAGAGTGCAAATAACCTTGTGGTGGAACAGGGGGTCAATTTCACGTCTTCCAGTACGCGAATTGCCAAGCCCTCATGGACAGCGACCGGTTATCGGCTGGAAGAAACCAATACGGTTACGACCCTGCCGGAAACGTTCGGCACAAGCTCCCTCGCGCTTGCCGCAGGACAGACATTAGGTAGTGAGAATCCTCAATCAAGTTCTGTTGCCATCAATACATCAGCCGCTCTAACTGTGGCTCCTGGAGGTACAATTCGGATTGAAGGTCCGCAGATCAACATGGGTGGCAGTCTCAACGCACCGGGCGGCGCCGTCTCCCTAAAAGCAACAGAAACAGATGTGGTTTTGACCTCCGGCGCCGAAGTGAACGTTGCCGGGACAACCTTGCCAGACTTGAAAACTTCCCTTCCTGGTCAGGCCTTGAACAAGTCTGCGATTGGCGGAGGCTCTGTCACTCTGTCAGCCGTGAGGAATGTTGTCCTTGAACCAGACAGCCAGATTGATGTCTCTGGCTCGGAAGCAGTTACGAACCTGGCGTTCGATAATAAGGGGGGAATCGCAAAAACCACCCTTGCCTCGGCGGCTGGCAGTGTCAATGTCACTTTTCAAAATAGCTTCACCAGTGATGGCCAACTCAAAGGTACATCCCAATTTTCCTGGCTGCCTGGAGGTTCATTGACCGTCGAGAAAACGAGAACCACAGGAAATTTTGCGGATACAACGCTTACTGTACATGAAGAAAAGGTAAATGATTGGCAAAATAACGGCTTTGACAATTTCATCTTTTCTTCCCGACTGGCAATCAATTTCGAATCTGCTGCAAACAATGACGATATCACCATTGCAGCCAACCGTGGCCTGACCCTGAACGGTTCAGCCCTGGTCGGCTCCGCTGGTCAGAACATCACGCTTTCCGCCCCCTTGCTCCGGTTGTCCAACACGGTGCTCGGAACGAACGGAGACCTGCAAGGTTCTCCTCAAAGAACCATTGACATCAATAATACCCCAACATCGGCAGCCCTTGCGCTCAACGGTGATTTTATCGACATCCAGGGTGAGCTCGCACTTTCAGGTTTCAAGAACACTACGATACATTCGACCAATGATCTGCGTCTCTACGACTACCTTTACTTCACACCGGCTACAAAGTGGTCCGGCGGCCTGCATACCGCTGGCAACCTGACCCTGCAGGCTGCTGCCATCTATCCTGGCATGCATCCTTCCACAGATAGCCTGAACGACTCGCCTTCTTCCTTTACGTTCAGTGCCGACGGCAAAATTACGATCAATGCCCCTGAAAATTCTTCCCGCCAAGCTATCTCTATCTATTCCGCCGGGGGACGGCTGGAGCTTGATGCCAGTGACATCGAAAATCACGGGATACTAGCCGCTCCCATGGGAACGATTGTGCTGAATGCACGAAACAGCATAGTGTTAGCTGATGAAAGTATGCTATCCACCCGTGGCGAGGCCATGACCCTCTATGGCCAAGTGAATGTGGGTCAATGGACCGTGGGTGGCTACCGCAATAACGGCAATTCTGAAGTAACAGTGAGTTCCAGTATTCCCGTGACCGCTGACCTTACCAATAAATCTGTCGCTCTCTCCGCCAGCGTCATAACCCAGGCGGCGAATGCGGTTATCGATGTAGGCGGAGGCGGATCGCTCTTTTCTTATGAGTTTCTACCGGGCTATGAGGGCAGCGTCACCCCCCTTGGCATCAACCCCAAAACTAAAGCGACCCGCTCTGTCATCTTGCCTGACAATTCCGTCATCCTGCCTGGCAAAACAGTCTACCTTGAGGGGACGGAAGGACTCAAGAGCGGCACCTATTCATTGCTGCCTGTAGAATATGCCTTCCTGCCGGGTGCCTTGATTATCGAAAATACCGGGACAAGCCTGTTGCCTGGCACAAAGCTCGTTACCGCGGCTGGCTATACCGAGATAGCGGGCTATGCCAGCGATCGTGCCATCAGCCAAGCCTCTCCGCTTCGTACGGGCTATATCATCCGCAAGGCCAGCGATGTTTTGGCTGAAGGAAAATTTGACACCAGTAACAAAATTGTTGCAGGCAATGCCGGCGAAGTGCAAATAACCGCTGGCGCCGGCTCATCCATTCTTGCCGGTTCCATTCTGGGAGACGCCATGAGCGGTTACCAAGGCGGCAGTCTCATCCTGGGTGCAGAAAAATTGTTTATCGGGTTCCTAGGTTCGATGAGCGATGAAGAGAGGAGTGCCTACAACCTGACCTTCGACACCAGCAGAATTGGAGAAAATAGGCTGGATTCGCTGCAACTTGGTAGCGACAGCGGCACAGCCATAACGAAGGAGCTAACCATAGGGGCCGGGAGTACTGTTAAGGGAGTTCCAACCGTGCAATTAACAGCAACAGATTCCATTACCCTCGAAGAAGGTGCACAAATTTATGCAGAGGGTAATGCTACAACCCGGCAGCCTGGAACGCTAACGCTGAATACCAATACCCTCATCAGTTCTGACGACACCTTGCTGCGTGCTTCGGATGGGCTGTATGTCAATGTCAACAACTCCAAAGCACTTAAAGGGATTCAGGTTGACAAAGGCACCTTTCAGGTCAACGAATACACAAAGAATGGATCTCACCTATATTTTGGTCCACCACCAAATAATGATTCAGCAGATGTCGGTTTTTATGTCTCATCGAACCTGCTTGAGGCCTTCCATTCGATTGACAGCGTCATTCTTAACAGCCGGAGCGGCATAACTTTTCTCGGCAACGTCACTCTTGACGCCACCAATACCCTTGACCCCGCCAAAGGGAATCTCACTCTTGATAGTCCCTACCTCACCGTTGGCAGCGGTTTGACAGATACATCTGTAACTATCAAGGCCGGTAACACGCTTCGTTTGAAGAACAGCTATGATACAATAATCCCAAGCAATTCCTCAACGGGCAACACTCTCTCCCTGTTGGCTGATACCATTCGTTTTGAGGGTTCAGGCGAGCAGCATTTTGGTACGTTCAATAAAATTGATTTTAAAAGCACCGGAGAGACGGTCTTCAATGGTACGGGTTCCTTACACGCCGATATGACAGGCAGCGGTACACTTACCTTTGCAGCCTCCAGATATCTTTTCGACATGATGCATAACATTGAAACTTCGGCTTTTTCTCTCAGCGATTTTACCATTGACGGCGGTTCCGGAGGCGCTGTTACCATGAAAGGCAGCGGCCCGGGGGTGGGTTCCACCGGACAACACAGGCCGGGCAACCTGACCGTGCAAGGGAACGCCATCACCCTTGATGGCGCATATTATGATATGCCCGGCGGCAATCTCAATTTTCAGGCCGCTCAGGACATTACTGTCAAGAATTCTTCCAGCATCCTGGCAACGGGAGGGCAGCTCAATATCCCGGTCATGGTTGGCGGCGTAGCCTATGACAACAGCATCTCTCTTGTCGGCGGTCAGGTTACCATGCAGTCCAAAAATGGCGGCATAAGTATAGACGACACCTCCACTATCGACACCTCTGCGCCAGCCGGATTGGCGGGGGGAACAATTACGCTCGCAGCTCACAAGAAAGACGGTCAGGGAAATTTTCTTAAAGGAATTGCGAACGGAGTGGACCTCAAGGGGACGGTAAAAGGCGACCGGATCAGTATTGACACCAGTTCCATCGACAACTTCACAGCCCTTGCCAGCACAATAAGGGCCGGCGTCTTTAGCAAACTGGTTGATCTGCGGGCCCGGACAGGCGACGTCCTGGTCAATCACGATGCCACGATCGGTGTCGGTGCAGATGTTACAACCAACCATTTCATCTTGACCGCCGATCAGGGCGCCGTTGATATCTCGGGCACAATTGATGTCTCTGGGCAAGACAAGGGCGGCACGGCAGAGATCTATGCCAACAATAATCTTACCCTGCACCCCACCAGCCAAATCATTGCCACTGGCAACGGTACCAACAATAATGGGGGTTCGGTATTTCTCGCCAGTGCAACAGGTGCGGTAAACGCCGAATCCGGTTCACTCATTGATGTGTCGGGGCCAGACCATGGCGGTACCGTCACTTTCCGTGCTTCGCGGGATGTAATCAAAAGCAGCGCAATGCTTCTTGATGGCGAGATTCGTGGTGCCTCAGAGGCCAGTGTTCACGCTTTCCGCGTTTATAACAACACCGCGGGTGTCACGACAGCGAGTGTCACCAATTATAAAAAAGACATCACCGACGTGTGGCCAGCATTGCAGACTGCCTGGAAATACCCGTCAATTGCACTTATTCCTGAGGTTGAGGTGCGAAGTAGCGGCGACATGACCATAACTTCGGGCTTGGACACTTTGGAAACCTTGAGAACTGCAATGCCTAGCGGCATTCCCGGTGTCTTCACCTTCAGGGCAGCGAAAAATCTGAATGTAACTTCAAACATTATTGATACAACCTCCAGCAATCCGGTATCGGATGGCAAACGTGATTCCTGGGATCTCAATTTTGTCGCAGGGGCCGATCTAGCCAGTGCGCGCCTCCTTACCGTCAGCGATGGCAGCGGCGATTTTACTCTCGGCACCAAAGTGCTTGGGAATACAATTTATACTGAGAGCGGTAATATCAATTTCGCAGCAGGCAAGAACGTCACTCTTTATGCTCTGCCAAATTATACCTATCTTACCTACATGCCTGGCACAGAGAAGTACAATCTTGCCTCCTTTGACGGTGCCATCAACGGCTACGCGGGCAATGACCTTGTTCTGCCAGGCGGGGTCATCCAGACTGCGGTTTCAGATATCGCGCTCCAGATACGAAACAATATAAATATCTCCCAGTATGTCAGCAATGGAAGCTGGGATGGTGCCATCCGTACCACGGGCCGCGCTCCGCTGGTCGATGAAATTAAAAATGAATATAGCGGCTTGAATATATCATCCGCACAAGCATTGGAAAGGTATTGGGACTACCGTAACGGAGGGAATATTACTCTTGCAGTAGGTGGCAATATCACCGGTGACATCGATCTGACTGCTGGAAATATTGGTTGGGATTACGCCTACAATGACCGACTGGCAGCGGCAGCGCAGGGTGTATCGAAATTGAAAAGATATGGCGCAGCTTATGGTAAACGTCAGGTCGGCACAACAAATGGATGGGGAGGCTCCACCAATAACTCCAGCCCCGCCACTACAGGGATTGCCACCATGGCAGGCGGCAGCATCGATATACAAGCGGAAAATATATTCGGCCAGATCGGAGCCTTTGGACACAGGGATGACCCCAGCAAAGAGGACACATACGGTCAGAGCGGGGACCTCACCGTCTATGTACGAGGGACTCTCGGCGGTCGCTTACTAGCAGCTGACGGCCAAATGCGCTTGACCACCCTGGTCGACGTAACTAATTCTTCGGGAAAGGATACCATGGTTGAGTTGGGTTCGGGGAGTTTGGTCCTCCAGGCCCTGGGCAATGTTACCCTTGGCACCATCTGTAACCCGGCCTTAACTGCTTGGTCAACGGACTCTGATTTGATCGATAATCATTGGCTGCTGACCTATGGACAAGACTCCTCCGTCACCATCAATGCCCTTTTGGGCAATACGCTGCTCAGCGGTAAACAAGATTTTTTCAATACCAAGTCCTCGACGAGCAAACCAACTCGAGTTGTTAAAGATGCAACGCTTTATAGGCTATTGCCCTCATCCTTGAACATTACCGCCGGGCAGGATATCCAATTGACGTCAGGCTCTGCAACGTTCACTTTGGCGCCCTCTGCTTCCGGGCAACTCAATCTTATTGCCGGTGCCGACATCAACGGCAAAACAGCAACCACCTCTGGTCATTATCAAAATTCAACAATCTATATGTCAGCTGCCGACCCGGCAGCAGTATACGGCGACCAAAGGACAAACCGCCCTGATTTAAGCAGTGACAGCGTGGCTCATATAACAGACGATTCCCCTGTTGGTGTTCATGCAGGTCACGATATCGCCAACCTTTCTCTTCTGGTTCCGAAGCAGGCTGAAATCTTCGCAGACAACGATATCCGCGAGATTAATTACCAGGGCCAGAACCTGCATGATGCTGATGTTTCCCTGATCAGCGCCAGCCATGACCTTATCCAGCAATCGTATCAAGGCGTTAATGATTCAAACCCGGGAATCAAACAGGCCGGCCATGGCCTTCTCTTGGTCCAAGCCGGTGGCGACATTGATCTCGGCAGCTCCGATGGTATCCAATCGACCACTCCCGAGAATATCGGGAGGAATTCTGTCATTGGCCTTTTTACCGCCAGCCACGACCAAGACCAATACCACAGCTACAAAGGGCCTGATGTCACTGTTCTTTCCGGCTATGCCATTAAAGAGAATAGTATCAACGCACTGAACGCAATGAAAACTGCCATTAATAAATACGATCAGACCCTTACAGATTACGACAACGGCAGGAAAGAATATGATGCGAAAGATTACGACCTGCTCACGAAGTACACTGCATCAATGAAAACATACCAAGCATTATTAGAAGAATACAATACACAGCTAGCAAATTTTAATGCAACGACAGGCACGTCGCAAGATAGGACCAAAGCAATCCAAACCCTTGCATCAATAACCACCGCATTTAGCAAAAATCTGGCTGAATACGGCGGAAAGTACAATGACATGTATAACTCCAGTGATAAGGCCGAACAAAACCGGGCGGCTCGCTTGAAAGATATGATACTCGAAACAATTATTACCCCGCTGCTCGCCGACAAGAAAAGCGACCAAGTCAACGGCAATATTTCCATGACCCAATCCGTCATCAAGACGACCTCTGGGCAGGATGATCTGCACATACTGGCCGCCGGCAAGATTGACATTGGAACGGCAACCATCGGCAAGACAAATAGCACAAGGGGTATCCTGACCGAGGGAGGCGGTAACATAAATATATTCTCCCAATACGACATCAACGTTAACGAATCCCGAGTTGCGACCTATTTCGGCGGCGATATTTTCTTGATGAGTAACCAAAAGGACATTAATGCCGGTCGAGGATCAAATACATCAGTCAGCAAGGCAACAGGAACGCCAATGCCAACTGATGGAATATATATGACAAGATTTCAGGCCCCTATCCCAGGAAGCGGCATTCGGGCTTTGACCGCAGATCCTGACGGTGCAGGACCGATATCAGAACCTGTCAAGGGCGCAATTACCATGGTTGCCTGGCAAGGGGTTATCGACGCAGGTGAAGCCGGGATTTCCGGCAAGAATGTGTCTCTGGCCGCAACCAAAGTCCTGAATTCGCAAAATATCAGTTTCTCCAACAGCGGGGTCGGCGTGCCGACTACGGCTGAAGCCGGACCGAGCCTTGGCGCCCTTGCTGGTGCCAGCACCGTGTCCGGGTCGCAGACAGCTAACCAATCCATTGGGCAGCAGGCTGTTGAAAGCGGGAAAGAGTTGGCTGCGTCCATGAACAAAGTCTCGGAAGGCCTCAATATAAAAACGCTGGTCTTCAAGCTTGAAGGGTTCAGCGAAGAGTCAAAACCAGAACAAATCAATTAAGATTCAAGGGGTAGTTTTAATGGAAATATCTAAATATTCTAAAAAAGATGGCTTAAAGAACAAGCCGTTTTTAGGGATTAGTTTTGTTGTATTCTGTGCATTTTTTCTTTCTGCAACAACAGCCCATGCCTGGTGGGATAATAAATGGAAAATGCGCCGCAGTCTCGACTTGAACACAACAGCACAGGGCGCAAACATTCAAGAGGCCGTGGCCAACATACCCGTTTTGCTTCGCCTGCATGCCGGCAACTTTGATTTCAAAAAGGCCAAACCCGATGGCGGCGACATACGCTTTGTGGCAGCAGATGACGTGACCTCGCTGAAATATGTCATCGACACCTATGACGTCATTAACGAAATCGCTCTCATCTGGGTCAAAGTTCCTGAGATAAAGACAAACGCAGCCGACGGCCGTATTTTTATCTATTACGGCAACGAAAAAGCTGTGGATAGCCAGGACGGCATCGGCGTTTTTTCTAACGGTCAGGCATTGGTGTACCACTTGAGCGAAACCCAGGGGAACCCACAAGACGCAACGAATAATAAAAACCACGCATCGCGCTTTTCAGGAGGTCAGTCGCTGCCTTCGGTAGTCGGCAACGGCATATCTCTTTTTGGCGGTAAAGACAACATTGTAGTGCCCTCTTCCCCAACCCTTAATCTTGCTGATGGATTCACTTTTTCAGCTTGGGTTAAACTCAACCAGCCAGCTGCGGACGGATATCTTTTCGCCCAGACCGAGCAGGAGAAAGGCATCATTGTCGGCATTAACGGCGAAAAAACGTATGCCCGGATTATGAACGACACGGTCGTCCAGACTGAAGGCGATGCCAAACTCACCTTGGGTGAATGGCACCACATGGCGGTGACCGCCAAGCCCGGAGGCAAACTCAGCCTCTTTATTGATGGGCAGGAGGTTGCCAGCACCCCTTTGCCGGATAAGCTCCCCGCCCTCAAAACCGATCTGTTATTCGGCTCGGCACAGGCTGAAGGCCATCAATTAGTCGCAGATCTTGACGAAATTGAGGTGAGCAATCTTGCCCGTTCACCAGCTTGGATTAAAACACTCTTCGCTTCCCAGGGCATCCAGACCAAGCTCGTTGTCTATGGTGTTGAAACGGTCGAAGGCGGCGAGAGCGCAAATCCGCTTGTTTACATAAAAACAATCACTGCCAATATCACCTTTGACGGCTGGGCGGTTATTTCCATTCTGATGGTTATGGGTATGGCCTCCATGCTGGTGCTGTTCAGCAAGTCATTTGCCCTTTTTCTGAGCAACAAGGAAAACAGAGCTTTCATGGATTCATTTTCACAACTGGATACCATTTTCAGCAAAGACCATGAGTTTGATGCTTTTGACAATTCTCCTTTGTGCCGTATTTATCGCTCCGGTTGCGAAACGATTTCAGGGATCTTTCGCAAGAAAGGCGTCGAAGGCCATCCGGTATTGACCATCAAGGAAATAGATTTTTTCAAAGCCTCTCTGGAAAAATATTACCTCCAGGAAACCAAAAGATTAAGCAATTGGATGACGATTTTGCCCCTTGCCATTTCAGGCGGACCCTTCCTGGGTCTGCTGGGCACAGTCTGGGGCGTCATGAATACCTTTGCAGCGATGGCCCAAGCCGGAGATGCCAACATCATGGCTATTGCCCCCGGTGTTGCCTCCGCTCTTGCCGCTACCGTCTGCGGCCTGCTCGTCGCCATCCCCGCACTGTTCGGCTACAACTATCTCAGTGGTCAAATCAAGGACCAGACCGCTGACTTGGGAATTTTCATTGATGAGTTTATCATGCTTGTTGACAGGGATCATGGAGCAGAACAATGAGACGATCGATCTATTCCGACCATGAGGCCTACGATGAGATCAACATCACCTCCATGCTTGATCTGGCCTGGGTGCTGCTGGTTGTGTTCATGGTCGCCATCACCGCATCAGTGCAGGGGATCAAGGTGAATCTGCCCAAGGCGGGGAACACGCCGAGCCTTGCAAAAGCCCACACCAAGTCAATAAGCATCATGGCTGACGGCTCCTTCTATCTCGATGCCTATCCGGTCTCCATGGAACTGCTGGAAAAGACACTCCGGCAATACAAGGCCGCTGACCCGGAACTACCGGTCATCGTCAAAGGGGATGCCGGAGTACAGTACCAGTCGGTCATGTCGGTTCTCGATTTATTGCAGCGCCTTGAGATTCACCAGCTTGGCCTGGTCACAAGCCGTCTTGTGAAATAAAGCGCTCCTTTTAAGCAGGTACACCGAATGGCTTCAAAAAAGCAGCAACTGAACAAAAGATATATCTATCTGATTACGGGCGGCATAGTTCTTGTGATCGTTGCCGCTCTGGTAATGGGCATCAGGAGCCTTCTCCATAATGATGGCGGTATGCAGCAGAAACACGTTCAGATGGTGACGATCGTCACCCCGCCTCCGCCTCCGCCTCCCAAGGTCGAGGAAAAGCCCCCTGAACCGCCAAAAATCGAGGAGAAAATCGAGGTGCCCAAAGAAGAGTTGTCTGTTGATAAACCCGACGACACTTCCAAGGATCTTCCACCTTCAGATAACCTCGGGCTCGACGCAGAAGCGGGCCTTGGCAGTGACGCCTTCGGGCTGGCGGCTAAAAAGGGTGGCAGTAGTCTTATTGGTGGCACAGGAGGCAAAAACGCCGGTTCGCTGTATGGCTGGTATGCAAACGTTGTCAGCAACAAACTGCAGAAGACCGCCAATGATATCATCCAGAAAGACGGCGGCATCCCTACGGGCAAATGGGACAAGGTCACCTTTGAAGTGATGGTTGACGTGTTTGGCAAAGTAACAAAATTTTCCATTTTGAAATCCTCTGGCAATGAAAAAATTGATGGAGCCGTTAAACAAGCCCTGCAGATGGCGCATACTTTTGAACCGCCCCCGCCGGGCATGCCGAAAGTCATGAAATTCGCTGTTTCATTGCAGGGATGATTATAAAATTTTCAGGAGTTATCAGATGAACCCAATGAAGAACAAGAGAATGGGACAAATCGGTCTGCTTGCCTTGGCCGGTGTCTCATTAGCCGGCCTGTTTCCCGCAGCTGTCCATGCAGACAGTACAGAGGAAATAATAAACCTGCTCAAGTCCAAAAATATCATCACTGCCGAAGAGGCTGCCCAGATTATTGAGCGGCATAAGGGAGAAGAGGGGCAGGTGCAGCAACAGCCGCAAACCAGCACCAAGCCCGTCACCTTGGTGCTGCCTAAGGGCCAGAAATACCTGAAGGCTACTACCGATCCCGTATCACGAGATATTAAAGAAGAGGTATCCCGCCAGATCAAGCAGGAGCTGAAAGAAGAAATTGCCAAGGAAGTAAATGTAGCCTCTGCTGCTTCGGTGCCTGATTGGACAAAACGTATCCGCTTTGGCGGCGATATTCGCGTCCGCTATGAGGATGATATTTTTGATAAGAATAACCCGCGAGACGTTGGTAACCCCGCTAAACCGAATGAATTTCTAAACCGAACAATCGACCGTCAGCGGGTTCTGTATCAGGTGCATGGCTCAGCTAATGCACAGATTAATAACCAGACCGAGGTGGGCATCCGCATCGCAACAGGTAATACGGGGAACCCTGTCTCCACGAACAGCACCCTCGGCGATTACATGAACAAAGATTATGTGACTTTTGATCAGGCCTATCTGAAATGGTCTCCCCTTGCGGACACATCAACCTGGCAGGGCAAACTGGACTTATGGGGCGGTCGCATCCCTAACCCCTTCTTTTCCACGGATCTCGTATGGAGTCCAAATCTGAACTTCGAAGGTGTGGCTGCCACCCTCGAGATTCCTTTGGCAACACGCTTGAAGGGATTTGTGAATGCTGGTGTGTTCACTCTCCAAGAAGTTGATTTTTCCAGTCAGGACAAATGGCTGTTCGGAGGTCAGGCGGGCATCGAATATACTACAAGCTCAAACATCTCCTATACACTGGCAGCGGCTTACTATGATTATGAAAATATCAAAGGGCAACGCAATACAGTGGGTTCAAACACCAATGATTATACTGCCCCACTGTTTCAGCAAACAGGGAACACTCTTTTCGATATAAATCAAATATCCGGCGGTTCCAAGCTGTTAGGCCTTGCTGCTGATTATAAAGAGCTGAATATCACTGGCAAGCTGGATGTCGGCATCTATGATCCTATCCATGTTATATTTTTGGCCGATTATGTGAAAAATATCGGCTTTGACAGCGCCTCGGTCAATGCATTGACCGGAATGTCCGTTCCCGCCGATGATGCTGGTTATTCGGTCGGCGTGACTGTCGGCTATCCTAAAATACAAAAATTATGGGACTGGCAGACTTCACTGACCTACAAATATTTAGAGGCCGATGCGGTGCTCGATGCCTTTACAGATTCAGATTTTCATCTGGGCGGAACCAATGCGAAAGGCTGGATTCTGGGGGGTCAACTTGGCGTGGGAAACAACCTCTGGGTAAGAGCACGTTGGATAAGTTCAGATACAATTGCTGAACGTCCTGTTGCTATCGACACACTGCAGGTTGACATCAATTCCCGTTTTTAGCGATACAAGGTTGAAAGGCATAACATGATTTCATTGACGACAAAAAGGCTAGTGCAAATTCTCGCCGCGCTGCTCGTACTGGTGCTTGCTATCAGCGGCTATGGTCTGTATCGCCTTGATGCGGAACGCAAAACGCTTCGCAAAGAGGTGGCTTCCCTTAATAACCGGACGGAGTTACTACTCAAAAAATATAACGAGCAGAAGGCTATGACCGATTCCATGCGAAGGGCAACACAGGAGATCGAGAGCCGGGCCCGTGATGCTGCAATGAGTCTCGCCAATATGGAAAAGGAGAAAAAACAGCTGGAAAGCGCGGCGGCCGACCATGAGAAAAAGATGACCGAAATGCGTAATTCCTATGAGGAAGCGATTGCTGGTCATAAGGAGCATTTTGACTCTTTGCGAACCTCTTATGACAATCTCAAGGATGAAAGCAACAGAATCATCAAAGAAAAAAATGAACAGATCACCCTGATCACCAATGAACGTGCATCTCTGGATGCCTCATTGAAACAGGAAAGCTTTCAAAATAAGCGTTGTCGTGAGCATAACGGTCGTTTCGCGGCCCTGACCGATGAACTGGTGAAGCGCTACGAAAACAAAGGCGTTTTGAGCAGTGTCGGCCAACTCGAACCCTTTACGCAGTTGAAAAAGGTGGAAATAGAAAAGATCTGCCAGGAATACAGGGACAAGATCGATGAAAATACGCTCCCAAAAGAGCCTCTTGCAAAATGACGAGATTCGTTATTGCCCTTGGGGGTCAAAAACGGAACGAAACATTTTTTCTTGTCATTTCGATCAACGGCTCGAAATAAAAGCGTACTGGGACAAAAGCTCTGTTTAGCACGAACAATGTGAATATCAGGGGAGAATGATTTTGCTATCGAGGAATTTTACGTGGTGTTTATCGATTATTACAGCACTTTACCTGCTCACTGCTTGTGCCGGTATCAGCGAGAAAAAACTTACTCTCGACCCGGTATTCGCTGAAACAGAAAAAATCAATACAGCCGTTTCCCTTAAACGCTCTGAATTTACCCAGCTCAAAAATGAGTATGCCCTGACCCAGCAAGCGATCAATCTTGACAGGATGAGTGAGTTGGTGAGAATTGTGAGTGGAGAGCTTGAGCGTGCAGAATACTTTCAGCAAAACTATAAATATTACCGCAAGGGACTTGATTACGAGCGCTGGAAGAGCGCTGGAAATACCTACAGGCTGTGTCGCAAAACGCTTTGCGAGATGATGCTTGATACGGGCAAGCTGCAAATGCAGCATGCTGACAGGGAGGAAAACGCTGCCGCCCTTTTCAACGCTGTTGTATCCGAATTCGAGGATGAGGAGTTTTCAGGTTACGTTGCTCAGGCGAAAGATTATTTACAGAGGATCGAAAAAGCCAGGCTTTATGCCGCATCAAAAAATCCAGTATCACAGGAAGTACATTGAAAAAAGACACAGGCGGAGGAACTGCAGTGAAGCCCCATCAAATTGTTCCTGGAATTATTACGGTTAATCCTGAAATGCTGTCGCTCATAACAACAATTGAGGCGATCGGAGATTCTAGACAGGCCGTACTCATTACCGGCGAAACCGGCACCGGCAAGGAACTTTTTGCCAGGGCTGTGCATGTTTTGAGCAAGGTTAAGGGTCCGTTTATATCGGTAAATGTTGCCGGGTTGGATGACAACGTCTTTTCAGACACACTGTTTGGCCATGTACGCGGGGCCTTTACCGGTGCGGACCGTCCGCGACCAGGCATGATTGAAAAGGCTTCAGGCGGGACGATCTTCCTTGATGAAATCGGTGACTTAAGCAAGACTTCACAGATTAAAATGCTCCGGCTTCTTCAGGACGGAGATTATCTCCCCTTGGGTGCTGACGATCACAGGCAGTCAAACGCTCGTATTGTTACAGCAACAAATCGGGACCTCTGGGAAGCTCAGCGCTCCGGACACTTCAGAGCTGATTTTAATTACCGTCTGCGAACCCACCACATCAACATACCTCCACTGAGAAACCGCCGCGATGATATTGAACCGTTGATTGAATATTTTCTGGATCAATCGGCCACAGCGCTTAAGAAAAATAGACCGACCCCCCCGTTAGAACTGGTTCCTCTTCTACAGGCATATTCTTTTCCCGGCAATGTCAGAGAAATGCAGGGGATGATTTTTGACGCGGTCAGCCAGCATCAGAGCAAAATTCTTTCTCTGCGAACCATTCATGAACACATTGCCAACAATACTATTTACAAAACTCAGGTCGCCCCGTTGGAGCAAATGAGGGAGAAAAACTCTTTCGCTGCCACCATGAGTAAGTTTCCCACTATACAAGAAGCAATCAGCTTTCTTGTTGTCGAAGCAATGAAGCAGGCGGAATACAACCAGGCCATTGCCGCCCGTTTGCTTGGGATTTCGAGACAGGCTCTTAATAAGCGATTAAATAAACTGTCTGTAACAGAATCCCCTCTCTTTTCTTAATTTTTCAACCTGCACAATATCCCCCATTCTGTTTTTTTATGATGAAAGAGTATCACCGATTGTCACGAGCAGAGAAAAATCTCTGGTAGATACTGTAGGGGTCACAGTGGAAGAAATGCCCAACAAACTCTTTGTTTGGCAAGATTTCCTGTCGCCAGAAAGGAAGGTTCTTCCTCAAGATGCAAATCAATAGAACAAAAAACAGGGTAACAAGAACATGTTTGCGTCAGTAAACCGTGAAACGTATCCCATAAAAAACCTCGGCTTGCGTTTTGCTGCGCTCTTTCTGGCGTTTTTTGCTCTTGCCTCACTTGCCTGGTCCGCTTCCCGGGGCACAGGACTGGAACGTCTCGTTGTCGAGCAGGCCACCGTCGCAACAAGCGCCCGGATAATTGCCATGCTCAATCCTGGCCAACAGGTGCGGAGCGAGGCTTTCCGGTTGATTTCTCCCCATGTGCGCCTCTCTGTGTTGAACGGTTGCGAAGGTACGGAGAGTATTCTTTTACTTGCAGCTGCCATGCTTGCCTTTCCCGCACCATGGCGTCGGAAAATTTCAGGACTGTTGTTTGGAGCAGGCTGCGTATTTCTTCTGAACCAGCTTCGCATCGTCGGGCTCTTTTACATTCTTCGCTATAAACCTGCATGGTTTAGCTCCATGCACGGATACATCGCACCGACCCTGATTATCATTGCCGGTAGCCTCATTTTTGTACTCTGGGTGAACTGGGCCGGACAGGAAAACAAAAATGATGTTATCCCGACCTAGACGATTTTTCCTGCTTCTATTGTCCCTAATTCTTCTCATCTCCAGTGCGGCTTTCTTTTATCGACAAATGGGCCAACTGCTGCTGCCTCTCTACGCCCAGAGCATGCATCTGCTGATGCCTGCATCATGGCATATTGCATCCCTGCAACTTACCCGACAGGGTCATGAGGAATTTATCACAGTACGAGTGGAGACCTCTGCTCCATTCGTCATGGCCGGGCAAAGTATCCCCGCCGGGGTCGGCATGAACGGATCAACCCTCCTCAGTCACGCACTCCTTCCTTCTCTGGTCATGCTGTCGTCATTGTTTGCCTGGCTATTTTTTGCTACGCGCAGGACAACAGGACCGGTCGTATTACTGCTATTTTTCCTGATGCTTGTTGAAAGTCTGGATGTGCCGATGGTTCTTGTTGGCAGCCTCTGGGACATTCTTCATGCAAATATTACAACAAATTCACCAGTTCCCTGGCAGGTGCGAGCCATGGACCTGTTAAATGGCGGTGGTCGGCAAGCCCTATTCCTAGCCGCCCCCTTGGCCGCAGTCGGCCTGGGTAACAGGCTGCAATCCTGGTGCAGTGGCGCCTCATTGCAGGGAAAATCAAACATACCGACAGCTTGAAACTAACTGTTTCAAGAGGATGGTTCTACTATTACGAACCCATTATTTACAGCAAAGGTCATGAATAAAACCGCGACAAAAAGAAAAGAATCTACAAACAGTTGCCTTCGAAAACATCTGGATATTATTCTTTTATTTGGAAGGGAGGTTGTGAACAGGTACTCTTTTCTACTCATGTGTTGCTGCTTGTTGTGCCTTCTCTTTCCAACAGCATCTTCAGCAGTTAAAAATGCTACGTTGAGGCATGCTGTGGGTCACATGCCTTTTATACCAGACCGGCTTGAAGAAGACTTGCACGCTGGAAAAGCCAGGGAAGCACTGATACTTTTTGATGACAGCGCCATACGCCTGCAAACAGAAGCTCCAGGAGAGCTTCCCCGGGAGAGGCTTGCACAGCGGGCGGGGCACTACCGGGTGCTGAAAGAAGAAGTTTTGACAGGGCTTCCAGGGAACGATACAACACTTTTGCGAGATTTTAGTCACTTGCCCATGTCCTTTGTCAAAATCCACGGGCCGACAGGGCTTAATTGGCTCCGTTCACGACAAGACGTTCTGGCCGTTTATGAGAACATGCCTCTGTATTTCAACCTCAGCGAATCCCTCCCTTTTATCCAACAGCCGGAAGTAGCTGCAGCCGGTTTTACAGGAGAAGGGGTTGCGGTCGCGGTGATTGATACCGGGGTCAATTACACCGATGCCGCGTTTGGTCCATGCATTTCGCCGGGGGTGCCGGAAAGCTGCCGGGTGCTTGCAAGTGTTGACATCGCTGCGAATGACGGCCAGCTTGACTCCAGTGGACATGGGACCAACGTCAGCGCCATTGTTGCAGGGGTGGCTCCCGGAGCCAAGTTGGTTGTTCTGGATGTCATTGACACCACTGGTTCAACTTCTTCGGCCCTGGTGGTCGATGCGGTTAACTGGGTTCTTGCCAATCACAGCACCTACAACATCAAAGCGGTCAATATGAGTCTCGGAGACAGCGGTTCGTACTCGACAACTTGCAGCAAAGTAAGAACGAATCCTTTCCTGCAGGCAATAAATGACCTGCGGGGCATCGGCATCACGGTCGTGGCTTCTTCGGGAAACAACGGGTATACCAATGGAATTTCCATGCCTGCCTGCACACCGGGCGTCCTATCAGTCGGCGCGGTTTACGACTCCAATATCGGCTCTCAGAACTGGTCTTTATGCAGTGATGCGTCAAGCGCAGCCGATCAGGTCACCTGTTTTTCCAACAGCGCAAATTTTTTGTCAATTCTCGCTCCCGGAGCATCGATTACGGCCGGCGGTTATATTGCCTCCGGCACCTCGCAGGCGAGTCCGCATGTAGCCGGTGCCGCTGCCGTTCTGGCTGCTGCCCAACCCCTCTTTTCCCCGGATAATATCGCTGCACGCCTAACGTCCTCCGGCACCCCGGTTATTGATCACCGAAATGGCCTCCAGTTTCCGCGGCTCAATCTGGCGTCAGCCCTCGCTCCGGAAATTGCAGCGAATAAAACAGCCAGTGAAGATATTCCTTTCCTGCCGACATGGGCTCTTATTGCCTTCGGAACTGCAGTAATGCTCGTTGGTATCCGAAAACAACATTCCAGCTGAATATTCCCCTCAAATAGACTTCATAGTGGAGAACACTTTTGGACCAAATCGTATTCAACAAACTTAAAATTGAAGTAGATGCACTGGTTGCTCATAGACATTATGAAAGAGCCGTATCCATACTCAAATCTATGGTTGACCAAGAGCCTGACAATCCAGAAATATATTCACTGCTTGGTGATGTTTTACAAAATGTAAACAAAGCAGACGCTATAGCTTACTATAAAAAAGGGCTCAATATTCACCCCAAAAATGCCTACCTCAATACAGGGCTCGGTTTTCTGTATTTCAACGGTAAAGATTTTACCAATGCAGAAAAATATCTTGTCAATATCTGGGTTGAAGACCCTACTAATATCAGGCTGCTTACAGCTTTAGGGAAAATATACAAAGCCTGGAAACAATATGAAAAAGCCATGAAATTTTATCGTATCTGTGAACTGCTTGAGCCCCACAACTCATTTGTCCTCTACGGGCTTGCAGACACATACCGGGGCATGGGCAGCAGTAACCACGCCTTGAAATATTGGCTTAAATTTCACAACCTTGAACCTCGCAACAAAGTGGCCCTCACGAGGATTGGCGACTGTTATACAAAATTAAACGACAAAGAAAATGCATTAAGCTTTTACCTAAAAGCCCTAGCTATCGACTATGATTTTTTCGCGTATATTGGCGCAGCAAAAATTTATTTTTTAAAAAATAATACAGAGAAAGCTCTGGAGATATATGAAAAAATATCAACCATCGAGCACAAAAACAGCAGGTATTTTTTCGAGTATATAAGTTTCTGTCTGGAATCAGGCATGAAAGAAAAAGCCTTCGAGTTACTCAATAAGGCGAGCAATCTCTTCCCTGGCAATATGTATATTGAATCTCTTAACTCAAAAATTTTATAGTGTATTCGTATTCGGAGCATCCTTTTTACCCAGTGCTCCGCTCTCACAACTAAGGCCGTAGAGACCAGCATCCTCCTCTACGGCCTGATCAAGCCAGCCAAGCCGAAAAGCGTCAACTCAAAGGAAATCGGCTGTTATATCTAACTCTTAGTCCGGCAACACCAGCAACACCGAGTCCAAGCAGCCAGACAGCGCCAGGCAAAGGTACAACTGATGAAACAACGACATCATTGAAAGCAAACGAATCACTTCGCAGGTTATATGGACTAAACCCATTCAATAATGGTTGACAATCAACCTTGGTTGCTCGCTATCATTTTTGCAGAAAATAAGCATATATGTATTTAATTTAAATTAGATTTATTTAAATTTTAAGAAAAATTTATACCATCTCAAGGCAATCTATATTGAAATGGTTCCCTGATTGATTCACCGAAACATATTGATAGAATTTCAATATAATCAGGCATATAAATACATAGGGTTTCACTGGCATCATAGTTGCTCTTCTTTGTTTAAATACAAAAACAAAGGAGAACAACTAAATGAAACATACCACGCTCTTATTAATCGTTCTCATGACCCTCTCCGGTTGCGCTGCAACCAGCAATAAGACCACCAGTATGGACCAGAATGAGACCTTGTCTCCAAGGCAGACTGCATACTATAAAGCCATTCTCAAATGGCAAGACCGCCTTGACAAACAATCATTTCAAAATTTTGATTTTCCTCAACTTGTGTCAATGCAGAATAAAATTGCAAGTGATGGTTGGAACAACAATACAGTTGAAGAAATTATAGAAGAAATTAGGAATCTAACTTGCCTGACAATGAAAACAAAAGACCATTGGGGCACACCAAAAGATTTTGTGGCAAGAAATTTACAAGGAGATTGCGAAGATATCGCTATTTTCCTCCTCGCAATGTTGAAAAAGCTCGATTATCCGGGACAGGTGCGGATATTTGCCGTTAAGACTCAGTTTGTAGATCATGCGATGTTAAAAGTTCAAATGCCTGATAATAATTGGAAAATATTTGAAACCGTTAAAAAAACAGAACGCAATATGCAATTTGCCTTTACACCCATTGTTGAATTTAATGACAGGGAAATTATTTTCGCTACCATTTAACCATGTCCGGGTCCTTGTGACCAATTATCTTGTCATCCCGGCAACCCCGACGACAGGACAATGATGATATTGAATTGGGCGGTCTGGCACAAGGCGTCCGCATTAAAGATTCCGGAAAACATGCGCCTGGTTTCCCGTGCCTCTCCTTAATCGCCGGAGTTCTATCCTCTCAAGCATTTGTGGGACGAACTGCGCAAGAAAGCTTCCGGAAATATTGTCTTCAAGAGCTTGAGCGCTCTTGAAGAGCTCTTGGAGACCTCGTTACGGAGGATGGAACGTGATACATCAAGAGTTCACCCCATCGTCGCAGGGCCATGGATCATGAATTCAGTGTTGCATTTGAACTGAAAATATCTCTAATAACCTGAAAAAATTCATAAAAATACCAGCAATTACCTCTTGCTACCGTTAGACAGTTGCCTTCCAGCAATTTCGGCTCACTCGCTAACCTTCTGTTGATACAAAAATGACCACCCAGAAGCAAGCAAATGAAAAGTGCATCAAGGGTGAAAAATGAATCCGTTTATCGCATCCCCAATTCGTACTGCAGTAGGACCAATTTCATAGCAACTCGGCATGTCACGACCCACTTGATGGGCGCACCAGTGCTTGATTCGTTGATTATGCAGGGTTTCTATTCTGTGCCGTCAACTACTCCCTGACCTTAGAGATTTTCGCTACCAATCCCTGCAGTTTCTCCACCTTGTTCTCATACCCTCGCTACTAGCAGCTAGTGGCATTGATCATTGAATCCTTGTTACTGAAAGATTAACTGTTTTCAAATCATTCCTAAATATTAGCCCGCTAAGGTAAAAATCTTAGCAACTATTCAGTACGACTGTTTTTCGGCAATCCCGTCATGAGACTCGGCCATTTTCTCTGAAAAAGTAATCTCAAGGCTTCAGGCACTGTCAGTCCTTGTTTCCTGGCATGTAACCATGCGCCGAAAGTCATCCGGGTACCTTGAAAAGAGAAGAATTTATGACCTATATGTATCCAGAGGCATCGTTGGGCAAAACATCGGATAATTATTTCCTGGCGAAGAGAACGATTGGCGACCTTAGTTGTCTCGGTCGTCAGGACAGCTTTGCTTTGCATGATACATTGGCCAAATTAATTAGATGGTTCGATCACGACTCCAGTTGTTTTGCCGTCGTCATCAGGGACAAACTTGGAGGGCCGTTCGCTGTTGTGTCCCGAGACACCTTGGCCTATGAGCTTACCCGTCCGTTTGCCAGCGATCTTTATAAACACAGACCCGTGGAAGTATTCCTGGAAAAGTTGAATCCCCCCTTCCTGATGATCAACTGTACCGAAACGATCGACAAAGCAGTCGCCAGCGCCCTGGCCCGTCCCGGACAGCACCGCTACGAACCTATTTTCGTCCAGGGTGAAGACACTTGGTTCCTTCTCGAAACACACGATCTGCTGGCCCAGCAATGCGAGGTACTGTCCGCGTCCATCGACGAAAATAATTCACAACAACGAAAGATTCTGGCCGCCCAGTTAGAAAGCGAGCGTCTGCACGAGCAACTTGTCATTGCATCACGGGATGCAGGTCGGGCTGAGGTTGCGACGGGTGTGCTCCACAACGTCGGTAATGTGTTGAACAGCGTCAATGTCTCGGCCGCAATGATTACCCGCACTTTGCAGGAATCGAAGCTGGGCAATCTCGGCAAAGCACTGGCCATGATTCGCGAAAATGAGTGCGACCTGAGCTCGTTCCTTACTTCTGACGAACGAGGACAAAAGCTACCGGGATACCTGATCAAACTTGGAGAGGTTCTGGCTGCCGAGCAGATGACTGTTATCGAGGAGCTCCGGTTGATGGAACGCAGCATCGACCACATTCGTCAGGTTGTGCAGATGCAACAGACCTATGCGCGAGCCATATGCATATTTGAAGCTGTCCGTCCGTCGGATATTATGGAAGATGCCCTGCGCGTCAATCTCATTTCCTTTGACAGGCACAACGTTAAGGTGCAGCGAGAGTTCCAGGAGATCGGCCCTGTCAATCTCGATAAACACAAGGTGCTGCAGATTCTCATTAACCTTGTCAGTAATGCAAAAAATGCCTGCAAGTTCAAATCGCTGAACGAACGAAATATCGTTGCCCGGATACTGACTTTTGAAATTAACGGCATCCAGACGGTTCGTTTTCAAATTGCCGACAATGGTATGGGCATCAACCCTGAAAACATGACAAAAATATTCTCACACGGCTTCACAACACGCAAAGAAGGCCACGGATTTGGGCTGCACAGTTCAGCCAACGCCGCCCGCGAGATGGGGGGCGCGCTCAGCGCTGTCAGCGACGGGCCTGGATTAGGGGCCGTTTTCACACTCGATATATCGTTAAAGAAGGAACAGAGCTCATGAATCAAGCCCCGAACCCATGCGTTAGGCGTATCCTTGTCATCGACGATAACACCGCCATCCACGACGATTTTCGCAAGACACTCTCTCGTAAGTCGTTCGGAGCTGATCTTGACGACGATGAAACCTTGCTTTTCGGCTCTCAACCTGTCGAGACGCAATCCCGAGAATTTGACATCGACACGGCCGCACAGGGCCATCTTGGTTTGGCTATGGTAGAAGCCGCGATACGTGAGGGCCGTCCGTATCAGCTGGCCTTCGTCGATATGCGGATGCCACCGGGATGGGACGGAGTGGAAACCATCTCACGTCTCTGGCAGGCCGACCCTTCCTTGCAGGTGGTCATCTGCACGGCCTACTCCGATTACTCTTGGGACCAGATTGTGCAGAAGCTTGGCATCACCGATCGGCTTCTCATTCTAAAAAAGCCCTTTGACGACGCCGAGGTCTGTCAGCTTGCCTCGGCAATGACTGGTAAATGGCTGGTTACTCAGCAGGCGCAGATCAAGATGGACGACATGGAATTATTGGTCGAAAAGCGCACGGCCGAGTTACGCGATGTGGCCCTCCGGGACACGCTGACGGGTCTGCCAAACCGTCTTTTTTTCAATGACATTCTCTCACGGACCATCGCTTTACACAGGCGCGATCCTCATCGGATGTTCGCGGTGCTCTTTCTTGATATCGATCGTTTCAAAATCGTGAATGACAGCCTTGGGCATCATATCGGTGACAAGCTGCTTATTGGCATTGCCGAACGATTTCGCAGCGTGCTACGCAAAGAGGATGTCATTGCTTCCCTGACTGAATGCACAGCCGCTCGCGTCGGCGGAGACGAGTTCCTTGTGCTGATTGACGGGATAAAGCATTACCATAATGCAATGTGTGTCGCTGAACGAATGATGGGTGTCTTGTCCGAACCGTACAAGGTGGACGACCACACCATCAAGATCACGATGAGTATTGGGATCACCACCAGCGCCCTACCGTATGTGTCACTAGACGAGATGATTCGCGATGCTGACACGGCCATGTACCGCGCCAAGGCTGCCGGCAAAAATCGTTTTGTCATGTTCGACAGCCGCATGCACGAGGATGCTCTCCTCCGGTTGGCCATGGAGAACGATCTCCGATTGGCCGTTGAAGATGACCAACTCCGCCTAGTTTACCAGCCGATCGTCCATTTGGACAGTGGTCGCGTTTACGGCTTCGAAGCCCTCGTCCGCTGGCAACATCCAACCAACGGTGTCGTGTCGCCACTGAACTTCATCCCGCTGGCTGAGGAGATCGGTATTATCGTGCCTATAGGCGAATGGGTTTTGCGGGAGGCCTGCCTGGAGCTGGCACGGTGGAGGCGATTGCCGGACCTCGACAATCTTTTTGTCAGCGTTAACCTGTCACGGAAACAGCTTAGTTTCCCAAATTTGGTTGAAAGTATCCGCGACATAATCCAGGAAACCGGTCTGCCCCCTACTGCCATCAAGCTCGAAATCACCGAAAGCGCCATCATGGAAGATATGGACCTTGCCATGGTCATCTTGGGTCAAATTCGTGACCTCGGCATCGCTCTGCACATTGATGATTTCGGTACCGGCTATTCTTCACTCAGTTGCCTGCACAGTTTCCCCGTCACCGGCTTGAAAATCGATCGGTCTTTCATTAACAACGTTGTTGACAATCCAGACTACGCCGCAATCATCAATGCTATTGTCACGCTTGCCCATAACTTGCGCCTTGAGCTCATCGCCGAAGGTGTCGAAACTCTTGACCAGATGTCTATGTTGAAGATCATGGGCTGCAATTTCGCCCAAGGGTTCTTTTTTCAGCGCCCCCTCTCATGCGATCAGGCGATGGAATACGCCCTAAAACATAACTGCAAGAGTCGCAGCAAGATGATTGCTTAATTTCTGTGCGATATGATGATTGTAGAGCTGATTGTATTTGAGCAATGAATCTTTCAGATGACTTGCTGAACTAAACCGCGTCTGGCCGAGAAGATCCTCTATTCTGCCACAGTGCTGTCTCACAGAATTTTCCACAATAAAATTTGTGAGACAGCACTGAATGATAATATTGAATTGGGCTGACTGGCACAAGGCATCCACACATTGAAAATCCCTAAAAACACCAGTGGTTGCCTCTTGTTACCGGTAGTTAGTCGCCTTCCAGCAATTTCGGCTCGCTTTCTAACGTTCTGTTGATACAAAAATAACATCTTCAAGACCGGAAGCAAACAAATGAGAAGTAGCATGTATTAATATGAAAAATGAATCCGCTTGTCGCATCTCCAATTCGTACTGCGGAAGGATCAATTTCATAGCAACTCAGCATGTTGTGACTCGATGGGCACGCAGATGTAACATAACCTCAAGGTGTCCGTTTTTATGATGTTACGGACTGCCTGAACACAAAATAGAATTGACCAGGTACTTTGCTGGCCTTTGAGTTGAAACAAGGCACCAGAAAGCCCGGAATAAAGTGTAATTACACTTTTTCTGGGCTTTTTTTTTTGCAATTCCTGCAGCGGTTCATGGGGGTAGGAGACCAGGACAGTGTTTGGACTCTGTGCAACTCGCTGTACTCGCTACGATGCATCAAGTTTGTACGAGAAATTTTCCTCTATATTTTTAGAGATAAAGCCAAACCCATCGCGAGGTGGGGACGGAAAGCCACGGGTCCTAAGCGGATAGCCGGGTTGCCTTTCAACGCGGAAAGACAACCCGGCTTTTTTATGCCGAAAGAAAGGAGGGCAGGACAGTATTCAGAGGTGAGATGAAACCGGCTACGAATGTTGACGAATATACAAGCGGACAAGGGCTCCATTGGTAGCCAAGTCAGATCCGATCAACCAAACTATTCAGATAACATTCAGCGCCGGCAAAAGTGAAAAAGGAAGGGAACGAAGCGAAGTCAGCTCAATTGCACACACCCACAAGCAAAAAAGAAAAGGGAGAGTAACGTGAAAGTGATGACCAGTAGAAAAGTATTGTCAGCCTTGGCGCTGACCCTGATTGCCGGCACGGCCTTTGCCGCGCCGTGGAAATTTGGTGTTATGTCCGATACCCAGTGGCCGACGTCGCCGGACAATAAGAATCCCAACGTGGCGGTGAATGTTATCCGGCACCTCAACACTGAGTTCGTCAACAAAGGTGTCAAGTTCGTCGTCCAGGTCGGCGACCTGACCGACACCGGCGGCACCAACAACATCAACCTGGATGTCCGCGCCACCTTTGCCCAGGAGTTGTATAACAACGGCATCGGTTTTTACCCGCTACGTGGCAACCATGAAAGTACAGGGCCCAATGCTGTCAGATTCCAGCAGATATTTCCCCAGACCCAGAGCGGCATACACAACCAGACCCCCAACATGGTAGCAACCACCATCTATGGTGACCTCACAAATGTAACGAACTATCCGAACTATACAAGCGTAGATTTCAGCGGCGTTGGCAGTAACTTTGCCAGCGAACCGACCATGGAAGGGCTCACCTACTCCTTCGACTACGACAATGCTCGTTTCGTCCTGATCGACCAGTTCACAAAACCGGCTGGTACTGCCAAATCGAATCTCGACCAGACTGATATAAATTGGATCGGCAACCAGTTCTCTTCCCGGCCCGCCAACACTCACGCCTTCTCCTTCGCTCACAAGGGACTGATCACCGAGAACCATGCCGACAACATGTTCAACAGCACCAACCCCACCGCTTCCCAGGCTTCAAAGGATCTGATGGAATCCTTCATGCAGAAGCTCCAGACCGCTGGCGTCCGCTACCACATGGGCGGTCACGACCACATGCACAACCGGGCCATCGTCAGCAGCCCGAATACCGGCAGCTACCATGTGCAGAACATCATCGCCTCTTCCAACAGCTACAAGTTCTACATCCCGCCTGCACAGACCACCTACAATACACAGTCAACATTCCGCACTCTGGAGCAGCCGATTGCCCAGGAACTCTTCACCGTTGGCTACTATGTCTTCACGGTTGACGGACCGAGGGTGACTGCCGAACACTACGCCATGCCCAACGGCTGCAACGGCGATTGCGACCAGACCTATGATGTAATTCCGTACGCAGGCAATACCCCTACTTACAATGGTTTATATTCCACCCCTGTCCCGTTCACCAAACATGACACCTTCGGCTACAGCCTCAACGGCAAGGAAGTACTCGTAGCTCAGGGCGGCAGCTATGCCCTGACCGATGACACCACCAAGGCGATTGCCAACGGCGAAACCGGCTACCTCGGCACCACGGCAGCCATCCTCAAAGGCACCAACGGCAGCACTGGCAAGGACTTCAACCTCCGTCCGCTGACCAAGAGCATCAACACCGGCTGGGCTCCGATGACCACCGGACTGGCCAGCGACATCTTCACCATCTGGGGCATGCAGGACAGCCTTGCCACTAAACTGACTCCATCCGGTGCCGCAGCCACCAACTACTCTTTTGTTGATCCCAACCTCACCAAAACCGACACATATGCCCTTTCTGTGTCGTACGATCCTTCTATCGAAGTGAATACCGACACCATCAACGCGGGCCAGGTTGTCGTCCTGTGCACCAAGGATGCAAGCGGCACCTGGGTGAATGCGGTCGATCAGAATGCTGGCGGCAGGAAGCGATTCATCCTCGGTAAATATAACAGCGCCTACCCGCTGGGAACCTGGGGCGTTGACCCTGTAGCCCATACCGTCTGGGCGGTCATCAACAACACCGGCGGTCCCGCAGAGTTTGCTGCAGTGCAGTTGTGATTTCAATTTTTGATTCCATTTAATTCAATATAAAGGAGATACGAAAATGTTTAAAAAAATAATCCTTGTTGCGGCGATGGCACTGCTTGCCATCAGCGCACAGGTTGGAAGCGCAAGCGCAGGTTTGGTAAACGGCGGATTCGAAGATGGTACTTTCAATGGTTGGACTCTCGACACGGACACCAATTGGACCATCGTGATAAATTCAGGTTCTCAATATGCTGGTAATTATGAAGCTCAATTAGGAACCTATGGAACTCCCGGTACTCTTTCCCAGGCATTTGACACCACAGCAGGTCAGCAATACAAGGTGAGCTTCTGGGTTGCCAACGACATGAAGGATGCTACCAATGTGTTCCAGGCGTTGTGGAATGGGACGGCACAGGCACTCAATCCCGTTATGGATCCGACCTCCTCTTCTCCCTATACCCAGTACCAGTTTACAACGACCGCTACCGATGCAAATGCAACGATCGCTTTTAATTTCCAGAACGATCCGAGCATTTTCCACCTCGATAACGTTGATGTCGCAGCAGTGCCCGTACCGTCCTCCATCTTGCTGTTTGCTTCCAGTCTGGTCGGCCTTGCGGCTGTTCGAAGAAAAAAAGGATAACCAGACCCTGATTCAGGACTGGCCGGATTGGCGGGAATCCACCGCCGATCCTAATTGCAATTCCAGCCCTCGACGGTGCAAGCCGGCGAGGGCTGTTTAAAAAGGAGCAAGCCAATGAAAATGAGAAGCAAGAAAATAGCAATCGCAGTGGCTTTGACCATTGCAACCTGCAGCGCGGCACAGAGCGCGCAAGCCGCTCTGGTCATTTCCGAGGTGGCACCATGGTCCAGCGGCAACAGCTCACTGGCAGCCGACTGGTTCGAGGTAACCAACACTGGCACCAGCACGGTAAACATCTCCGGTTGGAAGATGGATGATAATTCCCATTCCTTTGGCAGTGCGGTCGCCCTGAACGGCATCGCCAGCATTGCCAAGGGCGAGTCGGTAATCTTCATCGAAAGTAGCACTCCCGCCACGGTAGTCCCAGCCTTCAAGACTCTGTGGTTTGGTGGTAATCCTCCTGCCGGTCTGCAGATCGGCACCTACTCCGGCTCGGGTGTGGGGCTGGGCACCGCTGGCGATGAAGTCAATCTGTACGACATCGCCGGTACGAAGCAGGCCTCGGTCAGCTTCGGCACATCTCCTTCGGGCCCGTCCTTTGCGACCTTCGACAACGCGGCCGGTCTGAACAATGCGACAATCTCGCAACTGAGTGCCGTCGGCGTCAATGGCGCCTTCGTCGCGGCAAACGATGCTCTTGAAATCGGCTCTCCCGGTACAGCAAACCCCGTTCCGGTCCCGGCTGCCGCATGGCTGCTGGGTTCGGGCCTGGTCGGCTTGATGGCGATCCGCCGCCGGTCATAATGACAATTCCAGCCCTCAATGGTGCAAGCTGGCGAGGGCTGTTCAAAAAAAAAAGCAAAAAGGAGCAAGCAAATGAAAATGAGAAACAAAAAAATAGCAATAGCAGCGGCGCTGATCGTCGCAGCCTGTAGCGCGGCACAAGCCGCATCATTAACTTCATTAGGGTACTTGCAAAACTTTGACAGCATGGGGCAGACAACAGCAAATACCGTTCTTCCCACCGACTGGACCGTCTGGAATATCACTGGAGCCCATGACCTCTTTGCCACATCGATTCCGGCCTCAGCCATCAGCGGCGGCACTGTATTGACGGCTACGGCTACCAAATCGGCCTTGCTGGATACAGCCATTACCTCCAGCACCAAAAGCGCCACTACCATTTACAATGTTGCTCATGCAGCAACTCCCACTGACCGTGTGCTCGCCACCTCGCCGACAGGCAATGCTGCTAATGCCATCCAGCTTTCTCTGACGAACACCACCGGCGGAACACTTAATGGTTTCAATATCAGCTACGATATTAAAAAGTTTTACGACGGTACCTTGCAGGGAACTCTAACCTCCGGTTACCCTAATAATGAAGAACTTCCCGGCTACCAGTTCTTTTACAGTGTCAACGGCGGTGCCTATACTAATGTTGCGGCGCTGAATCCTGTTGCCAGCAATGTTGCCAATCCAAACGGTAATCCGGTTATACCCGTTGGCACGCCTGCTGCCTCGGGGGCAAATGGCACCGTTGACTACAGCGTTACCTCCATCAGCAATGCGTATGTATCGTTGACCACTGCCCTGCTGAACGGGCAGTCATTGACGCTTCGTTGGGTCGACGACAACGCGATAAACATTTCAAATGACCAGGTCATTGGCCTCGATAACGTGTCCGTAAACGCAGTACCGGTCCCGGGCGCTGCCTGGCTGCTCGGTTCCGGCCTGCTCGGGTTGGCCGGCATTAGAAGAAGGCAGAAGTAGTCACTAACCCGGCGGAAAGGGTATTGCCTTTTCTGCCGGGTGTTTTCGTGCTGCGTCCGGATCCGGCGGGCACCAGTGTTCAATTCCCGCTGGGTATCAACAGGTATACTCCTGGAAATTCAACACAAAATGGTGTTTCGCCCTACAGTCGGTGCACCTTTAGTGTTTAGAACTAATAATCACCTTTGTTGCTTACATTTAGCCCTGAAAACGGATGGCGCGAACTCATTGGGTAAATTCTTTTTTGGGGTAAGTCTGAATAGCTTAGAAAAATCGATTTCGGTGTTGTGGCAACAACGTCTCAGTTACCTTGGGTCAAAAACGAAAATCGAATTAAATCGGTATGGTGGCATGTCATGCATCATTCGGGTGCAAATGATCGGGGGGGGGGAAGGGTCGCGTAGCACTTGATCAAAATCGACTACAACTGGTTGCAGATGTCAGTGAGTGAAGTGGGTGATAAATACTTGCTTTAATCCGTGGACATAAATCAACCCCATGATCAGGGAACACCCATAGTTAATCATGAATCATTTACTGCTGAAATACCAAATACCCCTCTTATTGCTCGGTGTTATTGCCTTCCCAACCAGGTTTGCAGCTCTGATCAACCGTTTTTGTATAATCGAGACCTTTTCTGCCGGTATCTCGACGCCCAAATCACCACGGGCTACCATCAACCCTTCCGCAGCTTCCAATATTTCCATTATATTTTCAACGCCTTGACGGTTTTCTATTTTGGCAATAATTGCCTGGTGGCCACCGCATGCCTCAATAATTTTTCGAACGGCCCAAACATCATCGGCATAGCGGACAAAGGAGGCGGCAATAAAATCAACCTCCTGTTTGACGCCAAAGACAATATCTGCTTTATCTTCTTCGGAAAGGGAGGGCAGGTTGCCAGTCAATCCTGGCAAGGCCACGCGTTTGCGGCTGCTAAGGTGACCGCCTGCGAGCACTTTTGTGGTGACCTCATCGCCGTTAATGGCGGTAACTTCAAGAAGAAGTTTACCGTCATCGAGCAGTACCTTGCAGCCGGTCTGCAAATACCGGGCGAATCCCGGATAATTGACACCGATACGATTGGATGGGGCCTCTGAAGGGGTTGGACAAATGATCAGTTCCTGACCTTTGATCAGGTCAATACCTTGAGCCATTTCCTGTACCCGCATTTCAGGCCCCCTGGTGTCGAGCAGTATGGCAGTGTCGGTACCTGCCTCTTTCCTCGCCTCCTTGACCATATCGATGAGATGCTGATGAATCGCACGGTTACCATGGGACAGGTTAATACGGGCAACGTTCATCCCTGCCTTGATGAACTCCACCAGTTGGTCAAAAGTCTGGGCTCCGGGACCAAGTGTGGCAATGATTTTAGTCTTATTCATAGTTAGTTCTGCTTAAAAATGTAGAAGTGAAATTATTGACTGATCTGGCTATACAATAGATCTGTGAATCACAGGACGAGATAATTTCTGGTTATGAATAGAAAAAATTTGATAGGTTGCTTGACCGGTTTCGGGAAATGCAAGGAATAGAGACAACTGATTTTCGAACCGCTATAGATATGATAGGCGACAAGGTTAAGGATTGTATTAAAATTCAGTGATGAATCAACCGAGAACCTTTGGTCGACTGGCCAGACGTACTTGTTACGCACAAGTGCCAGTTCTCTCAACTCAATGCTATGTGCGGCATTGAGACTAACGGCGTTTTTCTGGTTTACCCTTGATAAAAAGATTTGGATTCCCACATCCTTGGTTGGATAAGGGCTAAGCTTGTCAGCTCCTTGTCAGGACGGCCTGTGATTTTATTTGAAGAAAAAAAGTCCGATTTCGATGGCGATGAGGATAATGATAACCCACTCCAGCATACTGGAATGGCTATGCTTCTGTTCATCCGCCATCATCTCCAGCAGTTCCTGGATAACCTCCAGCCGGTTTTTAAGAACCGTGGCTCTGGGAGTGATCTCCAGATACCGGGAAAGCGCCAGGTAA
>CAZSIJ010000013.1:0-72056 GCA_964607065.1 uncultured Desulfobulbus sp. | reverse complement strand
AGACTCACCACAATCTTTTTAAAAAGTCAGTTTACAATCTCACGGGACCTGACACCTAATTAATTTTATCTTTCGGCGACCGCTGAAACACTCAATTCCTTAGGCCCGTCAATTCCATAGTCACCTTTCCGTCTGTAACTTTCATCGGCACCTTTCGCTGACCCTGCAAAGCATGATTACTTGCCCAGAAAGAGTGGTTTTCGCTTTTCAAACATAGCGTTCAGCGCCTCCATGTGGTCGTCGGTGAAGTGGCACAGTGACTGATAGGCTGCGGCTTGCATCATGCTCTCGGCCAGGGTGGAATGAACGCCGAGACGCAGCAGTTTCTTGGTTAGACGAACAGCCTGCGGTGGACGGGCTGCAATTTTGACGGCAATTTTCCGAGCCTTTTGCAACAGTTCCTCATGATCGACGACATGATTGATAAGCCCAAGAGCAAGAGCCGTATCAGCATCGATAGTCTCGGAGGTAAAAATTAACTCGCAAGCCTTGGCCATGCCAATGACACGGGGCAGCGTGAACGCACTTCCGTCACCGGGAATCAACCCCACATTTAAAAACGTTTCACCAAATGTTGCCTTGCGGGAAGCGACTCGGATATCGCACATGAGAGCCAGGCCGCAGCCAGCCCCAACAGCTGAGCCGTTGATAGCGGCAATGGTGGGGATTTCTACATCATATACGCTCAACAAGACTTCCTGGAGATTTTTCCGATACTGTTCCACGAGTTCCGCAGGGGTTCCCGCAAACATCCCCTTGCGTTCTTTCATATCTTTGACGTTTCCTCCAGAAGAAAATGCGGGATCTGCAGCAGTGAGGATGAGGGCCCGTGTTTCTTGGTGGGAATTGACATAATCGCACGCTGATTTGATCTCGGTGATCATATCAGGATGAGTAATGGCGTTTCGAATGTCAGCCCTATTAAGGGTCAACGTGGCAATCCCCTCGTCGACTTGAAACAAAATTTCTTTGAACTCCATTACTTTCTCCTTGCTTGTTAAATACTTTCTATTATCGAAAATATAGCTATTTGCTGCCTTAAAAAGCCCTGTTTCGTATCAATAAGAAAACATACTATTCAAACAGGTTTGAACTTCGACTCAGAGTGCCTCTGCAGCGGGAACAAGTGCGACCCGCGTCGATACGGCATGCAAGGCTATATTGTGGATCATCTCATCCACCGACGTACAACAATCAGGGAGAATGGTGACCTTATACTTCTCTGCTGATTTCGAAATGGCAGTATGCGTAACGCAGTTTTGGGTCATCATGCCACAGACAAATAATTCTGTAATTCCCAACTCCGTGAGAACCCCTTCGAGGTTGGTCTCAACGAAGCTATCCGCGAATTTTTTGACTACCACAGGTGCCTTTGGAGCTGCTTGTAGAATCCGTGGATGAATTTCGGCCCCTTCGGTTCCATTATTAAAAAAGGGGGCAATTCCCATTTTTGAATCGGCAATGTGCTGGACATGAATAATGGCGATGCCTATATTTTTGGCCACCTTAATGGCCGTTTCTGTATTGCTGAGGGTAGTTTCTGTGTTCCAGAGGGGAAACTTCCCGCCTGGGAAATAGTCATTTTGGAGGTCGATAAGCAGTAGCGCTTTCTTCATTTTTCTCCTTTGTTTATTCGTTAAGCCGAATGGCCAAGCTCACCGGAGTGAGAGTAATTTACCAATTGGAATCCTGACAAAAATTTTAGACGTATTTTGTTCATCTTGAGCGCACCACGTCAACAATTACAAAATTATAAAACCTGACACTCATGTATATTTTTCATCTGAGAGACTTCTTTCTCTGATTAAAAGTGTCCATTAAACCCGGGGCGGTTCAGCCTGGCACCGATGATACATTCTTTAATCGAAACGGTTTGTTACCATAACTTCATTCAGTGACAGCTGACCGGGCCTCGGCCATGATTCCTTGGTACCCTTGCCAATTGCAATCATGAAAGCAATACTATGGTCTTCAGGCAGGTTGATGATGTTAGCGACCGCTTCGTAATCAAAGCCATCCATCGGGCAACTCTGATAGCCCAGTTCCAGAGCCATTAACATGATCGTCTGCCCGACTAGTCCACAGGAGCGCATACCCTCGTCACGCTCAACCTGAGGTTTTTCTCGATAGTAGAGCTCGATCGCTGGCACTAGGAAATCTTGCACTTCCCGTGGTGCGTTGCGCCAGTATCGTTGCGGGTCACGTTGCCAGGACCTATTGTCGAAGCACAAAACTAGCAACTCCGATGCGTCGGTGACCTGTGCCTGGTCCCAGGCAACAGCACGAATCGCCTTACGCTGCTCCGGGTCAGTGACCCGCACGAATCGCCAGTTTTGAATATTGAAAGCTGTGGGTGCAAGAATGGCATGCTCAATCAGCTTTAGAAAGGTTTCCTCTGGCATTTGATGTTCTGGGTCATACCACTTGATTGCGCGTCGCGCGCGTATCGCTTCATCGACTTGCATAATTTAAATCTCCTCACTGGTAGTGTGGTCATTGAATCAAAGTGCCGCAACGGCCTGACCTGATTTGCTTTTTTTATATCAGGAAATCCAATATCTTCTAACGTATGTATTTGGAAGGCTATTGGCAATATTAATCCTTTTCTTAAATAGAGGATCATTCAGGTCCTTTCTGATTATCTCCAGGTGGCAGAGTCAACCTATTCAAGAGAAATCTTGACGTCAGTGCTTGGAACGGCGACCTGCCAGAGAAGGCGTTCGCCGATTGAATTTTATTTTTCGCGCTTTCGCACCACAACCATTACGGCAAGATCCTCGTCCTGATCAAAATGGAGCCGCAGCGTGAGTTGGTCGCATGAGCGCACAGGCTTGCGTGGCCCGATCAGCATAAGGTGGTACCCTCCGGGAGCAAGCACGGTCGCATCCTCAGGATTGATAAGCAGGCTCTTAAGGGCCATCATGTGCATCACGCCTTGGTGCATCGTGGTCTGATGCATTTCGACTGAGTCAAAATCAGGGCTGGTTACCTCAATAAGCTGGATCGGTTGTTTGCCGCTATTGTTTATCACCATGTAGGCTGCAAGGGATTTTGCCGTGGGCGGAGCTTCGCGTATCCAGGGATCATTCACGGTTATATCGCCGGCATGTGCTAAACTAATAGCCCAAAAGAATGCGATAAAATTCAATAGAATTGGAAATATTTTCCTCATCATTTCCCTCTGTAACCATTGCTCAGTCTTTTATAGATCGCCATTAACCTGGTGGGTTCAAACGGTTGTGTAATCATTGCCGCCACATCACCCTCTGGGCTAATGAACAACAATTGCGTGGAGTGAATCACCGAATATTTTGGAATATTGGGTCGATGCAGCACATCATGAATAATTGACTTCCCGCCGGGATCGGAATAGGCATAATAAAGGCCGAGCCCGTTGACTAAACGAAAAATATCCTCAGGTGAGCCGGTCACACCGATAAACTCCGGGCGATAAAAGGTCACATAATCCCCCAAGACATCCCGTGAATCCCTATAGGGGTCAACACTGATAAAAACACACTCCGGCCGTTTCTTAGAGAGCCCGGCCTTGTCCTGCAACTCATAGAATTCCGCAATCTTCGCCAACGTTAGAGGGCAAACATCAGGACAATAGGTGAACCCGATCGTAGCTAGGGTCCAATGCCCCTTCAACCGCTGATTGGTGAACGGTCTGCCTTCGTGATCGACCAAACTGAAGGATAGAATCTTCATTGGCGGAGAAAAGACCCTTCCCTCCTGTGGATTGATCTTTAATCCGGAATCGAGATCTGCAAGTCGAACCACTAAAAAAACGAAGAGGGCTGCAATGCATAGCAGACCGATCACGATGAATTTTAACTTTGAACTATCGACTTGCATAAGTTGTCAAAGATCTCTTTCATAATTCAACCTACTTCAGGGCAATGATGGTTTTATTTCTATCTTTGAGTAGTGAACAAAGCAGACAGCATCCGGCTACAACATAAAGGATGTAATAAGTATCCATATCCCTGCCTGATTTTTTCTCTTCCGGTGGTCAACATATTTCCAATACATGGCAACCTAATATCCCTTTTTGATCTTTCCAGTCTATTACTAAATGAAACCCCTCAAGCTTGAGACCAGGGAAACAGAAAAACATCCGCTTCTTATCACGTCAAATCTCTAGGGAATCTTTTTGTGGCAAAGCTAGACCCCTAATACTTTTGTATTATTAAGGTTTTGGTGACCCTTTCTTGTTAGGTTTCCTCGCCCCTGCATTCCTGAGTAGAGCCTCCATCTCGGGGTCCTTATGATGCAAGGGCCGGCGCAAGGCCAAACTCAGGGCCGTATCGCCGGAAGTACTTCGTGCATTTACATCTGCGCCGTTTGCTATCAGTGTTTTGACCATTTCAATGCTTGCGCCGCTTGCCGCCATCATCAGAGCGGTGGAACCGTCCTTGGCTTTTGCGTTCACATCCGCGCCTTTCTCCAAAAGGAGAGTGAGCGTGAGAGTGTCCCTATATTGGGTAGCCTGCATCAGGGCAGTGCGCCCATACGAGTCACAGGTGTTAATATCGGCACCCTTATCAAGCAGGAACTGGATAATTTCCTTGTTTCCATTGCGCTGCGTTGCACGTATCAGTGCAGTTGCGCAACCGTCGCATGTTTTGTTGACATCGGCACCGGATTCCACCAGTAATCGCACTAAGTTCATATTATTGGCTATATTTGCCGCTACCGTCAGCGCCGTGCCAAAGTCGTCCGTTTGATTGATCTGCGCACCTTTGCTTAGTAAGAGTTTGACCATGCTCTCGTTGCCTCGCTCGGTGGCGTGGATCAGGACAGAATGGCCGAATTTATCCTGCGCGTTGACATCGGCCCCTTTCTCTAACAAGAGGCGAGGCACATCGCTCTGGCCGGAGAGTGCGGCATGCATCAGCAAAGTTTGTCCTTCCTCCGGGTCACGGGCATTGACCGGATAACCTTGTGCAAGCAGCGCTGCCAAGGTTGCGGTATCTCCAGATTTGGCAGCTTCGACATCAAAGAGAAATTCACTGGTCCAGCGCAACGTTGGGGAGGGGTCCCCCTGCCGGAGGGACAGCACCTTGAGGAAATAGCGCTTGTCTGGAACCGTTGGAGTTGCAGAGGCTTCACTATGTGCTACAGTCTGCTCTTCGAGTTGGTAGAAAACACGTAAGTCAGATGGAGAATCCCTGCGGGTGGAATGCATGACCAGGTTGGCCTCGTTGACGCCATCCAAAAAATTCTTAACCCGTGCCGGATCACCCCGCAGAAGATCGGGGCTGAGTGCTGGCTTGAAGAAGAAGGCGGAATCAAAGCGCCCCTGCTCCTGTCCGGATTTGCTCGTCAGCACCGTCTGGAGTTTGGCAAGGCCATCGGCTGAAAGAGTGCTTTGGGCAAGGGAAAGGATCGCCTCAGGTTGGACAAAGAAGACCTTGCGTAACGGCGAGTTGGCCTGGGCTAATGGAGTGGTCAAGGTGACAAAGAGGCTGATAAAGAGCAGAGCGGCTAATCTTTGCATGGGGTGTGTCTCCTTCGTTGGTATCATCGAAAAAATATAGAGGAGAAAGTTTGAAAATGTCGAAGGTCAACATAGTTCCAATCAATCATACCCCATCGCTTTGCCTAAATTCTTTGCAGTCGGTAAACAATTGTTTATTCTTTTTTCCATAACGGATCTTTATCCCAAAACAAGTGCCCCACCCACTTGATTTCCCGATTTTCCCCGATCAGTCTGAGCTTTTCTGATATCACAACACTAGAGCGGCGATTTTTATATAACAAAAACGTAGATCGCGCCCACAAGGAGCATAAGAATGTGCAGGCCATGATAATTCCTTTTCGGAATCATGCCCGCGAAGTCGCGTGTATTGAAAAGATGGAGCACATAATTGCCGGAAACCGTGCCGATGCCCATCAAAGCCAGACCTATCCAGTGAATCGTTGCGGCGGAAATCGAGAAAGACAGGTACTCGAGATGAAATCCGAACTGTCTTCCGAAGGTGGGTATGACATCGCCGATATTGGCGAGGAAATAATCGAGGCGATAGGCCAATTCACCGGTAAAGGCGAGCGGCACCAAGACCGGAACCATGGGCGAGAATTTTCCGAACAAGGGGTCTTCGGTGGTAGTGAAGAGAGAGGAGCCAAAACGAATCACCTGCGCGGCGCAAGCAAAGCCCAGCACAAGCAATAGGCTGAAGGCAAGAGCATTTGAGCCGAACAACCACTGTTTAAGCACCGCATAGAGGGCGGTATGCTGGATGAAGCGCGCCAGTTGTGAACCGATCAGGAAGGGGATGATCAAGGAGCAAGTGAGATGGCGGCCTTTGTTAATGATCAACTCGACAAAGGGATTGCGCAGATTCAAACGAGGACTGTCCCGATCACAGAGAGAGAGACAACGCCCGCAGAGAAGGCAGTCGATGTTGTTTTTAATGTTGAAAGCGCCAAGGTATATCGGACAACCCGCCTCGCTCTCCCTTCCTTTCTTGCAGGGAAAGGTTCGGCAGGCTTTGCATTTGTTGAGGTCGGGCCGCAGTTCGATCATAGATAGGGTGGCCGCCGAGCCGATGATTTTTCCCATGGGGCAGAGATAGCGGCACCAGGACTGGCCACGGAAAAGAATGGCCATGATCGTGGCCCCGAGGAGGATACTCATGAGCAGCAGGGCTGTGCCGAACGGCCACTGCTTCATCTCGGTCACCGATTCGGTCCAGATGATCAGGGCAAAAAAGCTCAGGGCAAAGGAGGTGCAATGCTTGATCAGGAAAAAGGGAGGTTCACGGTTGAGACTCAGCCTCAGAACCTGCAGGATGCGGCCGATACCTGGGAAGGGGCAGATGCCGCACCAGGACCTGCCCATGAAAAACCAGCTCATTACGATGCTGACCCACCAGATCCCCCAAGCCAGGAAGAGCGAGACGTTACGGTTTGGATCCTCGGGACCGAACAGCCCCAGGAGAATAATGAGGGAAAAAGCAATATCCCCAAAGCTGCGAAGGTAGAAAAGGTTGTAGCGATTCTGATAGAATCGTTTGATCCCTGGAAAAAGAGCAAACAGATCGACACGCGCCTCTTCGTCGAAAACAAATAAAACTTTGATGATCTCTTTGATGCGTTCTAAAAGCGGCATGTCCACACATTGTGGTGCCAGATCCGTATGTGATCTGTATTAAATCCCAAATGGTAAAGGCGGGAGTGGGCCTTGCTCAGAATGAGCTGAGCTTTATGTCAACTAACCAGGTGAATGCAAAGTCATGGTTAAACTATTTCCAATAAATTTCGACTCTAAACCGGGTCTTGTTCAGTACCATTAAACAATAAAAAAACATTTTGTATAACGATAAATTATTTTCTGACATCAGTTACCAATCAACAGCCGCAGTTTCGCTTCAGAAGAATATTGATTTGGCTTAGATAATTTTCTCGTTCTAGGTGCAAAATTGCTCCAATTTTGCCCAAAATTCGAAATTTTCTTGTTTTAGAAATTTGTCCGTAAATTTTTTTCTATTCCTTTGAAGTCCGCATAAAGTCTAGCAAAAGTACCATAAAAGTACCATAAAAGTACCATAAAAGTACCGCTACTCCACGCTATTCCAATTTTCTGAGTTTATGTGCCCCCCTATATACATTTTCTCCCGCGCTTCACAATAGCTTCACAAAACGAAAAAAGCCACCTAGCTGAATGTCTGCTAAGTGGCTGATATGTTTGGTGAACGAGGCGGGATTCGAACCCGCGACCCTTGGCTTCGGAGGCCAATACTCTATCCAGCTGAGCTACCCGTCCGTAATCAAAATTGAGATCCTTTCATTACCATACAATCCCCTCTGTATCTACCTTAAAGTGTCGTCTGCCGACCGCTGCACCATAACGGGTGGGGATATACCCTGTCGGATTCTCTGGTTATATGCAACGGTCAATCCGTAGGGAGAGATTCCTGGGTGTTAATCCGGTTGATCTGCAAACCTGAATCCCAGAGCGCATCAATGAGGTCGTCCATCTTTTCTCCCTGAACTTTGAGGGTAACTAACTGATGCTCCTCGCTGAAGTCCGGATAAACGGTTATTCCCAGGATGGTCATTTCGCATTTTTTGAAAAGCTGCAGCATGGTGTAGAAGGATGCCGGTTTGTGGTCTATTTTCAGTTCGATCCGTGCCCCAGGCTTTTTTGTGCCAAGAACTTCCAGAAAAGCGTCAAAGATATTTGTTTGGGTAATGATGCCTACAAGTTTTTCGTCTTGTATAACCGGAAGAGCTCCCGCTTTATGGGTCCGCATCAGCAGGGCGGCTTGCTCAAGGGGCGTTGAAGGCTCGACAGTCATTGGGGATCGGGTCATGACAGATTCTGCATTGAACCGACCGGCTTGGTCAAGGGCTTCGGGACTGATGCTTGGGTCAAAAATCGAAGGAATGGCTCTGGCGAGATTTTCTCGGCTGATGATGCCGACAAGTTTACCATTATCCACAACTGGGACCTGGCGGATACGATTTTCTCTCATCATCTTTTCAACTTCGATGATCGGCTGTGAGCTGTTGACAGTGAGAACATTACTGGTCATCCAGAGTTTGACGAACATGGCGGCGCTCTTGAGTTATTTTGTTAACGGGGTTGCGATAATGCCTACTTTGCCTTTGTGGTCAGTGACCGTCAAGGGGTCTTGCAGTTGAAACTGGGTGTTCATCAGGGTTCTTTCCAGGACCATACGGCTGTTGCCGATGCGTATCTCGGTGCCAGCAAAAACCTTGCCTCTGACAACAATAGTGCACTGTAAGGCATGGGAAAAACCTTTATCGGTTGATTTTGTGGTATCCGGGCAAATCAGGTTGAGGTGGGCCAGTTTATGTTCGTTTTTTTTCAGCTCAACGGTTAGCTCTTCGAGCTCGTCGGATACGGCGTCCCGGCCGAGGCGCATCCTCAAGGTCTTGATTTCTTTTATCTGCGCGTCAAGGATTCGTTTCATTTCAAAATAGCGCTGCAGTTGTTCTGGCGAGACGGCTGCGGCAATGAGAGAAGGGTCAGCGCTGTCCGATCCGACGGTTCCGGTCGTAATCGATCCGGCTGCCACTACCTGAGAGTGGACGACTCGTGATGAAGAGTCGCAGTGGATGTTGCCGTCGGCGTGCATGCGGCAAAAGTAGGCGCTTTTTCTCAGGATGATGGACCCCACCGCATATATTCTTCCGTGCTCAACGATGTAGATGTCGATATCCCCCTTGGCATGGATATCGGAAAGTTCACCGATCAAGCCGACCTTAACCACTACGTTGCTGTCCGATTTGACCAGGGCTTTTTCTTCAATGGTGCCCGTTATCAGGATGTCTCCCAGGGCATTGACCTTGAATTTTGGCTTGATCGAACCCTTGATTTCAACGGAATCGTTCGAATTGATATTGCCGGTCTGGAAATCTACATCTTGAGCAATGACCTGTCTTGAGCAAACCTTAACAGAACCATCGGATACCTTGGTGAGTACGCCCGAGCGGGTTGCGCGGATCTCACCGGTAGCCTCGTCGTAGGCGGCATCGTCTGTAACGTTAAGGGAAATATCCTTGCCGGGTTCCTGCGCAACAGCGGCACCGAAGATGTCTTTGCCTGGAATTCCAGCCGTGGGAGGGATCTTGACAGCAATGAGCTGATTTTTGCTGACCCCGATAAACATATTTCGTTCCCGAAAGTCTATTTCACCGTTGCCCATAACTTTGCCGGGCAGGGGGCCGATATCCATTTCAAAGCGCAGCCAAGCATCATTCCCCTTGATCGGCAAGGTACCCAGGGCGATGACCGCATGTTGTGGCCGCTGTTCCTTGATAGCATTCTCGAGGCATTGTCCGGTAGCGTGCGGCAGTCGACCAAATGAGATTTTTTCTTCATCGAGTACTTGCAGGAGCGTGTCTTGATCAGGGAAGGGTAGGTCGGGAGGTGTCGGCTTGAGACAGAGAACGGCCTGCATCCGATTCAGCGTGACCTTTATCAGCTTGTCAATGCTGAGAGTGCGTTGTTCAACAGAACCTTTTTGGGAGATGTTAATCAAAGGGTAGCCGCTGGCAGTGGCTATCAGCTGTTGCTTCTCTTCGTCGCATATCACATGGTCGCCGGGGAGAAGAATATATTCAGGAAGGAGCGGACAGGAAGCTATTTCCTGGCCAAAGACGTCTTTCCCTGGTTGAAAGTCTAGCAAATCGATTTTGGCGAGAATATCGCCCGTACGGACAAGGGGCGCGAGAATGAGTTGGGATTGCTGGCTGTGCCCGTCTTCATCTACTTCTTCGATGGTTACGGAGTGGGTGACGAACTGCAGATGCATACCCTGGAATGCTGCTACCGGTGGGGTGCCCGAGGCCAGCACCAGTGGTTCATCCAAAGCTTCCGCTCGATCAATACAACCGACGGCTTTGGCAACGGCCTCCTGGTCAAGGCCATAGACTATCTTTTTGTCGATGAGCAGGTTGTTCAGTTCTGCGCTCGAACCGAGCGATACGGTTTCATCTTCTGTTTCGGCAGAAAGGAGTGTGACGTGAAGAAGATCCGGTGAGACCTGAAAGAAATATGGTTTTCTTTTCACTCTATGCGGTGCCCATGAAAGAGATAATGATGTTTTCTAAGTATTAACAGAAAGATCCGCCCACGACAAGGTAGAAGCAATGATGGCTGGGCATTGATGTTCAAGCCTGTGGATGTAAGGTAATACATTAAATGGGCCTGTTCCGGGAAGGTGCGTTGCTGGTACTATCAGAATCTTGCAGGCATCAACATTTGGGTAATCGAATTATTGAAGGCAATTCCATCGGCATACCCTCTGGATTATACTTATAAATCGGGTTGATAAACGCTACCGGAGCGGGCTTCTTGAGCCTCTTGTAATAGCCAAACACGTCGTCATTTCAGCCTTCGGAAAATACTTGATCATCTCTCCGCTATTTTTGTCTATTTCATTAGTTTTGAGAGAAACTATTCGTTGTTTACTGCGGTGTCTTAAAACAAAATAAAAATTGATGCTTTTTCATGGAATTAGTGGCATGGAATAATGAGTTGGCTGCGATGATTGCTCGGATTTTCCAGGTGAAGTTACCTCCATCGAAAACTGATAAAGGACTAAAATGACCAGCAGCAAAGATAACCAATCCGAAGAAGCTATTCCTTTGTTGGATACGACCAGTTCTTTGCAAAAAGACGTTTTGCAAACGAGCACAATGCAATCTTCTCAAGCGCTGCGTCAACAGGCCGAAAAAATTTTGCTGGATAAAACGGTCCAGACTGCGGCAGAACTGAAGGCAGTGTCGCTTGAAGAAATCCGGAGGATACTCCACGAGTTGCAGGTGTATCAGATTGAGCTGGAGATTCAGAACCAGGAGCTGCTCCGCACCCAGGCGGAACTTGAGGCATCGCAGGCTTACTATGTCGACTTTTATGACCTGGCGCCAGTGGGCTATGCCACGCTCTCAAAAAAAGGTTTTATATTGAAGGCTAATCTTGCCGCCGCCATTTTTTTAGGTGTGGCCCGTGGGGATTTGGTCAATCTCCCCATGTCCCAGTTCATCCATAAAGACGACCAGGACCTCTACTATTTACATTGTAAAAAGGTCATCACGACTGGTGAACTTCAGATGTGCGATCTGCGGATGGTAAGAAATGACGAGTCTGAATTCTGGATGCGGCTGTATTCCATCGCAGCTCACGACTCCGGCGGTACGCCTGTGTGTAGGGTCGTGTTGAACGACATTACACAGCAAAAGCAAGCCGAGATGGAGCTATGGCAGAGCAAGGAACGATTCCGGAAGGTGCTGCTCGATGTCCAATCCATCGCCGTTCAAGGGTATAAGCCGGATGGCACGACGCAATACTGGAATTGTGCGTCCGAGCAGTTGTATGGATACACTGCACAAGAGGCCATCGGACGCAATCTGGTCGATCTGATCATACCGCCGGAAATGCGGGGTGATGTCGAACAGGCGATGCAGCAGATGGCTGAGACAAAGCAACCAATCCCGGCGGCGGAATTGTTGTTGATGCGAAAAGATGGTTCCCGCATTTCGGTTTTTTCGAACCATACTATCGTCCAAGTGCCCGGACTAGAGCCAGAATTGTTCTGCATCGACATCGATATCTCCAAAAGCAAGCATTACGAAGAGGCATTGCGTCAGCAAAGTGATTTTTTGAATGTGTTATTAGAGACCATCCCCAATCCTATCTACTACAAGGATGCAGCCGGGAAATATAAGGGGTGCAACAGAGCGTTCGAAGAGTATTTTGGTCTGCCTCGGCACAAGTTTCTGGGAAAAACGGTATACGAAATTGCCCCTCAAGAGATAGCCGAAACTTATTACCAGCATGATCAAAATCTTCTTAATCAGGGTGGTGAACAACGGTATGAGGGCGTCACTCTGGACAATGCAAGCGGCAAAATCCGTAATGTGATTTTTGACAAGGCGGCGCTTCTCAACAAAGAGGGGAAAATTGACGGTCTCATTGGTGTGATCTCTGACATCACTGAACGCAAGCGAGCCGAGGAGGAGCAGGGAAAACTTCAAGCCAAGTTGATTCAAGCCCAAAAAATGGAATCCGTAGGGCGATTGGCAGGTGGCGTCGCCCATGATTTCAACAATATGCTCGGCGTTATTATTGGTTATACCGACATGGCCATTAAAACAACCGAACCAAGCTCATCGCTGCATCAGAATATGCTTCAAGTGATGGAGGCTGCGGAACGCTCTGCAAATATCACCCGGCAACTGCTGGCCTTTGCCCGTAAACAGCCTGTGTCCCCGAAGGTTATCAACCTCAACGAGATCATTGAGCAGGGAATGCTGCAAATGTTGAGGCGGCTCATCGGTGAGAATATCGATCTCGCCTGGAATCCAAAAACAAACCTGTGGAAAGTGAAGATTGATTCTTCCCAACTTGATCAGATCCTCGTCAATCTCTGCGTCAATGCCCGTGATGCCATTAACGGAGTGGGGAAGATTACTGTTGAAACAGATAAGGTAATTCTGGATGAACTCTTTTGCACAAATCACCTTGGGGCGACGCTTGGCGAGCATGTGGTGCTGAGTGTCAAGGATGATGGTCGCGGCATGGACCCAGAGGTACTGGAAAATATTTTTGAGCCATTTTTTACCACAAAGGCTTTTGGGAAGGGTACGGGGCTCGGCTTGGCAACTGTCTACGGCATAGTCAAGCAGAACAACGGTTTCATCGACGTAATGAGCAAACCCTCCTTGGGAACGACTTTTTCGATTTACTTGCCTCGATATAGAGAACAAGCCGTTCAGGTGCCACGGGAAATCTCGACGGAATCTGTAAGCGGCCAGGGGAACGAGACCATCTTGTTGGTGGAAGACGAACAGATGATTCTGGATCTTGCGACTCTATTACTTCAATCTCATGGATACACTGTGCTTGCCACTTCCACGCCTAGTGAGGCACTGGACGTGGCCGATCAACACGCAGGTGAAATTCATATGCTGGTAACTGATGTGATTATGCCGGGAATGAATGGAAGGGAGTTGGCCGACCGGATAAATGCGTTGTATCCCGATATCAAGTTGCTGTTTATGTCGGGTTATACGGCCGATATAATCGCAGCCCAATGCGTGATTGACGAAGGTTCAAATTTTATAGAAAAACCCTTCGCATCAAAAGATTTAATTGCCAAGGTGGCAAACATTTTGAACTGTGAGTTTTCCCAAACGTAAATATTGAAAAACTGTGTGGCCGTGCCCCATAGAAGCCTTTATTTTCCTGCTTAATATTCCCAAAAAACAAAAAAAGTAAAAGTTATGAGTTCGGTTAGGCCAGATAGGAAGAATACACTCAAACAACCTGGAGCAGGTCTCAATCTCAGAGGGATTGTTTCCAGTTCTGGGGACGGTTCCTGCCTGGATACCGTGCAACTCAGCCAGTTGGAGCAATCGTTTCGGCAATGGGTTGATGTATCCCTTCGGCAGGATGTCCGACTTTCCCGCCGTCGGATTCTGATTGTTTTTCTCCTCATCCGCTACACCGGGGCCAAACTGAATGAAATCCTGACGCTTGACCCCTTCAAGGATATCGATATGGGGCATAGGGAGGTTTGCATCCGTGATGTTGAAGCCGGAGCCCAGGGCTGTATGCGGAAAATCACTATCGCCGAGCACCTGAGTAAAGAGATCCAGAGTCAACTGGCTGATCCTCTTTTCAGAGATTCCTTAACCAATTTGTTTGCCGTTGATCCAGCCTTTGTCCGCAGGAAATTTTACGAACGTGCGGAGTCCTGCGGGTTTGAAAAGCGTCTCGGAAGCCCGGAAATGATTCGGAGGGCAAGGGCGGTGGAACTGATGCAGAGCAACATGCCGTTGCCAGCGGTTCAGAAACTCCTGGGGCATTCTACCCCCAATTTGACTACGGCTTATGTGGCTTTCTCCGAAGAAGAGATCCAGCGGGTGACCAGGCTGTTCATGGAGCGGGAATCAACCCGAAAAACCAGTGCCCGGAATGCTTTTTTTGGCAAGGTTGCCGGGATACAACGCGGTGATATCCAGTCGCTGGTCTGTCTCATCAATCTTGCCGGTTTTACGTTGACTGCAATGATAACCAACAACAGTCTGGAACGAATGGCTTTGCAGTTGGGCGGATTTGTCATGGCCGAAGTCAAGGCACCCTGGGTCATCCTGCAGCGCGGCGATTCTACCCCCTCCTCCAGTGCTGAAAATAGGTTCAAAGGTGTGATAACACGGATTAACAGGGGAAAAGTCAGTTCGGAATATGTGGTGCAAATTGATGATGGAACCGAATTGTGTTCCCTAGTCTCGGCCACCAGCAGCAAAGCGCTTGATCTCAAGGTGGGGAATTCTGTTTGGGCGCTGTTCAACTGTTTCGCTGTTGTCCTCCACGCCGATTGATCACAGTAACCGTCGAAAGGCGGACGCCTTGATCATCGCCACCACCTCTTTTCCCTCAGCCAATTCCAGTTCGCGCATTGACTCCGGCACAATCTGGGCAATCAAGGGCTGTGATCCGCATTGCAATTCGACCCGGACTCTATTGCCCACCGCGAAGATTTTACGTACCTCGCAAGACAGTAGATTTCTGGCGCTGGTTGCCTCGGGATGGCGTTTAAAGAGAACTATTTCACGAGCATCCAGTTCAAAGATGTTCTCTTCGTTTTCTCCGTGATCGGTAAGAACAAGACGATCATTTCCCCATTGATAGGCCCAGAGGTCGCCCTGTGGTTCCGGCCGCCCCAGCCGCAACAGATTGGTATAGCTCTGCCCCGGAGTGGCCCACATCGACTGGGCAAGTTCTTCGGTTGCCACCTGCCGCACCACCTGACCGTTTTCCACAACCAGGACCTGTTTGGTCATTAGTCGCATCTCCAGAAGGGAGTGACTGATAAAGAGTAGGGGAATCGAAAAATTTTCGAACACCGTGTTCAGATACGGCATGATCTGGAACTTCAATTCCTCGTCCAGGCCGGTCAGCGGCTCATCCATGAGAATCAGGCGAGGGCAGGTGAGCACCGTCCGTGCCAGGGCAACCCGTTGACGTTCGCCGCCGGAAAGCAGGTTGACGCCGCGATCAAGGAGATGGCCAAGGTTGAGTACCTCGATAATAGCCTCTGGCTGAAGATGACGATCCTGCTCGGGTGTGCGCTGCCAGCCGTAGAGCAGGTTGCGGCGTACGTTCATGTGGGGGAAAAGATGAGAATGTTGGAAAACAACGCCAATCCTTCGCTTTTCAGACGGCAGATTGATTTTGGCAGCGCTGTCAAAAAGGGTGACGTTTCCCAATCTGATCCGGCCGCTGTCTGGTTTTCGCAGGCCAGCGAGCAGATGCATCAGGGTCGATTTGCCACTTCCAGAAGCGCCAAAGATGCCTGTCCTATGGCCATTCAAACTGAATTCAGCGTCAAATTGGAATGCGCCGAGTTTTTTGTGAACCGCGACTTCAAGCTGCATGGTCATCTCTTGTTGAGGCTTTTGGTGGCAGCTCCACTGACCAGCAGCACGATAAAGGAGAGCAGAATGGAAACCAGGCACAGGGATAGCGCCATCCTGTCCCCACCCGGCGAACTGGTGTATTCATAAATCGCCAAGGGGATGGTCTGGGTCACGCCTGGGATATTACCCGCGAGGATAATAGTGGCGCCGAATTCTCCCAGACTGCGGGCAAACATCAGGGTCATGCCGGCAAAAACAGCGCGGCCGGAAAGGGGCAGGGTAATGGTAAAAAGGGCATCCCAGGGCCCGGCCCCAAGAGTTCGGGCGGCTGTGCGATAGGAAGGATCAACCCCTTCCATGCCCAGGCGAACAGAGCGGACTAACAGGGGGAAACCTACCACGGCAGAGGCAATAATAGCCCCGGTCAAGGTGAATATTATTTGTATATCAAAGCGGGCCAGGAACACTCCGATCCAGCCGTGGCGCCCGAAAAGGACAAGCAGCAGATAGCCGACCACCACCGGCGGCAGGACGAGGGGCAGGTTGACGATGCCTTCCAGCAGTGCTTTGCCGGGAATGCGGGTATAGGCCAGCAGATAGGCAACACCGATGCCGAGAGGGGTTGCCAGCAGGGTTGCGGTACAAGCCACCTTGAGAGAAAGGAGAATGGCTTGGAAATCTGAAGGTTGGAGAAAAGGCATGGGGTCGTTAGTGCTGTGTTATTGAGTGGTGCGCACTTTATTGCGTCGCAGTGAAACCGTATTTTAAGAAGACCTTCATGCCTTCCGGTCCGGCGAGGAACTCGTAGAAGGCCCTGGCCTCTGGTTTTTTAGCGCCATCGACAGTTAAAGCAATCGGATAGGTAACGCGGTCATACAAATCCAGAGGGACCGCAAAGAGAATAACCGCCTCAGTAGCCAGCAGGGCATCGGTCTTGTAGACAAAAGCACCTTCGGTCTCGCCGCGGTCGGCATAGATTAACGCCTGCCGGACATCCTTGGCCATAACCAGCTGCTTCCCTTCTTCGAGTTGTCTGTAAATCCCGGTCTTTTCCATGGCCTGAACGGCATATTCGCCAGCCGGCACACTCTTGGGACTGCCGATAGCAACCTGTTTAAGCTTGACGATATCGGCCAGGGAGGTCACCAGTTGATTTTTCTTCCCGACAAAGACCAGAGTGTTAGCTGCCAGAATTTTTTCAGTAGCGGGCTCAATCCTTTTTTCATCGCGTAGGAACGTCATCCATTTTTGATTGGCGGAGATGAATATATCAGCGGGAGCCCCCTCGTTGATCTGTTTTGCCATTGCGCCGGATGGACCATAGTTGGGTATAATCTGGGAATGCTGACCCGAGGCGCCAAATTGGTTGATCAATTCCTTCAAGGCATCGGTCATGCTTGCCGGACCGGAGAGTCTAATCGCCTCGGTGGCCATCAGGGGGGAAACTGTTAGCACCATGCTGACGACGAGCAACATAGACAGAGTGCTGATTATTTTCATTTTCATGGGCTTCTCCTGCGGTGGTGTGAGTGAGTATTAGCTTTTTACAGAATTGGAGTTAAATCCGAACGGGCTTGGGAAACGTCACGCTATTGCCAGCAGAACATCCGAGGCTTTAATAACGGCCGCTATCTCCATGCCTGGCGCTAACTCAAGCCGTTTGACACTTGCCGATGTCAAGATGGATGTCACGGTATTGCCGCCAGCCAGGTCGATAACGACTTCATCGTTAACCACCCCAGAAACAATCCGATTGATCCGACCCTCAAGAATATTGCGGGCGGATATTTTTTGTCGGTCGATCGCAAACCCAAGCATCACCGAAGGTGCTTTGACGATGGCCATCACCTCCGTCCCGGGTTGCAGTCCCAGTCGCTGTACAGAATTCTCGGTAATGACCGAGACAATCATATCCTGACCTTTCAGGGCAACGGTGACCACGCTGTTCACCGCTCCTTTTTCGATTTGGATTACATTACCGAGCCAAACATTGCGGGCGCTGATTTTCATTTCAATTCTCCTTAATGTTTTCAGCGTGTTAAAGGCTTCTTCCGGGGAATGATAAAAGAAATTGAGAAAACTTGTGAACTCTTTTTGCAGCAATTTTGCTCGGTTAAGAAACTCATGCCCGGCTTCGGTGAGCACCGTGCCGCCTCCGCCACTGCCACCGACCTGACGGCTGATCAGTGGTTTGGTTGAAAGGTTGTTGATGCTTTCAATACGCTCCCAGGCGGCTTTGTAACTCATGCCAACCGTCTTAGCGGCCTGATTGATCGAGCCGCAGGAATGAATTTCTTCAAGAAGAGTAATAACGGGGTTCTTCGCATCCGAAGAACCGATCATATATTGGAGGATGGGAGAATAGGATGCGGGTGTGGGGTGTCTTGTGGTCATGGTTTCTCATTGTCGTCGTTATTTTATTTTGGAATAACGTAATGCAAAATATTTTGCTATTTGTAAAGCACAAGTCATGCCAAGGGAAAATCCTTAGCCCCTACGGTGGACAATTTATAACGATATCTGTTTGATTTTTTATACTTTTTTTGTTAATAAAAATCCGTGAATAACGATGCAAATATACTCATCCTTGTTTCTACCGCCGAACCAATGTCTATGAGCGAAGCAATTTTGTGCACTTTTTTGTAGGAAAACAACATGAATGAAAGAAAATAGACACGAACGGTCAGTCAATTCCACGCCGGTTGACAATCGGGAGGGATCTCTTAATTGTGCTTCAATCCGATAATGATAAATAATACAGGGATATCAGGAACACAGGCAATGATACTGCCCCGCACATTGGCCAACCGCGAACAGTGGGTCAGATTCACGGAATAGGGAACTTATGATTGCCGGTTGGCCGAGCGTTGTTGTGGTACAGGCCACCTGACCCGGAAAAATTGCGGTGTTACCGATGGCATCGTTGTCGGAATAGATTCCTCGAATGGAATGATCGCGGAGGCGCAGCGCAACTCGGCACCGGATATCGTGTTCCAGGTTGGAGACACCGAATCGCTCGGTATGATCGGTCAATTCGATGTCATTTTTGCAATTCCGCCTTTCAATGGTTCCGCGATCTGATTGCCCGCCATTTTCATTCACAGTCAGCAGACAATGGTCACGTTGAACTGATGTTTTTTCGTATTTACTTGCTTGCGTGTAAGCAATGTGATGCAAAAGACCGATGAAAGGCTACGAACAAGTGCAAAGAGATAAAGGCATGCAAGAAAATGAACTATCGGTTGAGAAGGGACAGGAATGCCGCAAAGTTCAGGACGTACTCCGCACATCACTTTCCAGTATCGGTGATGGAGGCATTGTCACGGATGCGTCAGTTCAGGCTCGGCTAAATGCGGTTCTGGACACAACCAGCGATCTGGTTGCCACTGCCACGTCCGATGCCAAGCTGACTTATCTCAATCAGGCCGGTCGAGCAATGGTGGGCTGGGGTAGGGAAGAATCTCTGGAAGATAAGGTGATCGTTGATCTCCATCCGGTCTCAGTCGCAGAGAAGATCAAAAAGGAAGGCCTGCCTGCTGCTACAGCATCCGGTGTTTGGGAGGGGGAAACGGCACTTCTACATCGCAACGGTCATGAGATCCCCGTATCGCAGGTCATCCTGGCACACCACTCCGCTGACTGTACACTTCAGTATTTCTCGAGCATCATGCGCAATATCACCGAGAGCAATCGCGCTGAAATGGAGCTGCGGGAAAACGAAGAAAAATACCGGTGACTTATCGAGACGACAGGCACCGGCTACGTGATCCTTGATGATCAAGGCCGTGTTATTGATGCTAACCAAGAATATGCGCACCTGACCGGCCGGGAGAAATTGGAAGAGGTTATCGGTCAGAATGTGCTCGAATGGACCGCTCCGTACGACCTTGAACGCAACTCATCTGAGGTCCGTCAATGTATCGATCAGGGTTTTGTACGCAATCTCGAGATTGATTACGTTACCCCCTCCGGCCAATTTATTCCTGTCGAAATCAACGCCACTGTACTCCGTTCATCAGGTGCCCTGCGTATTCTTACCCTGTGCCGCGACATTACCGAGCGTAAACTGGCCGAGGAGGAACGGAAAGCCCACATCCGTTTTCTGGTGTGCCTGGAGCGGGTTGATCAAGTGATCAAACAGGAAACAGATGTTGAGCAGATGCTGTGGAATATCACCCAGACGATATTTACGCTATTTGACTGAGACCGTGCCTGGCTTTTTTATCCATGCGACCCGAAGGCACCATCGTTTCGTGTTCCCGTAGAAATCACCAGGCCTGAATATCCAGGTGCCAAGGTTTTGAATGTGGATGTGCCAATGTCCCCAAGCTTAACCCAAAATTTGCGGGAGGCCCTGGAGACTGATGATCCGGTCATATACGCCACTGGCACGGAAAACCCCGTTAATAAACTTTCTGCCGAGCAATTTGGTGTTCAGTCCCAGATGTTTGTGGCCATTTATCCCAAACTGGGGAAACCCTGGGCGTTCGGCATGCACCAGTGTTCCTATCCTCGAATCTGGACAAAAGAAGAGAAAAAGCTTTTCAAGGAGATTGGTCGCCGGATTTCAGATGGACTCAGTAGTGTCCTTTTTCTTCGTGAACTGCAAGAAAACGAAGAACGATTTCGGGCCACCTTTGCACAGGCGGCGGTGGGTATAGCGCATCTTGCCCCAAACGGACGGTGGCTGCGAGTAAACCAGAAACTGTGCAATATTGTCGGCTATTCCCGGGAGGAACTGCTTCAGATGTCGTTCCAGGACATTGTCTATCCCGAGGATCTGGATGCCAATATGGAAGACTTTCATCCAATGCTGGCTGGAGAAAAAATATCCACGGGCAGCATAGAAAAGCGATACATCTGCAAGGATGGCTCATTGGCCTGGACCAACATGACCGTTTCGGTTGTTCTGAGCGACTCCGGAGATCCTACCTATTTCATAGTTGTCATTGAAGACATTGCCAACCGCAAGAAAGAGGAAGAAGAAAAGCAAAAGTTACAGGGCCAGCTGCTGCAATCCCAAAAAATGGAATCTGTGGGTCGGTTGGCTGGTGGCGTAGCCCACGACTTCAATAACATGCTTGGAGTCATCCTTGGCCATGCAGAAATGGCACTGGCACGGGTAGAACCACACCAGCCGGTCCATGCCGACTTAGAGTTGATCTGGAAGGCGGCTGAACGCTCGGCAGACCTCACCCGGCAACTGCTCGCCTATGCCCGTAAGCAAGCGGTCGCTCCTAAAGTGCTCGATTTGAACGAGACCGTATATAAAATGCTCAAGATATTGCAGCGGCTCGTCGGAGAGGACATTGATCTCATTTGGAAACCGGCCTCTGATCTCTGGCAGGTAAAGATCGATCCCACCCAGGTCGATCAGATTTTGATGAATCAGGCGGCTAATGCCCGAGACGCCATTGTCGGAGTTGGCAAGGTGATTATCGAGACGCAGAACGTAGTTGCAGATGTTGCCTATTGCACTGGACACCTCGGCATTGTGCCCGGAGAATATGTAATGCTTTCGGTGAGTGATAACGGTCACGGCATGGACCGGGAGACGCTGGCAAATATTTTTGAACCTTTCTATACCACCAAGGAACTAGGCAAAGGGACCGGTCTCGGCTTGGCTATGGTGTACGGTATCGTCAAGCAGAACAAGGGGGCCATATACGCATATAGCGAGCCCGGGGAGGGGACAGATTTCAAAATTTACCTGCCTCGCTATGTAGACAAGATCTCTTATGATTATTCGGAGTTGGCACCAACTGAATCAACAACGGGCGGTCATGAGATTGTGCTGTTGGTCGAGGATGACTTGATGTTATTGGAAATGTTTCAGGCCATGCTCAAACAATTGGAGTACACTGTGCTGATCGCGGGTACGCCGGGCGAAGCGATCCGTCTTGCTAACGAGCATGCCGGGGATATCCATCTGTTGCTGACCGACGTGGTGATGCCCGAGATGAACGGCCGTGATTTGGCCAGGCACCTGCTTTCTCTCTACCCGAATATCAAGCGCTTGTTCATGTCGGGGTATACGGCAGACATCATCGCACCCCATAGTGTCTTGGAAGAGGGTGTGCACTTTATCCAAAAGCCGTTTTTAATAACAGAGCTGGCCACTAAGGTGCGCAAGGCTCTGGATCAGGAATAGGTGAGGGGAGCCAGTGAGAGTGACCGTTTCATCGACACGGTCTGACTTTATGAAAGGCTTCAATTGTTTCCTGAATTTTTATTTCCGAAGCCCCTATGTTATAAGGGTTTTGCGACGAACTTCAAATTATATCACAAGATCAGCAGGTTGGCTAAAAATTTCGTTACTGACCAACGTGTTGATTTTACGCGTCATTCAAGGTACTTTGCAGCTCTCTTTTTATGATAGGAAGCTTAAGAAATAATTCATACAGGAGTAACCATGTTCAAGATCGTACGACAGGAAGAACTGGTAAAGTCTTCGGTAATTCTCCACGAGATAGAAGCTCCGAGAATTGCGCGTAAGGCTAAACCTGGTCAGTTTATTATATTGAAGGCCACCGAAACTGGAGAGCGCATTCCCCTCACCATGGCGGATACGGACCCAGCGGCAGGCACCGTAACGGTGATTTTTATGGTGGTGGGTAAATCCACAGCCATTTTTGCCGGATTGAAGGTTGGTGATGCCTATTCGGACCTCATCGGTCCCCTCGGACGTCCTACCGATATTGAAAAGGTGGGGCACGTGGTCTGTGTGGGCGGTGGTACTGGTATTGCCGTGCTGCATCCTATTGCCAGAGCCATGAAACAGGCGGGCAACCGTGTCACGACAATTTTGGGGGCACGTAATGTCGATTTCCTTATTTTGAAGGATAAAATGAGTGCTATCTCCGACACCTTCATTGCCATGAGTGATGATGGCTCGACAGGGAGAAAGGGCTTTGTTACCGATGCGTTGAAAGAAATCATCGCCACCGATAAACCGGATCTTGTCGTGGCTATCGGTCCTGTCCCGATGATGAAGGCGGTCAGCGAGGTGACCCGACCTGATGGCATTCATACCCTGGTGAGCCTGAACCCCGTTATGGTTGACGGGACAGGCATGTGCGGCGGATGTCGGGTGACAGTGGGTGATCAAACAAAATTTGCCTGTGTGGATGGTCCGGAGTTTGATGGCCACAAGGTGGATTTTGATGGTCTGTCCAAGCGCCTGAACGCGTATAAAAAAGTGGAAGCTACAGCCATGGACGACCATCGCTGCCGTATGGAAGCCCAAGCAAACAGCCTGGCGAAAGCTTAAGGGAGCCGAGGAACGATATGCAGGAAACAAAAAAGACAACCCTGGACCGGCATCCCATGCCAGAGCAACCGGCGGAAGTGCGCCGCCATAATTTTCTGGAAGTGCCTATCGGGTATACGGAAGAATTGGCTAGGGCCGAGGCGTCTCGTTGCATCCAGTGCAAAATTCCCAAATGCGTGGAAGGCTGCCCGGTGGCCGTTCCTATCCCACGATTTATTCGCGCTATCGCCGAAGGCCGCTTTGCCGAAGGTATCCGTATCATCTGGGAGAATAATGCCCTGCCTGCAGTTTGCGGCCGGGTCTGTCCCCAGGAGATCCAGTGCGAGGGCCAGTGTATTCTCGGTAAAAAGGGCAACCCCGTGGCTATTGGCAACCTGGAACGTTTTCTCGCAGATTGGGAAAGGTCCCATGGAGACGGCTCGTTGCCGGAAAAACTAGCACCTACGGGAAAACGTGTGGCGGTGGTGGGCAGCGGGCCTTCCGGGTTGACCGTGGCCGGAGATCTGGTGCTCAAGGGGCACAGTGTTACCATCTTTGAAGCTTTTCACAAACCGGGCGGCGTGCTGATTTACGGCATCCCAGAATTTCGTCTGCCCAAGGCCATTGTGGAGTCGGAGGTGAAAACTCTGGAGAGACTTGGGGTGGAAATCGCCTGTAACACCGTCGTAGGGCGGGCCGTGGATGTGAGCGAGCTGCTTGCTGAAGGGTTTGATGCGGTTTTTGTGGGGGTTGGCGCGGGACTCCCCCGGTTCATGAATATACCGGGAGAAAACCTTATTGGCGTGTATTCTGCCAATGAATACCTGACTCGAACCAATCTCATGAAGGCTTATGATCCGGCCTATGATACCCCCATGGTGCCGGGGCGGAATGTGGTGGTGATCGGCGGCGGTAACGTGGCCATGGACTCGGCCCGGACAGCCCTGCGCATGGGGGCGGAATCTGTAAAAATCGTATACCGAAGATCCCGGGAGGAAATGCCTGCCCGTGCGGAAGAGTCCCACCATGCGGAGCAGGAAGGTGTAGAATTCCTGCTGCTGGCCAATCCCCTGCGTTATGAAGGGAACGAGGAGGGCCGCCTGACCTCTGTGACTTGTGAGCGAATGACCCTTGGAGAACCGGATGCTTCCGGTCGCCGCAGGCCCGTGCCCTTGCAGGACGCCGATTTCACCATGGACTGTGATCTTGCCATCATAGCGGTGGGTTCCGGTGCCAATCCTCTGCTCACCAGTTCTGAGCCAGGAATCCGGCTCAACCGTTGGGGCAACATTGAGGCGAATCCTGAAAACGGTAAAACAACCATGCGGGGTGTCTGGGCCGGTGGCGATATCGTTACGGGCGCAGCGACGGTGATTTTGGCCATGGGGGCAGGAAGGAAGGCTGCAGACAGCATTCACGATTATCTGCTGCGGGGCTGGTAGGTTTCAAAAGAGCGGGGGCTGCAAGGGTTTTCCCTGGCAACCCCATCGATGCTAACGTTTCTTTGGAGAAGGTTGTCCCGGATTCGGTTGCTTGCTATCCGGGACAACCTCTGTGAACAGGGGAACGCCCAAGAGAAAAGAAGATTTTTCAGGAAAAGTGGGTAGCTCTCTCGTTACCCCAGGTCATATACAGCGGACTGGTCCAGGATTGATCGGAAAGTGCCTCGTTGCAAAGTTCTTCAAGCTGGATGACGACTTCTTCAAGAGGAGCGTTGTCCATAGGTAGCGGTCGTCGCTCCTGCTCTTCAAGTGATCGAGGACTCTGCATCCTCAACAGTTCTGCCTGATCTTCTATCAAGTCAATGGCCATATGAATGACTACCGGGATATATTCCTCTGCTTGGGGGCTGTGCTGTTTCAATTCACGCAGAAAACGCAATTGAGCGATCAGGTATTCGCCTAGGCAATAGATGCTATGGCTCTCGACAGCCTTGCTGAATCCGGCTTCCATGGGCTGTGAGGCGACGATCAGAGCATATTGCTGCATCATTGGCCGGTTTCTGGTGCGAATGACGGTTACGATGAGTTGATAGAGTAACCGCAGGTATGAGTGCATCACTTTCCTGTCCATGTTGTTCAAGCTCTGGGCAACGTTTTGAGCATTGGTCTGCCGCGCCGGATCCAACAACAGGGCAGTAATCTCTTCGATGGCTCGGTCGCGATCCTTCTCCAGAACGTCCCCGATTTTCTGATGGAGGACCAAATAGGGCCGATCGCCTGTTTTGCGAAGCATGGCCTCGTTCCAACTCTGCCAGAGCTCAGGATTTCTCTGCATATTTTCGATGAGAAAGACCAGTCTCCGGGTAATCGTTTTACGAGGATTGGGCTCCCATGCAAGGAGATTGCGGGTTCTGGAATTGTTCGCAATAAGTTGCTTGTCAACGTAATCCAGCATCCAAAGCTGTTCGAAGGCTTCCTTGCCCTGTAACCGGCTGAGCAACTGGCGTGCCAGGATCATGGGGACAAGCAAGCGGCGATTGACAAAGAGGGGTTTGTGCGGTTTAGAAAAATAGTGCTGCGTGGCGATACGGAAAAGCTCGAGATGGGAGGTTGCTCCGTCTGGACCAGCATTCAGGATGAGACACTGTTCAAGTTGATCGTTTTTGTCGAGTACCTGGAGAAAAAAATGGACAAGATCGTGCACATGGATATAAGGGATGGCGGTTTGCCCCTTTCCGGCTATGATCCGTGATTCCAGCAGCTTACCGGAGAGCCAGTTGTTCAGCAGGGTATAGAGCGGCGGGAGCTCGCACCAGTCGCTGAATACACCGGCTATCCGGACGATCGCGCCGGGCACCCACTGGGAATACTCCTGGATCAGTTCTTCGCCCGCTTTCTTGCTCCGGGCATAAGGCATGTCGTTATCAGGGGGGCTTTCTTCGGTGATGATTGCATCGAATGAACAGGCCGCTTGGGTGCTGGCAAAGATGAAACGTTTGACCTCCAGAAGCTTTGCCAGCTCCAGCATGTTTTTTGTGCCCTCAACATTTGTTCGGGCATAATTTGGATGTTCACCATTGGTGAAATCGTAATAAGCGGCCAGGTGGAGGATATAATCAATGCCGCCATGATCTGTTACTTGCTGAGCCAGATCTTTGAGATTGTCCCAATCGGCGATATCAACCTGAGTCCATCGCAGATTTTTACACGTCTGCACTCCAGCTTCCTCCATGGAACGCCTGCCCACACAGAAAAGCCGAAAATTATCGGCAGCCGCTTTGATGAAATTCCTCCCCACAAATCCGGAAGCTCCAGTCAAAATCAGTCCAGGTAACCGATAATCCATAGTTCCTCCTTTCCGGTTCGATCACGGCTTGGGCTGAGAATGGCCGGAAAATTATGATATTTCTATGGTAAGTGAAGGGAGTCAGTTTTGTCAATGCATGAGCGCTACAAAGCTCACCCAAGCAGTCTTGGCGCTGGATTGTTGTGCATATATGTGAAGGTGAGACGTACGTCCAGTTAGTGTGGAATCCGTTGCCCGGTCGTGTGTGAAAAAGGTGGTGCAACTCAACAGGGCAACAGTGAGGCCCTCGTGAAATATTAAAAACAGGGTGCTGCATATCCATGCGACACCCTGTTCAGCTACCTGTCGCCGTTTTCGAATCAGGCCTTCTTCACCTTGGGGATGAAGATTTGGTCAGGGTCGAGGACGTCATGGATGAAATGCAGCTCTTCACGGGTGGGAGGGTTTGTTTCGCCCGCAACCCGGGAGATGTCAAGATCGAACTGGCAGAGGTCTTTGATCTCCGCAGGGGTTTTGCCGGGATGGTAGGTGTCGAGGTACATATGGCCATCCTGCTCATCAAAACGGAAAACACCGGCAGTGCTGATGACTGCTGAAGGACCGCCGCGAAAGGCAGCGCCGTAGAGTTCCTTACGATGGACGAATTCGCCACCCGGCCATTTTTTTACCCGCCAACCAGGGCTGGTGATGTAGCTGACATGCTCCACAAAGCGCCGTTTCTCATGGACCATAATAAACACGGTGCGTTTGGCGAATGAGTTGATGTCCGGGTTGCCTCCACTACCGGTGAGGCGCAGCTCTGGATTGAGATAGTCGCCGATGCAGGTGGTGTTGAGGTTACCGTACTGGTCAACCTCGGCACCGCCCAGAAACCCTAAATCAACATAACCACGCTGGGCGATGCTGAAGGCGTCGAACAGCCCCGAGGAGCGGCTCGCCCCGGATTCGCAGCGGGCGTCACCAACCGATGTCGGCAGTTCCGGTGGCCTTCCGTCAAGCGTCCCGGCCTCGAAGATCAGTTTTAAATTCGGGGCATGGGTTTTTTGGGCCAACATGATAGCTACCATGGGCAGACCGGTACCTGCAAAAACGATCTCGTGATCCTGAACCTCCCGTGAGGAGGCGCAACAGAGCAGATCGGCCAGATTATATTCTTCAGGCAATGCGTAATTGCTCATTTTTTCTCCTCCCTTCTATTTGCGGGGTCTGTAGTTGAGGGCAGTATTGGCTCGGAGATTCAGCATGCGCTCCCAGCCAAGTTTCTCCAGGAAGCCGATGTGATCAAGGCCGAAGATCCACTCCTTGGCAAAGGCGTCAAATCCTTCCTGAGTTCTGGTGTTCGCATAAAAATCCTTGAGAAAGGGGCCGTCGACGTCGTACTTGCCAAACATGCCGGTGGGATGAGCACCGAACGGGCATTCCAGGATGTGATCCACTTCAAAGGAGGTGATGGTGTTCTGGTCGGCGTTACGACGCAGATATTCCTCAGGGACAATTTCTTCTGCCATAACAATGGTGATGTCGGCGGCCCGGGCGACCTCGGGATCTGAATATATTTGACCACCTACCCGCACCGTGCCTTCTTCTCCCACTTGCTGGACGCATAAGATGGCCACATCGACCTTGGCTGCAGGGATCAGGATCTGGGCACCGGCACCGTAGAAGGGATCTTCGGTAAAGATGTATTTGTGTTTGGCGATGCGTTTACCATCGCGCTTACCGGCTCGGCCGAGCATGTCGTATTCAGGATTGTGGATATCGGTACCGAGTGAGGTCTGAGTGACCGCATACGGTGCGCCGGTGGCAGCGGCTGTAAAGCGGAACAGCATCTCGGCGTGGCTGTAGTCCTCGACCAGGAGCTCTTTGTTGCCGACCTTGCGTGAGACGTTGGCCCCGTACTTGCCGTACAACTCATGGCCGACCCAGCAGGATTCCCAAATATCGACACAGCCTGCGCCGACCAGAAATTCGGTCTGTGGGCCGCCGTTGACCTCAATGAGGTGGAGACCGCGCTTTTGTTGGCGGATCAGTTCAAAGATGACGGCAAAGGGCCGCCGCCAGATCGTGAATCCCGAGAAGGTCAGGCTGGAGCCGTTCTTGACGATCTCGGCTGCCTGCTGCAGGGTAATACGTTTGTCACTGCTCATATATTCCTCCTTAAAGTTCAGGCCTTCAATCCCCGGAGTATCTCGCGGGAAATGATCAGACGCTGGATTTCACTAGTTCCCTCATAGATGGTGGTGATGCGGGCATCGCGGGTATAGCGCTCAATGGGAAAGTCTTGGGTGTAGCCGTAGCCGCCCAGCATCTGCATGGCGTTGTAACAGGCGCGGTTGGCGCTTTCAGTGGCAAAGACCTTGGCCATCGAGGCCTCTTTGGCATAGGGTTTGCCGTTTTCTTTACGGTGGGCGGCACTCATCAGCAGGAGGCGAGCGGCCTCCAACTCGGTATAGCTGTCGGCAATCATCCACTGGATCGCCTGGAAATTGCTGATCTTTTGGTTAAACTGGACCCGTTCGTTAGCATATTGGGTGGCATAGTCCATAGCTGCCAGGCCGATGCCCAGGCCTAGCGACCCGATACCGATGCGTCCCCCGGCCAACTCGGCCACAGCGATACGGAAGCCATCGTTGAGCTTACCCATCAGGGCCGTTGCCGGTACCCGGCAGTTATCGAAGACCAGTTCGTTGGTGGCAGAGGCATGCTGCCCCATTTTGTGTTCTTCTTTGCTGATGATTAAGCCCGGAGTTCCGGCCTCGACCAGAAAACAGCTGATGCCCCTACCCTTGGGCGCCTCTTTGTCCGTCACCGCCCAGACGACGAACACGCCAGCATAGGGGGCGCTGGTGATGAAGATTTTGGAGCCGTTGAGGACATAGGAATCGCCATCCAGCACGGCGCTGGTGCACATGCCCGAAGGGTCGGAACCGGCACAGTTCTCGGTGAGTGCGAAGCTACCCGCCGCATACTCGCCACTACAGATTTTGGAGATGTATTTCTTTTTCTGTTCTTCGGTACCGACCGCCTGAATAACCTCGCAAACCATGTTGTTGACTGAAACCGTCACCGCCGTAGAAGCGCAGGCCCTGGCTATTTCGGTCATGGCCACGCTGAAAGCCACCACTCCGGTTTCCGAGCCGCCGTATTCGTCTTTGACGTTCAGGCCCATGAATCCCAATTCCGCCAGTTTTTTCAGGTTGCCCAGCAGGGTCTCCCGATCTTTTTCCTGGTCGAGCTTGGCAGCAACCGGCTCCAGTTCGGCTTTGGCAAAGTCGCGCGCTGTATCCTGGATCAGTTTTTGTTCTTCGGTTAAGTCTAAATCCATTAGGAATACTCCTTGTTGCAAAATGGTCGTTTGCAGTGATTGTGTTTGTTCAAATAAAAGTCTTACCGGCCCGTTTGCTTAAGTAGCCCCCATTATCTGTAACCGTTAAGGGTATCAGAAATGGGGATGTTTCACATCACTACCCGGTTATAATCACCGAAAACGACATCAATGTTCATCGTGTACGTAAAAGGGCCATTTATGGAAAAACCACTCATTCCAAAGCAGAGGGATGATCCACCAGAAATTCCAGATCAATGACTCGCCATGGGAAAAACGCTCGGCCAAGTCTGTCATGTGATGGTTGCCCAGCGCCCAATGACCGAAATTGCCGTAGTAGTATATCCAGTAGATGATCGCGGCAAAAAACATGACGCCGACGGTGCGGAAAAAGAAACTACCCCAGCTATCGACATTGCCCCCCGGAGCCATATCATCAAAGTAATGATGCCAGATAAGGAAGGGGATGAGGGTGAAACCGGCAATTTCAGCTGAATGCAGCCAGAGAAAACGCTGCACCTCGGCTGCCCCCTTGGCGGCCTCGAGATGTTGCATGGTCTCAGCCGGAAGCCACATGGGCACTATCTGCCGACAGAGAATCGCCAGGGCGTAACCACCGACCATGGAGAGGATAACAGAGACGAAACCTTTCCATGGTTGCGGCAGGGTTATGGCGCTCCAGGGCTTCATCCGCCAGACATTGGGAGTCATGAACAGGATGACGATCGCCCATTCCCACCAGCCGAAAACCCAATGGACATGCGAGGTTCCGGCAAACGCTGTCCACCAGGAAGGATTGAGCACCGCTCCCGGAAATACAACGCCGAAAAAGGGAGCAATGAGCACCGCATAGCAGAAGAGGGTGATCATGGAGGCCCAGCCGATTTCGGCCAATCCTTTGGCAGGCTGCTTGACATCTGAGGGCAGGTTCGGCCATTTGCCGAAAAAGATGGTGAAGACCGGGTAGGTGTAAAAACCGATGAGCACAAAGCAGACGACTGCAATCTGGGCGAGTTTGCCTGAAGCTCCGGCCGCTGCCACCTTGGGCAGCTTGTTGGCCAGGTTGGCCGCTTCCATGCCATAGTAGCTGAGGAAATTGAAACCGATGCCGAGAATACGGTAAAAGATGACATCGATGACAAACCAGACGAGGACTATATTGGCAATAGACATCATGATCCCGCGCAGTGGCTGTTTCATATTCTGAAACGGCCAGTCCCCAAGAAACATGTGCTGCCAGAGGCCGACAAGAATTATCATGGCGAGATACATGACGAAGGGGTAGGGAAACCACCCGATCGGACCACGTGGATCACTGAAAATATACCAGGTGATCCAGGCTATGACGGAAAAAACAGCTAACGAGATAATGCCGGTAAGGGGCTGGCCCCACCGTGGTCTTAATGCTCCCACTGCCATACTCTGTTCCTCCTTATAGGAATGATGTTGATTACTTTTTTCTCCTCATGATGGACAGCAGTGCTTTCTCGTCCCCCGAGCCTGCCACCGGTATATGGCCTCCTTTCTTTGGTTTTATTTAATATTGTTCAGTATCGTTGCCGCACTCAACGGTGGATCGAGGCAAGTACTGTGCAGCCTGCCTCTATCTAGAAAGTGTACCGGGACTCTGTTGCGTCCGATTCAACTGCTTTCCTTTGTATTTTCCGGAAATTGCATGTTGGGAATTTATTACTAACGTTTGACAATCATGGCCACAGCTTCACCACCGCCCAGACACAGGCTGACCAGTCCCCGTTTTTTATCCTGGCGTTTCATTTCATGCAAAAGGGTCACCAGCAGGCGGCAACCGCTGGCACCGATGGGATGGCCTAGGGCCACACTGCCGCCATTGACGTTGACCTTGGCAGGATCGAGCTGCAATTCTTTCATTGCGGCCACTGTAGAGCCACTGAAGGCCTCGTTGATCTCATACAGGTCGATATCGTCCTTGCCAATTCCTTCTTTTTTCAGGCACTTGGGCACCGCCCAGATGGGGGCCACCAGCACGTATTTCATGTCAATGCCGTAGGAGGCCTGGGCTCCGATGGTCGCGAGGATGGTGCAGCCAAGCGCCTCGGCTTTTTCCCGCGACATGACTACAACGGCCGCAGCACCATCGCTGATGATGGAGGCATTGCCTGCGGTGGTAACGCCACCTTCTTTGAAGGCCGGTTTCATTTTGGCGAGGCTTTCATAACTCGTCTCTTTGAAACATTCGTCCTGATCGAAAATTTTGGGATCACCTTTGCGCTGTGGAATTTCCACGGGGACGATTTCCTCTTTGAACCTGCCTGCGGCCTGGGCGGCGAGAGCCCGCCGGTAGGACTCCGTAGCGTAGCGATCCTGGTCTTCCCGGCTGACCTGGTAGCGCTCGGAGCAGAGTTCGTTGGAGATCCCCATGTGGAAGTCGTTAACGATATCCCACAGGCCGTCATGGAGCATGTGATCATGCAGCGTGCCATCACCCATGCGGAAACCGAAGCGCGCCTTTTTGAGGAAGTAGGGGGCCATGCTCATGTTTTCCATGCCGCCGGCCACTACCACGTCGGCATCCCCGACCTGGATGGCCTGAGCTGCCAACATCACCGCTTTCAATCCCGATCCGCACACTTTGTTGACAGTGACACTTTCAACTTCCCAGGGCATTCCGGCTAAGACTGTCGCCTGTTTAGCCGGATTCTGACCGTAGCCGCAGGGTAGCACCAGCCCCATGATCGTTTCGTTGACTTCTTTTTTATCAATTCCTGCCCGACGAATGGCCTCTTCAATGACGAGTGCACCTAGGTGGGTGGCGCCCGTGTTGGCCAGGGTGCCGTTAAAACTGCCCAGCGGGGTCCGAACGGCACTGACTATGACTGCTTCTCTCATAACCTTCTCCTTATTCCTGCGAACTCGTAGTAGTAAACGGATGGAAGCGTCGGCGTAGTACGCAGAGGGGGGTCTGTTTGCCGACGCTCCATCACATTTTGGTAGTTTGTTTCAACTGTCACCGATTTTTAAAAATCGGTTTTCTCTTTTCCATGTATGCCATTACCCCTTCTTTCTGATCTTCGGTAGAAAAAAGGATTTCGAAGCAGCGTGCCTCATAGGCCATGGCTGATTTCAGATCCATGTTGAGCCCGCCATTGATGGCGAGTTTGGTTGCTTTCAAAGCAATTTGCGGCTGATGGGCAATTTTCAAGGCCATAGATCTCGCTTCGTCCATGAGCGATGCGGCTGCTACCACCTTGTTCAACAAGCCAATTCGATACGCCTCCTCGGCATTGATAAAGTCTCCTGTATAGAGAAACTCCTTGGCCTTGGTAATGCCGATGATGCGCGGCAGTCTCTGGGTCCCGCCGCCGCCAGGAATTACCCCGATCTTAATCTCCGGTTGGCCAAAGGTTGCGTTATCGGCGGCAATTCTGAGATCACATGCCAGGGCCAGTTCGCAGCCACCGCCCAAGGCAAGCCCGCTGATCGCGGCAATAATCGGTTTGTCGAGATCTTCCATGCTATCGAAAACGGAATGCGCTTCTTTGAGGAAACGACGGGCAGCTGCAGGTGTTGCGATTTCGTTGATTTCTCTGATATCAATTCCGGCAGCAAAGCATTTGTCGCCGCCGGTAAGAATGACGACGTTGACCTCATCATCCCGCTCAATCTCGGTAAGCACCGTATGCAACTCACTGAACACTTGGCTGTTCAGGGCGTTCATGGTGTCAGGCCGATGCAGAGTAATGGTTGCCAGGCCATTCTCCTTCTTGAATAGAATCGTTTTATATTTCATCGCCTTCTTTCTCTTTCAAATGCCCCTGAGAACGTTCAGTCTCATTCGGTTACATGGAAAAACAAAGAAAAAACTTATGCGTTGCCTTACGGGACACGCACAGCCTGATTATCGTCATTCAGGTTCTGTAGGTCCAGTGTTGCATGTCCTGTACCACTCTGTACTCTCTAGGTTAACTGGCTGAAAGATCAACCAAAGAAGTTCGATGAGGAAAAACGGAGAGAAGGCGTTGAAGCAAATGCTACACACGGACCTGGTTTTAGGCGGGAAATATCAACGGAAAGAGCAAGGAAGTTTCATTAGTACAGCAGGTTACGCAGATTGAATGATATGCTGCATCGCTGTAGTATATCCCAATCATTGCCTGCCCGGTTAGGGTGGGGTTGCAGGCAAGAGTGAAACAACGGATTGTTACGGCAGTGGCCTATACTTCGATGCCGTGTTTTTCGATGCGGTAAATCAAAGTCGGTCTCGAAATACCGAGTAATCTAGCGGCACGTGTTCTGTTGGCACCGCTCAGTTCTAGGGCCTGGATGATAAGTCCCTTAATCAGTTCCTCAAGATTCATGCCCTCAGGAGGAATCTTGATGCCAAGGTCTGCCTGCGGCATGGTGGCATGATAGGGATAAGCCAGAAAAGCGAGATGGGCGGGCTCGATATTTTCCCCGTCTTCCATCAGGACTACTCGTTCGACGGCGTTTTTTAATTCCCGGATATTGCCTCTCCAGGAATAATGCACCAGCATTTTTTTTGCCTCAGCGGAGATGCCACGAAAGTTCTTGCCGAACTTATCATTGAATTTATTCATGAAAAACAAGGTTAAAGGGATGATGTCAGCTTTTCTCTCCAGAAGAGGCGGGATGATCACGCGTGCGACATTGAGCCGGTAATAGAGGTCCGCACGAAAGGCTCCGGCTTTCACCTGGACATCCAGACTTTTGTTGGTGGCGGCGATGATCCGGACATCAACTTTCTTTTTCTGGGTCCCGCCAACGGGGTAGAATTCCCGTTCTTCAAGAAATCGCAGCAACTTTACCTGGGCTGAGGGCTGTAATTCACTGATCTCATCCAAGAGGAGCGTGCCGCTGTCGGCGATTTCAATTTTGCCTTTTTTGCCGTCTTGGAGGCCACCGGTGAACGCCCCTTTGCCATAGCCGAACAACTCACTTTCCAGCAGTTCTCTGCTGATGGCACCGCAATTGATACCCACAAACGGCTTGTCAAAACGGTTGCTGCGATGATGAATCATCCGTGCTATGACTTCTTTGCCGACCCCGCTTTCACCTTCAATCAGAACGGTGGTGTCATAGCCTTTGGCCACCTTGTCCGCAAATTCCATGACCTTCTTGATTCCTTCACTCTCGCCGATAATGGTATCAAGATTGAATTTCTCGAGATAATAGCGGCGCAGTTCCTCCACCTCTTTTTTCAAGCGTAGTTTTTCCAGCGCCTTTTCGATTACCAGCTCAAACAGTTCAATATCCAAAGGCTTGACCAGGTAATCATGGGCTCCCATTTTCATGGAGGTTATCACCGTCTTGATATCCTCGTAGGCGGTCATCATGATCACCAGGAGGTCTTGTCCCGCAGCCTTGATCTGTTGCAGAGTTGCGATGCCGTCCATGCCGGGAAGGCGGATATCGAGCAGCACCAGGTCAATCGGATGTTTTTTAAGCAGACGCAAGGCTTCCTCACCGCTCCCGGCAATCAAAGGATCGTATTTTTCGGAAAGAATGTTCTTCAGGGAATTCTGCAAAAGTCGGTCGTCATCGACAATCAAGATCTTGTATCGATACATCATTTTTCCTCGGCCCGATGAACAGGAAATTTTAAAATAAACGTCGTACCCTTACCCTCTTCACTGCGCACCCCCACTGAGGCATTGTGTTGCTCCAGGATCTTGTGGACAATGGGTAGCCCCAGCCCGGTTCCATCCGGTTTGGTGGTAAAAAAGGGGTCAAAAATTCTGGAAAGGTTTTCCGGGGAGATGCCAACGCCGTAGTCGGTAAAATGCAGCAGGACATGCCCGCCCTTTTTTTTGGCGTCTTTCTCGACCTGGCTCTTTATGTTGATAGTGCCACCTTCTGCCATGGCCTCCATGCCATTGAGCAGCAGATTCACAAATACTTGCTGGATCTGATGCGCGTCAAAGATGACTTCTGGAAATGGATCCTGCATATGTACGGCAACAGCAACACCATTTTTTTTGAGTTGCGAGTCCATCAAGGCGATCGAATCTTTAAGGACGCGGGGAATATAATCACTTTTCAGAGAAGGCCGCGACGGCTTGGCAAAATCCAGCATCCCTTTCACCAGAGTTCGAATCCGATCAATTCCTTCCTGGGTATCATCGATCAGGCTCCTGGTAGCCTCGTTCATCGCTAATTTTTTGGCCAGCAGTTGCACGTTAAAATTGATACTGGTGAGAGGATTTCTGATTTCATGCGCAATGCCGGCGGACAATTGCCCCAGAGAACTCAGCCGGTCCATTCGTCTGATCAGTTCTTCGGTTTTTTTCTCTTCGGTCAGATCTCGAATAATGACCATCGCTCCGATCAGGTTTAGTTGATGATTTTTCAGTAGAGAAGAGGTGATGCCAAAAATGGCTGTAGCCCCTTCTTCTCCGGTCTTCTTGATCTCTTTGTAGTCGACAACGGTATGGTGATCAAGGGCCAGATCGATGATCTGAACAATGTCATCCTCGAAGATATCGGCAGCCCTACGGCCGAGGACATCTGCGCGCTTCAAATGGAAGATTTCTTCGGTCCTCCGGTTGATTGAGGAAATTTCTTTTTTTAAATTGATGGAAACGACACTGTTGGGGGAGCTTTCCAGGATATCTTCCCTGAAATTTCTCTCGGTCATAACCTGCCCATACAAGCGGACATTTTTAATCAGACTTGCGGTGTGGCCGGCAAAAATCATCAATAACTTCAAGTCATCCTCTGAAAAAGCCCCCCGGTTGTGGCTGTCGACATTCAAGACTCCTAAAACATGTTTTTCACTGATCAGGGGGACAGCGAGTTGCGAGGCCACCCCTTTTGTGATTTCCAGGTATCTTGGTTCCTGTCGTACATCGCCGACCAAGAGAGGAATGCCGTTTTCTGCCACCCAACCGGTGACGCCTGTACCAACTTGAAGCCTGAATTTTACAACATCCAAACTTCCATACCCATTCTGCGACGCAATTTTAAGCTGTTTACTGTCGTCATCCATCAAAAACAGCGTGCAACTCGAGGCTTTGGTGATTTTCAGCGCACTGGCGCTGATCACATTGAGTAATTTTTGGAGGTTAAATGTCGAGCTGGTTTTTTTGCCGATGGTTTGCAGGGTCAGGAGTTGTTTGATTTTTTTCTGGTTCTGCTCCTGCAATCTCGCATTTTCAATAATAATGCTGGCCTGATTGGCAAAGGTGGTAAAGGCGTCTATATCTTTCCGGGTCAATTTTAGTTTGATGGCATCTTTGTCAGCTGTTATCAAGCCGATGATATCTCGCTTGATTTTCAACGGAACGGCAATGGTGGAAACCCGTCGCATAATCCGACAGACTTTCAGGTCGATTGGGGTGACTCTTGGGTCGCTGAGATAGTCTTTGACGAAGGTTGTTTTTCCGTATCTGGCTACTCGTGTTTCGACGCAGTCGTGATCATCCAGGCGATACGGAAAACGGAGCGCCCTTTCGGAATCTTCCGGACTGAATCCGTGGATATAACGGCATTCCAGCAAACCTCTGTCCTTGTCGGCCAGAAAGATGGCGAGCCGCGTGAAACCGAACACCAGGGAGGTTTCTTTGACAATCGAAGTTAATATTGTATCGAGCGAGATAGGACGGGTCAAAAGACTGCTGATTTTATGAATCGAAGCCAAGAGTTTATCCTTGGTTTTCAAGTCGACCATGTACGAGGTGAGATTTGCTCGCACTGCTCTTTTGGGCATAATTGCACCTTGATATTTTTACATAAGAGATCGTCTAGCGAATGGACATCCTGAACATGCCCATCATTTACGGCATAAATTGAGTTAATACAACCGATGAATCAGCGCATAAGGTGCGCCCCTCCACCCGAGTACAATGAAGAAGAATATGTGCAGAAATGATGTGTTACAGTTAAGCAAATTTTCCCTTTTTCAGGCAGGCTTATTATATTTAGACGCAATATGAAAAGTCCGCGGTTCCAGATTTCAGGAAAATAACTTCATGATACCCTCACTCCCATTACAGTCTCTTGTGTCCCTGCACAATTGCCGAATTTGTCCCCGGCAATGCGGTGTCGACCGGTTCGTCGAGCCCACCGGATTCTGCCGTACCGCTGCTGGTTACGCCATTGCCTCTGTCACTCTGCATCGGGGGGAAGAGCCGGTCCTCAGCGGCAAAAAAGGCATCTGCAATGTTTTTTTCGGCCACTGTAACCTCAGGTGCCTGTATTGCCAAAATTTTCAGATTTCGCGTAACGAGAGCCGAATCAAGGGGGCTGATTGGTCCTTGCAAACCGTGGTGGGGGCGGTGACCGCCATTCTCGATACCGGAGTAGGGCACCTGGGCTTTGTCTCACCCTCACACATGGTGCCGCAGATGGTCGCCATTATCAATGAAGTGCAGCGTCAAGGATACCGGCCGGTGATCGTCTACAACTCCAACGGCTACGACCGAGTGGCAACCTTGCAACAGTTAGAGCCATTGATTGATGTCTACCTGCCTGATTGCAAGTACATGGATCCGGTTCTTGCCGGGAAATGGTCGGGTGCGGCTGATTATCCGGCTGTTGCGGGCGCGGCTCTCCGTGAGATGTACCGACAGAAGGGTAATATCCTGCATCTGGGTGCTGAGGGCATGGCCGAGCGGGGATTGATCGTCCGCCATCTGGTCCTGCCTGGAGCGGTAGCCAACAGCCTCGCTGTGCTCCGATTTCTCGCAGATGAACTTTCCAATCGGATTGCCTTTTCACTAATGGCCCAGTACCGGCCCATTGAGGCGGTGGTCAATAATGAACCCTTGAACCGGCGCTTGTTGCTAAGCGAATATGCCGAAGTCGTCGCGACCATGGAACAGTTAGGATTTAGCGAAGGATGGATTCAGGAATGCACCAGCGCCGACTATTACAATCCTGATTTTGAGCAGGATTCACCTTTTGGGGAATAGGGCTTTGCCCCTCTGCAGGAAAAGGAAGCCTATCGTGGTCTTCCAAAAAAGGTTTAACTGACGGCTCTTTCTTTGAGGAAATAACGTATCATCGGGGCACTGGTGATGCTCGTGACCAGTGCCATGACCACCAGCGCAACAAAGATGGGCTGGGTAATGAGACCGGCTTGAAAAGCCAGGCTACCCAGGAGGATTTCCATTGCTCCCCTGGCGTTAAGGCCAAACCCGACAGCCATCGCATGATGCCAGTTCATCCCGCCCAAACGAGCCCCCAGGCTTGCACCCACCACTTTGCCGACACAGGCAATAATCAGGACAATCGCCACAATAAATCCATCAAAATATTGGATGAAATCGACCTTCAATCCAATGGAGACAAAAAAGAGCGGTGCAAAGAAATTGGTGACAAACTGGTGCATGATCTCACGGGCCTGTTCTCGTAAATGTACGGAATCACCGATGGCTATACCCGCAATAAAGGCGCCGAGAATCGCATGGATATGGATGCTTTCGGTGAAGGCAGCGCAGAGCAGGCAGAGGCCAAGACTCAGCGATAAGACCCCTCCGGGCCAGGAGAGTCGGGATTGCACCCAGGGCAGGATGCGGTTGAGGAGAAACCTGCCGATCACCAGCATGAAAACACTGAAAGCGACAATGTAGACCAGCGTAGAGACAATGCCTCCCGTGCCGTCGCTCTTGCCGGCAACAGAGAGGGAGAGGATAAAGGAAAAAATGAGCCAGCCAATCAAGTCGTTGAAAATAGCTGAGGAAATAATAACCATCCCCACCTTGGTTTTGAACAGTTTCATGTCCAACAGGATTCTGGCGATTACCGGCAGGGCGGAAATCGACATGGCGGTGCCGAGAAAGAAGGCAAAGATAAAATGATCGGATTTTTCGATATTAAACCAATGAGGGGCAAACCAGGCGATGGTAAATCCTGAAGCAAACGGCAGAATCATGCTGCCAAAACCTGCAAAGACGGTGATCCGACCCTGCCGAATCACCTGCGACAGTTGTATTTCCAACCCGGCGACAAACAAAAGCATGATGACTGCCAGAGAAAAGAGACCATCGAGCGCCAGAGATACATGGGCGTTGGTGGTGAAGGGGAAAATGGTATTATAGATTGCGGGAGACAGGGCTCCGAGCACGGTGGGGCCGAGGGCGATGCCGACGAGCAGTTCGCCCATGACAATGGGCAGGCCCACCTTCCTGCCCAACTCTGAGGCAAAACGCGAAAGGAGCAGCATGGTGCTGATCGCCAGCAGCAGGATTACAAGATCGTCAGGGGTTAGCTTGGCCATGGGGAATGTCTCGCCGTAGATTCAGGAAACCCGAGAATGGACAACGAGCAGATTGCACGGCAGGTTTTCCAGAATGTACTCCATGTCATGGGTGAAGATACGGTCGATGAGACCATATTTTGCATCGGGCGAATTGATGACCAGAAGATCGGCATTAGCTCGTTCAGCATACTGACGAATGGCATATCCGGGTCTGCCCGTGACGATTTCTTCAGAGACGTTGATCTCGCAAGGACCACAGAGACAGACGAGTTCATGCAGCTGTTTGGCTTCTTGGCTGGAGAGCCGTTCTTTGACAAGGGTAGTCTGGTTGGCGGTACTGTCGTAGGCCATGGCCATGGCCACACCCTGCTGGTCCGATTCAGTGACCACGATAATATCGCGAACCCCCATTTGTGCGGCAAAATAATTCACTGTTTGGATGGTGGGTATGGTCTTTAGGTTCTGCACTCCGTTGACCACGATTTTTTTGAAGGAAGTGCCACTGACCTGCGGTTCCGTCAGCAGGAGCAGAGAACATTTGGCCGCCCGGCTTAAGCCCCGCACCACTGAACCGAGATAATAGGAGAATCCTTTTTCACGACGTTTTGCCCTCAGGACCAGGAGGTCGACGAGATGTTGTTTGCAGATATTCAGCAGTGTTTTTACGGGATTGCCTTGCTGCCAGATTATTTGTATTTCCAGATGGTTGGCCCCTAAACGTTTCAGAATAGCATTTAAGGTGTTCTCTTTGACTACGGTCCGTTCACCAATATGGATGAGCAACAAGCGAGCGTTAAATGTTTCAGCCAAGATTTTTGATTCTGCCAAAACATCTTCCAGCCTGGTGGAAGAAAATGCCATGGCCACGCCGATCGTCTCAAAAGGGTAGGGTGGACGGCTTTTTAATTTGTCATGCTCCATAGATGTTCACTTCTTCCTGTTTAAGGTGAGACTTTGTTCAAGGTAATCTTCAAGGATAGTAAAATTTTCTCTACCTGTCGTTTTTTAAGAAGAGTCAAAACTCGCTTCTGAAGCGATACCCCACACCCGACTCGGTCATGATGTAGCGGGGCCGTGATGCATCCTTTTCGAGTTTATGACGGAGGTTGCTGATGTTGACCCGCAGGACGTGTGGTTGCTCCAAGTAGACAGCGCCCCAAATCTGTTTGAGAATTTGACGGTGGGTCAGGACCTTACCGGCATTGGTGACCAATAAACGCAACAGTTCGTATTCCGTAGGTGTCAAGGAGATAGGTTCGTTGCGCAGCAACACCAAGCGGCGAGCAAGGTCGACCTCCAACTCGTCAATTCGGTATACTGGCTCAGGAGCCTGCTGGAGAGAACGGCGCAGCATGACCCGTATCCTGGCAAGCAATTCTCCAACACCAAATGGTTTGGTCAGATAGTCATCGGCACCTGCGTCAAGAGCGTGCACCTTATCAGTCTCACGATCACGGACAGAAAGGACGATAATAGGAACCTGTGACCATTGCCGGATCCTCTTTATCACTTCAACCCCATCCAGGTCGGGAAGGCCTAAGTCAAGAAGAATAACATCGGGTTTTGTCGTCACCGTTGCCGAGAGTGCGGCATGACCGTTATCAGCCTGAAAAAGTGTGAATTCACCATTGGCAAGCGCGGTTTTTAAAAAACGCTGGATTGCCGGTTCATCATCAACAATCAGGACCCGTGGCAGGTTTGTTTCCTTTGTCGTCTCTTTCATCTTTTCATAAAGGGAGCTGGATGGTGATTCGCAATCCCCCCCCCGATCGATTTTCAGCCGAGATGGTACCCTGATGGGCTTCGACTATCCCTTTACAGATGGAGAGGCCCAGGCCCGTTCCGGTCACCCCTTCGGGGACAGGCAGACGGTAAAATTTTTCAAAAACCCGCTGCAAATCCTGTTCAGGAACCCCAGGGCCACGGTCTATCACTTCTACAAGCAGATATTGAGTCTTTGTCTGCGCTCGTAGTTCTATGAAACTATCCGCAGGGGAATATTTCAAGGCATTATCGAGCAAATTGACCAGAACCTGGGTCATAAGGACCATGTCCATGCTGACCAGAGGCAAGCCATTCTCCAGTGTGACGCTTACATCTCTGCCTGCCAATTTTTGTTCAAGCGCGGCTAACGAACAACCGATCAGATCCTGGACGTCACAGGGTTCTTTATTAATTCTCAACTCCCCGGCTTCCAGTCGGGTCATGTCCAACAAATTGCCGACAAACCGGTTCAGGCGTTCAGCCTCATCCCAGGCCCCATCCAATAAAGCCTGACTTCTCGAGTCATTTATCTGGAGATGCTCATCCCGTAAACTGCTGAGGGCACCAATGATTGAGACCAAGGGGGTTCGCAGGTCATGGGAGATGGAATTGAGCAGCGCTCGCTCCAAACTTTCTCGTGCCTGCAGGACTTGGGCTTGCTCAGCTTGCTGGGCCAGGTGAACCCGTTCCATGGCAAGGGAAATCTGGGTAACAAAGGCATCAAGGAGGCGTCGATGGTGAGGAGAGCGGTAATCGGATATTTTTTCCAGTTTGACGCCCAAGACGCCAAGGAAACAAGCTGTTGTAAGCAGAGGTAAATACAGAAGCTGTGCTGAGCCGAGCGTTTCGGTGCCAACCCCTGCCTGACGGTGATTACGGAACGACCAGTCTGCTACGGCTAATTCTTTATTATCCAGCGTCAGGTCATTGCTGATAGCCGAGATTTCCATCTGCTCCCCGTGCGGAATGAGGATGGCCAGTTGCGCGTCTAAGGTTGCGCTGATATTTTTGATCACGGCTGTCATGATCGATCCCATGTCGACAGCGGCAGCCAGATCGCGACTCAGGTAGTAGAGACTCTCGGTCTGCAGCTCGCGTTCCCGTAGAGCCTCCGCCCGCTCCTTGGCCTTTGTCACCAGGGTACTGATGACCACCCCGACACTGAAAAGCCCCAAAAAAGTAAAGATATATTCGGTATCATTGACGGTGAATGTCCACCGGGGGGCGACGAAAAAAAAATCAAAGGCCAGCACCCCCAAAGCAGCGGTCAACATAGCTGGTTTTATACTAAGGAGGACAGCGGCTACCACCACCGCCAACAGATAGATCATAACCATATTAGTTGGCGACAGAAAGGGCATGACCAGGGCGGAAAGCAGTGTTGCCGCGGCAACCAGGATCAGACTGCCCAGGTATTCGAACCAGGGGACTACCGGCCCGGGTTTTTTATGCATCCGGCTTGCCGGGGTTGTTGAAGGCGCACCATTGATACTGACGACATGGACATGGATCGCACCGCTGAGGCGGATAATCTGATCCACGATCGGCGGACGCAAAATTTCCCGCCATCTAGATTTAGCCGGTTTGCCGACCACGATCCGGGTGACGTTATGGCGCACTGCATACTCTATTACGGCCTCGGCCACCGAGGTGGCGGTGATGGTAGCGACCTCGGCTCCGAGACTTTCGGCCAGCCGCAGGTCATGCCAGACCCGTTCCCGGTTCTCCTGCTGCTGCCGGGCCAGGCTGGGAGTTTCAATGTAGACGGTGACCCATTGCGCTTTCAATTCGTCGGCCAGCCGCCGGGTGGTCCTTATCAGTTTCTCGCTGAACGGGCTGCCGCTGGCACAGACCAGGAGGCGCTCGGTGACCGGCCAGGGTCCAGGGATGGCGCGGGTTTCCATATAGGTCCGCATCTCATCGTCCACCCAAGCGGCGGTGCGACGCAGTGATAGTTCGCGCAGGGCAATGAGATTGCCAGGGCGGAAGAATTTTTGCACAGCCCAGGCGGCCTGTTCAGGGACATAGACCTTGCCCTGGCGCAGGCGCTGCAACAACTCCTCCGGCGGAATATCGACCAGCTTAACCTCAGGCGCCCGGTCGAGGATGCTGTCGGGCACGGTCTCGCGCACGGCAATGCCGGTTATCTGGGTGACGATATCATTGAGGCTTTCAAAATGCTGGACATTAACGGTGGTGTAAACATCGATTCCTGCCGCCAGGATCTCTTCAACGTCCTGCCAACGTTTTTCGTGTCGGGAGCCGGGGACGTTGGTATGGGCCAACTCATCGATCAGAACAATCTGCGGTCTTCTCGCTAAGGCGGCATCGATATCCAACTCCGGAAGCAGCACACCCTGGTATTCACGCTGGGCTTTGGGCAGAATTTCCAACCCTTCGAGCAGGGCATCGGTTTCTGCACGGCCGTGGGATTCGACATAGGCTGCGACCACGTCCTGGCCTGCCTGTTGCTGCTGCCGAGCCGCCTCCAGCATGGTGTAGGTCTTGCCGACTCCGGCGGCATAACCCAGGAAAATCTTCAGTTTGCCTTGTTCTTCATCTCTTTCCTCTGCCTGTGCCGCTTTCAGCATGGCTTCCGGCGAAGGACGCATTCCTTCATGTGATAGGCTCATGGCGCACTGTCCAAAGCTAAATTGACGGTTGGTAGCAGAGTAGCAATCTTAGGTTCGTCAAAAAGAACTGTTAACGAGGCCCTTGCCAAAGGGGAGGAATGCAACACCTACCTTGTCGCTTTGAAAGTTCTGCTTTGCACAACTTCTTGAAAGGTTGCAAGGATCTCATCACATTGCGCCGCAACCTTACGTTTTCTGCCCAGCGAAAGTTCCAGTGATTTGATGTTACTGTTCTGCCGGGACAGTTTGATAACCTTGGCGGTCACGTCCATGAACTCGGAAAAAGCTTTTCGTGCCTGTAAGAGAGGCTCACCACGCTCTTCTCCATAAATCCTGGCCAGTGCATCGAGAGATTTTGTGACCTCGGTTTCCTCTTTTTTTAATTTCGCTTCGATTTGATCCATTTTCTCGTCATTGGCCTCTGCGATATGGGGACTATGCAGATTGTACATCTTGAGCCCGGAGGTCATCGCCTGGTATATCAGTCCGGTTACCTTGCCTTCGTCCGGAGACCCTGCAGACGACGATATAATGTCTTCAAGAGCCTGCTCAAATCGTTGTATCGCTTCGCCGCCCTTTTCTTGGGAAAGGCTTGCAGCTTTAAGATTTGTGTTCTGCACCGCAAGCTCCAAAATGATTTGATCGAGCTTGCCGAGTTCTGTCCAACAGTTGGTGAATTCAACAACAAGCTTCTTTTCATCCTGCAAAGGAACTGTGTCAATGAGTGAGCGAAGCAGCTTCAGGTTGTGCTCGACTGCCGCCGAGGCAACGAGCGACTGGTCGGCAAATTCCTGGGATTCCGCATCAGTTATCGCCATGACAGCGCTTTTCTCCATTTCTACAGATTTATGGAGATGAATACGCATCTGGGAGAGGAGTTCTTTTTTTCCTGCGATATTTTTATAGGTGTCCTCTATCGGCATGGAATTGCTAGTGTATTTTATAATAACAGCAAGAAAGAATAATGCAGCGACGATGCCGACGCCCACTATGACAGCGCTTCGTCCTTTACCCTTGGGAAACTGCATGCCCATTTCCTCCATTGTTTGAATGTAAAACGTTACTATTCACAATGCCCCAAACATTGACGGAACGCACTGCTAAACAGATACTCTTGCTCGTTTTCATATTTTCTTTTTCCATGAGATGCTTGTTCGGGGCGACCTGCACCGCCCCAGTTTGATACTGCTTGGAGCTTATGGCTTCAATGTTTCCAACTCCAAATTGACGGCAAGTACATTGATCCGCGGCGCACCCATAAATCCGAATTGACGTTCTTCCTGGTGGGCTGCAATGATGCGGGAGACGCTCTCGTCACTACGTCCTCGTGCCTGGGCGATGCGGTGCACTTGGACACTGGCGGCTTGCGGCGAGATATGGGGGTCGAGACCGCTCGCCGAGGCCTGCACAAGGTCAGCAGCAATCGGGCCACTCACCCCGTCTGTCCGCAGCGCTTGCAAGCGTTCGGCAACCGTTTTCAGGTAGGCGGGATTGGTGAGGCTGGCGTTGGAACCGCCCGAACCCAGCGGGTTGTAGGCGAAATCAGTGGCAGCCGAGGGCCGGGGCCATAGGTATTTCGGGTCGGAAAATGGCTGGCCGATGAGAGCCGAGCCGACCGCTTTGCCGGCAGAGTCGGTGATCAAACTGCCCTGAGTCTGATTCGGAAAGAAGAGTTGAGCCAGACCGGTGACAATGGCGGGATATATGCCGCCGCAGATAACGGAGAACAGGAGGAGCATGAGCAGTGCCGGTTTTATATCTTTCATGGGTTGACTCCTTGTGGTCAGATAAACAGGCCTAGGCCTAAGTCGATGGCCTTGATGCCGATAAAGGGGGCGATGATGCCGCCGACCCCGTACACCATCAGGTTGTAAATGAGCAGTTTCTCAGCTGGCATCGGGCGGAATTTCGTACCTTTTAGCGCCAGCGGCACCAGCAGCGGAATAATGATGGCGTTGAAGATGACTGCCGACAGGATAGCGCTGTAAGGACTTGCCAGATGCATCACGTTCAGCGCCCCTAGTTGCGGATAGATGGAAAGCAGTGCCGCCGGGATAATGGCAAAGTATTTGGCGATGTCGTTGGAGATGCTGAAGGTAGTCAGGTTGCCGCGGGTCATGAGGATCTGTTTGCCGATCATGACGATATCCAACAGCTTGGTCGGATTGCTGTCCAGGTCGATGATGTTGGCTGCCTCGCGAGCCGATTGGGTGCCGGTGTTCATGGCGACCGCCACATCGGCCTGGGCCAGGGCCGGGGCATCGTTGGTGCCGTCGCCGGTCATGGCAACCATGAAACCCGCTTCCTGGTTCTCCTTGATCAGCCGCAGCTTGTCCTCCGGCTTGGCCTGGGCCAGAAAGTCGTCGACCTGGGCCTCGGCAGCAATGGCTGCTGCGGTGAGTGGATTGTCGCCGGTTATCATCACTGTCTTGATCCCCATGCTCCGGAGTTGCTGGAAGCGTTCCTGGATACCGCTTTTTATAATATCCTTCAGGTTGATAACACCTAAGACCTCTGCCCCTTGGCAGACCACCAACGGGGTCGCTCCGGCGTGGGCAATGGCATTGACCTTCCCATCCAGGTCTTTGGGAACGGCGCCGCCCTGTTTGCCAACAAAAGTGGCGATAGAATCGGCTGCGCCTTTGCGGTAGATCACACCGTCAACATCGACGCCAGAGAGACGGGTATCGGCGCTGAAGGGGATTGCCACTGCGCTTTCAGGCAGCGCCTCCAACTGTAAATCATGCTTTTCTTTGGCCAAGGTCACCACACTCCGTCCTTCCGGGGTTTCATCGCTGAGCGAGGCCATCAATGCCGCTTCCGCCAGCTCCCGTTCCGAATGTCCCCCTACAGGCACAAAGGCGACAGCCTGCCGATTACCGTGGGTTATGGTTCCGGTCTTATCAAGCAGCAGCACGTTGACGTCACCAGCAGCCTCAATGGCCCGGCCGGAGAGGGCGATGACATTTTTTTGAAAGAGACGGTCCATGCCAGCGATGCCGATGGCGGGCAGGAGGGCGGCGATGGTGGTAGGCGCAAGGCAGACGAACAGGGCCACCAGGATGGTCAGCGAAACCGGGCTGCCCTGACCAGCGGCAGTGACACTGTAGATGGAAAGCGGGCTGATGTTTGCGCAGACCAGCAAGAAGACCAGGGTGAGCGCGATCAACAACACTTCCAGCGCGACCTCGTTGGGGGTTTTGCGGCGTTTGGCTCCTTCGATGAGCGAGATCATGCGGTCGAGGAAGGTCTCTCCGGGGTTGGCGGTGATCTTGACGATGATGGCGCTGGCGGTGACTGTGGTGCCACCGGTAACCGCGCTGCGGTCTCCTCCCGACTCACGTACCACCGGAGCCGATTCGCCGGTCACCGCTGCCTCGTTGACCAGGGCGGCTCCGGCCACCACCTCGCCATCGCCGGCAATCAACTCACCCGCTTCCACCAGAATATAGTCGTCCCTACGGAGTTCGGTGGCACCGACTGTGGTCTGGGGGCTGGCAAAATCTGGCGTGGCAAGCCGCTTGGCAGTGACATCAGAGCGCGATTTGCGCAAACTTGCGGCCCGGGCCTTGCCGCGTCCCTCGGCCAAGGCCTCGGCAAAGGTGGCAAAAAGAACGGTCAGCCAGAGCCAGATTGAGACGGCTCCGGTAAACCAAACCGGCTCGCGGTTGGCGCCGGTGAGCGAGAGGATGAAGGTCACCAGGGTGATGCAGCTGGCTATCTCGACCGCCAACATGACCGGGTTGCGCCATAGAGAACGCGGGTCAAGTTTTTTAAGGGATGCGAGCAACGCGCCCTGCAGCAGTTCCTTGTCAAAGGCCGATTTGGGTTTTGGGATGTGTTTTGACATGGCTTTAGTTACCTCCAAGCATGGTCAGGTGTTCAACGATCGGTCCCAGGGCAAGGGCAGGGAAAAAGGTCAGGGCGCCGACAATGAGGATGACCAAGGTCAACCAGAGGGCGAACGGGGCCTTGTCGGTGGGCAGGGTGCCGAGGCTGGGCGGAACATACTTTTTGCTGGCCAAGGAACCGGCCATGGCCAGGATGGCAACCGCCGGCACGTAGCGCCCGATCAGCATGGCCAGCGAGCCGAGGATGTTATAGAAGTTGACGTTGGCACTCAAGCCCGCAAAAGCGCTGCCATTATTGTTGGCCATGGAAGCGATAGCGTAAAGCACTTCGGAGAGGCCATGGGCACCGGGATTGGCCATGGCAGCCACAGCGGACGGGGTAATCATAGCGACACCCGAGAGGATCAGCACCACGATCCCGGCGCTGAGGATGGTAATGATTGACATCCACATCTCCTGCACCTCAATCTTCTTGCCCAGGTACTCCGGCGTCCGGCCGATCATCAGGCCGGAAACGAAAACGGCAATGACGGCAAAGGCCAGCATGGTGTAGAGACCGGAGCCGACGCCGCCGAATACGATCTCACCCAACAGCATCAGGGAAAGGGGGATCAAACCGCCGATGGGGGTGAGCGAGTCGTGCATGGCAGCGACAGCTCCGCAGGAGGTGCCGGTGGTGGCCACTTCAAAGAGATTGGTGCCAGCTTGGCCGAAGCGGACCTCCTTGCCTTCCATATTGCCGCCATTGATTTCCATCTGGGTCAGTTGCGGGGTGCCGCTGGTTTCGGCCCATTGGAGGACGCTAAAAGCAACCACCAGAAGTAGGAGCATAACCGCCAGCAGCGTCCAGCCCTGGCGGGTATTGCCGACCATGATGCCGAAGGTGTAGGTGAGACCGGCCGGGATGAGCAGGATGAGCAGGATCTCCAGCAGATGGGAGAGCGGGGTCGGATTCTCGAAGGGATGGGCCGAGTTGGCGTTGAAGAAGCCGCCGCCGTTGGTGCCCAGTTCCTTAATCGCCTCCTGAGAAGCGACCGGTCCCATGGGGATGCTCACCTCGCCCACGACCACGGTGTCTGTCAACGGTTTACCGGCCCCGTCCAGGCGTGGCTTACCTGCTTCGTCCACTTGTGGCTTATCAAAGCTGGTGGTTTGGACCAAGGGTACGGTCTTATAGGGGCTGAAGTTCTGGATTACGCCTTGGGAGACCAGGATAAGGGCGGCAACCAACGACAGCGGCAGCAGGATGTAGAGGGTGCCGCGGCTCATGTCGACCCAGAAGTTGCCGAGGAGCGAGGTCTTGCGTCGGGCGAAACCGCGGATCAGGGCAATGACCAGGGCCATGCCGGTGGCGGCGGAGACAAAGTTGTGCACCCCGAGCCCCACCATCTGTGTAAAGTAGCTGGCTGCCGTCTCACCGCTATAGGCCTGCCAGTTGGTGTTGGTGATGAAGCTGATTGCGGTGTTGAGCGCTAGTTGCCAGGTAAATGGCGGCAGGCCCTGTGGGTTCAGGGGCAGCAGGTGCTGTAAAAGCAGCATGGCAAAGAGCATCACAAAGCCCGCCAGGTTAAAGATGAGCATGGCGACGGCGTAACGCTGCCAGCTCATCTCTTCATCCTTGTTTACACCGCAGATCCGGTACAACACGTTTTCACAGGGGTTAAGAATGGGTGAAAGGAATGTGCGCTCGCCTTGATAGACCTTGGCCATGAAGGTGCCGACCGGTTTCACCAGGAGGAGGAGCGTCACGAAAAAAATGAGTGTTTGCAGCCAATCGTAGATGCTCATGGTGATACTCCTGACATATTGTTCATTGAAGTAACCTCTCAGCCGTATGAAAGTTGACGTAGTTCCGTAGTGTTGTCTCCTGTTGGTATCTGTAACTCTTTTGATATCAAGATAGTGTCACGAAACCCGGCAAAAGTATCAATTTTCTATCAAGAGGAGAGTAGCGATACCTGTCAACTAAATCCAAATGATAATCTATGCGGCGAATACGATTAATAGCTGACCAAAAAGCAGAAATCTTCCCCCTTGCGCGAGAGAATCGTCAGCGTCCCGCTGATTACCAACCATTTTCAGGAGATTTTTCGGAAATAACTTGGAAAGAAAATTGCTTTAGATTCTGGTCAAGCTCTGGAGTGCATGTTGGGTTATTCTTGGCCGGGGAATGTACGATAGTTGAGACATTTCATCGAAAGGGCCTACGTTCTCTGTCAGGAGGGGGGCTTGCAAGTGAAATATTTATCTGAGGAATTGCAAAATCCATCGAACGTGGAGATACTGGCACCACATTTTTCACCGTCCACGACTCCAAAGTATCTTATCAGTGGCAGTGCCGCCAACTTTTCAGTATCAGTCGGAAGGGGAGAAATTATGCGGTGCTCTCCGGCAAGTTAACAGCAACAAGGCAAAGGCTGCAAATTCTCTGGAGTATCCAGTTCTACGCTTTACAGGCAAATGGAGCGTTATAATATAAACGGTTATGTTCATCAAACCTGTGGCTGCAGCTGAAGAGTTTCATCTCACCTGCTGCGGTTTTTTGTCGTATACAAAATAAAAGAAGGAGAAGTAATATGAAAAAAATGCTGTTGTTCAGCGCCATCTTGTTATGTAGCTGTGCCATCGGACTTACGAGTACCGCCGGTGCTACGAATAAAGGACCGGCGGAGATGACCTTGCAGGCAACGATTGACCCTGCGACTACGCCCAAACCCGCCCAGTTTCCCCACGGGACGCATCAGGCCAAAATGGAGTGTGGCACCTGCCATCACAGCAAGGGAGCGGACGGCAAGAGAGTCGCCTATGTCGAGGCGCAGAAAATAGAAAAATGCGAGACTTGTCACAACAGCAAGGCCGGCATGCCTGAGAAAGTCAACACCTTCAAGAATGCCGCTCACGTCCTATGTCAAGATTGCCACAAGAAGGATAAACCAGAACTAGCCAAGTGCGGAGTCTGTCATAAGAAATAAGCAGCTTTATAGTTTTTTTTTCAAATCGGCGGGTTGTCTCTGAGTGAACAACCCGCCGAATTTTTTTTGGCCGTTATCCCCTTCTTGTTGAGTTATGTATTGATAATAGCCTGGATATCGTCGCGGGATAACGTTTCCCGTTCAAGTAAAGCTGTGGTGATAGCCTCAAGAGTTGTCCGTTTTTCCGTGAGAATAGCTCTGGCTGTTTCATAGGCCGATTGCACCAGCTTTTTCACCTCAGCGTCAATAAGCACAGCTGTCTGCTCACTGATGATCTGTCCGGATTGTCCGTTCATAGGGTTTGAGGCCCTGAAGGTCAAGGGGCCGATGGCCTCGCTCATGCCCCATTCGCAAACCATTCTCCGTGCAATATCCGACACCCGTTCAATATCATTGCCGGCGCCAGTGGTCATCTGATTAAAGGTTATTTCTTCGGCGATACGGCCACCTAACAGGATGCAGAGGTTGTTGCATAGAAAGGTGCGGTCCTGGGCATTGCGCTCCTCCTCAGGGAGTTGCATCGTTAGCCCTAGGGCGCGACCCCGTGGAATAATAGTGACTTTGTGTACCGGATCAGTCCCAGGAAGCATCCAGGCGACCAAGGCATGGCCTGCTTCGTGACAGGCTGTTATCCGTTTCTCTTTATCGGTGATGATCAAGCTGCGCCGTTCCGCACCCATCAGCACCTTGTCTTTTGCCGCCTCCAAAATCTCCATGGTAATTGAACGACTATTTTTTCTGGTCATCAACAGGGCAGCTTCATTAACAAGGCTGGCCAACTGAGCTCCCGAAAACCCTGGGGTCCCCTTGGCGATCACTCGCCAGTTCACCTCGTTGTCGATTTTAGTAGTACGGGCATGTACTTTAAGAATTTTCTCACGGCCGCCGACATCAGGCAGAGGCACCATGACTTGGCGGTCGAAGCGGCCGGGCCGCAAGAGGGCGGGATCTAGGATGTCTTGACGGTTAGTGGCGGCGATGACAATTACATGGTCATTGGCTTCGAACCCATCCATTTCCACCAGCAACTGATTCAGCGTCTGCTCCCGTTCGTCGTTGCCACCTGAACCGGCACCTGAACTGCGATGCCGGCCAACAGCATCGATCTCGTCGATGAAAATTATACAGGGTGCCTTCTTTTTGCCTTCATTGAACAGGTCACGCACTCTGGACGCCCCGATCCCAACATACATTTCCACGAAGTTGGAGCCGCTGATCGAAAAAAACGGTACTCCAGCCTCTCCGGCAATGGCCTTGGCCAGCAAAGTTTTGCCGGTGCCGGGTTCGCCGTACAAAAGTACCCCCGTGGGGATTCTGGCTCCAGCTTCCACAAATTTCTGAGGTCTTTTGAGGAAATCGATTAATTCGGAAATTTCTTCCTTGGCTTCGTCGATCCCTGCCACATCATCTAGTTTTATTTTCGACTCTTCCGGGTTGATCAGCCTAGCTCGGCTTTTCCCAAAGGCCATGACCTTGCCACCACCACTGCCCTGGCCACCTCCTTTCTGGGAGTAAAAAAACCAGACAAAGCCTATCAAAAGGAAGGGCAGCCACGAAAGTAGGGTCTGCAGGAACCAGTGGGGCTGGGGTGGGTCTTCGGCACGGACCGTTATATTTTTATTGACGAGATGTTGCAGTGCGTCATTAGCCTGAGGGACAACGGTTTTGTATAGGGTGCCATCGGCAGTCTCCCAGAGGATGGTATTGTTGATCATGGTGACGCTGGAGAGAAGGCCGCTGTCTGCTTTTTTGAGGAATTCCGTGTAGGGCACGGCATGGTGCCGGTCCGGTGATTTCTGGCAGTAATGGAATAGAAAAAGGGATGCAAGAGCGATGATCAACCAGATGGAAAGGTTTTTATAAAATTTTTGCACAGTTCGCTCCCTGGAAAAGTATACGGAGATTCAATGAATTTTCTCGCATAATATGTGTAATGTCAAGGTTATGCTTAATTGTTACGCTGGGGATCTTAGTCTGATGCACAGAGGTATTTATTAAGGAGCTACCACAAATGTAAGTAAAGGTAAAGGTGGAGAACAATGCAAAGAGTTATCCCCTTCAAGGCCGCCACCTTGAAGGGGATAAGAGGAAGCTCGCTCGTTGTCCGAATAAACGTGAGTAGCTGTGTCTTTCTATGCATTAGTTGTTCCAGGACAACTTGTCTGGATTAGATGAGGATGTGTATATTTATAATGCCCTGTTTTTGTGTGGTTGTATTTTTCATGTCAGAAATTATTTAGATTTTTGCTTGAAAGCGTTGTCATTTTACTGGGCGCATCGTGAGCCATGGTGTGTTTTTTGATGGCTTAAAATGATCGTAGTATTTTAAAGGTCATTTTTAGTTTCATGCGCTGATATTTTACGAGCATTTATTAGCTATTTGTAATAATTAGATATTTTTTTATTTAAAAGATCGCTTACAGGAAATATCTATTTCCTGTAAGCGTGTAAATATTTAATTGGGATTAATCTGATCATGTTATTTACAATATTTCTTACAATTCGTGCTGGTTTTTCTTGACAGTGATTAAGTCTATGGCTAAAAAATAGACAAAGAGTTTTGAGAGAAGAAACCCGGCCCTCTGCCATTTTTTGGTAGGCGGCACATTCAAAAAGGAGGTGCAGGTAGTTCACGCCAAGAGCCAGGTTTTATCCGCCAATAAACCTTGGTGAAACGCAATGGTCCGGGAGGCCGGAACAAGGAGGCGCAAAATGGAAGCTATATTGTTTTTCGTTATCTGGTTGGGTGGTGCTATGCTCCATACGTTGTTTGATTTGAGAATCAAGTCGGTTCTACAGTCCGTCAGGGAAGAAAGCGATTTACCCTAAACAAAGCCCATCTTTCAGGATTGATATTATTCAAGGAAACTACAACCCATGCGGGACGATCACTGCCATGATCGCTTGCAGAGTTTATGGAGGGAAGTGTCATGCAGAATATTTTAGCAAAGGTGTTACCCCAGGAAGGCGGCCTTGAAGGCACCCGTTCCGGGTTGTATAATGGAGTCATTGGCCTGATGGGTATTTTCACTCTGGTCGGCATTGCTTTTGGGATTCATGCCATGTTCGCCGGTCATGAACATGTCTACAGCGTCACCCGTGAGGTTCCTTGGGGTCTGATGCTCGGCGCCTATGTCTTTTTTGTTGTCACGTCAACAGGCCTGTGTTTGGTCTCGTCCATTGGCCATGTCTTTGGCTATGAGGCTTTCAAGCCTATTGCCAAACGTTCCGTTTTCTTAGCTATTGCCACGATTGTCGCTGGATTTCTCGTCATTGCCTTTGAGATCGAGAACCCTTGGCGTATGGCGATCTACAATGTTATTTCTCCAAACCTGAGTTCCAATATCTGGTGGATGGGTACCCTCTATGGCGCCTATCTCTTCTTCATGCTCATCGAGTTTGCGCTACTCCAAGCCGGAAAACACAAAACTGCTGGAATCCTTGGGTTGCTCGGGGTTATTTCGGGTGTAGCCGCTCACTCCAATTTAGGGGCAGTATTCGGTCTGCTCAATGGTCGTGAATTCTGGCACGGACCCTACATGCCCATCTATTTTATTACCTCGGCCATGATGTCGGGCTGTGCTACCGTTATTTTTTTCCATTGGCTTGGATACAAGATCAATGGTTGGAAGATGAGCACTCAGCTGGAAAATTCGCTGTACTCGGTAGGCAAACTTGGCGCCATGCTTTATATCGTCATTTTGTTTTTCACCACCTGGAAAATGATTTCCGGTTATACCGGTCAGCAGCCTGGAAAATATGAAGCGATCATGACCCTTATCAATGGTCCCTATGCCAATAATTTCTGGTACGGCGAGGTTGCCATGGGATTGGTCATTCCGCTTTTGATCATCATGGCGGTTCGGGCTAAAAATGTGACGGCTATGGCGCTCGGGTCGATGATGAGTATCGTCGGTATCTTTGTGATGCGTTATGACCTGGTCATCGTCGGTCAGATCATACCGGGATTTCACGAACTCAATATTATTGATCTGCCCCATATTCTGCCTTATTCTCCGACCCTGCACGAGTGGATCATTACCCTGTCGGGCTTTACCTTTTGCGGCGTTCTGTTCATGATGGGAGAACGTATGTTCCGTGGCCATCTGTCTGAAGATCATTGATGGCCCAAGTGTCGATAGGCAAGGAGGTGCGCAGTTACGGTTCACCGTCTTGCTCCGGCATCCCACTTTGCTAGGAGACCGGTATGGCGAGAAAAAGAACCGAAATCCAAGCGATTCGTTCAGATGTGGCCATCTATCCGATCGGCGTCGCTGCCAAGTTGTTAAATGTCCATCCGCGCACCCTGCGGATTTACGAGAAGGAAGGGCTGGTGCAACCCACGCTGGTGGGAAATCGACGGATGTTTTCCGCTGACGATATTCAGTGGATAACTTGTCTGCGAACTTTTATTCACGAGGAGGGGGTCAGTATCCCAGGGCTGAAAAAATTATTGGAATACATTCCTTGTTGGGAGGTGGCTGAGTGTCCGGCTTCAATCCATAACCACTGCAGCGCCAGTGTGGACCGAGCCGTGCCGCGGACCTTGCATCCGGTGGGCGACCTCGCAGCCAGCAAGGAGGCCAAAGAGAGCGATCGGCAGAAGAGAGTCGTGCACGGTCAAGAAAAAAAACGAAGTTCTTCCGGTTGACTGTTTCCGAAAAACCGCGATTGCAGGCAAAAAACTTGTTTCAACATCACGTGTTGAGCAACTCACTGCCTTGATGAACAAAAAAAAGGTGCCCTTAATCAACCGGGGCACCTTTTTTTTGTTCTTGATTGGCAAACTGACGTCAGGGCTTATCCGTCTTCATCATCGTTATAGGCAAGCGGATTATGGAGGCCGTAACGTTCAATCTTACGTCGCAACGTATCTTTGGATATTGCCAACTCCCTACACGTCATCATTTTCTTCCATCGGTTTCGTTCAAGGCTGAGCACAATCGCTTGTTTCTCAATATCCTCGAGCGTTTGCGGTCCGATGTTGCGGGCCGATTTCTGGGCAACTTCCTCAAAACCAGCGGCAAATGGTTCTGGCAAGTGCTGGGGCTGGATATAACCGCCTTCGCAGAGAATGAAAGAATATTCGATAACGTTTTCCAGTTCCCGAATATTGCCGGGGTAATCATAGCGCATCAGTATAGCTAGCGCTCCGCTGGAGATGCCGACAATATCTTTGCTCTGCTGGGCACTGTACTTTTTGATGAAATGGTCGATGAGCAGCGGGATGTCTTCCTTGCGCTCCCGCAGGGGAGGGAGGCTGATTTTCACCACATTGAGACGGTAGAACAGATCGTCTCGGAATAATCCTTCCCGCACCAGCCCCTGCAGGTCACGGTTTGTTGCAGTAATTATACGGACATCAGCCTTGACCGGTCGATTGGACCCTAACGGCTCGTAAACTTTTTCCTGCAGGACCCGCAATAGCTTGACCTGAACACTGCCTGGAAGATCGCCGATTTCATCGAGAAAGAGTGTCCCCCCTTCGGCGGCGGCGAAACGGCCAATTTTATCTTTACGGGCATCGGTGAAAGCTCCGGCTTTATACCCAAACAGTTCCGACTCCAACAGGGTTTCCGGCAAGGCCGCGCAGTTGACAATGACAAAGGGTTGGTCCTTGCGTTCGCTGGTATTGTACAGCGCCCGGGCTATCAACTCCTTGCCGGTTCCGCTTTCGCCGAGGATCAGTACCGTGCTGGGGCTGCGGGCGATATCTGGAAGGATGTTGAATAGCCGCTGCATAGTGGCCGATTTGGAAATAATGGCATCAAAGGTGTACTTTTGACTGAGTTGCTGGCGCAAGGTAGTGATGGTAGTCAGGTCGCGAAAGGTCTCAACGCCGCCGATGATGTTACCTTCGTGATCGGTCAGCGGTGCTGCGCTGATGCTGATTGGGATTTTTTCGCCTTGGCTGTTGCGGATGGTGATGGAACGATTAGCAACTGGTTTGCCGAGGTAGAGGCTCTCGGCAATGGCGCAGTTTTTGCCGCAGATGGAGCTATGGAAAATATCCGAGCAGGACATGCCCAGGGCCTTCTCGCGGGTCCAGCCGGTGATCTCCTCAGCCGCACGATTAAAAGAGGTGATGTTCCAGTTGCGGTCTACGGTGAAAACTCCGTCGGCTATGGAATCGAGAATTAAACTTTCGCGGATGGAAGCTGTGTTGTCGCGGAAGGTCTCAATGCCACCGATTACATTGCCGAAGTCATCGAGGAGCGGAGCGGAACTGATGGTTACCGGGATGGAATTCCCTCCTTTGCCTTTAATGAAAATGGCGCGGTCGATGTAGGTGCTGTTGTGGTCAATTGCCATCTGTAGGAGACAGGCATCACCGCAGACGCTGGAGTGAAAGATTTCGTGGCAGGGCTTGCCGATCACTTCCTCTTGTTTCCAGCCAGTGATGCTTTCCGCTGCCCGATTGAACGAGGTGATTATCCTTTTATGATCAATGGTGAAAACGCCGTCGGCAATCGAGGCAAGAATCAGTGCGTTATTGAGAGAATCGGAGCAGTCATGGAAGGTCTGCACCCCGCCAATCACTTTGCCATTAAGGTCATAGAGCGGTGATAAGGTCAGGGAGAGGGGAAAGAAACGTCCATCCTTATGGGTCATGAAAACGGTATGAGCTATGAACGACCTTTCCTTTTCAATGGAATGCCTGAGCAAGCATTGATTTTCACAAAACTCCGGTGGAAAAACATCTTTGTAGTTTTTTCCTAATATATCCTCGATAGCCCACCCTGTGATCTGCTCGGCAGACCGGTTGAACGAGGTGATTTCCAGGTCGCAGTTGACGGTCAGCACGCCTTCAGAAACAGAATCCAGCAGCAGTTGGTGGTAATAGGATTGGCTGTTGGTGTCGAGAGTCACCAGCGCCCCGGATATTGCCCGGTCTTGTCCCCACAACGGCATAATGGTGGCAAAAACATCAACGGGGGTGCCGTTTTGTTCGGCGTTTAACAGGAGCGTTTGTCGAGTAAATGCTTTCCCCCAACCGGTTTGTTCGAAAAGTTTCGTCAAAGAGGCAGCTTCCTCCTTGAAAATTATAATCTCATCCATTGATTTGCCGAATAAATCGGCAAGAGAACGCATGGTCAGCGATTCTGCATTTTTGTTAAGCCCAACGATACGGCAATCGCGATCAAGATGGAAAACTGCCAGGGTATCCTGGTTGTTATGGGATTGATTAATTATAGTCTTATTCATTTAGGGAGGGCCGCTTTAGGTGAGTACTGGTTCCATAAGAAAGGATTATCAACAGATACAGCAATGCTTCAATTTTTTGAAGTGGGAAAAACGGTCCAGCTGTCAGAATCGAAGGGATGTTCTTTCAGTTGGTGAAGGCCTGCTCTTTCTGAGGTTTTGTTACTATACCATATATTTGAAAACTTGCTCTTCTCATGGTTTTAGGGTATGTTCGCACGTTGTTTTTTTTAATTAAATGAGCAGCTGTTCATTTTTGTGCTTTTTTCTTTTGCCATAACAACACATTGTAGCATGGTGTGCCGATGACGTCTTCGTTACTTTTTATTTGAGGGTATGGAATGAACATTAAAGACTTGGAAAAGTTAAAAAATGAAGGGTTGGAACGGCTGCCTTCGCTGGAACGGCGCACCTTCCTTCGAGCTGGTCTAGCCATAACCGGCTTGTTTATGAGCGGCACGATTTTGTCATTAACATCCGTTCGCACTGCCGAAAGCGCCATCGGTGCAATGCCGAAAATTGAAAAATACCCATACAGCCCTCATTACAGCATGGTTATGCGGCAAAACCTCTGCGTCGATTGTCAGCTCTGCATGGACGCATGCGTTCAGACCAATCACGTGCCCTCCTACGGATGGCGAACAACTATTCTTGAGCAGAATAAAGAGTTGAGCCCAACGGAAAAAGAGACAATTTTTATGCCCGTGCTCTGCAATCAGTGCAACCAGCCGCCCTGTGTCCGCGTTTGCCCCACTGTGGCGACTTACAAAGATAAGAAAACCGGCATCGTAGTAATGGACAGTAAGAAATGCATAGGTTGTAAGACCTGCATGGCGGCTTGTCCTTATAACGCGCGCTATTTTAACGAGGAGGTCAGAGCCGTCGATAAGTGTAATTTTTGCTTAGACACCCGTCTCTCCAAAGGAAAAAAAGATACCGCCTGCGTGGAAGCCTGTCCTGCCAAGGTTAGGATATTCGGCGATATCAGCGATTCGCAAAGCGAAGTGTACCAGTTGGTCCATCGCCCTGAAACGACTGTATGGGTACTAAGGCCTGAAACCGGCGCCTTGCCAAACGTTTATTATATGAACGCCTAACCGGCGGAAGGAGAGATTTAAATGAAACTGAAAGCAAAATTACTGCCAGCTCTTGGTCTGGTCGCGGTTGCGGGGATCTTTTTCACCTTGGATATTCAAGCCTCAACTCCAGTAACAGCCCCTGCTGCTGCTCCGGTAGCTGCTGTACCTGCGAAACAATACGAATCCTTCGGCGATACCCAGATCGTTGCGATGGATTCGATTAAGAGTATGTTTAGCCATAACTCTCATGTGATCAAGACTGGCTTGAGCTGCGATAGTTGCCATCCAGCTCTTTTTGATCGAAAACGTGGATCCGCAAAGGCCAAAGGCGATTATACAATGTCCTCACTGGATGCCGGTAAATACTGCGGATCCTGCCATGATGGAAAAACTGCATTCAACACCACCGGTCCTGAAACTTGTAAAACCTGCCACGGCAGCGACATGAAACAGCCGGAGGTGATCGTGTTCAATCGCCCAGTGAAAGCCGTAGTTTTCGGGCATAAGCAGCATGTGGAGATGGGGCTTGATTGTTCAAGTTGCCATGCTAAAGCCTTTGAGATGCGCAAAGGCGCTTCTGAAGAGCAGCCGCAAAAATTCACCATGAAAGCGCTCTATGCCGGTAAATATTGTGGGGTCTGCCACAATGGTAACATAGCCTTTGCCTCCGATACTCGTTGCACTTCCTGTCACATCGGCGTGAAAGGTCTTGATCGAAAGCTTGCTGAATCAAATAAAGCAGAGGGGAAAGAGTCACACGGTAAAAAATAATAACTCGCTCTTCTGCTCAGTTTCTGGGGGTGGGCAAGGTTCGCCTTCCCCCCCCTGGTTTCTCATCTCCCCCCGTTTTTCCTTGTTGTTGCCACCTAATTTTGACAATGACAAGTTCTGTGTGACTCCCCTTGATACCATAAGTCTCCCGATTGTCACGCCCTCATTTGAAACCATCAATGAGAGGAGTTATTTCATACCGTTTGGTGCGTAGGACCTGTTGGCATCGATTCGGCTGATGTGTACTTACGCTTCTCTTCCTTGTGTCCTCTCCTATCGGTGGGCTCAAGTTGCGTATCATCTCCTCTTTATTGGCCTATCATACTGATATTACATAATATATAGCCGTAAAAATCCCCCCGAAAATATTTCATTAAGAAGAGGAGAAAAAGAGGCATTTGCCTCAGCAGATCCGGGTCATTCTTTTCAACATCTCTAAAAACCGTATTTTTTAACGAAATCACCAGCAATCTGCTTGCGATGATCGCCTTTACCAGGTGGCGCATTGTGCGCCTTGTCTCGACTGGCCGTTGGGCGCAATTTGATCAGCGGCGGACGATATTTTTACAATTGTTACTGCCTGGGAGTCTGTAATATCTCCGTTTGTATATTAAAACATTGTTGATATCTCTAGCAGTTACATTCGTTATCATTATTAGTGTTTCAACGATTGTGGTACTGGCATATCCCTTGCGATGTCTATAGCAACGAAACGTTCCAACCAGTGAAAAACAAGTAAGGGGAATACAATGAACATTCTGCAGCACAATCGAACCAACCAGTCCGGAGATGATGGCGGTCATTTTCTGACAACATGGATAGGGGTGCATCTGGCCCAGATCGCAGAATCATTCTGGTTCTGTCTAACCTTTGTCCTTTTCCTTCTCCTAGGACCGTTTTCGGCCATTGCCGTTCTTATCGGTCTCGGATCTTTGGGGAATGCTGAGAACAGAGAAGGGATGACTGAGCCGGCAAGTCTTTAATAATTAATAAAAAATTTAACGAATCAGACAGGAGAAACCTTAAAATGGCAAACGAATTTTCACTGACCGCTGTAGCTGAACCGGAGGTGGCGAATTCTCTGGTCAAAACATTATCCGGAATTTTTGGATTGTTATTGATCGTTGGAGTTGGCGTTGGGATTGCTGGCTTTTTTATTGGCCATGAACATATTTTCAACAATACGAGAGAGGTCCCTTGGGGCCTGTTGATCTCGACCTACGCATTTTTCGCCATAACATCTACCGGACTTTGCCTGCTGGCAGCCATAAGTCATGTTTTCGGTGGCAACAAACTTGCACCTTTGGCGAATCGGATGGTGTGGATTTCACTGATCACCATCCTCAGCGGTTTTACCGTTATCGGTATGGAGATCGAAAGTCCCTGGAGAATGGCCATTTACAATGTTATTTCGCCCAATATCACCTCTAATATCTGGTGGATGGGGACTCTCTACGGCGCAGCACTCGGATTTATTCTGATTGAATTCTGGCTGATACTTACCAAGCACTACACCTGGGCACTGGCGCTCGGTATACTCGGCGCACTCGCCGAAGTGGCCGCAAACACCTGTCTTGGTGGCGTCTTTTCAACTTTGCCGTCCCGTCCTTTCTGGTACGGATCGCAACTCCCCGTCTATTTCCTTGCTTGTGCTTTTCTTTCCGGGGCAGCAGCCGCCGTATTTTTTACTCACTATGCCTATGTCATCCGGGGACGGAAAATGGAGCAGCATGTATTTGAAGGGGTTCAGGCTGCCAGTAAAGTGTTGCTGCTCATGTTGATCCTGGTATCGGTGTCCTCTTTTTGGAAGATGGCCTCTTTTTATGTCGGTGGCTCCACAGATGGTCGCGTCGCTGCCGAGGCACTGTATTCCGGCCCTTTGGCTTTCAATTTTTGGACTATCGAGATCGCTGTCGGCATCATTGCCCCAATCGCTCTGCTGCTATTGACACGGTTTAAAAGCCTTGCCGCCATGTCTGCTGCTTCCCTGATGAGCCTGGTAGGCATGTTCATTGCTCGGCTTGACATGGTCACTGCCGGCCAGATGGTTCCCACGTACTCAGGCTTTGACAATCTGCCTACTTACCTCAACTATACGCCTTCTGGTTTTGAATGGATTGTTGCCTTGGCAGGTATAGGTTTCACCGGCATCGCCTTTTTGCAGGGGGAACGATTCTTTGGCAAAAGCTTTACCGAAAGCCAGGCGCATTGAGTGCACCTGCATTGACTCGAAACTGGGCTGTAATTTTTTGAGCTTACCTGTTAGGGATTCGATACATGGGACTGACATGATAGATGAAAATAAAGCGATATTCACAATAGGCATTGCGGCGCAGATGCTTGGTGTGCATCCCCGGACCTTGCGAATCTATGAGGAAGAGGGGTTGATCACTCCACTGCGAAAAGGAAAGTGGCGCTATTTCAACATGAATGACATCAAGTGGATCTCGTGTTTGCGAGAGATGATCCACGAGCATGGTGTTTCTATTGCAGCCGTAAAAAAATTGCTGCAGTATACCCTTTGTTGGAATATCACCGATTGCCCTTTTGAAAAACGCAAGCAGTGTACAGCGTTTATGGCGAATGGTTTGATCCCAAAAAGAATTGAGAGACAAAAAATTATAAAGGATCAGAATCTGGATTCAAAAGCAGCTTGATCGGATTATATGATATCTCAAAAGACCTTACCCATTCATAGTACCAAAGAGGTGGCTCCGTTTGTCTAAACAGGGTGTTGTCATTTTTAAGTGGATCTTATGCCTGTTTGCCCGTCGGTTACATTAGGGCATACGCTTCGTCAGGTGTTTTTATCTAATTTTTTGAATGCAGTATCTGGATCGGTTGTACCAGTCCAGATACTGCATTATCGACGTTCTCGCCTCATTGACCGAGTCCAGGCATGCAGCTCGCATGTATTTCAATGAATTGCAAAATCGTTTAACACTAACATTATCCCGCCAGGCTCAGCGCCCGTCCATACTGAGCCTGTATCCTTGATTTCAATCGATTTTATAAACACGTCAGCGGTAAATTGGCTGCCCTGATCGGCATTGACAATCTCCGCGTACTTGCGGTTAAATGCCTCTTGCAGCACGTCGACCGCATGACAGGCCTCCAAGGTGATCGTAATCTTTGCGGCCAGGATTATAGGATACACCTTCCTGTTGGTCATAGGGATATAGGAGGATATAGAACATGTCCAGCACCTAGACCTGGTTGGTTCGATTGATGGTCATCCCTCGCAACAGATAATGATAAGGATAGATTTTGTGGCCGGGATGTTTCTTGCTGATTACCGGGTTTCGATATAAATTCTCAACCCCATGCAATTCATCAGTGTGCCGACATGTTTCCAGCCCACCTCGATACTAGCCCGGTTGAGCTGATCACGCAGCATACGGGAACCCCCCATGCACGGCGGGTGTTCCAGATACAGTTCATCGATGAGGCGCATCAGCGCCACATCAGTAGCGCCGACAGGTTGGGTGGGAAATAAGACGCTACTGTGGCTTATGCCGGTTAATTCGGCCTTCCGTTTGATTAGTAGAGCACGTATGTGGTTGGTTATCGCTTTGCGCTCAGCAACCCCACCTTGGTGATCATGCTTTCTGGAAAAATCGTTGTCCAGTGTCAGTTGTCCAATATAAGTATGCATAGCCTTTACATCAACCGGGGCATTCATAAAATATACCGGAAAACACCTTTGTCTCTAATGGTTTGGTCTCGAATGAGCGTAATGTGGATTTCCCAAAATCCTTTTTTGAACAATAACGAGCTGCGCAACTCATTCTTCGGTGCAACCTACTGTTTTAATAATAAAATCATCAAAAAAACTAACAGCCCAATAACGCCAACCGCAATCAAGCGCGTTCTAGCTCTGCGTCATCTCGGGCGGCGGCTTATCCGCACGTTGAGCCGGCCAAATCGTTGTTATCTCAACCGGGCAACAAGCATGGCGTGTCCAGCTAGAACGGAGTACAATATATGGAAATGGAGGAAAGCTTCAAGAGAAGATGTCGTCCTTCCACAGATGAGTGATATCCCTGACAAGAATTTGCTTGTTACATTGATAGGGACGCCGCCACCACCGCTAGACCGCAAGGCTGAATATGAGCACCGAAAACATCGTTGAAAGCGAAATGGAACCTATCTTCCTTGAACTGGGCAAAGCATTGTTCATCTGCCAGACTCTCGAAGTTAGTTTGCGTTTTCTAAATACGCAACTTTCGCAAGATGACGCCAATGAAGAAGATTCGTTTGGCTCGTCATTGGACTTCTACTCGAACGAGACGTTGGGTCAGTCGATCAACAACCTTCGCAAGCGAATCGACATCCCCACGGACTTGAGTGACTATCTTGAGTCCGGTCTTAAAATTCGCAACGAAATCGTACACGACTCCATGACCAAAAATATCAAAAGATTCGCTCATCCCAAAGGCCGACTGGAAGTGGAATCTGAACTCGCCTTTATGAAACAGGAAGTTAAGAAGCGAAACGTACTGGTCAACAAATTGCTAGACACTCTCTCTACCAAGAGTAAGTAACCACCAGCAAGCCGAAGAAGGGCAGCCTTACGATCACAACTATTTGAGCAAGACAAAGACCACGTGCTGAGTGTTTGCGGGCCATGACGATGTAACCACGATGGATAGCACCAGATTATTGCCCATACCGGGCAGCAGGAGTAGACAACAAAAGGGAAATTCAAGAGCGGCAAGGAGAATCATACTGCCCTCTTTAGGTACCTGTTCCAAAATGATTTTTTCTACAAACTCTTTAGGGCCTTACAATCGAGGTTCAAAATTTAAAAGCCCCCCATCTCATTGGAAACGCTAATGAAAACAAAGATTACGCTGGTGCTGGCTTGTGTCCTGGCTTTGAATAGTGCCGAGGCAAGTGAAAAGTCTGTCAGTAGTCTGCAGGATAACCTTGTTGCCACTCGCAATCATTATTCGCAACTAATCGCTGGGGATGCACCGAACATCGCAGTGTTGACCCTGTTCACCAACATGCTGCCCAAGGGCGGCGACCTGCACCATCACTACTCGGGTGCCATCTATGCCGAAACCTATTTGGACTGGGTAGGGGAACAGAATTATTGCATATACCGCGCCACTGACACACAGCTTAAGAGTGAGAAGTTTCGGATTGTGTCTAAGCCGCAGGAGCTGAGCGAGGCCGCACGAGCTGTTTGCATAAACGCAGATGCTGTACGCCAGGACAGTATATTCTATAGTGAACTGCTCAAACGATGGTCGGACAAAGATTATGAAAATCATTTTCATGAACAGCCTGCACCGGATCTGCAGTTTTTTGACACCTTCGGTTACTTCAACGCTGTCTCTAATTATGATTACAATAAAGGCCTGCAATCCTTGAAAGCACGTGCCAAGGCGGAAAATCTCGGTTACCTGGAAACCATGCTGAAAGGAGGCCCATCAATAGATAAACCTGAGTTGGAGGCGCTGCTGAGCATGCTGGACGCATCCTCCTCCGCACAGCAAATTGAACAAGCACTTCTCAATGCCTATGATTATCTCGCCAGCGATGCCGACACAAGCGCAAAGCTGAATACTTACATCAAATCGCTACAAGATGCTGCTACAGGGATAGATGATGAAAATTTCAAGGTGCGCTTCCAGGCCTATGTGTCGCGCAACAATGCACCAGCCAAAGTTTTCAGCAGCTTATACACCTCGTTTGCGGCGGCCAAGGACAGTAAACTGGTAGTGGGCGTAAACATTGTCGGTCCAGAAAATCGCCATGTAGCGATGCGCGACTACAGCCTTCACATGAAAATGTTCGCATTTTTGAAGAAACGCTTTCCCTCTGTAAAACTTTCCCTGCATGCCGGTGAACTCACCTTAGGAATGGTACCTCCCGAGGGCTTACGTTCGCATATTCGCGAGGCCGTTTTCGTCGCTGGGGCAAACCGCATTGGGCATGGCGTGGATATCGCGCACGAAACAGATGCACCCGAACTGCTCAACATTTTGAAGCAGCGTATGGTTGCTATAGAAGTCAACCTGACCAGCAATGCTTTCATTCTGGGCGTAAAGAACGAAGCCCATCCCGTTCAGCTCTACGCACGGCATGGGGTACCCTTCGTCATCTCAACCGATGATGCAGGTGTGTCGCGCAATAACCTGAGTGGCGAGTACCTGCTTTACGTAAGGAACTACAAGCCTTCCTATGACGAACTGAAACATATCGTCTATAACAGTATCCGCTACTCCTTCCTGCCCGATGATGAGAAACACGACGAGACTGCGAAATTGGACAAACGTTTCGCTGAGTTTGAAATGCGTATTGCTATGCTGCCACGCTCAGATCGATAGCTATTATGCTATTATTCATATTTTAGCGATCCAAACAGCCTACGGTTGACAGATTATCATAAAGTAATTTCTTGCCAATTATTGACAACAATTGGTGGTTACAATAAAATAATTGGAAACACATAATTCCATTTAGTTACATACTATTACTGGGAAGGTAAATTATATGGCTATACATGTTTGCATGGGCGCAATGCTCATGTGCAGTTTTGGCGTAGCTCCCAGCTCACTTGTAGTTCTGCCTACCAACAAAACCATGACCAGTTATGTGCCCGCAGCAAATATTATGGATCATGTACCTATGGTTAATATTCTTCCATTTGGTATGTGTTCATCGATTGCAAATCCAACAGTAGCTGCTGCAACGACTGCGGCATTGGGGGTTCTTACACCAATGCCTTGCATCCCCGTTACACCTGCGCCGTGGGTACCCGGTTCACCAACGGTAATGGTCGGCTACATGCCTGCTTTGACTAATAATTGCAAACTGATGTGTACGTGGGCAGGTGTAATTCAAGTTACTGTGCCTGGACAATTTACTGAAATGATACCGTAAAACAAGTGGCACGAAACGAACCACCGAAAATACTGGTTTCGCGGCTTGCCTCGACCACATATGTCACTTAAAGTAGGTATTTAAATTGCCCTTTACCAGTTTCAGGCTTGAGTGATAGTGCCCCCTATGTTCATCTTCAGAAAATACAACTGGCCAGACTAGAGCTGTCAAACATTCTTCAAAAAGGAGCCCGCTATGAAAAAATTATCACTGTTCGCGAGTTTCACGGTTGTTCTCTCAATGATCTGCTTGGCAAGCTTTGCGCATGCGGCCGAGCAGGGGACAAAAGAAGAAGCCGTAGCTATGGTTAAAAAAGCTGTTGAATATATCAAAGCCAACGGAAACGAAAAATCCTTTTATGATATTTCTGATAAATTAGGACAGTTTGCTGATCGTGACCTATATGTTGTTGTATATGATATAAATGGAAAATGTCTTGCTCACGGGCAAAATCGAAATTTCATTGGAAAGGACATGATTGACCTCAAAGATGTTGACGGAAAAGAGTTCATGAAAGAGCGTGTAAATTTGATGAAAAATCAAACATCAGCTTGGCAAGATTACAAATTCCTGAATCCCACAACCAAAAAAGTAGAACCAAAATCAATCTATCTAGAACGTCTTGGCGATTTAATAGTAGGCTGCGGCATTTATATAAAATAACAAACCACACAAGAGTGAAAAACAAGTAAAAAGGGGATAGATTTATTTCTGTCAAAATGTCTCTATCCCCTTTTCGGTCCAGTCCCCTCGTCACCTTATGCTAAATATTGAGGTGTATTTATGCCACGCTGAGACCCAATCAACGGCGTTTCTTGGGTTTGTCCAGGTAGTCGACCCCCTCTTCGTACAATTCCTTGAGTTTTGCTTCAATCTTTTCGCATAAAGTCTTCAACACCTTGATGCGCGCAAAATTCTTATCATTCGATTCCACTAGCGTCCACGGAGCAACCATAGTGCTGGTTCTATCCACCATGTCGCACACGGCCTGTTCGTATTGCTCCCATTTTTCACGATTTCGCCAGTCTTCCTCGGTAATCTTGAAGCTCTTGAATCCGATCTTCTGCCTATCCTCGAATCGTAGCAGCTGCTCTTCCTTGGTAATGGCCAGCCAGAATTTAACGACCAGAAGATTGTGCCGGACCATTTGCGCCTCGAAATCGTTGATTTCACTATACGCCCTCATCCAGTCAGCCTCTGGACAGAATCCCTCAACACGCTCCACCAGCACCCGCCCATACCAGGAACGGTCAAAAATAGTGACCCGCCCCTTCCGCGGGAGATGTCGCCAGAATCGCCACAGATAGGGCTGGGCACGTTCTTCCTCTGTGGGGGCGGCAATAGGAATGACCTGGTAATAGCGGGCATCCAATGCGCCGGTAATACGGCGGATGCTGCCACCCTTACCAGCAGCATCGTTGCCCTCGAACACCGAAATCACCGACATGTATTTGAACTTGGGATCGCGCGTCAGCTCGTTCAACTTGCCCTGATATTTTTCCAGTTTGAGTTTAAACTTATCTTTATCAAGAACCTGCTCCATGTTCAGGGTTTTCAGCATGTGCAGGTTGTCGATAGAGGGCAGCAAAGGTGGCGCCAGGACCTTAGGCATCGGCGCTTTTTCCTGCTCCAGCCGGTTCTGGATTGCCTTAAGAATAACCTTGCCCACGGTAAGGTTCCGGTAGTGTGTATCCTCACCTTCCACGATCAGCCAGGGGGCCTCGGCCGTGCTGGTGTGACGGATAACATTTTCATGGACTTCCTGGAATTTGTCATAGGCCTTGAAATGCTTCCAGTCACGATCGGTGACTTTCCAACGGGTCAAGGGATCCTTTTCCAATGCCTTAAGACGTTTCTCCTGTTTCTCCTTTGAGAGGTGCAGCCAAAACTTGATCAGCAGGGCACCTTCATCCACCAGCATCTTTTCCAATCGCTTGGCACGCTCCATACTCTGTTCGAGATCAGCTTCCTTGGTGATACCATTGACCCGATTCAGAATCGGCCAAGTGTACCAGGAACCGAGGAAGACACCAATTTTCCCCTTTGGCGGCAGGGCACGCCAGAAGCGCCACATCATAGGGCGATCGAGCTCCTCGTCGGAAGGTTCACCCATGCCATGGGTTTGGATATGGCGTGGGTCCATCCATTCGTTGAGCAGGTTGACGGTTGCGCCGCGGCCCGCGCCGTCCAAACCTCCGATCAGGATAATTACTGGAAACCGGGCCGATTTAGCCAACTCCATCTGTACATCGAGCAGAGCCTCGCGCAAAGCGGGCACTTCCTGCTCATAAACAGATTTTTTGATTTTGTGTCCCAATTCCGCAGATTCAAACATATATTTCACCCTCTCCTGGTTGAACATTAAATGCGTCGAACACGAACCCAAAACATTGATTCCACTGCATATCCTCCCAACTGCCCGACACAAAAAGGGCGGAGACTTGCAAGGTATTTTTTGAAATCTTGCTAACTCACTGTCTTTACTACCGGCAATTCGTGCCAATTAGTCGTGTATGCCGGCGATTTCAGGGCTTGTTGCATTGACCATGGCCGGTCCTCTGCAGTCGTCATGCCATACTGAATGGTCCGGCAACCCCATTTGCCGTTGATCTTGTCTAACGCCGCCATAAGTGGTTTGTCCTCTCTAGCAGGTGCCAAAGAAGAAAATAAATCCTGCGGTTTGTATCCCTGTTTCACTATCCCCGTAAGCATGACACCGGCCTTTCGATATCGGTAACCGGGACGATAGATCGACAGGAGACACCGCAATGCCGCAGCGATAAGATCCGGCGTAGATGCAGTCGGTCTTGGCAGAGTAATTGTCTGATTGTTGGCAAAACTTGACTGCTCATCAAACGGCCCCGTTGTGAGATACAAGTTCAGATTATCAGCCTCGGCCTCTTGTTTCCTGAGCTTCTCAGCGGCTATCGACACATAGCTAATGACCGCCTCTCGAAGATTCTCGATATCGGTAATCGGATGCCCAAACGTCCGTGAAGTGACAATCGACTTCGGACAGGGGGGTGCCTTCTCAAGCGAGATACACGGAATCTCGTTCAACTCCAGCAACGTTCTGGCGCCAACAACGGTCAATTGCTTGCGAATCAACGCTGCATCTGCTTGTTTCAGATCAAGTGCGGTGCGAATACCGTACCTGTTCAACTTTTCGGCACTCCGTCGTCCTATCCCCCAGACGTCGCCGACCTCCGTCTTCTGGAGGATCTGGTCCGTTTGGCTATTACCGACGAGATCGAAGATGCCTTGATACTGCGGATCCTTCTTTGCAACTCTGTTGGCAATCTTTGCCAGTGTCTTGGTCGTGGCGATACCGATGGAAATCGGAATGCCGACTTGCTTGCGCACTCGCTCCCGGAGTTCGGCAAGATATGCAAGCCGGTTCCAACTTTTGTTCACCGGCAACGACAGAAAAGCTTCATCAATAGAATACACCTCAATGGTACACTCCATCTGTCGCAGTACATCCATAACCCGGTGCGAAAGATCTCCATACAAAGCATAGTTTGAGGAGAAGACATGAACACCATGCTTTGCTAGCAAATATTTCATTTTAAACAGCGGCGCACCCATGGGAACCCCAAGCGCCTTCGCCTCATTTGACCGAGCGATAATACAACCGTCATTATTGGAAAGCACAACAATGGGTTTTCCGTTCAGCTCTGGCCGAAACAACCTCTCGCATGAGGCGTAAAAATTGTTGCAGTCAACGAGTGCGAAAACTTTCTTTATGACGGGAAACATTAGAATTGATGGATGACGCTGGTGACCACCCCCCAGACATTGAAATCAGAATACTCGGTGATCTCAACCGGTGGATAGTTGGAGTTTTCGGCAATCAACCGACAAGAGGTCTGGTTTCGCTCAAATCTTTTTACGGTCAATTCACCGTTGACGACTGCGATGACGATCTTGCCGTTTGTCGCTTCGATGGACCGATCGACGACCAGGATGTCGCCATTGTTGATGCCGGCGTTAATCATCGAATCACCGGCTACCCGGACAAAAAAAGTGGCCGCCGGATGCGGAACAAGCAACTCGTTGAGGTCAAGCTTACGGTCAACATGATCTTCAGCAGGTGAAGGAAACCCAGCGGAAACACTGCATGTAAACAGTGGGCGAAGGACTTTGGTCTTTTTATCGACTTCAAAAATAGCAGAAATGGAGGAGTCTGTTTTCATATCGAAAAGAATAGCACATATCCCAGAAAAGAAAATATGAGAAACCGTTTTGCCGTCGTTAAGAAAAAACTTAACGCTAGATAGGTCTAGGGGTTCCAGGGCTTTTGTTTGATCGTATACACAACGTGCAAGAGATGAAGACGCTCTTTACAACCCATCACAAATCGTCCGCATATGCCTGGAGCAAATCCATCCCAATCCACATCCTCACTCTCTAGTGGCATTGACAACCGCATTGCCAATCCATATTTTTCTAACCAGAGTTAAGTGTACGGTGTGGGGTTGACTTCCACAAAACAACTGCCGCACACGTAAAGGTTGGCGTTCTCCTGGGGCTGTGGAGAGACCCACGCAACTCTTCACAGCATTCATTCCTTTGGTGGTTAATCGAAGGGTTGGGGGTGAGAGTATGGCGAGATACATTATTGAATCAGACGGCCACGCTATTGAGATAAAAAAAACCGTATTCGGCAGAGACGAATCGGTTAAGTATGACGGCAAAGGGGAGGTCAAAACATTCTTCGACTCCTCCTTTGCGGATTATATATTTGAAAAAGAGGAAAACGGCTCGATTGTGCGGTACAAGGTCGTCATCTCTGACTATATCTGGCCCATAGCCTGGCGGATTAAAGTTCAGAAGAACGACCGGGTTATTTACACGAATCGCTAAATCTAAAACACCAGTGTTGTGATCGAATGCGGTAGGCTTTTCGTGTCAGAGGTGGCTCCGTTCGTTCGGACAGTTTTTTCTCTTTTTCAAGTGGAGTCTCTG
>CAZSIJ010000012.1:0-73712 GCA_964607065.1 uncultured Desulfobulbus sp. | reverse complement strand
GCAATAAATGGACTTTTCCTACAGGCTCAACGGTGAAATAACCTGCCGGCCGAGGGACTACCCACCTTTTAAGAACGCGCTTATTTCCGGTCAGGTTTATTGACTTGTTGTATTGTGTTCCTTCAATAGCGATCTTTCATATACCTGATTTTATCTACCGCAACACGCACAGCTTCTTCAAGGCAACATGCTTCTTTTGACGTGGTTCCGGAAACTTTTTTGCAAACTCATGACGAGTTTCTACCCGCAATTCGTTGCGAACCCCAGGAAATACAGGCTTAGGCATGAGGGTGTGGCTTAACAGCGTGGTGCAAAGTTTGCCGAAACCAGCCATCCTGAAAAACTACCCTTACCTCAACGCTGGCCCATTGACCGAGAATGCTGCCAAGTGAGTGGGCAGGGGAAGCTCACGACAGGTGCCTTTCACAAATACGTTGCGAACCCCAGGGAATACTGGCCTCGACGAAGGGTGATTTTCAATAATTCGTACGCACTCGCCATAAAAGACAGCAAAAACAAAACAGCATTACCTCAGGACTGAAATACAACAGGGCAATAAGCAGAATTCTGTCCGTCATATTACCTACTATAGAAGGGTAAATTTTCTGTTTATTGTTATATTTTACTTGAAATGTGGAAATGTGAGTCGTTTCCTGTCCGCTTATTAGATTTTTGCTGTATTTTTTCCACATATTGTGATATTATGTGAGTATATATGGAAAGTCAAAAGAAAAATATACCGAAATTCCGTCCGAATTCCGGCCTTAAGCTGATGGATCAGGTACGTGAGGTGCTGCGATATCATCACTATGCGTATCGAACCGAACAGACCTATTGTCAGTGGATACTCCGTTATATCCATCATTTCGGTGGCAAGACCCATCCGAACAAGCTTGGGGCAAAGGATATCGAACGGTTTCTTTCTCATCTTGCAACCGAAGGCAAGGTGTCCGCTTCCACCCAGCGGCAGGCCTTGAATGCTTTGGTTTTTCTCTATCGGGATGTCCTTGATCTGCCTTTGGCTGAAGAAATCGCCCCGATTCGCTGCAAAAACCAACGAAAACCGCCTGCTGTACTCATTCAGGCAGAGGTTCAACGTTTACTTGCCACTATGACAGGTAAGCATGCGCTTATGGCAAAACTTTTGTATGGAGGAGGGCTGCGTCTGCTGGAGTGTATCCGCTTGCGAATTCAGGATATTGATTTCGGTCAGGGGCTCATCTTTGTGCGGGGTGGCAAGGGTGGGAAGGATCGGACCACCATCTTGCCGGTGAATCTTCAGGAAGAACTGCGGAGACAGGTCGAGGCGGTGAAGGCTTTGCACCATAAGGAGCTCGAGGAAGGATTCGGAGCAGTGAACATTCCGGAGGCTCTGGTCAGGAAATATCCGAATGCTGAACGGGAGACCGGTTGGCAGTGGGTTTTCCCGGCAAAGGAGCGCTCTCAGGACCCGCGTTCAGGCCGGGTGATGCGCCATCATGTTCTCGAATCCGGGTTGCAGAAGGCTGTTAAACGGGCAACGGCGCAGGCCGGGATCGACAAGAAGGTCGGCTGTCACACCCTACGGCACAGTTTTGCCACGCATATGCTGGAAAATGGGGTGAACATCCGGGTGCTTCAGGATCTGCTTGGGCATGCTGATGTAAAGACTACCGAGATTTATACCCATGTCATGGCACGGGACATCCGTAAGCTGCAAAGCCCGCTGGACCGGTTGTCTGAAGCGTAATACAGTATTCTTTTCCGATATTTCAACGTTTTCAACCCCATCGTCATTTTGAGTCGTCTTATTATTGTTTCATATCCTCGTTATTTATAGCCCTTTTCACCCAATCAGCTCCCGCTGATCAGAGGATAGGGGGATTGCTCTTGAGGGAGTGCACATCATGAAAAGCATTCGTACCTTAAAGGTCTATCTCTTGGTTACCGGTCCCTGAAGTGCTGTTCTTTTGGCCATTGTTTTCGATTTTGAAAAACAGGGTAATCAACGGTATTCGTTGACTTGGAGAAGAGTATTTGTCATAACAACGCTGTAAAATCTGCCAGGCGGTTGCTTTTTTCAATAACTGAGGAGGGAAAGGATGAAAACAAGAAGTGTTGCGCTTCGGGTGCTGCGATCCGGATGCCTGTTTGTACTGAGCCTGCTGGTGATGACATCGTTTGTCCATGCCGCATCGATCAAGATAGGCGCCATATTGGCTGAAACCGGTCCTGCGGCGTTTCTTGGTGGACCTGAGGTCCGATCTCTGAACATGCTGGTTGAAGAAATCAACGCCAAGGGTGGTATCAAAGGCAAGACCATCGAATTAATCGTCAAGGATTCCGGCGGCAGCCCTGAAAAGGCGGTTTCCTTTGCCAAGCAGTTGATTGAAGAGGAGAAGGTTTTTGCCATTATCGGTCCCTCCACCAGCGGCGAGAGTCTTAATATCAAGAAGATTGCCGAGGACGGCAAGACCATCCTGATCTCCTGTTCCGCAGCCGAATCGATAGTTAATCCAGTGACACCGCATGTGTTTAAGACCGCTCCGAGCGACAGCTATGCGGCGCAGCAGATTTTCATGACCATGCAGAAGAAGGGGATCAGCAAAGTTGCTGTTCTTGCAGGTAATGACGGTTTTGGCAAGGCTGGTAAGGAGCAATTGGCCAAGAATGCCCCAAATTTCGGTATTACTATCGTTGCTGAAGAGGTCTATGACAAGAGTGCCACCGACCTGTCGGCGATTGTGGCCAAGCTGAAAGCCAATGATGAAATTCAGGCGGTCGTCAACTGGTCGATTGTTCCTGCGCAGTCCATTCTTGCCAAGAATATTCGGCAGGCCGGTTGGCAGGTGCCGATCTATCAGAGCCATGGTTTTGCTAATATCAAATATGCCGAGGCCGCCGGAGCTGCTGCTGAAGGTATTATTTTTCCGGCCAGCCTCCTGCTGATTGCCGACGCCCTCCAGGACGGACCGCAGAAGGCTTTTCTCCTCAAATATACAACGTCCTATGAAGCAAAATTCAAGGAGAAGGTTTCTACCTTCGGCGGCCATACCTACGACGCCATGACCATTTTGGCCAAGGCCATCGAAGTCGGCGGAGATGATCGCGAAAAGGTTAGGGCTGCAATGGAAAACGTTAAGGGCTTGATCGGCACGGCCGGGACTTTTAATTTTTCGGAGACCGATCACGGTGGCCTGGGTCTGGACGCCTTTGCCATGCTTACCGTCAAGGATGGTCAGTTCGTGCTGCTTGGAAAGTAACCGCCATTTTTTGCCCGCAGATGCAATGGTCTGACGGGACTCTTTTCGGGGGATGAACCAGGGGAAATTGGGCTCATCCCCCGACTTGTTTTAAGATTCATGGGCCAGGGGAGAGAGCCGAACCTTTCCGTTGCAAAGAACAGCAGGGGCTGTTGCCACTGCACCGGGATCATGGTATAGATTCCGGCAATTCAAATATCTTCTGCTCTTTAAAGCAGGTAACACACCCGAACACTACGTTAAGCAAGGAGAACGTTTAACCATGGAACGAACATTTGCCATTATCAAACCCAACGCCTTTAACGCTGGCAACGCCGGAAAAATCATCAGCCGGATTTACGCCGAAGGCTTTAAGATTGTCGGCATGAAGAAACTCTACCTCAGCAAGCGAGAGGCTGAAGGGTTTTATTATGTTCATAAAGAACGGCCTTTTTTTGGTGAGCTGACCGATTTCATGTCCAGTGGCCCCTGTGTGGTCATGGCCTTGGAAGCGGAAGGGGCGATCAAAAAATGGCGGGATCTGATGGGGGCCACTAATCCGGCCAATGCTGCTGAAGGCACCCTGCGCCGCGAATTCGGCGATTCCCTGGAGGCTAACGCTACCCACGGCTCCGATGCCCCGGAAACCGCTGCCTTTGAAATCGGTTATTTCTTTTCCGGCCTAGAGCTACTGGTCTGATAACTGCTGGTTGCTCTGTAAAAATTTGTTGTTTTTGTCAAGTAAGGCGGTCTTCGGACCGCCTTACTTGTTTGTACAGGGAGCGTTACCCCCCCCGTAAGCACTCTTCGTTTTACCCTTTCATCTCCGCCAGCAGCCCCTTGACGGCTAGGGCTTGCAGCATCAACTCAGTCGGGATATCGGCCTCGGCAAAACAGTGGACCTCGGCGACCGCCTCAAGGCTGGCGAGAACACGGCAGAGGGTGCGGCTTCGCTCTTCAAAAGCATTGAAGGTGATCATGATCCGGCCCTGTGATTCGCCGCTGGCCTGCGGGTTGCCGCCAAAGCCGATAAAGCTGTCGATCTGGATGCCACGTCCGGAAAAGACCGAGGCAATTGCTGCCGTATCGCCGGCATGATCCCTGGTGGTAAGAACCACCAGCCACAACTGCATTTCATTTGTCATTATGCCACCATTGTTCGATTTTTTTCTGGATGGCCAGGGCGGAATGCTCTATCAGGATCCGTTCGGCACTCGTCATTTCCTCACGGTCAGGCATCACCCGTTGCACCGTACCAGCCAGGAGCACGCGTCCACCACAGGGGCCGTAGAGACCATTCTCTCCCTCGTGCATGTACTGGGCCGAAACTTCCACCCGGCGGCCTTCGAGAACTGCTTTCACCAGTTCAACAGTGGCGGCGGCGGTAGCGGTCTGGGTTTTGGCATCCGTGTAATGGATAGCAAAGGGTTTAAGGGCCACCCGCAGGTCGGGCGGCAGATTGCGTATAGAGTGGAGGGCCGCTATTGCCCCGTTGTTGGGATCAGAGCTGATCATCTCGATCAGGCGACGCTGATGGGCAAGCAGGGCGGCCGGATAGTCTTCGGTGGTCAGGCCACGGCGCAGCTTAGGTTCCACCAGTTGCCATTCCTTTTCGGTCATGCCGTGCACCCGAACTGAACTCCAGATAGGCACCATGCCGTTGCCATGTTCGCCCAGCATATAGCCGTGCACCCGCTGCCGGCGGATGCCGAGATCCGAAGCAATCTCCCAGCGGAAACGGGCTGAATCGGAAAAGGCCCCCATGCCGATGACGTGGGTGCGGGGCAGGTACTTGGCAAAGATCGCCACCCCCAGTTCCACCGGGTTGGTGACGATGATCACCACTGGCGGATATTCATGCCGGGTAGAGGCCAGGGATCGGGCAAACCGTTCAAATACGGCAACATTGGCTCGGGCCAGTACATCGCGGGAGGCAGCGCCGATCTCCGCGGGGTTGGTGGAAAAGGTCTGGCCGCCGGTAATCACCACCACATCGCCGATGATTTTCTCAGGATCGTCAGTGACATTCAGTTCCGGGATAATCTCAGCATAGGCATCCTGGAGATCGGCTCGGAAGCCGTGCAGCAGGTGCGGCCGCTTTGATTGCGGGTTGCTCCCGACCAATTGCAGGATTTCCCGGTTTTCCAGCAAACGCTGCTGGACGATCTGGGTCACTATTTCCCGACCGCAGCCACCGCTGGCCCCGACTATGGTCACATCCATGGTCTCACCTGTATTAATATAGAGTTAGTGTGCCATCAACAAGCGTCGGTTCGGCGGCTGATGGGTGTCTCTGTATACTTGCATGATTATTGTATCTGACAAGATACCCTGCCAAGACTATTTTGCCAGGCTATTGTGGACAGCTTTCCAGGGCGGAGTATGTCGTGCCGCAGAGTGCTCTCACCGCTCAGGTGCGCAAGAAATCGCACATGCTGTGATTTTCCACTTCATTTCTTGTTGATTTTAGGGTATTCTCTCCGCTCTTTCCCAGCTGCTCCCTTTTTCGACAGCAGCACCCCGGCATATCCCGGCGAGGTCACGATCAATTTTTCGTGGCCGTTTTTTTTTACAGGAAGTGAAACCATGTTGCAGGCAACTAACATTGCGCTTTCCTATGGCAAGCGCGTTATTTTTAAAGACGTCAATATCAAGTTTACCCACGGTAACTGTTACGGCCTCATCGGGGCTAACGGTTCGGGTAAAACTACTTTTCTCAAGATCCTTGCCGGCCAGAAGGATGCCGATAAGGGCGAGGTTTCAATCGATCCGAAGGAACGGATTGCCGTGCTCCAGCAGGACCAGTTCGTCTATGACGAAGAGAATGTGCTCGATACCGTCATCAGAGGCCACAAACGGCTTTACGATGTCAAAGTTGAGCGCGAAGCGTTGTATGCCCAAGCGGAACTATCCGAGGCGGAAGGCATGCGCTGCGGTGATCTGGAGGTCGAATTTGGCGAGATGAACGGTTATGAGGCTGAATCAGAGGCTGCAGTTCTGCTCAGCGGTCTGGGTATTTCCGAGGAGATGGCTTCGCTGAAGATGAAGGAACTGGAAGGTGGCGATAAGGTGCGTGTGCTGCTGGCCCAGGCCCTGTTCGGCAATCCTGATATTCTCCTGCTCGATGAGCCGACTAATAACCTGGATGTCAAGTCCATAGCCTGGCTTGAGGAATTTCTCATCCGTTTTACCAACACCGTTATCATTGTCTCGCATGATCGCCATTTCCTCAATCAGGTCTGTACGCACATGGCAGATATCGATTTCGGTCAAATCCGGGTCTATGTCGGCAACTACGATTTTTGGTACCAGGCCAGTCAGTTGATCCAGCAGCAACGGCAGAACGAAAACAAAAAGACCTCCGCCAAAGTGGCAGAACTGAAAGAATTCATCCAGCGGTTTTCCTCCAACGCTTCCAAGGCCAAGCAGGCTACTTCGCGTAAAAAACTGCTGGAGAAGATCGATATCGATGAAATGCCGATTTCCTCACGTAAATATCCCTTTATATCCTTCAAGCCGGATCGGCCCTGTGGCAACGTCATCCTGGAGGTCGAAAACCTTTCCAAGACTATCGAGGGCGTTGAGGTTCTGAAAAATCTGAATTTCTCGGTCAACAAGGGGGAGAAAATCGCTTTTGCAGGCCCCTTCAGCTTGGCCAAGACAACCCTGTTTCAGATTCTGGTTGGTGAAATGGAGCCCGATGCAGGCAGTTTCCGCTGGGGGCAGACCATCACCACCTCCTATTTTCCCAAGGAAAACAGCGCTTTTTTTAACAACAAGCTCACCCTGGTCGAATGGTTTAACCAGTTCGTACCACCCAACGAGGGCGAAAGCTATTCCCGTGGTTTTCTTGGCCGGATGCTTTTTTCCGGCGAGGAGGCCCTGAAGAAGACCAATGTGCTTTCGGGTGGGGAGAAGGTCCGTTGTATGCTGGCAAAGATGATGCTGATCGGTGCCAATGCCCTCATCCTCGATGAACCGACCAACCATCTGGATCTGGAATCGATCACCTCGCTCAACAATGGTCTGATTGCCTTTCCTGAGGTCATCCTTTTTGCCTCCCATGACCACGAGTGCGTGGCCACTGTCGCCAACCGTATTATTGAGATCGGGCCTAAGGGTGTGATCGACAAAATGATGCAGTTTGACGATTATCTTGCCGACGAGGGTGTTGCCGCTCTGCGTGAGCAGATTTACCCGGTCGAAAAGCGGCGGTAAGCACGATTCCCTCGGAAAGAGGGGAAACGGTTTTAACCTTGGTTGTCAGGCTTGGACCTGCAACCAAGGCAGGCGCAAGCGGCAAGAAAGAGTGCCAGGAGCCAGCTGAGGCTCGCCATGACCCATTGATGCTCAAGAAAATACCGGCGATGGAGCGAGTCCGGGATCCAACTGGCAACAAAAGCGATGCCAATGAATATCAGCAGCAGCGCCAGGACAATGCTAGCCATTGGATGTTCGGCAAAGGGTTTGGTAATACGTTGCGATTTCATAGCATGCGGTAGATTGGAAAAGTTTTTTTAATAAACCACGCTCTTGTTCTGGTTTCGAAAACACACAGCGTGTTCGCCTCTCGGCCTGGGTGTTCGTTGTTGTCTTTAATTGTTGTATCTTCTTCCTTCCAGACCCGGTATTCTACATATTCCTGTGGATCTGTCCATCTCGGCAGTAGTTTCTCCCGCCCCGTGCGCGGGTCTACCCGCCTACTGATTTGCTCACTTTCATCTCCCGATAATCTCCATCGGCATGAGCAATCACCCACTCCCCATGTATGACGTCAAATTTGAAACCTTTGCCATTGGTGGCAGTAGTTACAACATCCGGTCACTACAGGATAAGCAGCAGTTCCATGATCCCGAAGGGACAGCGGAAAATATAGGCATCTCATCGGCCACTTGGTCGTTGTTTGGCAATGTCTGGCCATCGGGTCTTATTTTGGCTGATATTATGAGCAGCTATGATGTTGCAGATATCAATATTCTGGAAGTGGGCTGCGGGCTCGGAATTGCGAGCCTGATAACCAATGAGCGGGGAGCTCAGCATACAGCCAGCGACTATCATCCTCTGGCTGATGAGTTCTTGCAGGAAAATAACCGTTTGAACAAATTGCCGCCTCTACATTTTGAGCGTTGCGATTGGGCTGAAGCGATTCCTGCTATCGGCCTTTTTGATCTCATCATCGGCAGCGACCTTCTTTACGAACCCGATCATCCCGCCTTACTTTCCCAATTCATTGATCTGCATTCCAGTAACTCGGTTAAGGTGATCATCATTGATCCCGGCAGGCGTCAGCAGGGACAATTCACCCGGCGGATGGAAGGGCTTGGTTTTGCGGCAAGTTTCGAGCGGGCCACCGAAAAGCAGGCACAATCGCGTAACTTCAACGGTAAGATTCTTCAGTACAGTCGCCAGAGTTAAGAGTCCTGTTGTTGGCTGCAAGGGGTAGGCTCTGTCTTCTCAAAACTGTATATATGGGAGCGGCAAGGGATTGGGGGGTTGTTTATTGCTTGGAGTCAACAAGTAAGTTTGCGCGTTCTCAAGCAGAAGGGCCTGCTGGTGGAGAAATTCTGAATTTTTCCACAAACCCGGTCGGCAGGTAACTGAGTTTGGCGTGCCGTAAGCCTTCCTCGCCAAGGTCCTGTTCCCGATTGATCGTATCGTATATTTCAGGCAGGATGGCGGCAAAGGACTGATTGATAAACTGATAGAGTCCCTTGTAGCCGGAGACTGCTTTTTCAAATTGAATGACAAAGCTGGCGCTTCCCGCCAGTTCCTCGCCGAGGACATAGGCCACCGGCCGTGCCTCTACATAATAAATCCCGCCGCAGAGCTGCAATTCTTCCATCTTTTCCAGCCCCTCTCTTGCCGCATCATAATCGCCTTGTTGCTGTGTCTCAGTCCGCCAATCCTCAAGGATGCGCAGGGCATCGTTGCGGTACTCCTCGCGTAGCGGCAGGGCTGTATAGGTGTGGGTGTTGACAAAGGCTTTGATAAGATTTCTTTTTTTATGATAATTCCTGCCACCGAGTTCAGCCAGATCCTGCCGCCGATACAGGTAGTCGAAGTTGTCCCTGTCTGCTTGGAGGCTATACCCTTTCTTCGCGAGAATTTCCGCTTGTCCCTTGGAGGCGCATTTCATCATCTTGTGATCATGAAAAAGTTGGTCCAGCAGAGGTTGCTCGGGGAGCCCGAAGGGGAGCATGAAAAAAGACATGGCGTCATCCCTGCCCAAGAGGACCATCGTTGTGTCAGCCAGCACGGAAAGGCTGTAGTGATGGTTCTGCCTGAACAGGTAGAGGTTGGCAAAGGAGAACTCGGAGAGGCCTTCGTGCAGTTGTTGGAAGAGGGGATGCAGCAAGGGGCGAAGGCCCACGGTCAGTTCTGTGCTTTCAGGATAGCGAGGGAGCATTGTCAGCAACACGAGGTTTTAAAGGGGTTGACTCTGGAACGTAGGGGATAGCATTTTTCATCATTATCATATTCGTAAACGATAGACCATGTCATTTTGTGTTGAAAACAAACAGACGTCTTGGGACGTATTGCCCCCTAGGTCTGTTCAAAACTATGGAAAGATGTGCCAATGCCGATGGTACTGCGAACGCTCAAGATGTACCGACAGAAGCTTCCAGAGCAAACATGGATTCCGCGGCCCGGATGACCTCAGGATAGGTGAAATCCTGCAGGGTGAGGATGACTCGATTGCCGCTATCGTACATGGCAGCGAGAAAGTCGGCGGCCTGGTCGCCGTGCGTAGCGATCATCGCCAGTGAAACCTGGGGGCAAAGGTAATGGATACAACGGGGAGATTTCAACAGCCGCAGCGTGCAGCCTGTAGAGGTCAGGTGGCTGCAGTAGTCTGGCCTGAGCAGACGCCCCTGATCCAGAGCATGGGCATGTTCCAGTTGTTGCAGCGCGGTAAGGACATGGACCAGATGCAGGGTGTTTTGGGTCGGCCGGGCAAGCAGGAGATCGGATGGGGAAAAAATGACATGGTGTTCGCTGTTGCAGCATCCCACCGGTGGACGTTGGCAGTCAAGGGAGCAAATCTCACGGATATTATGGCCTTTTTCCTGGATAGCATCAAGCTGCCTGACGTAGAGGGAATAGCGGATCGCGGCTTGGCGGATAAGAGCCGGTTTGGAACCGAGATGGGTACTCAGACGTTCAATCTGGTAGGCAACCTGCTCGGCTCGTAAAAAGGAGAAGGGCAGGGCGTGCAGCACCTCGAGATCGGTGTGGACATGACAAAAGGTATCTTCCGGCAAGCTTTTGAGCCAACTATCAAACGGCATAACGCTCCGACCGGACGTCCGGAGTGCTGCTGAGAGGAGATTGGGGGCTTGCGTGCACAACAAGGCGCTGGAGGGCAGTGCGCAAGTTTTGCAAGGAGGGTTGAAGCAGGGTGCTTGGTAAGCAAGGTGGCTGGTAGCGATTCATTGTTGCAAGTTCTCAGGGGTTATAGATCGTTTCGTGGAGCAACGTTTAGTGTTGATTGCCTCTGGTTTAGCTCGATCCCCGGAGGCTAGTGGATATATTTACTCACCCACAAAGCTTTCCCGCCTTCAGGGCAGAAAGAGTGCTATTGTTGTATCTGGGGGGGATCCTCTTTGTGTTGTGGCTCAGGATCCTGTTTGAGCCGGATGGTAGTGGTTGGGCAACAGGAGCAGGAGACGGCGGAATCCGTTCTTCGATGATAGGTGGCAGGGTTTCACTGTCGCTCATTGTTTTCCCTGTATGGATGATCTGGACCGGTATTTGAGGTAGCGAGTTTAATCTCTTGGGAAGCAGCAGGAGGCGTCGTGCCTGGAAGTACGGACAGGAGGAAAACGAAGAATCCAAGTATTTTCATGTCCGAACGGTGCTGTTGCTTGAGGAGATACAGGAGAAGAGGGATTCCCTGGTGCCTTGCGTGGAAAACTGCTGGGGGCTTGGTTGCTGTTTATCCCTGCGCGTATACTTTACTTCTTTCTGTTCCTTTTTCAACAAGTTGCAGCACTGAATCAAGAAAAATCGAGGCATACCTGTCTGGAACGCTGATTTGACCAGAGGTGAGAGGAGAGGGGCATAGCTAAACCCCGGGAAAGAGCGAGATGCTTTACGTCGCAGCGGCAGGGAAATCAAGGAAAGCCGACGAAAGTAGGGGCGACAACTCGCTGGTTGATTATTCCTGGGTTCCCAAGACTTTGGTGATAATTAATTCTTTGGTATAGATATCGGGTTCCGGTGATTTCCAACTGATGAACTGTTTGACAACCCGGAGGAAATCGCCATGATCGGTTTTGCATTGGTCGCAGATGGATTCGGCATGGTCTCGGTACATGATGATCTTGCTGGCGGCATCACCAGCTTTATCAACTGCAGCCATTTTTCGGCATCCGCAATCAAGACGTATTACTGCAACACCGACAGCGTCAGGGCTGCCCTCAAGTATGCCTCCAATCATGGCCTGTTCTCCCTTTTCAGGGGAAGTGGCGGGTTTGCCGATTTTGGGTTGTTTCTTTGCCATCGTTATATAAGCCTCTTAAAATGATGTGGGAATTAGACACGTTCTTCTTACCTTTGTTTCGGTCAATATCAAATCAAAAAAAGTGAATTGCCTGGAAAGGAATCGCTCAATTTTCGAGGTGATGCCGTACAGCATTGTTTATACGCCATGGGCGTTAACGGCCAGATTGAGCCATTCCGGAAAATCTTTTAACTTGACAAAATATGGCCTGTCTTTTAAAGGAAAACGACTTTAGCGTATTGTTTTGCCTTGTAATCGAGGTTGCAATAACAACGTTTCTTAGTTCTCAATTCATTTTTTTCGGAGGTTGTGTCATGTGGGAAATCATTGTTGATAAAAATAAATGTTCCGGTGATGAAGAGTGTGTCAACGCTTGTCCTGCTCAGGTTTTCGAGATGCAGGATGGTAAGGCTGAGCCTGTGAATGCCGATGAGTGTCTGGGTTGCGAGACCTGTGTCGAGGTTTGCCCTGAAAGTGCTATCACCGTTACTGAAATGTAATTATACCAGTAATTTAGGTTGATCGATAAGCCCATCCCTTTTCGGGGATGGGCTTATCTCGTTTAGGGGGATGACGGTAGCTGCAATAGAGATATTTGCTGAAGGGGATGATTTTGATCCGTTTGTGTAAACCCGGAGTGCCTCGAACTGCCCATCTCTTCGCAGCCCCGTTTCTTTGGACCGTTATTGGCTGTCTCCTTATGTATCGTGGGTATGGTTGGCTCGATCCGGGACGCGATTGGTTGTTGCTTGCGGTTGCCGGGGTGTTGGGTACGCTCAAATCGCTGGTAATTCTTGATTCAGTAGCACGGCGATCCATTCAGCGCATTATCCTTCTTAAGGATGGCACCTGTCTGGGCGCCGTCTACTCTTGGAAAACCTGGTTGCTGGTGGCGCTGATGATGACCTCGGGTATAATTATACGAAAAATTACTGTACCGGGACCATTCCTCGGCACTCTCTATTGTGCCGTCGGCTGGTCCTTGTGTTATTCCAGTCGGCTGGGATGGCATCAATGGTTTAAACTGTTTAAGAACAATGAAATCGCTTAATTGTATTGCAATCAGCCGAGCGGCTTTAGTCCATAATTTTTATCAATGTCGGCAGATTGCAGGTAATGCCTCGATACTGGCCTTGGTCAAGGCCGATGGCTACGGCCACGGCATGATCGATTGCGCCCGAATCTTTGTCGAGTGTGGCGCAGTTGCGTTTGGCGTAGCAGAAGCGTTGGAAGGGGTGCAGCTGCGAGAGGCAGGCATAACCCTGCCGATCTTTGTCTTTGCGGGAGTGATCCCTCAGACCGTCTCTGCTATCCTGGATGCCGAGTTGACACCAGTGGTGGTGGATCAAACTGTCCTGCCTGAATTGTCACGACAGGCCCAATTGCGCGGTATCGAGGTTGGCCTGCATCTAAAACTAGATGCCGGTATGGGGCGTCAGGGGACATTGCCGGACGATTTTGTTGCGCTGGTCAAGGCAGTACAGGCACTTCCCTGTCTGCAGATTGAAGGAGTCTTGGCCCATTTGCCTTTTTCCGAAGACCGAAAATCCAACAATTCCTCGCAGGTTCTCGCCACTTTTATCGAGGTTGCCGCTGATCTTGCCCGACATGTTCCAGGTAAATGCAGTCTGCATCTTGCCAACTCGGGCGGATTATTTTATGTTGCCGGAGCCCGGCTTGATATGATCCGGCTGGGCATATCGCTCTATGGGTACTATCCTGACGGACACGCCGGCAGAGCTGCAGCCGCAAAACCATATTTGCAGCCGGTCATGCGTTTTACGACAAGGATCATCCAGGTGCGACAGATCCCTGCTGGCAGCGGTCTAGGATATAATCACCTGTTCACCACATCCCGGGACTCAACCATTGCGGTATTGCCAGTGGGGTACGAAGATGGCTACCTTCGGTGCCTTTCCAACAAGGCGCAGGTGTTGATCGGTGGCAGGCGAGCCCCAGTGGTCGGACGGATTTCTATGAATCTGACCTTGGTCGATATCACCGCCTTTGATGCTGTACAGGTCGGCGACGAGGCTGTCCTGCTCGGCAAGCAGGGTGACGAAGAGATATCTGCCGACGACATTGCCGGCTGGATGCAGACCATTAGTTATGAAGTGCTCTGTTTGTTCGGTAAGCTGAACGAAAGGGTGCTGGTCGATTGATGGTAGCTGCGAAACCCACATACTTTTTTAAGGCTAAGACTGGTGCAGGCCTGGGCCGCAAACCCTTTCTTGTTTCGATTGCTTTTATTATTCAACCCGTTGCATCATGATAAAATCACAAGTCAAAGACATTGTTGATCGCTGTTTTGCAGAAGGTGTCCGGCTGGGATACTGGAGCGACGCTGCTGGCGGCCGCTATACTATTGAGGTCCCCAAACGCGAGGGGCAGGGCGATTTTTCCACGAACTTTGCCCTGGTGGCTGCCGGTATCGACAAACGCAAACCACGGGATCTGGCCACCCAATTCGCCGAGCTGCTCGGTAACGATCCGCTCATCGACCGAGTGGAGATAGCCGGTCCAGGTTTCATCAACCTCTTTCTCAGTAAGGAAATCTGGGCCACTGTGCTGGCCCCGATTTATACGCAGGATGAGCGCTTTGGCTACTCCGATATCGGTGGCGGCCGCCGGGTCCTGGTTGAATTCGTCAGTGCCAATCCCACAGGCCCTTTAAGCGTCGGCCACGGGCGTAATGCTGTGCTCGGTGACGCTATAGCTCGCGTCCTAGCCGCTGCCGGTTATGCGGTCCACCGAGAGTACTATTTTAATGATGCCGGCCGCCAGATGCGGATACTGGGCGAATCCACCAGAGCGCGCTATCTCGAACTGCTCGGCCTCCCGAATACCTTTCCCGAAGATGGTTATCAGGGCGACTACATCTACGACATCGCCCGCTCGATGATCGAGGCCGACGGTGACAGCTACCGAGATGAGGAATTCACGGTGTTCAAAGATCGGGCCCAGCAAGCTATCTTTGCTGATATCGATGCCACCCTCAAGCGAATCGGTATCGGTTTTGACACCTATTTCAACGAGCACACCCTCTATGACGACGGCCGTGTCGACGAGGTAGTCGATACGCTGCGGGCCAAAGGGCTGGTCTATGAGAAAGAGGGGGCCACCTGGTTCAAGACTTCCGAGTTCGGGCAGGAGCAGGATCGGGTTATTATCAAGAGTACCGGCGAACCCACCTATCGACTGCCGGACATTGCCTATCATTGCGATAAGTTCAAACGCGGATTCGACTGGATGATTAATGTCTTTGGATCCGATCATATCGCCACCGTTCCCGATGTCCTTGCCGGGATCAGGGCGCTGGGTTTTGACGATGAGCGGATCACCGTGGTGCTGTATCAGTTTGTTACCCTGTTGCGTGAGGGCAAGCAGGTGAAAATGTCGACCCGAAAAGCCACCTTTGTCACCGTTGATGAATTGGTGGATGAGGTTGGGCCCGATGCCCTTCGGTTCTTTTTTCTGATGCGTAAGCCCGACAATCTGATCGAGTTCGATCTCGATCTGGCCAAAAAACAGAGCCAGGAAAACCCGGTTTTTTATGTGCAGTACGCCCATGCCCGTTTGTGCAGCATCGAGCGTCAGGCTGAGGAACAGGGACTGGCCGTGCAGGTGGCGGACAATGTGCTTCCTCGGTTGGTTGAGGCAGAAGAACACGCATTGCTCAAGACCATGGCCGACTATCCCCAACTTGTGGCTGGGGCTGCTAGCGATCTGGCGCCCCATCGGGTGATCTTTTATCTGATGGAACTCGCTGGACAGTTTCACGGTTTTTACAATAAACACAAGGTGCTGACCTCTGACCTGGAGTTGAGTCAGGCGCGCCTTTTGCTGTGCGGGGCGCTGCGACGAGTGTTCCGCAACGGGCTCCACCTCGTCGGCCTTTCCGCACCAGACAACATGTAAGGCGTTTTGGCCATGGTAGCGGTTTTCTGCAAATTTAGGCTTGCTTTCCCTTGCGGAAGACTTACAAAATACCGCTTGAAGCACTGCATCCAACCAGCATGGGGTTTTGATGATCTCTGCAGACCTTGTTATCCATTGCGTTGAGTGTTTTGGGACTCTTTAAGAAAAAGCCCCTGCCACCGCCCCCGCAGCAAGTGCGAGCCAAGCCTTTCCGTTTTGAGCTGGGCTGGCAAGGGATGTTCGGTCTGGTGGTCGTCTGCTTCTGTCTGTTTCTCTGGATGTTCCTCCTAGGTATTTGGGCAGGACAAACTATTCTTCTGCCGTCAAAGGAAAACCGGTTGGCTCAATCAGGCGGAACGTTAAAACAGGTACCAACCAAGACAACAGAGACTCCTCCCCCTCTTAAAGAACAACAACGAGCTACTGGTCCATAATAATCACGGCAACGGATGAGAACCAAAAGAAATAAGAGAACAGCACAAAAGACCGGTATCTCCATTGTGCACGGTATACGCAAGACCTTTATTCAGCATGTCAAAAAGAATGGGGTGATGTATGCGCCTGCCCTGGCACCGATCGTCGTCTTCTTTCTGGCCCATATCGTTTTTTTATTGGCCTTCGTGCTCATGAAGATGGGGGTATTGCAGAATGAGCAATTGGTGCATAAGACCATTGTGACCTGGGCGGTTTTTGGCTTCCCCTCCCTTCTGCTTAGTTCTTATCTTTGCTTTTATGTTGTGAACCGTTTTGCGGTGGGTGTCCTAGCACGAAAGTTTCCTCTTTGGTCCGTAACAATGCTCAACCTGTCGATCGGAACGGTCTATGGGGGTGCTATAGGTGTTTTGCTGGTACTGTTGCGTAAGCCGGAGGCATGGTTCAGTGTGCTTTTGCTACTGTGCATCGGCATTGTCGCCGGTCAGGGTAACTGGTTTTTTTATCGAAAAATCGCTGGTGTTGACGCATAACCATTGATTTTAGGTGCCGGTCCCGATGTGATTCTGCGGTCTGCAATTGTTGCGTTGAATCGGTTTTTTTCAATTTTCAGGTGGATTATATGGCTGATGCTCAAATAAAACAGATGGCCGGCAGGATACGCCCTGCCCGGATGGGTGATGTTCGTTCCATCCATGGGCTGCTGACGATCTTTGCCGCCAAGGGCTTGATGCTCCCTCGTTCCATCAGTTCTCTCTATGATCATTTGCGTGATTTTGTCGTGTATGAAGAGGACAGCGTTATCCTGGGTATTTGTGCTCTGCATATCAGCTGGGACGATCTTGCTGAAATTCGTTCTCTGGCTGTGGCCGAGACCAAACAAAAATGCGGTATTGGCGCCTTGCTGGTTGAATCCTGCCTTGACGAGGCCCAAAGCCTGGAAATCAAGAATGTGTTTGTCCTTACCTATCAGGCTGCTTTTTTTCGCAAGTTTGGTTTTCAGGATAGGGATAAACAGGATCTGCCCCATAAAATATGGAGTGATTGTCTCCATTGCTCCAAGTTTCCCGATTGTGATGAGGATGCGTTAATCCGCACCTCTGGAGATTTTCAACCAAAACTTAATCTTTGATCCGGAATTCAACGGACCTATAATTTCTATTTATCCTAAGGACTTTTAAGTTCTTACGGGGAGATGCATGATGGTAGGAAGGGTACTGGCAAAAATATTCGGCAGCCATAACGATAGATTGATCAAGCTGTATCGTAAGACCGTCAAGGTGATCAACGAATTTGAAGCAACGGTGGAACCGCTTTCCGATGAGGAACTGGCTGGAAAGACCGTGCAGTTCAAAGAGCGGTTGGCTCAGGGGGAAACCTTGGATGCTCTTCTACCTGAAGCCTTTGCCGTGGTCCGGGAGGCTGCCAAGCGAGTCCTTGGCGAGCGCCATTACGACGTCCAGTTGATTGGTGGCCTTGTGCTTCACGAGGGAAAAATAGCAGAAATGAAGACAGGCGAGGGGAAAACGCTGACCTCGACCCTGCCGGTCTATCTCAACGCCCTTACTGGTAAAGGTGTACATCTGGTCACAGTCAACGATTATCTGGCCAGTCGCGACGTCAAATGGATGGGTGAGGTGTATCGGTTTCTTGGCCTAACCACCAGTTGCATCCTTCATGATATGAACGACGAAGAGCGGCGGGAAGCGTACGCTGCGGATGTCACCTATGGAACCAACAACGAGTTCGGATTCGACTATCTCCGCGACAATATGAAGTTTTCACTGGAAGATTACTGTCAGCGTGGTTTTCATTACGCTATCGTCGACGAGGTTGACTCTATTCTGGTTGACGAGGCCAGGACGCCGCTGATCATTTCCGGACCGGCCGAGATGTCCACCGATTTGTACCTCAAGGTCGACCGGATCATGCGGCATTTTAAGGCAGATGAACACTATACCAAAGACGAGAAATCCCGCCAGATCATGCTCACCGACGATGGTGTCGCGCTGGGCGAGCAACTGCTGGAGGTGGATAACCTCTATGATCCTCGTAACATCAATCAGCTTCACCATATTAACCAGGCACTGAAGGCGCATTTTATCTTCCATCGCGATGTCGATTATATCGTCAAGAACGGCGCTGTGGTTATTGTCGATGAATTCACCGGCCGTACCATGGAAGGCCGTCGCTATTCCGACGGACTGCATCAGGCCCTTGAGGCCAAGGAGGGGGTCAAAATTGAGAAGGAAAACCAGACCCTTGCCTCGATCACCTTCCAGAATTATTTCCGCATGTATAACAAACTGGCGGGCATGACCGGAACCGCTGATACCGAGGCCCCTGAATTCAAGAAGATTTACAACCTCGACGTGGTAGTCATCCCGACTCATCAGAAGATGATCCGGATCGACTATGCTGATCTCATCTACAAGAATCAGGACGCCAAGTACCGCAATATTGTTAATGAGATTAAAGAGCTGCATACTAAAGGGCAGCCTATCCTGGTGGGAACCATCTCTATCGACATTTCCGAGAAGATTTCTAAGATGCTCACCAAGGAAGGGGTCGAGCACGATGTGCTCAACGCCAAACAGCATGAACGCGAGGCCGAGATTATCGCTGGTGCTGGGCAGACAGGCCGGGTCACCATTGCGACCAACATGGCGGGTCGCGGGACTGACATCAAGCTCGGGGAAGGTGTCCGCGAACTCGGAGGCCTGCATATTCTAGGTACCAGCCGGCATGAGAGCCGCCGCATTGACAATCAGCTGCGAGGCCGTTCAGGTAGGCAAGGCGACCCAGGTTCCTCCCGTTTCTTTCTTTCCCTTGAAGACGACCTATTGCGCATTTTCGGTTCCGACCGTTTGTCCACCATTATGGACAAACTGGGCATGGAGGAAGACGAGCCCATCGAACATAGCATGGTTTCCAAGGCGATCGAAAATGCTCAGCGCAAGGTGGAGGGCCACAATTTCGATATCCGCAAACACCTGCTCGAGTATGACGATGTCATGAATAAGCAGCGTGAGGTCATCTACAGTCAACGGCGCGAGGTGCTCGAAGGAGACAATGTCCTGCCGATTATCAAGGATATGCTTAGTGATCTGATCGAAGAGATTGCCGGTGAGTTTGCCGTCGCCAAAAAGCAGGTTGATGAGTGGGATTGGCAGGGATTGGAGGAACGGGTTGCGCAGGTGTTTAATTTCCAGCTCGAATGGTCGCCAGAGGAGCGACAGGATCTGGATAGTGAAACCTTTATCGAAAAACTGAGAGAAACGGTGCAACAGGGCTATGCCCGCCAGGAAGAGCGTAATGGTGAAGTGCAGATGCGTCAGCTCGAGCGGATGGTGCTGCTGCAGATGGTCGATAATCTGTGGAAAGAGCATTTGCTGCACATGGATCACCTCAAAGAGGGAATTGGGCTACGGGGCTATGGTCAGAAAAATCCGCTCAACGAGTACAAGCGGGAAGGGTATAACCTGTTTCTGAACATGGTGGAGTCGGTCAAGCAACACACCATTGCCAATCTGATGCGGATTCAGATCGTTCAGGATGACGAATTGGAGAGGATGGAAGAAGAGCGACGGCAGCAGCGCGAACGTGAGTTGGCAGAGGCTAAACGAAGCAGTGGCGCGGCTTTGGCCGAAGTCGAACGAAAACCTGTGCAGCGGGTTGAAGACAAAATCGGCCGCAATGCGACCTGTCCTTGTGGTTCAGGGAAAAAATACAAGAAATGCTGCGGGTTGACCGCCTGAGCCCCATCGTCTGGCGCCGGATTTGACGACAGTCGTATTGTATCGCGCATCAAAACTCTTCAGGTAGTGAGTTTACAGGTTTTAGTCTGTTAGCCCTACGCAGCAGCTTTCGGTTGGAGTTTGTCACAGGGTGCTATTGCACCAATATTTGCCAAAGTGGGCGAATGAAACTGATAATTTGGTTTTATTCGCCCTTTTTTTGTTTTACCGGATTCAGGTTAGCTGGCTCGTTATTCTGTTTTAATTGCGTTTCGTTGCGGTACGGAACATCTCTCCGTAAATGGCTGGCAGCTGGTGCTCCCGCAGCGCCGTGACCACCGCTTCAACATCGTAGGGACAGCGGTGGTGGGTGACAGTGACGGTTCCTTGGGCCAGTTCTAGGATGGCATAGGAGGCCTCGGGGCGACCGTCGAACATCCTGCCGACAGAACCGGGATTGATGAAATGCACGCCCCCTACATATTTGTGATACGGGGAGTGCGAGTGGCCAGTGATTACCACCTGACAGGATGTTGCCTTGGCCAGTTCCTCGAAGCGTTCCTCCTTTGTGTCGGCAAAAAGAAATTCATCGTGATCAGCCGGACTGCCATGAAAAAGACCGACATCGGTCTGGGCGAGGTGGAGAATTTTCTTCTTTTTTAATTTGAGGAGAAAATCGATATTTTGCGTGGACAGCATCGTTGCCGTGTTCGTGTACATGACACGTTTTTCCGGGTTGGCAGGTTTTTTAAATATTTTGCCTTTGAGTAGTTTGATAACTTTGTCGTCGGTGTTTCCCGTGATGGTGCAAGCCTTGTGCTGGCGGAGCCAGTCAATGGTTTCATTGGGAAAGGGTGCATATACGGTTGTGTCGCCGCAGTTGAGAATCTGCTCACAGGCAAGTGGTTGCACCTGTTGGCTGACTGCTTTAAGGGCCGGATAGTTGCCGTGGATGTCGCTGATCAGGAGAATCTTCATAGGGTTCAGAATGCTGTGAGGTGCTGCCATGGGAATTTGTCGTAAAAAAGGTTGGTTTCTGCTGGAAAGATACCGTTTAGGGGCAATGTTTATTTCGGGTCAAACTGTCGTGAAGAAGCGGTCTGGCCAGTTTGCTAAGGTACCCAGAAGCTATCGTCCGTGATGATGGTCTTGGTTGGCAGCTATCTCCCTTGAAATTGGCATAAAACCAAGAAGTGTTCAAGGGAAATACCCGACCGGAAGATATCTTCACTCTTTTCTTTTACACGGTATCTGGTAGAGTATCGATGCTCATTTCAGTTTCGGTAACTTCAATGAAACATAGGACATTCTATGCAGGTTAAAGGATTTTCAGCCGCTGCAATTAAGGCAGGAATTAGGTACGCTGACCGGCTCGACCTGGGGTTGATCTATTCCCAAATGCCGGCGGTCACTGCTGGCTCGTTCACTACCAACAAGGTCAAGGCTGCTCCTATTCTTTTAGATATGGAGCGTTTGCGTTCGGGTTTGTCACAGGCTTTATTGGTAAACAGCGGCAATGCCAACGCCTGCACCGGCAAGGACGGGATGGAGGTGGCGCTGGCCACCAGTGCCATGGCCGCCAAGGAGCTGGGCATCAAGGATGCCCTCGTGCAGGTGGCCTCTACCGGCGTTATCGGGCAGCAATTAAATACAGCGCCGTTCTTAAAAGCAATGCCAGCGCTGGTGGCGAATTTATCCATTGACGGTTTTGATGAACTGGCGCGTGCCATGATGACCACCGATACTATGCCGAAGGTTGCCACAGCCACGGTACTGCTCGACGGTGTTGAGGTGTCCTTGCTTGGGGTTGCCAAGGGATCGGGGATGATTATGCCTGATATGGCCACCATGCTCTGTTTTGTGGTCACTGATGCCCAGATAGTCTTTCCGGTGCTCAACCGGCTGGTCAAAAAAGGGGTGGACCGGACTTTCAACCGGATCACCGTTGACGGCGACACCTCCACCAACGATATGGTGCTGGTGATGGCCAATGGTGCGGCCGGCAACACCTGGATCGACGAGGGCAATCCTAAGGCAGTGGCGCTCTTTGAGGCGGCATTGCAGGGAGTGTTCAAGGATCTTGCCTTGAAAATTGTCGCTGACGGAGAAGGTGCCACCAAGATGGTGACCATCAGGGTAACCGGGGCGCGGGATGAGGTGGAAGCACTCAATGCTGCCCGAACTATTGCCAACTCAGCTTTGGTGAAGACCGCCTTTTTTGGTGAGGACGCCAACTGGGGTCGGATCATCGCCGCCCTTGGTCGGTCGGACTGCAGTTTCGCACAGGAGAGGGTCTCGATCAGTTTCGATGCTATCAAGCTGGTTGCAAACGGGCTTGCGTTGGATTTGGAGCAAGAGGCCGCCGCCACGGAGGTGTTGAAGCAAAAGCAGTTTACCGTCACCATCGATCTCAACGAAGGCAACGCAGAAGCCGAGATATATACCTGTGATTTTTCCTACGAATATGTGAAAATTAACGCAGACTACCGAAGCTGAGGAGCGGAAAGGATGCAAAAATCCGGTACGGACACCTGGTTCATGCCTGATTCTCTTCAGGTCGATGTACTGTTGTCCGCCCTTGCCGGAGCGTTGAACGTCGTCTCCGCTCCAGAGTATTCGGCGACCGTGGTGTATACCGATTCTTTTGATTGGCGATTGTTCCAGCAGGGCTACATCCTCCATTGCCATGGTCGTTCCTGGACACTTTACCATGGCGACAGCGGTGCGGTGACCGTTCAGCAGGGAGGCCCCGAACTCAAGCGTTCCTGCTTTGCCCGAGACTTCCCACCAGGTCTTCTCAGAGACCAACTTGAACCGCTGCTTGCCATCCGCTGCCTGCTGCCACTGGCAACGGTGCATCTAACCGGTTGCCAGGTTCGTCTCCTCAACCGGGATGAGAAAACCGTGGCACGGATCGTGTTTGAGGAGCAACGTCTGTCCGCTGGCAAGCCGGTTTTTCGCATGCTCCGACTTTTTAGTATCCGGGGCTATGACCAAGAACTGGCTTCAGTCCGTCGAATACTGGCTGAAAGTGGTGTCAACCTGCCGGTCTCCCCCCTGATTGGCTTTGTGGAAGGGTGCAAAGAGGCTGGTCGACGTCCTCTCGACTACAGTTCGAAATTTGTCATGCAGCTCGATGCCGGTCAAACTGCCGGTCAGGCCATGGTACGCATCTACCAGCATCTGTTGACGGCCGTCACCAGGAATGTCCCCGGTGTTCTCGAAGATCTGGACACCGAGTTCCTTCATGACTTAAGGGTTGCTATCCGGAGGATACGTTCCGGGTTAAGTCTTGTCAAAAATGTCTTTCCGTCTGCGATTGTCAATTCATTTAAAAATGATATCAGCGTGTTGGGATGTCTCACCGGTCCGACCCGTGATCTTGATGTTTACCTTTTGAAACAGGGCAACTACCTTGCCCGGTTACCTGCTTCCCTGCAGCCTGGACTGGCCTCATTTTTTGCCGGTCTCGCTACCCAGAGGCAGATTGAACACGGGAAAATGGTCCGTGCATTGCGTTCCAAGAAGAGTAGAGCCATTATCAACACCTGGAATCGATATTTCGCTTCTGAAAACCGGGAACCAGGAATTGCGGATGGTGTGACTGCCAAAGAGCTGGCCGGGCAGATAATTTTACGTCGGTTTAAAAGGGTGATGCGCGACGGCAAAGCCTTGAACTCCTCTACCCTAGACCCTGAGATTCACCGTTTGCGGATCCAATGCAAAAAACTGCGCTACGCCATTGAATTTTTTGGTTCGCTCTATCCTGCCGATGAAATTCAGATGGTGGTCCGCCATCTGAAAAAATTGCAGGATATTCTCGGTACATTCAACGACCTTTCTGTGCAACAGCAGATGCTTAGACACACCCTGAACGGGATGCTCGGTTCGCGGAACAATAACGAACCTGTGGCTGCTTTAGGTGCCTTGATGCAGAGCCTTTTCCAGGATCAACAGAAACTTCGTGGAAATTTTGCCGAGGCCTTCACCCAATTCAGTGATCCGGTTAACACAGCATTGTTTATCGGACTCTTCCGGAGTAAACAGGAAATACTATGAGCATTATCGCGGTGTATAATATCAAAGGCGGCGTGGGGAAAACTGCCTCATCGGTCAATCTCGCCTATCTCTCATCGAGGCAGGGGCGTCGAACTCTGCTCTGCGACATGGATCCGCAAGGTTCAGCCTCTTTTTATTTCCGCATCCGCTCGTCTAAGAAATTCAACACCAAAAAACTGCTCAAAGGCGGTAAGCATATCGAAGAGAACATCAAGGGGACGGATTATACCGATCTTGATATGCTGCCCGCCGATTTCTCTTACCGCAATATCGATATCGCCCTTGATGAATGTAAGAAATCACAGCAGCGGTTGCGCAAGGTCCTGCAACCCCTGCAAGAGGAATACGACCAGATATTTCTTGATTGTCCACCCAATATCACGCTGTTGTCGGAGAATATTTTCTATGCAGCCGACTACATTTTGGTGCCTGTGATTCCGACAACTCTTTCTCTGCTGGCGCTCAAACAGTTGTTTTCGTTTCTCGACGAGATCGGTCAGAGCCGCAGTAAGGTGCTGATCTTTTTTTCTATGGCAGAAAAGAGAAAAAAAATGCACATGGAAATGATGCAGGCCATGCACAAGAAAAAAGGGGTTCTGCAAGCCATTATTCCCTATTCGGCTGATGTCGAACGGATGGGCGTCTATAGGCAACCGGTCGGTGCAGCCTTACCAGGATCGACCTCAGCTGTAGCTTATGAGAGACTTTGGGATGAAATCTGTAGCCATCTTGTCGCCTGAGTGCAAACGTCTGCTGATCTGTCGCCATGCCAAGTCGAGCTGGCAGGACGCAGCATTGAGCGATATCGAAAGATCCTTGAATAAACGAGGCGAGCACGATGCTCCGGAGATGGGCAGACGTCTTAAAAAACGGGGGATATTGCCGGATTTGATCATGACCAGTCCAGCGGTCCGGGCGCGAGCAACAGCCGAAATCTACGCCATCAAGCTTGGCTATCCACCTGAAAAAATTAGTATCAATACGGAACAGTATGCTGCAACTGTTCCGGCCTTGATTGCCTTGTTGCGGGGGGTGGAACCGCAATTCAACACGGTTATGATAGTCGGCCACAATCCGGAAAGCACAGCCCTTGCCAATATATTTGGCGGGCTCCACATTGCGAACATACCTACCTGCGGCATTGTCGCCCTGGAATTTCCGGTGGCTTCCTGGCAGGAGGTAGAAGCGGGGAACAGCACCTTGCTTTTTTTTGATTTCCCTAAGAATGCTGCATAGAGGCAGAGGCGCCCCTCTTTTCCCGTGATTATTGATTAGACGGTCTCGGTACAAGGTCTCAATGAGGATGACTGTGAGGAAAAAGAGAGAGGGGCTAGGGCCGAACTGTCTTGAATGCAAAAATTATTATATCACCTACGATCCCAAGCTCCCTAGGGGCTGCAGAGCTTATGGCTTTAAAAGTCAGGGGTTGCCTTCTCAGGTAGTTTTTTCGACCTCCGGCATTCCCTGTCAATTTTTTGCACTTCGTTCGACATCTTGACACAGGGAGTCTGAGACCGTGAGAACTGAGGAAAGAACATCCAGATCCGGTCCAGGAGACGTAGTCGTTGCGGAATTTTGCTGAATTTCTGTAATAAGGGAGAGGTCGTGCAACATCTCATTGCTTTATTAATTGCTCTTCTACTGGTGCAAGGAACTGCTATAGCCGCCTGCGAGGAGGGGGATTGTCAAAACGGCCTCGGGAAATTGATAGATAAAGCCGGTCGTGTCTATGAAGGTGCATTTAAGGATGGTCATTTCTGGGGCACAGGAACGTTGATCAATCCTGACGGGACTGCGTACAAGGGACAGTTCAGCAAGGACCTTTATAACGGCAAAGGCACCCTGGTGAGCAAGGACGGCAGGAAATATACCGGAACTTTTCAGGACGGGGTTATTCATGGCAAGGGAGTCCTGACCTATGCCAATGGTATGGAATATTCCGGAGAATTCGATATGGGTTGGTTCAACGGTCAGGGGAACTTGTTCTATCCCGATGGTCGTGAATATTCCGGAGATTTCCGAATGAATGTCATTCAAGGAACGGGCAAACTGCTCTATGCCGACGGATCGTCCTTTGAGGGCAAATTCTTTGACGGCAAACCAGCAGGCCAAGGGGTTCGTCGTTATCTTGACGGTTCCCGGTATACCGGAAATTTCATCGATACCCGCCGTGAAGGCATGGGCGTACTTGAATCAGCAGACAATTCCCGTTATGAAGGAGGTTTTCGTGATAATCTTTATGACGGGCAGGGGAAATTGACCACCGACGATGGTGTTGTTCTCAGCGGAACCTTCAATAAAGGCGTCCTGACCGGCAAAGGAACACAAACCTGGCCGAACAAACAGACCTATTCTGGTAACTTCGATAATGGAATGCCCCAAGGTCACGGGATCATGCAATACAGCGACGGTGCCCAATACGAAGGGGCGTGGGAGAACGGCAAGCGTCATGGTAAGGGGGTGCTCGTTGCCGCCGATGGCAGTCGTTATGAAGGGGAGTTCAGGGAAGATCAACTGCAACAATGAAGGCGTACGGGAGTAATTAACGGCCTTTATATCTTTACAACCGTTACCGGAACGTGAAGTCGTGGAAGTAATAGACTTGTTCTGCAATAGTTTTGCCCTGATTATAAAAATATGACGAATCTTAATAAGTAAAATCAAGGAAAGGAGAGTGTGATGTTGTGGCAATATCGGACCAATCTTTTTGAATTCACCAAAGATGGCCTGTTGGGAGACAAATATGTTGATGATGAAGAGATGGAGAAGACCCTCAATGAACTGGGGAGGCAGGAATGGGAAATGGTGAGCGTGTCACTGTTGCAGGATGGGTTGTTGGTTTTCCTCAAGCGTCCTGCTCCAGAAGATGCTGAGTTCGACGTCGAGCAGTCACGAGTTGCCGAACCGGTGCAGTCCCCCGTAATCGAGCCGCGTCCTGCTGTTTTTTTTCAGGAGAGTATCACGGCCAATCAGATTCAGCAGGAGGAGCGTGAGGATATCCGAGATTTCGATCTGCAGCGAAAAAACACAAGAAGGTCAACGGAAGAGATGGATTTTGTTGGGGACATTAAAATATCCTGAACCAAGGTCACACCGAGAAGGTGGTTGTTGGCCTAAAATGCTGATGCAACCGTTACTGGCAAAGAATGTCTGGCGCAACGTTGTTCTCAATATGCCCATTTTTTTTTACGCCCTGTTGTTAGGGATACAAGTGTGTAGTCTATGGGGTTCTATATATTAAAAAGGTTTCTCCTGATGATCCCGACCCTGGTCGGGGTCATGCTTATTACTTTCGCCATCACCCAGTTTGTTCCTGGAGGTCCGGTGGAACGGATGATGGCGCAACTGAGTGGATACGGTACCGGCGGCGATACTGCCGGGGGAGGATTGTACCAGGGGAATAAAGGTCTGGACCAGGAACGGATTGAACAGTTGAAAACACTCTATGGGTTCGATCAACCGCCCTTCACCCGGTTCGTCAACATGATGCGACAATATCTGGTGTTCGATTTTGGACGTTCCTACTATCACCACATGAGTGTCGCCCAGTTGGTCGTTTCTAAACTGCCGGTGTCCATGTCGCTCGGTCTCTGGAGTTTTTTTATTGTCTATTCGGTGTGCATTCCGCTAGGTATAGCAAAAGCGGTGCGTGATGGTTCCACCTTTGACACCCTGACCAGTGCCGTCATCCTCATTGGTTATGCCATCCCCGGTTTTGTCTTGGGCATTGTCCTCATTGTTCTCTTTGGCGGTGGCAGTTTCTGGAGTGTCTTCCCCCTGCGCGGTCTGGTCTCAGATAACTGGCATGAGCTGGACTTCGTAGCCAGAATTCTCGATTATCTTTGGCACATGGTCCTGCCGGTGACCGCCTCCACCGTTGGCAGTCTGGCGGTGATGACGCTCTTGACCAAGAATTCATTTTTGGAGGAGATCCGCAAGCAGTATGTGGTGACCGCCAGAGCAAAGGGGTTAGAGGAAGGGCAGGTATTGTACAAGCATGTCTTTCGCAATGCTATTATTCCAATCATCACTGGATTTCCCGGCAGTTTTATTACCGCCTTTTTTACCGGCAGCCTGCTGATCGAGACCATCTTTTCCCTCGATGGCATGGGGTTGTTGGCCTACGAGTCGGTGATGAATCGTGATTATCCCGTGGTTTTAGGAACCCTCTATTTTTTCACTATCATCGGCCTTGTCTCCAGATTGCTCTCAGACCTCTCTTACGTGATGGTTGATCCGCGGATTAGTTTTGAAGGCAGGCAATAGCATGAGCATGTTGAGTTGGTCGGAGAGGGGAAACAGCCTGGGGCGCAGGCGCTGGGCCCGATTTAGGAACAACCGCCGAGGCTTTTATTCGCTGGTGGTGTTTGTTTTGCTCTTCGGCATCAGTTTGTTCGCCGAGGTTCTCAGCAACGACAAGCCATTGTTGATTCGATATGAGGGGCACTATTATTTCCCCCTGTGTCAAGCTTATCCGGAAACGGTTTTTGGTGGTGATTTTGCCACAGAGACCGATTACCGAGACCCTTATATTCTTGGTAAGCTTACGTCTAACGATAATAGGATCATCTTTCCACCCAATCCACACAGTTTCAATTCCATCAATCTGGTATTGGATCGTCCGGTGCCTGCACCGCCGACCCGGGATAATATTCTCGGCACCGATGACCGTGGTCGCGATGTCCTGGCTCGACTGGTGTATGGCTTTCGGCTCAGTATTCTCTTCGGTCTGGCACTGACAGCGGTCGGCTCTTTGTTGGGAATTGTTGCTGGTGCACTGCAAGGCTTTTTCGTCGGCCGGTTCGATCTGTATTTTCAGCGATTTATTGAACTCTGGGGCTCCATGCCCGAGTTGTACCTGTTGATTATATTTGCCTCCATCTTCAAGCCGAGCACGTTGCTGCTACTCCTCCTGCTGTCGATGTTCGGCTGGATGGGTTTGTCGGATTATGTCCGGGCAGAGTTTCTGAAGGGAAGGAACATGGAGTACGTGAAGGCTGCTAAGGCACTCGGGGTTGGCAATGTCACCATCATGTACCGTCACCTCTTGCCCAACAGTATGACACCTGTGATCACCTTTCTGCCGTTTCGCATGTCAGGGGCGATCCTTGCTCTGACCAGTCTTGATTTTCTCGGACTCGGTGTGCCGCCTTCAACTCCGAGCCTTGGCGAGTTGCTGGCCCAAGGAAAGGGCAATTTCGAAGCCTGGTGGCTTTCACTCTCCACCTTTATTGTCCTGGTAGGAACCTTGGTACTTCTCATCTTCATAGGCGAGGCCCTGCGCGAGGCTTTTGACCCGAGAAAATAAAAAAAAGGACCGGAGATTACTCTCCGATCCCAATACAAGAAAAAAGGTTTTACAACCGGTCAGTGTTTGTGATGCAATTCGTGTCTGAGCTTGGCAAATTCTTCGTTTATATGGCCACGCAGCTCGGAAAGTTCAATATACAGCTCTTTTGCTGTGTATTCAAATCGGGGTTCATCATCCTTCCCCGTTATTGTCGAGGTTGGTGGCATGACGGCAAAGGCATCGACCAACCAATTGGTGAAACGGTTAACCGCTTCAGTCAAAATTTCTGGAGGGCACTGGTCATTAAGGAGATGCTCGTACAGATAATTCACCAGTTTTTCCGTGACATCCTCGTCTCTTTTGGGAAGACGGACATGCAGGCTGATAACGGAATTGAGCAACTGTGCCAGGGCTAGTTGTCCCGAAGAAAGTTCTGAATTCTTCAGTGCTGCGATCAGTTGGGCGGATTCGGCTGCTTTTTCACGGGACAGCGCTAAAATTACGCCGGGTAGCAATACTCCAAGTGCTGCAAGCTGAATATGCCTTGTTTCTTCAGGCTTGAGTGTTGGGGTGAGTATTTCTTGAGCGATGGATGGGGCAAGAGGCGGGCCTGTATCAAGAGTCTCCTCCAGTGCCTGCGTTAATGCATCATCTACAGCCGGCGAGACAGTCTCGACGTCGCCTTCTTTGGTATCGAAAAAGAAATCAAGAGCACCTTCAAGTTCTTTGTCCAGGCTGTCATCGCTTGGGATGGACACGGCTTCGGGTTTACTCACAGGCTCAGGAAGTTTCGGTGCTATTGGTTCTTCATCTGCATCTGCACCGAAGAAGAAATCAAGTTTCTCCTCAATTTCTCCCATAGGGGTGTAGTCCAGAGTGGCGATCGCTTCTTCTTCTGAAAAGCCATGGTTTTCATTGCTGTCTGCGAGAGCAGATTCAACACCGCTTTCCTCGTCAAAAAAGAGTGATCGTTCATTATCTTCGACAGAGAGACTAATCGTTGTGTCAGATCCATCCGGTTCTTCGAGCGTATCGGCAAAGAAATCATCCAATTTGCTCTGGATCTCGAAGGTGCTTTGAGCTATTTCTGATTCCGTCAGCTTGAGCTTGCCATCATCAACTTCTTCGGTATCGCTATCAGCCAGGTCTTTCAGCGCAAACATTTCTTCTGGATTGACATCGGCAAGGGCAGCCACTGGCTGCTTTTCATCGACATCGGCTATCTCCAGAATGCTTGCATCCAGAGCAGGAGTCATTTCTGGCTGAATTTCGGTGTCAGTATCACCTTCTGGAAAAAGAAAATCCAGTTGTTCAGCAAGGTCCATTTGTGTCGGAAGATCAAGAGGCTGGGCTTCTTCGTTAAATCCCGAGGTTTCATCTGTATCGGAGAGCGCCGGCATTAAACCGCGCTTGGTATTGGAGTGGGCTTCGATAAAATCGTCAAATGGTTGGATAGCATCCGGGGAGAGAATTTCATCGGGATACTGGACATCGGCAGTCTCCATCGCCGGTTTTGAGTCCATGGCAAAAAGGGTGTCAATTTCTGTTTCAAGGGTATCAGCTAGAAAATCGTCAATCCGATCATCGTCAGGTTTCACTTCTGTTGCTAAATTTTCATGCAAAGATATCGATTGGACAGTCGGTGTAGAGGCCGAATACTGAGGAGGTAGCGGGGTGACGCTTGCGATCGCTGCCGGTGCACTGATCTCGTCGACAAATTTATCGATGATCTGCGAATCAAGAGGAGATGCAGTCTGAGCGGCAACAAGCATCTTGAGATTATTGATACGATTGATCCGATCAGTCAGAAGGTCTTGGATTGCGTTTTGATCAAGAGACTGTGTACCTGTTGTTGCAATCTGTTCCAACGCTTCAAAAAAAGAATGCAGCAGTATAAAAGCCTCTGAATGCGCTTGCGCTCGTTTTTCGGAGATATAATCGCCCAAGACCTGCAATCCTTGGATTAGCACCAAGGCCGGTTTGTTATCGGTAAACATCCCGTCAAAGAGGGAGATACTGGTATTGAATTGGTTGAGACTCTCATCAGTCACTTCCCAGTCGAGGCTGAGAATAGCTGCTTTGAGCTGTTTTGCATGATCAGTTTGCTCAAGAGAAGATGCCAGCGGTTCCGATGCAGCATGAATCGATTTTTTCTCATCAAAACCTGAAGATGTTTCGTCTTCGCTTTGATTGATTTGATATTGGAGGATTCTAAATTTTCGGACATCAGCTGTAAGTAATTGGGTGATTTCTTCGTCGGTGATATCGGGAGAAGATATTATTTTTTCAAAATTATAAAAGAAAGTAAGGAGCAGTTTGATGGAATTGTGATGGGCATATGCACCTTTTGTGCGAATATATTCACCTAGTTTGCTGAGTCCCTGTAGATAAACATCTGCAACTTTGTCGTTTTGCCACACCGATTCCAGGTTTTTTAATTCATCAGCCAGTTCTTGCAGAATTTCTTCATTAATCTCCCAGTCCAATGAAAGAATAATGGATTTAAGCTGCATCAACGGTGAGGATTCTTCACTCGAAAATTCGAAGAGATCGACATCTTGAGTATCAAAGGATTCGTTGGCAAAAAGCGTCAAATCCTCGAATTCATCAATTTTATAAACAGGGTCACGCTGTGATTTCTTCATATCCCAACTCTTATGTTAGCTGCCACGTATCACTCCTTTACATGAGTTTTTTCTGAATGGAGATAACCGTGGATGATATTATCTTTTTTAACGTTTCAGGGACGTTATACCCAGTGAGAGCACTTGCTTCAAATGTCGGTACTTTAAGTTTGCTATTTAAATCTTTGTCAAGAACTGAGGTCGGCAGGATGGGGATGCCCTGATTGCGTAAGTCTACTTTATTATATTGGAGAACTAACGGAATCCGGAATATGGATTCTTTGTAGTCGGTGAGGTTCTCATGCAGCTGATTGAGAGATCTGATGTTTTTCTCGCGCATCTGCTCCTGAGCATCGGCGACGAAAACAAGGCCGTCAACACCTTTCAATACAAGTTTTCTTGTGGCGTTATATTTGACTTGGCCAGGTACGGTATATAGCTGTATTTTCAGCTCATATCCTTTGATCTGTCCCATATTGAAGGGGAGGAAATCAAAAAACAGCGTACGGTCTCCATGGGTTTTCAGACTGACCATCTCAGACTGGATCTGTTTTGAGAATTTCCTGTTGATATATTCTAGATTGGTGGTTTTGCCGCCACGGCCAGGACCGTAATAGACAATTTTCACCTGCACTATTTTTTCCCTGAGGTTTATAAAGCTCAAGATGCTCTCCTGCTGCCTGTTAAACTGATCGCGGGTGGTAACGAGACGTCAAAATAATTTGACTTTGCAACATCCGAAACCAGCTATTTGCGGCTCCAGATTTTTTTTATGCGTTCAATAGTTTCGACAACATTAAGACGCAAAAAACCCAGAGAAATGCTTTTCCCGAACATGGTGATCAAGAGCAGCTCGTCGTCAATTTTGGAGAAATGGATATTGCATTCCGTTCCCTTATGAAACAGCAAAGAAAATTCTTGTTCACCAACAAGCTTGGCCATAGCATCGACAGTAGCAAAATTACCTGCAGCTAGAGCGGCGAACGAGTAAACATCGTATTTTAATGTGGTGTTGTCCTTGGCGGTAATAATGTTGCCGGCCATATCGATGATAATGACGCAATCAACCCCGATCTTTATGAGTTTTTCAGTCAGAATTTCATCTATTTTTTCAAGTTGTTCCTGGCTAACAACTCCATAGTTCATATTTCTACCTCGTATGCGTGTTCAATAGGTTGATAATGTTGATCTTATAATGGCAGGTTTCACGGCAAGCTAGAAACCAGCGATCTTAACAGGCTAATATTCTGATGATATTGTCATGATAACACTGATTTTTCCAAGGGGTATCTTTGCGACTCTATTTCAGATAACAGGAGTATACGCTAGAAAAAATGATATATGAAGCGGTTTTTTTTCGTTATATTCATTATTTCTTATCTTTGTAGAGCAAGGTTGGCTTGGTGAATTTCAAGTGACGACGACTCCGCCACATCTTTGAAAAATAATTGACTATCATGAAGAATTTAGCTGTTTGATTCGAGTTTATTGAGACCTTTGTCAGGTGCCCCCAACTTTTCTTTATATTTGCTGTTTATTGCATAAACAAAGGCCAGGACCTCGGCGATGGTCTGGTATAATTCTGCGGGGATTTCTGCGCCGATGGGAATTTTTGCGAGCAGTTCAACCAAATCCCGGTCTTCTTTGATGTGAACCCCGGCCTCAATCGCCGTTGCAATGATTTTTTCAGCCACGAGATTGGAACCGCTGGCAACCACTTTTGGTGCCGAGCTTTTTTTTTGGTCATACAGTAGAGCGACGGCTTTTTTTCTTGTTGGTTGATCAATTGTCATGGCACGTATCTCTTTAGCTAGGTCAGGCTTTGGTGTCGACCATACCCGTGGCGCCGCTCATTATTATTTCCAACAGCGATTTTACAGGTTCTTTGGCACCAACAAGAAACTGGGCCGATTCCAGACTGGCAGCTGTCAGCCATTTTTCTAGTTCGTTGCGGAATCCGGCAATGAATTTTGCCCGTTCAGTATCTTCCGTCAGAAATTTCAATGCAACCTGGCCGTCTTGCTGGCGGATGTCAATCTGCAGATTGCCCAAACCTTCTAATTGTAGATGCAGTTCAAACAGTTGAGCAGTTTTTTCCGATTGCCCTGATTTTTCATCCGACTCGCGTTTAGAACGATCAGCATCGATCAGGAGGTATCCTTGATTAAGAAATGAGAAAGGCAGCGGGACAAAAGAGAGCGATTCGTTGGCCAGCCGTATCTGTAGGTTTTGGTAGAGTTCTATTGACTTTATGATTTGATCAGCTTGGACCGTACTTTTATTTCCGGCATGGAACTGCTGTGATAACTCAAGCAGTGCGAACTTGAGTGTTTGCGATGCTTTATCTGGGTTGCCCTCAGCTAGCAATCGTTCCATGTTGATGCCCAGACGATCAACGAATTGCTGCAGCTGTTTACCGTCCAGTTGCAAAGGCTCTGGTCGAGTTTGCTCGCTTATCACCTTGGCGAGCAATGAGATAAGCTGCTGGAGCGGGTCCTGCATTGCAGGCTGGGCTGGGTTCTCTTGCAGTAAGGGTATGAGGCGGCTTATCAGGTTTTGTATTTGCGGATTGTTCGGGTAGAGTTTAGCTGTTTGATTCAGTTGGTATACAGCGCTCTCTGCTGTTGTCAAAGCGGTTGGCACTGTTCCTCCTGACGGCAGAGGGGCGACAGACGAAGATTGCTGAGCGCTTATCTGTGTGAAAACAGCTGCCAGCGTAGTGGCTTGTTGAGCCGTTTGGTTGGGGAGGGAGGATATCTGCGACAGTTGTTGCAGCAGGGTGCCGATTTCTTCGTATATTGTCCCAATATTTGGGCCTTGCTGAGCCGTGAATGATTCAAGGGCTCTGCTGAGCAGTTGCTCGCTGAGTTGAGCCTGTAACTGCTGGGGTGTAGTCGTGCTCAGCGTTTGGTTGGCAATGCTGTTGGCATAGACTTGCAGGGTCTCTTTGGAGTTCGTGCTTAATTGAGGTAACAGGGTTGATTTTCCGGCAAGATCAGTGAGGCCGGGGAAAATATCCGTTTGCTGGCCGATCAGGTGAATAGCGTTGCCGATCATGCGGTTTATCGTAGTGCCACTGTTCACAATCTGAAGTTCTACCTGCGGAGTGAGTGTTGCAACTTGCAGGTTGAGCTTTTGTCCCACCTGTAACTGCGCTGTTGATTCGGCTAGAATCTGACGTCCCCCGATGTCGATGGTGAACTGGTTGGCCCCGCTCTTGGCGCTGACGATCCCCTGCAGCATCTGCCCCTGAGTAAAAGAAAAAGGGGTGCGTTGCTGTTGACCGCCACTTTGATACGCAGAGAGCGGCTGGATACGCAGGATCGGAGTGGCGGTGTTGGTTGGGTCCATAAAGAACCTGCGTGTTTCTGTCAGAAAGGGGATGCCGTCATGCTAACGGTGCGAAATCAAGATAGGAAGAAGCGGTATGGGTGCAAATTCCTTGTGAGCTGGAGCGTACAAAAACAGTTTTAGTTGTCTCAATGTTGGCTGTATCTGCAATCGTCAGCCTTGCAGGGAATGAAAGTTTTATATAGTCCGGACATTTTCTCTGAGCTGACGGCGTTCTTCTTGGAGACAGTAAGAAACGATCAGGTCTCTTGTCTTCACGGAGATGTTTTCAAAATGAAAAGCAACTTGATACCGTTTTTGGCGGAGCCGGTAGGATCTAATCACAGTGGCCAGGCAGACAATAGGTGCTGTTTCATTTGGTATCGAGATGATCAATTGTATGCGGTGGTTGCTGGCCGGTTTGTCGGCAAACAGCGCCAATACCCCACTGCCGCTCAGGTCAATGGTCGTGCCAAACAATTTCCAGGTCTGTGTGTTGATCTCTTTAGGGCCAGCTATATAACTAGCCTCGATCGGTAGTTTCGTGGATATTCTAAAATAATCACGCAACGTCTCCGGCGATACGGGTTCCCTGGCGGTAAATTGGAGGCGGCGTGGCCCAGCTATGCTGTCGAGTCGCACTATCAGGTTCACAGTGTCCCCTTTATGCTCGATAGCCATGTTGCAGTTGGCGCCAATTTTCAGATCGCCATCTTCCCATGAATTAGGGAGGAAAACCAATTCCAGTTGGGGAGAATCCTTTTTAATAAGGAGAGCCTTGCAGCGAATAGACTCTTCCTTGTTACTCGGAAGGTCAACAATCACATGGGCGCTATCGTTGAGTTTATTTAAGATGTCATCAATTCTAGCCACAGAGAATACACCGTGTTACAAAAAAATATTGCGAAGCGCAATTCGTGATATGCAACGCTTTTTAATACCCCACATGCGCTCTCATACGAAGGTTTCTCCGTTGGAGTTCAAAACAGCAGGCAATGATTTTATCTTGAGTGTCCGAGTTTATGGAGTCAAAGTGAAAGGCAACCTGGTACTTATTTTGACGGAGTCGGTAGGATTTGACCACATTGGCCAGGCAGACGATGGGCGCTTCTTCATTCGGTGTTGTGATGATAAGTTGTATGCGATTATTGCTCGGAGGTTTTCCGGGAAACAGCGCCAGTACCCCGCTGCCGCTCAGGTCAATGGTCGTGCCAAACATTTTCCAGGTTTGGGCGTTGACCTCTAGGGGGCCGGCAATATAACTGGCCTCGATGGGCAGGTTCGCTGACACTCTGAAATAATCGCGCAACGACTCTGGTGCGACAGGTTCCCTGGCAATAAAATGGAGACGGCGGGGGCCTGCTACGCTGTCGAGCCGCGCTATCAGGTTCACGGTGTCCCCATTATGATCGATAACCATGTTGCAGTTACCGCCAATTTTCAGGTCGTCGATCTCCCAGGAATTAGGGAGGAAAACTAATTCCAGCAGGGGTGAGTCTTTTTTAATGAGCAGAGCTTTACAGCGTATAATTTCTCCTGTTTTACTCGCGAGGTCGACAACGACAGGGGAACTCTCATTGAGTTTCTTTATGATGTCATCAATACTGGCCATTAAGAACACCCTGTGTTACAAAAATTATATTGCGAAGCGAAATTCTTGATAATCAATGCTTTTTAATTCCGCACCTGCACCCTCATGCGCAGGTTTCTCCGCTGGAGTTCAAAGCAGCAGGCCATGATTTTATCCTGACTCTCCGAGTCGATGGAGTCGAAATGCAAGGCAACGTGATAGAGATTTTCCTCAATTTTACGGCAGCGTACCACATGTCCCAGAATGCCGATCACGGCCATGTCACGGATGGGCAGGGTCAGTTCGATCCGCACCTTCTTTCCTTTCTCAAGGGGTTCGCTGAAACTGCATAAAAGGCCGCTGCCGCTGAGATCAATGGTGTCTCCCAAAAGGTTCCAGCTGGTGCCCTCTTCAGTCGTTGCTTCAGGTTTGATGGAGGCAGCTGAGACTTTCGTGTTGGCATCGACCCGAAAATAGTTGCGTGACTGGCCGTGAACGACGCTTTCCTGGGTGATCAGTTCCAGTGTCTGCTCATCTATGATCTTGCTGATATCTGCAGAAATGGAAACCGTTTGCTCGGCAAAGTCCATTACGACCATACATGTTCGACTGGTATCGACCTGGTCGATAGAGAGCGTTCCCAATGGAAAAGAGAGCGTAAAAGCAGGTGGTTCCGCTTTGCCGTAAAAACAATGCAGTCGTTCTTTTTCACCAACGCCGATGAGTGGAACAGCTGCCCGAACCGCTTTCCCTTCTTTTAAATTAATAAAAAAACTATTCAGTAATGGCAAGGTGTTACCTTTTCTTGAGGAAGAAATCAGTATTTTTAACAGCTTGCCATAATAGGGGCGAGAAAGGAAGAATTTTTTAGAAATAGAGGCTGCACAGATGAAAAAATCTCTGTTCAGTTATTTGGAAGGAGGGAAGCGTATTATTCAGGGCAGGGCTTGCATCCTGTTCTTGTAACTATGGATTTCTGCCTGAAGCATATCGCAAGCAAGGATAGATTTATCCAGAGCTCGTTGATATTCTCCGATATAGGAGGTGTTGAGAATCTCCGGCCCGATGTCCTCCATGATAAGGCAGAGGTGAGCGTGGTCATGAATTATTTCCTGCTTTTGTGTGGCGAGAGCATCACAGCGGTTGCCTAGCTCGATGGGTGACAAGAGGCGGATATCTTCAATGAGTGTGAAGGTGTCCTGTTTAAATCGCCTGTATTCTTCGATTTTCTCGTTAAAATACATTTCTACGGTCTGCATCTGCTCTTCCTCCTTAAACCGAACAGATTTCAACAACTCCGGGGACTATGGAGAATGTATCACGAAGTACAGTTTGTAATGCGTCCCTGGTTGTGTTGCGGTTGTCTGTATCCGCTCAGTGCTGAAAGGCCAGTATGCAGTCTTCCAATTTCATGGGCAATAAGCGATTTTACCCCTTGGGCTTTTGCGGTCATGCGAGTGTTGAGAGCCAGAAGCTCCATAAGCAGGGCTTCACGTTTCCCAAGAAGAATTTGTATCGATTCTATTTTTAATAATTTTTCATTCAGGTGGGCGGCAACATTCTGATCAAACTTCATCGCCTGTTCTTGAAATTCATGCAAAGATACGCTGAAATTTTGCAATGTGGCAGGGCTGGCTGTTCCCATTTCCTGATCCATTTCCTGCAGGTACTTCAGTAAGCTCTCATAGTGTTGTAGAACCTGCGAAAGGCTTGCTTCAAGTTGCTCTTTTTCCGTTTGAGTATCCATTGCCAAAGTTAGCGGCTTACCGAGAGGGGAACATACCCATCCGGTACTGATGCTGTGTTGCTATACGGTGCTTTCGGGATGGAGAGTACCTGGCCTACGGGGCGTTGCTCTTGCTTGTTGATCTCTATGGCTTCTCCCCAGGTTCCCCGCAGATCTACCAGCAGTTTTTCTACGACCCGAAGTTTTTCGATGTCTTTGTGGAGATTAGCCTGGGTCAATTCTCGGACCATGAAATTGTATAAACCATCAAGGTCTTCGGCAATTTCGCCACCAATAGTATGATTCAAGGAGTTGGATAATTCTGTGATGATGGCCATCGATTTGGAGATACCGTGGTAAAATCCCTCAAGATTCCCTTCGTCCAGAGCATTGATAGCCTGGCGGGTAAAGCGAATAGCCCCATCATAGAGCAGGAGGAGAATCTGCTCTGGAGATGCCGATAATATTTGGTTTTCTTGATATTTTCCGTAGGGATTCATCAGTTGCTCCTAGTGGAGAGAGAGATCTTGTTTAGTTGCTGCTACTGCTTGAAGAAGAACTAATCGATTTAAATTGCTGGGTCAGAAAACTCGATTGAGCGTTCATGGTGCTCACCAGCGATTCCATGGCCGTGAAACGTGCCCGCATGGTTTTTTCGATCTGGGCCATCAAAGGTTCTTTTTGGGCAACCTGCGCATCTATGTATGCAGCTTTTGTTGTGTAATTTTTCTTTTTGTTCGCATACATGCCCTGAGTGGCAGAGGTAGTAGTGACTAAATAAGTGTTGAATTTTTTCATTACGCCGTCGGCTTTATCATCTCCGGCCAGCAGCGAAACGAGTCCATCCAAGTTATTTGAAACAGCAGTGTCTAACTTGGTGCTGTCAGTTGTCAGGGTGCCGTCTTTATTGGTCGTAATGCCCACATCGTTCAGTAAATGTAAGGAACCTGTCCCATTGACACTGTTGGTTAGAATGGATTGCAGACTCTGTTTGACGGAGCGGACCGTTGCGTCGCCACGCAGATAATCGCTCAGGATATCTTCCTGCCCTGCAGCCTTGGCTGCGGCTACTTCAGCAGCCGATTTGTTCACATAACCCTGGTTGATCCAGTCTATCACCTTGTTGTAACTGCTGACAAAGGTGCTGATTTTTTCTTTCAAAGTGCCGGGATCGGCAACAATATCCATTTTCGTCGTGGTGTAGGTCGTCGGAGCCGCAGGATCTGGTATCGGGCTTGTCGCCTTAAGGTTCAGGGTCACGCCGCTGATTACATCGGAGAGTGTGTTGGAGTTGCTGATAATCTCTGTGCCGTCAATGCTAACCTTTGCCTGTTGGGCATCCTGGGTTTTCGTAAAGGATAACGCTGTTCCGGAGCCGCTTGTCAAGCCGTTGGTTATAACGAAACTTGTTGAGGCGTCTTTACCTGTTAAGACCAGATGATACGAGTTCAAGGTCTTGCCGTCGTTAATAAGGGTGGCCTGGACGCCTGTTGTTCCGGATTGTGCATTGATAGCCGCCTTGATGCCGGCGAGGGAGTTGTTGGTGGCATCAATGGTAATGGTTTTGCCGTTGACGATGAGGTTGCCGGTTCCAAAACTGGCAACAGAGGCCGAGGTGTAACCATTACTCACATTTTTCTGTACTTGGGCGAGTTGCTCTACGGCAATAGTATAACTGCCGGTGCTGGCGCTGGTCGAGGTTGCAGTAAAAGCGGCTTCGGTGCTGAGACTGGTCTTAGTAGTGCGAACCTCGCTGGTAATATTCATGGCATCTGCGGCTTTGCGCAGATCATCGAGCCGGGTGTTGAGCTGTGCATATGCCTGGAGTTTTGTGTCCTCGGTCGTCTTCTCTTTATTGAGACGATCAATAGGTGCACGTTCAGCCGCCATCAGCTTCGTGACTATATCGTCGGTGGACATACCTGTGGCCAGGCCACTAAAAGTGATACCAGACATTGCTTGTACCTCAGAGATTATTTAAGGATGTACTTGACCTATGCTCGAGGTCGGTTGTCCTATAATCTCATCTATTTCAGCTGTTTGTGTTGACAATGTTTCCTTGGTAACTGGACAGGGCCTCTTTCAAGCCGAGCATCTCTTGCGCCGGGACCTGGCGGATCACTTCCTGGGTTTGGCTGTCGACCAATTTCACAATCAATTGATTGGTTTTTGGGTCGATCTCAAAATTAACGCTATAAAGTCCTTCTTGGGTCAATCCTTTAATTTTGCTTAAAATTTCTTCAGGAGGAACGGCGATTTTTGTGGTACTCGTTTCGGCCTGGTCTGGGTTTTCTTTAGCAATCTTTCGACTGGTATCAATCTTCTCAGGTGCCGCTGTGGGCAGCTGGACATAGGAACTTGTGACATTGTTTGTTGCTTCGACAGTCATGACGTTCACCTTCGTATCTGCTTGTTGAGTAAAATAAGTGAGCCAGGAGGGCTAACTACAGCCCTCCTGGAGTGAATGTTAGATTACTTCAACAGAGACAGAGCCAGCTGAGGAGCCTGGTTGGCCTGGGCCAGAATTGCTACACCAGCCTGTTGCAGGATGTTGTTCTTGGTCATTGCCGAAGTTTCCTGGGCAATGTCCGCGTCCATAATCCGGCTACGGGCAGCCGAGAGATTCTCGGAAACGTTGGACAGGTTGGCGATGGTGGACTCGAAGCGGTTCTGGATAGCACCGAGGTCACCACGGATAGTGTCAATCTGACTAAGAGCGCTGTCAATGGACTTAATGGCAGCAGCAGCACTATCAACAGTGGTTATATCCACGTCAGCAACTTTAACAAGAGTACTAGTGTTGGCAGAACCAGCGACGGTATTACTGAAGAGAGAACCAGCTGAAGCAACTATGTCGCTGCTGACATTGAAGGGACCGGTGCTTGAAAAAGCTACATTACCACCAATAACGGTAGAATCGGTATTGGCTGAATTGGCAGCAGCTTCGAGAGTCGCATTAGCTCCGGCAACATCGGTCAACGTGGTAGCCGTTCCTTCACCGCCTTGAACTTTAACGGTTTGCGTGGATCCAGCTACGCCAGCACTACTGTGGGTAAAATTACCGATTTTGATGTCATAGCCTGATGCCTGGGTCAAGGCTATGCTTGTCTTGTCACTACTGAGGACAGCACTGACGCTGGTAGTTCCTGACTGGTCATTGATTGCTTGAGCTAAGGAGGAAAGATCGGCGGTCGTGACCGTGGCGTTGATATTGACGGTGGAATCGGTGTTGGCTCCCGACAATGTGAATGCTACTGTGCCGTTTGCACTAAGATTACTGATAGTAGCGGTGGTTCTGGCCTCGGCAGTCACACCTGTGGTTGTGGATTCGCCATTGACCAAGCTGGCAATGGTATAGGCGGTGCTATCTGTTGGAACTGTGACAGTTTTTTGTCCTGTAGAGCCGATGATGGTAAGATTTTGCAGGCTCACCCCATTTCCCGCTGCCGTTGATGTCAGACCGGATTTTACAGAGGTAACCGCTGTGTTTACAGGAACAGCAGCTGATGTAAAATATTTATTAGTTTGACTGGAACTGATTGTATATCCAGCCTCCATAGAAACACTTACCTTACCTGATGTTGTCGTCGAAGCTGTTGCAGTGCCAAAAACGGCAGTGGCTGAGGTTGTACCACTTAACCCTGTGACAGTGAAAGTAGTATCAGCATTGGTTAAGGCTTCAATCTTTATATCAGCCCCATCAGTATTGTTAATGAGTACACCATCGCCGGTACTGTTAAGACTTGCAGTAAAATTTGAAGTTGCATAACTACCTGAACCAGTAATTGCTGTAAGAAGAGCAGAGGCGTTGGTAATATCAACACCAGCACCAACGGTGACTGTAGCTCCAGCTCCACTTATAATACTTAATGTACCAGTTCCGCCATCAGCAACACCCTTTAAAGTGACTTGGTTGGAGGCAGTAGCGGTAATGCCAGGGAGGGCATGTATGCCTGCTGCTATAGCCAATGCGGACGAATTTGCAACAGTCGTAAATGTTCCAGCAACAATGCCTGCTGGATCTTTAACTGTCAGTACCTCTGAAGTAATACCATTGGTGACTGTGCCAGTAGCTGCAGATTGTACAGCACCCATTTGGGCACCATTAGCATTTGCCACATAGCCACTATAGGTCGCATTTTCAATACCATAAGTGGCATTGGTTGAGTTTAAGGCGTTGTTGCCAAGATCGGCGGCCTGGGCGGACTTAATATTGAAGGCAATGGTCTGGTTGGCATTGGCACCAACTTGGAACTGGGCGTTGGACATACTGCCGTCCAGCAGTTTCTTGCCGTTGAACTCTGTGGTACTGGCAATACGGGTCATCTCCTGCTTGAGCTGATTAACCTCAGCTTGCAGGGAAGTACGGTCAGAAGAACTGTTGGTATCGTTGGCTGACTGAACGGCCAGCTCACGCATACGTTGAAGGATGTTGGTAGATTCTGACAGCGCACCCTCAGCCGTTTGGGCCAAAGAGATACCATCATTCGAGTTACGAACTGCCTGGTTCAGACCGCGGATCTGCGAGGTCATACGATCTGAAATTCCCAGTCCGGCTGCGTCGTCCTTAGCGGAGTTAATACGAAGACCAGATGACAACCGCTGCATGGATTTTGCCAGCGCTGACTGAGACGTACCCAAGTTACGTTGGGCGTTGAGAGACATTACGTTTGTGTTGATAGAAAGTCCCATGATATTCCTCCTTGAATATTAATGTATGGGGTACTGCAGGGCGTCCTTGCCCGTGTTTAAAAACAATATACACTTAACTGCTTTTGTGGTCCGTATTGTTGCTGGCTCCCTCCTTTTTTTGTTTTAAAATCATTTTTTATTTTTGGTTACTGTTTTTGAGGTTTCCTTCCTTTCACTCTTCTCTTCGGACAGTGTCTTTCAAGAGTTTAGGTAAAAATGATGTTTTTAAAATAAAAAAGGAATCTTTGGTTTTCCTCTGGCCTAGAGAAAATGTATGAGGGGTTGATCTGCCTTGCACTTACCTCACTGCCAGCAGCCTAATATAATGAAATCTGTCGTTTTTTTAGGTGGGAGGGGGGCGGTTTCTTCCCAGAGCAAGCGATCTTCGTAGCCGTTGCTCAGCATGCGGTCATCGTAGCCATTGGTCATGAAGCAATTGCCAACAGGCCTTTTTTTGCTGGGTGGGGCAGCCAAAGTGTTTTCCTGGATAATGGCGGATACACTTCTATTATACTGAAACATGACGATTTTCATGATTTGTGCCTGTATGGAGGAAGAGGACCGGAGAGGGGGAAATCCCTCTCCGGCTATAGTGACAAAAGAAATGGATTAACCTTGAAGCAGCTTCAGAGCCAACTGCGGGGTTGTGTTGGCCTGGGCGAGAATAGCCACACCCGCTTGCTGGAGGATGTTGTTCTTCGTCATGGCCGAGGTCTCCTGGGCAATATCCGCATCCATGATTCGGCTACGGGCTGCAGTAAGATTCTCCGATACATTCTGCAAGTTGGAGATGGTTGACTCAAACCGGTTTTGAATAGCACCGAGTCCGCCACGGATACTGTCGATCTGGTTGAGAGCACCATCGATCGCCTTGATGGCATCGGCAGCACCAGCGACGGTACTGATATCAACAGCATCGATGGAGTTGAGTACGCTGGCATTGGGAACCGTTTGCGCACTGTTGAAAATGGAGCCGGCGCTACCATCAATATTACTGCTGACATTGAAGGTGCCGGTACTGTAGAACGAGACTTCGCCGCCGACAACGGTGGAATCGGTCGTGCTTCCGTTATTTCCTGCTAGGGCAACCCCAGTGCCTTCAGCGCCGGTGATCGTGATGGTATCGGCTGCTGAATTACTGCTGTGCGTATAATCACCAATCTTGATGTCATCCCCTTGGGCCTGCGTCAAAAAAATGCTTTTCTTATCGCCGCTCAAACTGGCGGTGATACCGGTGTTGCCGGCTTGGTTATTGATGGCGGCAGACAAGGCGGTGAGATTGTCGCTGGTAACGTTGGCGCTGATTGGTACAGCTGTAGCGTTGTTGCCTTGCAGGGTGAAACTGATCGTGCCGTCGGCAACTAGATTGGAGATGGTTGCTGTGGTTCGGGCTTCAGCCGTCACACCGGTGATTGCTGATTCGAGATTGACCGTCTGCGCAATGGTGTTGGCGCTGTCATTGGTTGTAATCACAGCGGTCCTGGTGCCGTCGGGGCCGACAACGGTTAAGGTTTGTCCTGCAACGTTATTGCCCGCCAAGGTAGTGCCGGCGGCGACGGTTGCTGTTTCAATGCCAAGGGAGTTCGTCGAGTTTGTGACCGTGGCGCCTGAGAGGGTACTGCTTATTACGCCCGTGCCCCCCGGACCGGTAAATGTGACTTTGCCTCCAATAGTGGTCGAATCATTGCCGCCGCTGGTCAGAGCAATATTGCTGACCGAAACTGTACCACCGCCACTGTTAAGGAAATTGAGAATTTTGATATCAGCCCCTGTTGCACTTGTCAGGGTTATGGTGTTGCTGACGGCATCGTATGTCGACGTGATACCGGCTGGTGCAGCGGTGTTTATGGCGGCATTTAGTGCGGTAAGGTCTGTTGTCGTTGCAGCAGTAGCCGGAATAACCGTGCCATTCAGCGAAAAACTGACGTTACCATTAACTGAAAGCCCGCTAAGAGTGGCGGTGGTCGAAGCCGTAGCTGACCATCCGGTGGCTGTCGTCACACCCGCAGTAACCAAGCCTGCAATTTGCAGGGCACTCATGTCAGTCGTGACAACCAGGGGAGCTGTAGCCCCAGTGATACTGTTGGTGAGGGTCAAGGTCTGGACGCCGACGTTGTTTCCCGCAGTAACGTCAGCACCGGCTGCTGCCGGGGTCAGGGCAAAAACAGAGGTCGTCGCAAGCGGCGTACTTGTTGATTTTAATAAATTGATACCCAAATCCGCAGCCTTGGCTGAAGGAATTGAGAAGGAAATCGTCTCGTTGGCGTTGGCGCCCACCTGGAACTGGGAATTAGTTAGGCTGCCGTCCAGAATGGTCTTGCCGTTGGAAGAGGTGCTGGCGGCAATACGGGTCATCTCTTGCTGCAGCTGGTTGACCTCAGATTGCAGAGAGGCTCTATCCGAGGCGCTGTTGGTGTCGTTGGCAGACTGGATAGCCAGTTCGCGCATACGCTGCAGGATGTTAGTAGACTCCTGTAAGGCACCCTCAGCCGTCTGAGCAAGAGAGATGCCGTCGTTCGAGTTCCGTGCTGCCTGGTTGAGGCCACGGATCTGGGAGGTCATACGGTCGGAAATTGCGAGTCCGGCTGCATCATCCTTGGCTGAGTTGATTCGCAGACCGGATGAGAGCCGCTGCATGGAACGGGAGAGGTCTCCCTGTGATTTACTAAGATTTCTTTGAGCGTTTAATGATGATACGTTTGTATTGATTGTAAGTGCCATTGTAAGATCCTCCTTGAAGGGGTGTGTCGGCGTCCAATCGTTTTACAAACGTAAAGTCTCTTTCTTTTACGTACCTCGCAGGTATGTTGTATTTCGTCAGATATCAGGAAATAGTTTAGGGTGAAACGAGAATATCATTGCTTTAATTTTGTTTTTCGCTTGATTTTCATCAGCTGATTTCCTTTTGTTTGATTCCATGTGCCACATGGAACGAGAAAACAAGAGAATCAAGGAGGAAAACGGTGCATAGGAGCGGTTGGAAGTTCTCTTCGCTCCACGCTTTGAGATATTTTCCGTTGGTCGAAATGACTGATCGCGAGGGGTGTTGGAAAAAGAACAGCCGTCTGATATTTGTAGTATCAGACGGCTGAATACGCAGAGAAAAGAAGGGTTGTTTATTTTTTACCTATTTTCGGCAAGGGGGTCCGAGTGCTGTACCGGGTGTCTTCAAGGATTGCTTGCAGGGCCTTGTTGGTCTCCGGGGCATAGAGTATGGGGCCAGAGAGGTTCAGAGAGATTTCCTTCTCCGGGGAGATGGAAACGATCGCAAGGATGAAAAATTCGCTGTTTTCATCAATCCCCAATTTTTCCCGTTCCTTCGCGTCAGGTGCGATAGTGTAATCAGGGAAAAAACTGGTTGGGTCGGTGACCACTATGGCAAAATCAGGGTCTTCGACGCTTTGAATCCAGAAGAGTGGACCATCTTTTTTATTGGGCATCACCAGGAAGTGTTTCAGCTGGTCAAGGCCGATGAGTCCTTCCGGAAAGTGAAGGACATTAGACGGATCGTATTCTACCTCGCCAAAACGGGTGTTTATGGTTTTCATTTTTTTATTGTCCTGTCTGCAAGACTATCACTGAGAATATCCAGGTCGGCCATATCCCAACCAACCGCTGCGTCGATGTTTTCCTGATGGATGCGTTCATAGACTTCATGACGGTAGATCTTGGTGTCTTTGGGCGCTTCAATGCCAATACGAACACCGCCACTCTTCATCTCGATGACTTTGATAATGATATTGTCCCCGATGATGATCCCTTCACCGGGTTTTCTGGTTAGCACCAGCATAATTGCACCTGTAAAAATTCGGACTTCAGCCCGGTGGATGTAGAGGAGGTAAAAGAATGTTTTTCTTGTTCCTGCAACTCGGCACGAATTCTGAAAAAGCTCAGAAAAACATGCAGAAATCTTTATGGGCAGTATTGTGTAAATACTCCAAAAAAGCAAGCGTTTTTAGTTGGTTGGCAACTTAGATATAATTGAGGATGGAGAGCTTCGAAACCTGGCCCGTGACACTGAGCGCTGCCTGAAACGCTGTTTCCTGTTTGGTGATATTATTGAAAGCCTCAATGGCATCCGCGTCCTGATAACGGGATAGAATCTGCATGAGATCGTTATTCACTGCTTGCTGATCGTCCATAGTTGTCTGTATCTGACTGGCCCGGTTGCCAAGCTGGGAACGTAGCTGTCGATTTTGCTCGGACGCTCCTTCCAGGGCGGTAAGACTGTCCTGCAAGGCCTTTTGACCGGCTTGCAAGGAACCAGGCTTAGGGGGGCCTGAATTGACAGTGGTGGTGACATTGGCGATATTGGACTCATTCCCCGCCGACTGGGTGACGTTCAGCTGGGTATTGATGGTGCCATCCACGGCAAACGAGTAATTGCCTGCAGTACCTACCGGATGGTTAGCGCCTAATTGTGTGGCAATCGCCGCTACTAGGTTTGTACCGCTCAGGTCGATGCCTGAGGTATTGATGTAGCTCACGCTCTGATTGAAACCGGGAATCGTAAAGGTGAAATATTCTCCATTCTTCACGGTTACAGCGCTGAGATCGAAGCCTTGTTCTTCGGCAACTGGTGTGACAGCTGCAACACCTGCGGTGACCAAGGCAACTGTCCCGATACCGCCAGCACCGCTATTTGCTGTAGTGATAACGGCGATGGGCTTTTCACTGCCCGTATGCTGTGTGATGTCCAAGGAGGTAGACGTGGTATTCGCGGAATAGTCGTAGTTACCGCCCGCACCGCCGGTTATTGGATTATTCGTTCCTAGTTGGGCGGCAATATCCGTCACGAGGGCTGCGCCGGTTATAGTGCTACCCGTTCCATTGGTATAGACTGCGGTTCCACCATCAATAGTAAAGGTGAAGGTTGCACCCGCAGCTACTGATATAGCAGATAAATCAACCGTTTGCTTGGCGGCAACAGCAGTGACAGCAGCGACACCCTGGACAACCTGAGCACCAGTTGTCGATGCTGCTGAGTAGGATGGAACTGAAGGAGCGTTATCATTGAAATTGCGAATAGCTTCTTCCGCCTGGGTCAGTACAGCGAAAATATCGTAGTGATTGCTGTCAGTTTTATTGACACCGGCTGGGGTAGGCAGAGCGGGAGGAGGTGGGTCGGGTGTCCAAGTTGAAGCGCCCAAAAAAAGTTTGCTGCCGGTCAGGTTGACCTCAACTTGTCGACCGGTAGTGATCTCCAGAGAAGTGGCATTGCCGTCTCCCTTATACAGAACAGGCCAGGTGCTAGAATTCAGAGGATCGTAGAGGTTTTTGTCATAATTTGGATTTTCCACGAAAGGTTTGGTGTCCGTATTATATCCGCCGAAAATATATTTACCGTTAACCACGCTATTGGCGGCGTCCAGCATCTGAGTTTTGAGCTGGGCAAGCTCGTCAGCCAGTACGGCGCGGTCTTGGTCGTTCAGTGAACCGTTGACAGCGTTGGTCATGATTTCCTTGGCCCTCTGCATGGTGTTCTCAACGGTGTTCAGTGAACCGTCCGTTGACTGCATAGTGTCCAGAGCCTGGCCCATGGTATTGATATCACGGGTGACATTGCTGATTTCTTTACGGGTGTTGAACACGGGTCGGATGGCTGCCGGATCGTCGGAGGGTGCATTCAGTTTCTTCCCGGTTGCCCCTATGTTGCGGAGAGTTTCCAGCTGCTTGGAAATGTCCTCAAGGCGCGATCCGAGCATGTTATAGGTTGTTCCTTGCGTAGCTTTCATGGCTTATTGTTTAACCTGTAAAAGTGAAGTCATCATTTCATCAACAGTGGCGAGAAATTTGGCCGATGATTGAAAACCTCTTTGGTATTGCATGAGATTAACCATTTCTTCTTCCAGTGAAACTCCGGAATAGCCATCGCGAAGATTTTGCAGCTGCGTGTTGGCATCCTTGGCGCCGGTAAGGGCCAGATTGTTTCTGTTCGCTTCAATGCCGACATCGGAAACTATCTGGCTGTAATAGCCGTCAAACGTATCTGTGGTGCCGCTGACGTGATGGCTATTACCCAGTTGGGCAATGAGCAGAGCGTTTTTGTTGTCGCCGGCCGCCGCCGTGTTCAGCCCGGCCGCTGCTATTTTACGAGTATCGGTGATGGCGACCTCGACGTGTCTGCTGGCATTGGCCATAACCGGCGGGCCAGCAAGGTTATTAAAAAATAGACCACCTTGGTCCGGTAGGCCGGTGACCGGATCTGTATGAGTTGCGACTGCTAGCCCGGTAGTCGGATCGGTATAGTAGCCTTGGCTATGCACATCGTTAACGGCTTTGGTAAGGTCAACCGCCAAGGTATCGAGATTGGTGCGGAGGCCGCTGATTAAATTGTCTCGAACATCAAGCATTCCTTTAAATTCACCGCCGAGATTATCATTTGAAATGTCGACAGGGTGGCCTGCAACTACAAGCTGCAGTTTCATATCTGCACCGGTGGTCACCGTTTTAATGGTCATGGCCTGATTCCCCTGCACTAGCGGTAAACCACCAGGCAACTGCAGGCAAAGCATGCCTTGGCCATCACTAAAGGTCTGCACACCAAGTTTTTCGGAAAGATCTTTTACGAGGAGATCCCGTTGATCACGAGCAGCGTTTTCAGTTTGACCAGAAATCTCAACTAGATGGATGCGGTCGTTGAGTTTAGCAATTTGCGATAATTTGGCATTGAGATCGTCCACTCCGGCGATAACCTGTGTGTTCAAATTAGTGACAATATTATCCAAGCTTTTATTAGTATCCGCAAATGCTGCACCGAGCAACTGTCCTTGTTGAAGGACAGTATCTCTTTCCACCTGACCGCTGGGATTGGCAGAAAGTTGCTGCCAGGCGTCGAAAAATTTAGTGATTTTTGCGGAGAGATTATCTTCTGAAACACTGAAGGTACGTTCCAGTTCGGTCATCGGTGCAGAACGACCGGTTTCTTCCCCGAGTTCAACGTTTTTTTCCTGGAGTTGTTTGGTAATAAAGGAACTGTAATCCCGAGAGACATTGGAAACCGTCACGCCCTGGCCGACAAAAAAATCGCCAAAAGTGACTGAAGGAATCTCCGTCAGTACCGCCGTCTGACGGGAATAGCCAGGAGTGTTGACATTGGCGATATTATTGCCGACTATTTCAATGGATTTCTGATTAGTCAGCAGGCTCGTTTTACCAGCATTCAGTGCGGTGAGAAGACTCGACATGGCTGTTATTTTCCTTTTTCTACCAGATTTGGCGTCTTGGAGATCTGTAGGGCCTTTCGCCTCGCGCTGTCATGGAATTGTAAAACCTCAGCAACAAATTGTTACCTTATAATACTATCGGCAGAACTATTGGTTGAGTTTAGCACTACCTGATGAATTCTGGAGTTGGAGCGGAAGTGACGATGCTGCAAAGGGAAAAGGAAGGAAGGTGTGGAGTGAACAGCAGGGGGCTGGGGGCGTTCAAATACTACCGGAAAGCAGGCGACCATTGATGGTGTTATTCTGGGAGCGTCCGTATTGGCTATAGGTTATCGGCACAGTTTTCTTGCCGAAAAATTCCATGGTATCCTGAATCCAATGCAAGGTTGACCGGAAAAGAAAAGCGTTGCGCCTATTCTCGTTCTTAATATCCAGGGCGTATTGTCGATCATCAGGGTGAAGCTGTCCCGCACCATTAAGCGCCTGGATAAGCACTTCTTTGCGTTTGATATCAGCCATCATGGCTGTCATGTCAAGGGCCTTGGCATGTTCACGCTCAGCTCGGATGGTGTCCCGCAGTTGGAGCAGTAAATTGCGGACGGTTTCACGTTCCATGGTTCAACGCTCGACCAAGAACTTTAACAGGTTGGAAGCGACTTTGTGTAGATCTGGTTCGTACTGGCCACTGCTGACCTGTGACTTCAGCTCTTGAACGCGTGCGGCTCGCTCGGGATCTTCAACCTTGCTGGCAGCCTGAGCGGCGGCGGCTCCCTGAAGGGCAGACGAGAAGGAAGCGCCTTCCTTGCCTTCGGTTTTCGCCGTTTTCTTCGCGTCACCCAACGGGCCTATTTTATTGAGACCACCTATCTGCCCCATGCCTCGTACTCCAAAAAATTCAACGGTCATCACGTTCACCTGTATGAAAAAGTATCAGGCCACAGCCTTCGGTTCTGCCACCCAGCTATCCAATTTACTCATCACTGCATCGTAGGTCTGGTAGGAGATATCAGGCAACCAGTCGCCTAAAGCTTTTTTGGCCTCGGCAAATCCTTTGTTGATACCTTCTTTGATTGCGTCGATGCGTGATGGATCCCCCCCGGCTATTCCTACAGCAAATTGAAAAATCCGGTCGGATGTCTGTTTTACACCAAAATACCCGTCATCACTGACGAGTTGTTGAGCTTCCTGGGGGGTAATGGTGGCGATGTTAATTTCGCCGGTACCAGTAGCTATTTTGGTGTCAATGCCTTGTTCTTTGAGCAGGTTGGCTACCAGATTCTGGAGCATCCCGTATCGTGACGTATCGCTGGCGTTCATTTGCATCGTGCCAGAGTAGGTAACGGACTGGGTGGACTCGCTGCGCAGACTGATTGTATCGGATACGCTCGTCTGAGACCCGTCTTCAGTGCTTTTGGAAACTATGGTAGTGTCCAGTTTGGAGCTCTGAAAGGTGGAAGTCGTTTGAATCTGGGTGTTGCTTATGGTGTTTACCATGGTTTTTCTGCCTCCCTGCAGCGTAAGCGGGCCATCCTGGCCTGTCTTGAACAAGAGATTATGCTTCCTGTTAGCTCTTTATCGGTTCAGGCAAAAAAATACTTTACAAAAAAATGCATTTTTTTAACAAATAATTAAAAAAGGGAAAATTATTTGGAGGAGGGCAGCTTTTTTTCCATCTGGCGGTACATTTTTTCAGCCAGACCGACACTCTGCTTCTGGGAAATATTTTTAGCAATTTCCTGGTCGAACATGTCTTGATAGATCGCGGTGGCGTTATCTTTCTTAAATACCCCACCGTCAGGTACAGTCTTGCGCATGGATTTGAAAAGAGACTGGACGAAAATCGCTTCAAAATCCTGACAGGTTTTTTTCAAGGCTTTTTTGTCTTTCTGAGAACGACTGGCATCAGGGGCTTGTTGTGATGCGGCCAGAAGGGTCGTGGAATCAATTGTCGATTTCATGTGTGCTTCCCAAAAAAAGCAGAATTGTTTCGCTCCTATGCGTCGGGAACGAGGTGGCTATAAAAATAAATACAACGGATTGAATTAGCAAAGAGGGCGTATTTTTTTTAGATTAGAGAACAACGAGTTCACCCTGCAACGCACCTGCAGCCTTGATGGCCTGGAAAATGGCGATGAGGTCGCGTGGGGTGACGCCTATGGCATTCAGCGCCCTGGCGATTTCGCCAATATTGACCCCCATTTGCAACACCACCAGATTACCCTTTTCCTCAACCGAGCTGACCGTTGTTTTCGGAGTAACGGTCGTCGTGCCGGCGCTCAGCGGATTGGGCTGGGTGATCTCGGCGGAATCGGTAATAATCAGGTTGAGGTTGCCGTGTGATACCGCGACCGTGGAAATGCGGATATCCTGTCCCATGACAATGGTGCCGGTGCGTTCGTTCACCACAATCCGTGCTGGTCTATCCGGGTCAACATCAATACGTTCCAAGGCGGAAATGAAAGTCACCAGGTCGCCCTTGAATCCTGAGGGTTTCTGGACCTTGACGGACCTGGAATCCATGGAACGGGCAGTGCCGCTACCGAAATGGCTGTTGATAGCCTCGGTCATTCGGGCGACTGTGGTGAAATCGGTCTCACGCAGCTGATAGAGAAGATCGCCGCCTGGCGACATTGCGAAATCAACGGCGCGTTCAATAATGGCACCGCCTGTGACTCGGCCGGAAGTGGGGAAATTTTTCTGAGCCTTGGCTCCCTTGCCGCCAAAAGCAATGCCACCGCCTGCAAGCGGGCCCTGCGCAACAGCATAGGTGTTGCCATCAGGCCCCTTCAAGGGGGTCATCAGCAGGGTGCCGCCGGAAAGGCTGGATGAGTCGCCAATAGAGGATACTAGAATATCGATCGCTGATCCTGGACGGACAAAAGCCGGCATCTGGGCCGTTACCATGACTGCGGCGATATTTTTTGTCTTCATCTGTTTAAAGACATCAGCGGTCATCGCGACGCCCATCCGTTTCACCATGTTGACGATAGCCTGCTTGGTGAACACTGATTTGGTGGTATCGTCGCCGGTGCCGTTGAGGCCGATGACCAGACCATAACCCATCAGCTGGTTATCACGGACACCTTCAATGTCAGCGAGATCTTTGATGCGGGTCGCCTGGGCCTGTGCGCTGGTCAGCAGGAGGACGGCGGTCAATATAAGGCCAGTAAGGCAGAGTCGATGTTTCATAGTATTTCGCTCAAGGGCGTAATCAAAAGGGCCAGGTGTTATCCAGAATACGACCCAGCCAACCGGGTCTCTGTTTGTCGGATACAGAACCTTTGCCGGTGTAGGAGATCTGTGCATTGAGGATATTTCCTGAATCAACGGTGTTGTCGGCCATTACATCGTAAAGCCGGACAATCCCGGTCAAGTAGATGATCTGGTTTTCATTGTTGACAGTCACCGATTTGCCGCCACGAATCTTCATGTTGCCGTTCGGGTAGACTTCAATAACCTGGGTGGTGAGGGTGGCGACCAAATCTTCCGCTCGGGTAGTTTTGCCGCTACCGGAAAACTTGTTATCATAATTTGCATCAACTAAAGCCGAAGGCGTGACATTACTGTTGCCGGCCGCCACTGATTTTTCTAACCCGAAGAGGCTGGAAATACCGGCCGCCATGCTCGATGAACGATCCGTAGCGGTGGTGGCAACTTTAGAAGCGCTCGCTTTTTCCTTAATGATGACCGTGACAATATCGCCGACCCGATTGGCTTTGACATCGGCCAGCCAGTTGCCTTCATCGCCGTTCCACAGGGTGCCTGGGGATTTTGGCTTTGGGTTGGATGCAACCGGCTCCTCTAGCGGTTCCGTTATAGCTGTTACTTCGTGGGACTTGGAGCTGCAACCTGTGAGCAAGGCGGCAACAAGCAGCAGCAGGGCAAAAATCGCCGATGGGTTCGACAACCGGACTCGCAAGCGGGATGGGCTGCACAAAGATGATCGTTGCATAATTAAAACTCCACAGAGACGATGCCAGGGCCATCCACCCGGCAGAAAATCAATTTACTGGAACTGGCATTTTTTACTCGAATGGTTTCGCCGAGCCGACCGTTGGCCTTGGCTGTGCCGCTGGTAGAGATCTGCAGTTCTCCCTTCTGCGCGATAATCTTAACCTGGTCGCCATCTTTGATGATGGGTGGCGAAACAATGTGTTTCTGTTCGATTGCCTTGCCAGCATTGACAGTTCGGGCCACTTGCATGCCAATGAGCTGTTCTTTAGTTATGAACGGTTTGTCAATTGCGCAGATATTTTGTTGTTTCAAAACAATATTGTCTTTGGTGATCAAGTCGCCTTTATGCAAAGTGACTTCAGCAGTGGCAACATTAGCAAAAGACTCCAGTTTGCCACGGGCAATACTGGTGCCAGCGGGTTTGCCGTCAACGGCGAAAGATATCGAAAAACTGGAACTACCTAATATTTCAGGAAGGGAAGGCTTAACCTTCCAGCTTAGGGTGCCGGTTGGCACGTTTAATTCATCCGCTGGCCGACCAGGAGAGAAGCGGATCTCGCCTTTGGGGAGTTTTTCGCTGTTTTCTTTCAGATAGTCGGCAATTATTTTTTGTACTTGCTCCTGGGTAATATGGTTGCCTTTGCGATAGACCGTTACAGTCTCGCTACCTTGCCAATCTACATTGGCGACTTCAGGCCGATAGCGCAGAGAGGCGATCACCGTAACAGTGGTGAGTTCTTTACCGGTACCTGGAGCAGGGGCTGTTGTCACCGGGAGTTGACCGATAGTATAAGCTTCGTTGCCTGCCGGTTCGATGACGGCAATATCGGCGAGCAGTACCTTGGCGGCAGTGACGTTGGCTTTGGCCTGAAAATTCACCGAAATCTGGGCTTCAGCGTTCATAGAGAACGTCAGTAAAGCGGCAGTGATGACGAGGAATTGATATTTTTTCAATTAATTACTTTATGTTAGTTACTGTTTGCATCATCTGGTCTGAGGTTGAAATCACTTTTGAATTGATTTCAAAGGCCCGTTGGGCTGTGATCATGTGGGTCATTTCCTCAACCAGATTGACATTGGAATTCTCAACATATCCCTGGAGCAGCGTGCCGACTCCGTTGCTGCCGGGTGTGCCAAGGGTAGCGGCTCCCGATGCATCGGTTTCACGGAACATGTTGCGGCCAATGGCGATCAGGCCTGCGCTATTGGTGAAAGTTGCCAGTTCAAGGGTGCCGAGCTGTGTGGAGGTTGTAGTGCTGCCGACAATGGCACTGACCACGCCGGTCTGGCTGATAGTCAATTCCGTTGCGTCCGAAGGAACAGTTATCTCCGGAAGAATGGGGAAACCGTCTGACGTGGTTATTCGGCCAGTGCTATCGAGCTTCAAATTGCCGGCCCTGGTGTAGGCGATATTGCCGTCTGGCATTGTGACCTGGAAAAAGCCATTTCCTTCGATTGCGACATCAAGTTTATTTTCGGTCTGCACTATATCACCGACAGTGAAAATCTTAGTCACTGCACCGGTTTTGACGCCTAAACCTACCTGGATGCCTGTGGGTGAGGCAGTGTCGGACGAGGTGGGACTGCCAGGAACTTTCATAATCTGATAGAGCAGATCCTGGAAATCGGCTCGACTCTTTTTGAACCCGCTCGTCGAAACGTTGGCCAAGTTGTTGGCGATAACGTCCATGTTGAGGTTCTGGGCGGCCATGCCTGTTGTCGCAGTGTAGAGTGATCGCATAGAGTGAGCCTTACGTAGAGTTTGGTGATCGGTTTGGGTTGTATCGTCAGGCGAATCGTTATCCTATTGATCCGAGTTCATCCTGTTTGTTGGCAAGTGTTGAGTAACTTTCCAACACTTTGCTTTGTATTTCGAAGTTTCGTTGGATGGCGATCATGGCGGTCATCTCATCCATCATAGTGACATTTGAAGTTTCCAGATTACCCTGGAGTACCCGTGAGGTGTCCAAAGGTTGATCGGCGGTTCCTGTTTCCAGTGTGTACAGAGAATTTCCGGCCTTTTTTAATTTACCCTGATCCTCGACGGTGAAGACCTGAATCTTGCTGTCGACCACCTTCCCGTTAACGGAGATGGTGCCGTTATCGGCAATGTAGATATCCTGTCCAGCCGAGGTGTCGAGCTGCAGCGGGTCACCGGCGGTGCCAAGGACATTCAGCCCGTCCTGGTTTTTGACCATGCCGGTTTCATCAAGCATCAGATGGCCGGACCGGGTGTAGAAGGTTTCGTTATTTTTTTGAACTTTTAAGAACCCCTCGCCATCAATGGCAACATCCAGCTGCCTGCCGGTAGGTTGCATGCCGCCCTGGCTGAAGTCCGTGCCTATCTTGCGGATTCTTGCATAGTTGACACCCTGTGCGTTGGCCGTCTGGTTGGTTCCGCGCAAAATGGCTGCGAAACTTATACGGTCTTTCTTGAAGCCAGACGTGTTGGCATTCGCCAGATTGGAGGCGATATTGCCCATGGCCTGTTCTTTGGCAACTGCTCCACTGAGGGCGCTATATTTTCCAGAGACCATATTGCTCCGCGGTGTGTTGAATTACTGGTATTTCCGGTTGTAATTGTTAGTAATCTTGTCGGCAGAATCGGGGGTTTTCTTAACACCTAAATACATTTGGACGCGCCGGGTACTCTTTACTGGCCGCACTTGACCATATTGCACAGGCTGAGCAATTGACCAGCTTCGATCCGGGAAATCTCCAGGATTGAGGCGATCTCTTCAGCGCCCATGCCTTGCGAAGCCAGCTTGCTCAATATTTTATATTTTTCCGGTGGATGTTTCTCAATTTTGGCCAGGCTCTGCAAACGGGGCAGCTGCAATTCGGTGGTCAGATGTGCGGTCTTTAGGGTCGTGCTGAAGGCTTCACGGTCTGTGTCGAGGCCGTCGTCTCGCAGCACAGCGTCGATTTTGAGCTGGATGGCTCGAATCCGTTGCGTTTCTTGAAATTTTTCAGACCGTTGCCGCTTGATGATGTGCATGACGGTAAACAGACAAAGACCGGCCGCGATGAAGCTGCTGCAACTGATAAGATTGATGGATTCGAACATGGTGCCTCTTTGTTAGCGATAAAGTATTTGAGGTGGATAGGTTGTAGGGGGGAAAGCTGTAGGTGTTTAGGGTTTTTCTTAAAATAAAATCTTACAGTCTAAAAGCTTTCAGGTTTCAATAATCTAACCAACCTAAGTGTTCCAATCAGTGTTCGTAGAACTCGGAGTTGATCAACTTTACACGCAGTTTCAGCAGAGCTTGGCTGTGTAACTGGGAAACCCGGCCCTCAGAAACGCTGAGGACCTCTGCAATTTCCTTCTGGGTCAGTTCCTCGTAGTAGTACAGAGCTACAACCAAACGTTCTTTTTCCGAAAGTTCCTCGAGGATATCCGCTATGATTCTGGTCATCTCCTCCTTTTCGAGGATATCAGCGGGCGCTGGTCCGCCAATATCTTCCAGATTGTCGAGAAAGCTCCTGCCTTCCTCGGTGTGATCCAGTGTCTCGTGGAGACTGACGCAGCCGAGATGGCTGACCTGGCCGAGGAGATCATGGTATTCGTCGATGGTTAGAGCCATCTCTTGGGCCATCTCATCCTCTTCCGGCGATCGGCCGAATTTACGTTCCAGATGCAACATGGTCTGGGTGAGATGATTTTGTTTGTCGCGCATGGACCTGGAAAACCAATCGAGTTTGCGCATTTCATCAAAAATGGCTCCACGCACCCGGTATTCGGCGAAGGTCTTGAACTTCACCCCTTTGGTCGGGTCGAACTTGTTGGCCGCGTCGACGAGCCCGACCATGGCGGCGCTGATCATGTCTTCCCTGGTCATGAAGCTCGGCACTTGAGGAACCATACGCTGCACCACCAGTTCGACCAGCGGCATATTGGCCCTGATCAGCTGGGAGCGGTCATCAAGAGGAGGTATCGGAGGCAACATAGGGTTATTGTTTTTGGTATGAGTACAAATTGTTTAGGGAGGCTGTTGTCATTTACCACCGAAATCCAGGAGTCGTTTCCAGAAAAATTGTATGGATCCTTTGGGTTCCAACGACTGGGGTTCCTGCATAATGGTCCTGGCCAGGGCCTCGAAGGCATGGCTCGCCTTTGAGTCCTGAAACAGTTGCACCAGAACCTTTTGTTTGCGGATGGCATCCACCATCAGTTTGTCACGGGGTATGGATCCGATATAGTCAATGGAGATATCCAGGTAGCGATTGGCCACCATGGTGAGCTTACGGTAGACATCCAAAGCCTCTTCTTCATTCTTGATGAAATTGACGATCAGGTTGAAGTGCTTCTCGTGATACTGGTTGGAGAGCAGCTTCATCAGGGCGTAGGCATCGGTGATAGCCGTGGGCTCCGGAGTCGTGACCACCAGAATTTCATGGGCTGCGGTGGTGAAATAGGTGACATTCTCGGAGATTCCCGCTTCGGTATCGATGAGAACAAAATCGAAATCATTGTGCATGGAATCCAAGGCTTCCAGGAGTCGCATTTTCTGTTCGGAATCGAGCCGGGTGAAACGCTGCACTCCGGAGCCGGCCGGCAGGATTTTTATACCTTCTGGGCCCTCGATGAGGATCGATTCAAGTCCCTGTTCACCTGTGAAGAAGTGGTTGAGATTATAGGCGGGGGCCAGTCCAAAGACGACGTCAATATTGGCCAGTCCGAGATCGGCGTCGAGAATAAGAACGCGCTTGCCAAATCGTGCCAAAAGGACGGCCAGGTTGGCTACCACCGCGGTCTTGCCGACGCCTCCCTTGCCACTGGCAATGGCAAAGACTCGGGTGGCGGTCTGTCCGAAGGTTTCTTCTGTGATTAAAGGGGAGTTCATTGCCCGCAAGGTTCCTGCCTGATCTGCCGGGCTGATTGTTTGCTCAGCCATTGTTTTGGATCCTGTGGTCGTTGATGATAAGGTCGGCGATAGCCGCAGGAGACGGCATGATAAAGTCCTCCGGCACCCTCTGGCCATTGGTGAGAAACGAGATAGGTGTATCGTGTTTGTAGTGAATGTTGAGGAGTACGCCCAATTGGTCGCATTCATCTATTTTGCTGAAAATAAAATTATTAATCGGCAGGAGGCTGAAACGCTTGATGATTTCTTCAAGTTCGCGCTCTCTGGTCGTCGCCGACAGCAGCAGGTTGTTCTCGATACCGAGTTCGGGACGAAGAAAACCGGCGAGCTCTTGCAAGTCAATCCCGTTTCTGGGGCTGCGACCGGCGGTGTCTATGAGGACCAGGTCAAAGTCACGGAATTTATCCAGGGCTTGCTCAAGTTCCTGGGGTTTGATAACCACTTCAACCGGTAACCGCATGATCTCGCCGTACACTTTGATCTGCTCGACCGCGGCAATGCGATAGGTGTCGATTGTGATAAGGCCAATTTTTCCACCGAACTGGCTGAGATAGTGGGCCGCGATCTTGGCCAAGGTGGTGGTCTTGCCGACACCGGTGGGGCCGATCAAACTGATGCGCCGCTGTCGGGTAAGTTTTTTATCCAGCAGTTTTTCGGTGGTGAAGAGTCGGGCGATGGCTGCCTTGAAAATGGCGGTCAGGTCGCTGCGGTCAAGGTTGGTGGCCTCTTCGATGGTGTCGCGGGTGAAACGGGCTACAACCTGGGCGGTTTCCTGGTTAACGCCATAGCCGCCAAGAAAGGTAATGACCGGGTCAACAGAGGCATTGCCGCCTCCGGATGCCACATATTCCGGTTCGACATAGGGCTTGCGCAGGGCTGCTGGATCAATGCCGGTCATCCGGTTGGAAAGACCTTTGACGATGTTGCGCAGCTCTGCCAGTTCGTCCTGGATATCCTTGTTTACTGGTGGTTGCTGGTGATATACTGCCGTTTTTGGCGGCGGCGGTTCCTGGGCCCAAATCTCCTCATACGAGATATCTTGCCGCACCTCAACCCGCCCTGGTCGTTTTGACGGCAATCCTTGCCGTCCGCCGTTGACCGGTTGCATAGCTGGTTCCTGCCAGGTGTTGTCGATGGCGGCGGTGATCTCCATCATCGGTTTCCCTATTATGCCAAAAGTGCCGCTGCGGATGGTGCGGGTGGAAAGGATGAGGGCGTCCGGCCCCAGCGCTTCTTTGACCATTTTCAGACCACTGGCCATGTCTTTTGCTTCAAAGACTTTAACTTGCATTGATGGTCACCGTTCCGATGGATTGTATACGTATCTGTGAGGTGATTTCGTTATGCGACAGCACCGCCAAGTTGGGGAAGTACCGCTCGGTCAATCGACGGACGTGCGGCCTAATCTGGGGTAGAACAAGCAGGACCGGTTGCTGGCCTCCGGTAAAGGAGGAAAGAAACGAAGTCAGGCTATCGAGAATTTTTTGCGCAATCTTGGGATCAAGAGCCAGGTAGCTGCCCCGTTCCCGGTGTTGGATCGCCGTTTGGATTGCATCCTCTACCTTTCGGTCCATGGTGATCACCGGCATGATACCGTCGCCCTGCACATGGGCGGCTGAGATCGATCGGGAAAGGGCATGACGGGCATATTCGGTGAGGATGTCAATATCCTGTGTCATCGGCGCGTAATCAGCCAGGGTTTCGAGAATGGTGCGCAGGTCGCGGATTGAGATACCTTCGCGGAGCAGGTTTTGCAGAACCCGCATGATGATGCCAAGATTAAGTACAGCAGGTACCAGTTCCTCGACCAGCTTCGGATAATTTTTGGCGAGATTGTCGACCAGATTCTGTGTTTCCTGGCGTCCAAGCAGTTCGTGGGCATGCTGTTTGATTATTTCGCTTACATGTGTCGCCATGACAGTGATGCAGTCGACCACAGTATAGCCAGCGACCTGAGCCTGTTCACGTTTATCTTCGGTGATCCAGATGGCGGGTAGGTCAAAGGCCGGTTCTCTGGTGGTTAAGCCTTTGATGGTCTCGGTCACCAGGCCAGGATCCATGGCCATATAGTAGCCGGGCATCATTTCGGCGGTGGCGATATTGACCCCTTTGAGACTGATGGTGTACTGGTTGGGATTAAGCTGGAGATTATCTTTTATATGCACAGGTGGGACGATAAACCCACTGGTTAAGGCAAATTGTTTGCGGATTGACTGGATACGGGTGAGAAGTTCGCCATCCTGAGCCGCATCGACAAAGGGGATTAGGCCATAGCCAACCTCAAGTTCAATGAGATCAACATTGAGCATTTTTTCGTAATCCTGATCGGGTTTGGCAATTGCTTGCGGCCGCTGCTCGACCACAGCTTCTTCAATCTCTTTCGCCTTTTCTGCCTTGTCGAGGCGGTGCGCTGCAGAGGCCAGAGCGAGCGCAATGATGATAAAAGGGATGAAAGGCATGCCGGGGATCATGGAAAATCCCACGAGGATCGCCGAAACCACCCATAGAGCTTTGGAATAGCGTGAAAACTGTTGCTTGAATTCTGTGCCGAAGTCTTCACGGCCAGCAGAACGGGTTACCAGCATACCGGCGGCGGTGGAGATGATCAGGGCTGGTATCTGGGCCACCAAGCCTTCACCCACGGTGAGGATGGTGTAGTTTTTGGCGGCATCGGCGAGCGGCATGCCTTTTTGCAGAACGCCGATAATGAATCCGGCACCGATATTGACCAGAGTGATGATGATGCCGGCAATGGCATCGCCACGAACGAATTTTGAAGCACCGTCCATGGCCCCGTGAAAATTGGCCTCAGTGGAGATTTCCTCGCGGCGGCGACGGGCGGTGTTTTCATCAATGAGGCCGGCGTTGAGATCAGCGTCAATAGCCATCTGCTTGCCCGGCATGGCATCCAAGGTGAACCGCGCTGCCACCTCGGCGATACGTCCCGCGCCCTTGGTGATGACGATGAAATTGATGATCACCAGGATGACGAAAATAACCATGCCGACCACGTATGAGCCACCGACCACAAATTGGCCGAATGCCTCGATTACCGAACCGGCGGCATGTCCCCCTTCGTGACCGTGGAGGAGGATCAGTCGGGTGGATGCGACGTTTAGCGAGAGGCGGAAAAGGGTGGTTACGAGGAGGATAGAGGGGAAAATCGAAAAATCAACCGCCTTTTCCGAATATAGGCAGATGATGAGAATGAGTATGCCGATGGTGATATTGAGCGCCAGGCAGAGGTCAAGGAGCATGGGCGGCAAAGGGATGATCATCAGCATGAGGATGCCGATGATACCCATCGGGGCCATGATATCACTGCGCCGCAGCAGTTCGTCCGGCCGTAGCCAGTTGGGCAGCGTTTGTGTCCCTGTTGCTTCCATTTACTTTTTTACACCTTTGAGTGAATAGACGTACGCCAGTATTTCTGCAACCGCCTTGAAGAGTTCATCCGGGATCGCCTGGCCCACTTCCACTCTTGAATGCAATAACCTTGCCACGGGCGGATTTTCCACGAGAGGGATGTCGTGTTCTCTGGCAACTTCGCGGATTTTTTCAGCTACGAGATCCTGGCCTTTGGCAAGAACAACAGGGGCGTCCATCTCGCCAGCTTTATACTGGATGGCTACCGCAAAATGGGTGGGGTTGGTGATGACGACATCGGCCTGGGGTACAGCGGCCATCATCCGACGGCGGGCCATCTGTTGCTGAAGGGAACGGATTTTTGACTTGATGTGCGGATCACCATCAGACTCCTTCATTTCCTCCTTCTGTTCTTGTTTGGTCATCTTCATTTTTTCTTCCATCTCATAGCGGACAAAGCCGTAGTCGAGGGCAGCCAGAAAAATCATGATCGCGGCAACTTTGGCCATGACCAGGGCCGATGTTTTCGCTAGGTACTGGATGGTGGCATCAACCGGCATTTCGGTCAGGAGAAGGGCGTTAGAAAATTCGCCTGCTACGGTTTTGTAGGCGATCCAGCCGATAAGGCCTACCTTGAGAAGAGATTTTATAACTTCTATGAAAGAGCGTTTGGAAAAAAACCGGGCCATGCCGGTCAGCGGATTGAGTTTGGCAAAATCAGGCATCAAGGGAGTGGTGGTGAATAACCAGCCGATTTGCACGAAGGAGGCAAAAAAACCGGTGATCAAGGCTACGAGAAACAAGGGTGCTAAAGCCTTGGCTAGGTTGATGGCAAGGTTATAGGCCAAATGCATCACGGAATGGGTGGTAATGGCGTATTCACCGCTTACTTTCCATACCGTGGTGACCAATTCTTGGATATCTCCCCAGAATGTCCGGGCAAAATAAATCCAGAACAGCAGCAGGATGGTGAACATGGCGGCTGTCTGTACTTCTCGGCTCTGGGCTACCTGGCCCTTTTTCCGGAAATCTTCCCTCCGTTTCGAGGAGGGGGTTTCGGTGCGTTCACCTGATGAAGTATCTTCGGCCATGATTTGTCGATTCGCCCACTTTTTTTGAAGGTGCTGGCTGAGTGTTTATTGAGAATGATGTGGCGTAATAATGTTCAGTTACCGCTCACTCTTTGGCTTGTTGCAAATTATACACCCGAAAACAAAGGGGTCGTAAATAGAGGTGTCACGAAAAAGGCAAGGCTAACTAGCTGTGTTATTTCAGTAACTGGAGCAGGTTGAGGATGTTTTCGCCCATAGTGTCAAATTCACGTCGCAAGGTGAAAACCATTGTGTTGAGCGTCAGGCCGATGACCAGGAAAGAAATACCGATATTGAGAGGGAAGGAGAGCATGAAAACGTTGAGTTGAGGAAAGACGCGGGCAAGGATGCCGAGTACCAGGTTGGCGATGAGCAACAGGGCCAATACCGGAGCACTGAATTTGACGCCGAGAACAAACATCTGGCCTCCCAGATGCATGAGCTGCTGGACCGCCCCCTGAGAAAAATCCAGAAAACCGGGGGGGAGAATGATGTAGGATTCGACAATTATTTTGAAGAAAAAATGATGGATGTCAAAGGAAAGAAAGGCAAGCAGGGCGAGGATGTTAATGAAATGACTCATTAAGGAGAGTTGCTGCGTGGTTTGTGGGTCAAAAATATTGGCAGCGGCAAATCCCATCTGGTAACCGATCACTGTACCGCCGAATGTCACCGCAGTAAAGATCAGTTGAGCGACAAGACCGATCAGAACGCCCAACAATACCTCATTGACAATCAACAGGCCGAATTCGGTCACAGTAAAGGCGACTTTGGGGGCGTAGGGGGCCATACTCGGGAAAAGCAGGAGCGCCGTGGCCACGGCCAGGCCGATTTTGATCCGGCCTGAGATCTGGTTGCCCGCGAAGACCGGTATGGCGGCAATAAGGGCGATGACCCTGGCGAGACAGAGAAGAAAAGTCTGGAACTGCTGGAGCGGGACGAGTTGCAGATCCATGGTGCGTTTGCTTAGTGCCCGATCGTGGCGATTTGCGTGATAATACCCGTGGTAAAGGTGATCAGCATTTCGATGATCCATGGTCCAAAAATAAGCAGAGTCAGGAAGACGGCGACGATTTTAGGAATAAAGGTCATGGTCTGCTCGTTGATCTGGGTTGCGGCCTGAAAAATACTGATAAGGAGGCCGATCACCATGGCGGCGAGTAGCATGGGGGCAGAGGTGAGGAGAATGGTTTCAACAGCCTTCTTACCGATATGTATAACGGCCTCTGGGGTCATGATGTTCCTCGGGTGTAGAAGGAAGGTTGCATGTTTCAGCCGAAACTTTTCATCAGGGAGCCGACAACCAACTGCCAACCGTCAACAAGGACAAAAAGCAGCAGTTTGAAAGGCAGGGAGATGACAACGGGAGGCAGCATCATCATGCCCATGGCCATCAAGACCGAGGAAACCAGCATGTCAATGACCAGAAAGGGGACGTAGATCATGAAACCCATCTGAAAAGAGCGCTTTAATTCCGAAAGCATAAACGCCGGGATGAGGATCATGGACGAGACTTCTTTTTTATCGGCGGGCTGTTCCTCTTTGGTGATATCAATGAAAAGCTGTAATTCGCTCTCCTGAACTTGGGAGAACATGAATTCACGCATCACTCCCAAGGATCGTTCCAGTGCCTGCTGCTGGGTGATTTTTTCCTGGATATAGGGCTGCAGGGCCTGGGTGTTGATGGTGTTGATGGTCGGCGCCATGATGAAAAAGGTTAGGAACAGGGCCAGTCCCAGCAAGACTTGATTGGGAGGGGTATTTTGGGTGCCCATGGCCTGACGGACAAAACCCAGAACAATGATAATCCGGGTGAAGGCGGTTGTCATCAGCAGGATGGCCGGGGCAACCGACAGGATGGTAAGGACAAGCAGCACTTGCAGGGCTGTCGAAACCTCGGCGGGATTGGTCGCATCCTTGACACCCAGGGAGAGCGTGGGCAGGTTAATTGCCGCAGCTATCTCAGGGGCGAGCAGCAGCAATAGGCTGACAAACAGGGCTAGCCGTTTCATTGACGCTCCGCCAGCAGCGAGTCGAAATCAGGTTTGTCCTTCGTGACCTGGGAAAGATCGGCAATAAGCTGGATTCTGTCTGCACTGATGCCGAGCAAATATTCCTTGCCTCTAACCTCCACCAGCGCCAGGGATGATTTTGGCATGAGTGGTCGCATTTCGATGATTTTGATGGCGTTGCCCCCCATCTTGCCTAGGAATAGACGTTTTTTTGCTAGCCCGTATATGGCGAGGATGAGGCCGGTCACCACCAGCAGAGCCCAGCCCATCTGGAGCAGGGCCCCGCCCATGGACGGCAGTTCGGTGGCTAGTGCAATCGTCGGAGTCAGCAGTATGAGGAAAAGAGTAACAAGGTGCATGGGTCAGCCCAGTTTCTCAACCCGGTCGGACTGACTGATGACTTCGGTCAACTTGATGCCGAACTTATCTCCCACCTTGACTGCTTCGCCTCTGGCGATGAGACGGGAGTTGACGTAAAGATCGAGCGGTTCTCCAGCCAGTTTGTCCAGCTCGACCACGTAGCCCTCACTCATTTGGAGGAGATCTTTGAGCAGTATCCTGGCCCGGCCGACCTCCACCGAAACCTGCAGCGGTACGTCGTACAGAAATTCCATATCCCTGGCAAGGCCGTCGTGGCCGTTGGCACTGGCAGTCTGCTGTGGATTTTCTTTGAGTAATTCTGCGGTTTCCTCGGGGTTCAGGGTGTTGGACCTCTGCTGCCCCAAAGTATCAGGTGCTGCCATGGATTCCTCCTAATCTGTTGCTGTAGCGGCCGGTGACATGAAAGGCCTTCTTACCGTTTCTCTCTCCGGGAATAGCGAGAAAAAGCGGTTGTTCCTGAACCATGATGGTTAGCGGTTGATCCGGATTGTACTGTAGGTCAATGATATCGCCTGGACGCAGATCAAGAATCTTTCGAATCGTCATGGTGATCAGGCCTGAACTGGCAGTGACACTGCTTTCCATTTCCATGGCTTCTCGAGCAAGTCGATTTGTCCAGGTGTTGGTTGCAGGAGGGGTAAAGGTGACCAGTTCCTTGAATTTTTCCTGCAAGGGTTCAAGGGTGAGGTAAGGGATGATAAAGCGCATCTGGCCGCAGGGTTCGCCGGCAATTTGTATAGTGAAGAGGGTGACCAGAACCTCAGTCTTCGGCTCGACAATGTTGACGAGGCGGAAATTATTTTCCACTCTGGTCAGCTGAGGTCGCAGGGCAACAACCGATTGCATCGCCTTCTGCAATTCAGTGCATATATCCGTCATGGTGGTCTTAAGGATGGCGATTTCGATGGTGGTAAGGCTGCGGTCAAGGGCAAGCGATTCGCTTAATGGCGAGGATCCGAGCATCATTTCCAGGAGGGTGAAGGCCAGGCGCGTATCGAAATGAAAGAGGCAGCCGTATTTCAGCGGGGCAGTGCTGAAAATGCCTACTGCTCCCTGGTTGTCAATATCCAAGATGCTCTGCTGGAAATCAGTAGTCGCAATTTCTTCCCGTTCCACCGTGAAATTGCGTTGCAAGGTATTCGTTAGGCTGGTAGCGAATCTGCGGGAAAAGTTATCAATGATGAGGTCGAGGTTGGGGATACGCACTTCTCCCCTGCCACCAGGCTTTTTAAATGTCTGAAAAAGATCGATCTCTGTGGAGTTGAGGAATTGCTTGGATTGGAACAGTCCGTTGCCCACAAAGTCCGCGGAGACTTTTCCCGCCCTGATCGCTGCGAGCAGATCAGCAATTTCATCTTTGGTGAGTATCGGTTCCATGAGGGTTCACTGCACAACGAAATCTGTGAGGTAGATGTTATTGACACTGCCGGTTTTGAGAAAGGAATTGATTTTTGTTTTTAGTTCAGCCTTGACCTGATTTTTACCCTGAGTGTCCTGCAGTTCAGTAAAGGTTTTGTTGCTGATGAGCAGAAGGATAGCGTCCCTGATCTGCGGCATCCGCTTGCCAACTTCTTGAACTGCGGCCTCTTTATCCAGTTCCAGCGTGAGCGAGGCCTTGACGTAATGAGTGGCCTCTTCGCCGATTATATTGACGACAAACTCCTTGATTTCCACCATGGGCCCGATTTTAGCTTCTTCCGGTATGGGTTTGATCAGTGAAGCAGCCTTACTTTCCTCTTCTTTCTTCTTTTGTAGTTCGAGTTGATGCGGTTTGAAAACGAGGAAATAATAAGCAGCCCCCCCTCCGACCCCTAGCAAAACGACCGCTGCGATGATAATGATCAGCTTGCTTTTGCCGCCGCCCTTTTTCTCCGGCTCTTCCTTTTTCTTTTCTTTCTCTGCCATAGTGTTTTCCTCGTGTGTGCCGCGCCATCTGAAAGGAGATGGGGAGTGGATAGCTTGCTGTCTTGTTTAATCAAATGGTAATTGCTTCGTACAGCACAGCCGAATTGTCTGTTATTTGTCCTGTTCTCTTTCGATGACGCTACCGGTTCGAGGCTGCGCCAAAATTGGGGCCGAAAGACGGTCAGGGAGAATCAGGGCACAACTGGCTGCATGAACGAAGGAGCGGTACGCATGAATGAGCAGAGTGTACCTAAAATTCAATTCAATGGCAAGTTTGCAAGTAAAATGCCAAAAAATCAATATGGATACAGAATGAGGGGTGCCAGGCAAGTGGTGGCGTTTGAACGGTATGACGCAAACAGGTAAGGCTCCCCTGAACGTGGGGATCAGGGGAGCCTGGTGTCAGGATAATGACTTTGGTTATCGTTTCAGGTTAATCAACTCGCCGAGCATCTCATCCACTGTGGTGATGATTTTGGAGTTTGCCGAGAAACCGCGCTGAGTGGTGATCATTTTGACGAACTCCTGACCCATATCGACATTTGATTGCTCCAGGGAGTTGGTAAAGACTTTGCCCAATTCCGAGCCGGGAATACCAACCCGGATGGTCCCAACCTCGGCAGGTGCTGTATAGCGATTGGAACCAGCTAGCTGCAGGCCGCCTGGGTTCTGGAATTTAGCAAGAACCAGTTGGGCGATATTGATCTGTTTGCCGTTGGAGTAGGATGCTACTACGATACCGTCGCCGTTGATGGCCACATTGGTCAAAGATCCGGCGCTATACCCATTCTGCTTCTGGCCGATAACCACAGAATCGCTGTCGAACTGGGTACAGTCAAATGCTAGATCTATGGACAGAGGATTTGCACCATTGGTCAAACCTGCGATATTAATGGTCTCGTGTACAGGATTGGGTTTGCCGTCACCGTCGGTGTCAGGGAGGTTGCCGGTAGTTCCGAAGACCAAAGGTGTTGCAAGGGTTGCAATTGGCAGAGTGTTGTTGTTGTCAACAGTGTACCCCATTTTCCAGGAATTGGTGGCATCGCTCGTCAGTCGCCAGTACACAGAGACCATATGGCTATTGCCTAACGAGTCAAAGACCTGGGATGAAGCGGAATAATTGTAGGTCGTTTTATCAGTGGGGTCAATATTTGGGTTAGTGACGATGCTTGTTAAGGCCGGTGTACCAGATGCAAAACCGATGGTAGCGGGGGAGGTGCCGCCAATGGTGATATTGGTACTGCTAAGAGGAGTGGTTAAGGTAATTATACCCCCGCTTTCAGTAGCGGTGACACCGGTTAATGTTGTTAGAGTGTTGAGATACGTAGCCTTCGTTGCGGGAGTAGCGGCGGCGTTAGCAGGGATAGCGATGCCGTTTATGGTGAGTTCACCAGCACCAATAGCTACAGCTGTTGCTACCGCTCCTCCGGGTGCCGATTTCGTCCCGGCATCCAGCAGTTTTGATTTTTCATTGAGGTTGGTTGTGAAGGTTAATTCGGTCGTGGCATTGGCTGGTATCAAGCCGACATTGGCCACCTGGATGTTGGTGGGATCTGCCGCGAGAAGCGTGGCGTTATCAACGGGGTCGAACAGCTTACCTTGAACAACTAAACCCTCAGGATTGACCAGATAGCCTTCGCCGTTGAAACGGAACGCACCAGCCCGAGAGTAGAAATCGGTGGTGTTGCCTGGTTCTTTGAGAACAAAGAAGCCATTGCCTTCGATGGCGACATCGGTATCGGAGGCGGTGGTCTCAAAGGTTCCTTGGCTCAAAACATTGTCAACGGTCGATAAACCTACACCGCGGCCGACCTGCGAATTGCCGCCGGAACCGGCAACATTGCTCGACAGGAGATCGGAAAAGACACTGCGTGAGCTTTTGAATCCCAAGGTGTTGGTATTGGCAAGATTGTTGCCGATAACGCTCATCGCCTGGGAATTGGCATTGAGCCCGCTGACACCGCTATACATTGCACTTTGAATGCCCATAACAACCTCCTACTTGGTTGGTGGATTGGATAATTGTTCAAGAAAATAATGGAGAGAATTTCTGCATCGAAACGGTTCCGATAATCATGGTACCGTTTGTCCTCTCCTCAATTATCCCCGCGCCATCCGTTGCGTCAGAGATTGTTTTAGTATTGCCTTGTCAGCTGTCGTAGCCTCAGCAGTGATCGTGCAATATGGTCGTTGTACAGCTTTGCATCCTTGCTAGTTGCTGTGGATTGCTTTGAGGATGTGGCGTCTCCTCCTTATGCCCTTCCGTTTAACTCTTGCCGTTGTCAAGCGCACTCTGGCCGCTGTTATAAGCGCCGAAGATGGAGGAAACTTTGTATTCCCCTGAACCGGTGACGATCTGTGCTTCACTGCCGCTTAAATCAACGCCGGTCACCGTTGCTCGTATCAGCGAAGAAACGTTAACGCTTGCTCCAGCGCTGTTTTTTGCATCAACGGTAATAGTGTAAGTGCCTGCAGGAAGCATGTTGCCACTACCATCCTTTCCGTCCCAGGTAAGGAAATGATTGCCTGCCGTGAGATCTTTACCTGCAAGCGTGCCAACAGTTTTCCCGTCACTGTTCTGGATATTTAGTTTGACGCTGGCGGCGGTACCGTCTGTTTTGTAGCCAAGTTGCGCGGAGGTATTCCCTAGCGCGAAGTCGGAGCCCTGAACCACTACGTCCTGGCCGATGAGCGAAAGCGATGAAAGCCGCTCGGAGTTGCTCTGGGCAGTAGTGAGGTTGCCCATAGAACTATTGAGGTTGAACAGTTGTTCCAATTGGCTGTATTGCGCCAGTTGCGAAGTGAACTGGGTCGGATCTGAAGGATTAAGCGGATCTTGATTCTTCAGCTGAGCGACCAGCAGGTTGAGAAAATCGCTCTGTCCCAAGGTCTTGCTTGTGGCCGCCGCTGCTGTCGTTGCTGTTGTTGCCGTTGCGGCAGATGTTGTTCCTGAAATAGTGGTCATGATGTGTACTCCTGATTAAGCCATTACACTGAGATTGTTTATAATTTGTGTGGCTTCTTGGGTTTCTTCAACCGCGTCGAGGGTGAAAATCGGTTGACTCCCTCTGCTGTTGTGCATTGATGGGTTTGATTGCTGCTGTCCGGTATTACCCTGGAACTGATCTCTGCTGAAGCTGTCGTTGGCAGCGATCGTAACCTCGACCTTTTGCAGGTGCAATCCCTGTTGCTCCAAGGCTTCGCGCAACCTAGGCAGATGCTGAGTGAGCATCTCCTGGGCTTGGGAGGTCTGGGCAATAAAATGGGCTTTGATAGTATCTTGGGTTATTTTGATTTCCATCCTTAATTCGCCAAGTTCCTGCGGGTGAAGCTTCAGGTTGACGGTGCCGGATTCCAGGTGGTTGTTCACGGAAAAATGGGAAATCATCTGGTCGACCACCGTCTCTCCAGGAACCGTTAAGCCAGAAGGCAGCCGCAGTGAGGAGGTTTCTGTCAGCGGTGTGCTGAGCTGTGGTGTGCCGACCTGTTGGTTGTGGAATATGAGTGACTGGTTTTCAGTGCCAACGGTCAGTTGGGAAGTCTGGGGTATCTGTTGTTCGGGTTGAAACTGCACAATCATGTTGGTTTTTGCGGTATTAGCACCCTTTTGCTGGTTGTCTTTTGCCGTATCCTGCTGCTGGTTGCCACTCTCTTTATCCAGGGCTTTAGTGGCAGCATCATTGGCGAGTTGGGATTGGATGAAATTGTTGTTGGCATCTATCGTCTTGCCGGTTGTTACAGTAGCTAGCGGTTTGCTTTCGATTGACGTGGGGGCGGCCATTTCCTGAGATTCGCTTGCTTGATAGATAGTAATAATCTGGCCGTACTTGTTTTGAACGATTTGATCGCCACCCTGCTGTGCCGGGTTTTGTTGAGCGGGTGTCTGGATTGCGACGGCTTGGCTTTGGGCCGTGATTGCAGGTGAGGCGATTTTGGACTTTTCAGTCAGGCTGGCGGCTTCTACTGACGGAGTCGCATCAGGCACAAAGGAAACGGTTGCCTGGGACTGGAGGCTGGCAGTGTCATTTTTGGCGATGCTAATATTTCCACTCAAATTGGCTTTCGGCACGGAGATTGCGGCGGCAATGCCTGGTACTGCTAATAGCTGATTTGTCGGGAGAAGAGGCTGCTTCGCTTCAATGGTGAAGGCCTGTACGGCTGGATCAGTTTGTAGTATGGCCGTTGCTTCTGCTTTTGCTACGACCGGTGCTTCTGCTTCAGCTTTTGCTTGTGTTGGGGTGACCGGACTATTGGTTTGCGGCGCTCCCGTTGTTTCCTTGGCGGCCGAAGTGATGGCATTCAGCATCCTGGATAGTGTCGATTCGTTGTTCGGTGTTTTGGCGATGCTCTGGTTTGGGAGGGATCCAATGTCGGCACCGGTCCAATACAACGGGATTATGGCGGCGTTGGCTGCACCTGCGGAGCTTTTCTGGGTCGCATCGGCGGTCAGGTCGTCGTTGGATTCGCCAACATTAGGTGTGTCATCAGCGGCGATGGTCTTTTTGGTGGTGTCGGTACCTGTCTCTTTTGCGGAGAAAAATTCTTTCAACTGTGCGGCGAGATTGTAACCGGGTGCGGTGGTTTTTCCGGTGGTTTCGTTCTCTGTCTCTAGAGTGTTCAGCTCTTCTTTGGGTTTAGCGGTCGACGCATCACCTGAATCAAGGATTTGCTCGTCACCAGTAGAGGGGCTTTCCTGCTTGGTTGCTGTCTTTGCTTGCGGGGTGATTGTTGTCTGTCCCTGTGAGGCTGCCGAGAGATGAGCGGCAAAGATACCATCTTGTCCTGTCTTTGCGGCTGATGCACTGGCTGGTGGTCCGGCGGACATCATGTCAACAGATACGAGAGGGGTTGGTTGCATAATATATCAGTTATCCAATGAATACGCTGTTGACAGTTTGGCCGCTTTTTCTCGTTCTATGTTGTTGAGAATTTTTGCGGCTGATTTGGTTTTCATTTTTGCGAGGATGGAAACTGCCAAGTCTTGATCGACTGCGCTTAAGATTAGTGCCGCCTTATCAGCGGCCATTTTTTCATACATTTTGGCAAGTTCTTGGATCTTTTTGGACTCTTTTGCTTCCTTTTCAGCCAGAAGTTTTTCGATTCGTACGCGCATCTGGTTAAGCTGGTCAAGTTTCTTATCGACTTCGCTTTCTAATCTCTTTAGTTCCTTTTTTTTATTCTCCAGATCGTCGCGTTCCTTATTCATCGGCGAACCGCTTTCCCCCTGTAAGGATTCCATGATCCGTCGTTCCTCCACGGATCCGTATTGTTTTTCCTGGCTTGTTTTGACTGGTACAGGGGTTGTCTGCTTCTCCGCATGGGTCAGGGTGCAGGTGAGGAAAACGAGGATAAACGCGGCAACGAGGGTATGTTTCATGATCATTTTCGTCGGCTCCATGAGGTCTTCTGTGGCACAAGAGAGGGTTCAGACATTTTTCACCTCACCCTGCTTCCGGGCGTATGAAAGAACGGCAATTTCATCGAGCATGATGGTCTCTTTTTTCTCAAGATATTGCGCATAGGCAGCATTTTGTTGTTCACGGAGTTTTTCCATTATTTTTCTATCCTTGCTTGCCTTGACCAACAGTTGTCTTTTATTTGCAACCTGTACCTGCTGCTTTTTCAGTTCGTTCTGTCGAAGCACAGCCAGCTCTTTTACTACTTCGATCCTGTGATCAAAGAGGATCAGGCGGTCAACGGTGGTACCCTGTTCTTTATCCTTCTGCAGGCCGCTGTATAAGTCAGTCAGCTCTTCATTGATCTGAAGCAGTGCTTTTTGCATGCGTGCTTCCTCTTCCATCGCCTGATACAACCTCTGTCTGGCAACATCTTCGAGTTGCTGGCGGTATTTCAGGACAGCATGCATGGTG